>CAWFXP010000010.1:0-509323 GCA_963819905.1 uncultured Thermoleophilia bacterium
CTTGTCGAGCCCGAACTGCCGCTGCTGCGGCGACGCAACGAGCTCGAGCATATGGGTGAACCCGATGTTCCCGAGCTTGTAGTCGGGCTCCACGAAGTGGTCACATGAGTAGAGGTCGCCGGTGTGCTCGAGCGCGAGGGCCTGACCGCACGTCTCCGTGTGCACGCAGAGCCCGGGCGGCTCACCCACCCAATTCGCGAGCGCGACATCGAACATCTGGACGTAGACGACTCCGACGTCCCGGCGCACCCACTCCTCGAACACGTCCACGAGGAACCGTCCGTACTGCTCCGGCCCGATCGATCGCGCGGTCACATCGTTGCCGGCCTGCGTGTAGAGCGGCCTGTCTCGCCAGGACGACCACTCGTCGCCGGCCGAAGCTTCCGCCGAGACCCGCTCGATGATCGGGATGAACTGGACGAAACGGGCGTCGCACTCGTCGCGCAGGAATCGGTACACCTCATGGCCTCGGTCTCCGTTGGCCGCGTGCACCGTGGTCAGCGCGTTCCATTCGGCCCCTGTCTCCTGGAGGAACGCGAGCCCGCGCATCACCCGGTCGAAGCTGCCCTTGCCGCCCTTGTCGACCCGGTAGGCGTCGTGCAGCTCGCGGGGCCCGTCGATCGACAAGCCGACGAGCACGCCCTCCGCGGTGAAGAACTCTGCCCATTCCCGATCGATGAGCGTCCCGTTAGTCTGGATCGTGTGGACGACGCGCTGGCCGGGCAGGGCAAAGGAGCGCGCGAGCTCGACTGAGCGGCGGAAGAAGTCGACTCCCATGAGGGTCGGCTCGCCTCCCTGCCAGGCGATCGTCACCTCGGGCGAGCCGGCGTGAGCCTCGACGAGCTGGCGAACATACGTCTCGAGCAGCTCGTCCGCCATCCGGAAGCGGCTCCCCGGATACAGCATCTCCTTCGAGAGGAAGAAGCAGTACGCGCAGTCGAGATTGCACACGGCGCCTGTCGGCTTTGCGAGCAGGTGAAACGCAGGCGGCGCATCGGGAATCGACGGAACGTCGAGTTGCGAGTGAGCCGTCACTCTGGGTCAGGCTAGACGAGCCGGGGCGGCCATGCGATGGGTCTAGAGCTTCTCGAGCGCCGATTCGACGTCGTAGCCGCGCGCCAGGCCGATCTTCGGCGCGGCGGAGGAGACGCGGGGCACCGATCAGCTGCTGAATCGCACCATCGCAGCGGCGCGCGGCCGAGCCCGGGCGTCGCCGCATGCTCCACCTCGGCGGACAAGATCGGCCGGACGAGATGAGGCGCGTGCCTATATGCCGGCCTGTGCCTCCACCTTGCCGCTCTCGACCGCTTGTTGGAGCGCTTCGTAGTCGCGCTCGTTCTGGTTCGCGTACGTCTCCGCGAAAACCGCGAGCGCGCGGTCGAACGCATCGCTCGAGCCCAGGTAGCTGGCGATCGCGACCGCGTCGCCCGAACGGGCATGCGCGCGGGCGAGCTCGGCTCCACACACCTTGGCGTATATCGTCATCTGGCGGGGATCCATCACCTCGATCTGGGCCGACCCCTTCGCGTCCCAGAGCTGGCGGACGTAGAAGTCCCGTGCCCGTCCGTCGAGCCCCTCGTCGACGCGGATCCAGCCGAGCATGATGTCGCTCGCGGCTTGGGTCAGCCGCTGGCCCTCCACCACTCGCCGCCCGCAGTTCGCGAACTCGCTCTTGCCGAGAAACGGCTCGAGGACGGAGGCCTGCGCCTCCTTGTACTGGAGGAATAGCGGGTCCTCTCCGTCCCGCCCGAGCAGCAGCATGATGTAGGCCCGCGTTCCGACGCTTCCGACGCCGACCACCTTCCGGGCGCCGTCGACGTACCGGTACTGCTCCATCAGGCTGCGGCGATCCCGCGGGAGCGTGCCCCGATACGACCGGATCACGCCGGTCACGTACTCCTGCCAGCGCGGGAGGTCGTCTGCGGGGATGAGCTCCTCGATCGGCACGACGATCGGCGGATCGCTCCTGATGCGAGGCTCGCCGTCGACGATCTCGGTGAGCTTGGCGAATGCCTTGAGGCTGTCCTTCGTACGAGCCTTGGCAACGTTGCGCTCCACCTGCTTGACGTCCTTCTTCTTCGCCTGCCCTCGCAACTGCTGGATCGTTTCCTCGACGTCGAGACGCACGTACCAGAGATCGAGGTTCGGCATCGCTGCGAAGCTCGTCATCCGCTCCCGATACGCCTGCACGACCGTGCGGTTGATCGCCTGACGGTCGGCCTCATCGAAGCCGCGGTCTCTCCCCGCGATCTCGAAGCTCGCGACGAGGCGCTTCACGTCCCACTCGAACGGGCCCGGCAACGTCTCGTCGAAGTCGTTGATGCTGAACACCAGTCGCCGGTCAGGCGAGGCGAACATCCCGAAGTTGGAGAGGTGCGCATCACCGCAGAGCTGCACGTGGAGACCGGTGCGCGGCATCCCCGCGAGATCGGCGGCCATGAGGTAGGCCCCTCCCCGGTAGAACGTGAAGGGCGAGACGAGCATGCGCCCGTAGCGGATCGGGACGAGCTCAGGCACCCTCGTCTGCGCCTGTTCCTCGAGCAGATCGACGGGCGAGCGTCGCTGTGTCGTCGGCTCCCACGCGGCATGCGCGGAGCGAGGGATGTCGACGCGCGCCGCCTTGCCCCTCGCCGCGCGCTCGGCAGGCGTGAAATGCTCGACCCGACGCGTGCGAGCCGTACCTTGGCCGACCTCGTGGACCTTGGTATCCGTTGGAGTGACGTCGGTGGTCATGCTGAGACCCCTCTTTCTGCCACCGCGCCGGTCGCAGCGTCGCCCGTCTCCTGGGTCGAATGCGACGAGAGCAACTTAGCGGTGAGGTAGGCGATGACGACTGACACGATGATGAGCGGTGAGGTGCCCAGCCCCGATCCGGACACGAAGATCAGGACGATGATCGTGCACGACAGGGGAAGCAATAGCACGGCGACGGCCGCGGCGGCCATGCAGACGGCCACCGCCGGCGTCTCCGAGAACCCGGGAAGGTGCGCGGCCAGCAGACCTCCCACGGCGCCGAGAAACAGCGCCGGGAACGTGGGGCCGCCGCGGAAGCTCCCGAGCGAGAGCGCCCAGGCGAGGCCCTTGAACGCGAGCAGCAAGGCGAGCGTCGAGAGCGCCAGGTCCGCGCCGGGGCCGACCAGCGCGCCGAAGGCGTCCTGACCCGAGAACAGGACCGAGTTCTCCGACTCGTCGGTCGCCTGGGAGTAGGTGATCGCAAGGCCGCCGACCGCGAGCGCAGCGGCGATCGTGAGGACGAGCGGCCGCTTGTCGACCACGTGCTTGACGGCGCGGGCAAGCCGGAGCACGGCGACGGTCGCCACGGCGACGACGACGGCGAGCAGGATCGTCCAGCCGAAGTCGGCGAGGCTGGGAGTCGAGAACGTGGCGAGCTCGAGCGGCTCGATAGCGTAGTCGCTGGTCGGGAGCCCGGTCCACGAGCCGATGCCGATGAATACCAGCGATCCGATACCGGCCGCCAGCAATCCCGGGAGGAGGATGAGCGGGAGCATGGCGCCGCCGAGGCCCGCGGCCTCGATGATGACCACCGCGCCGACGACGGGTGAGCCGAAGAGCGACGCGATCGCCGCAAAGCTCCCCGCAGCCGCCATCATCGCGAGCGCCTGCTGGGGTGCGTCCTTTCTGACCAGTCGGATCGTCAGGATCCCGAGGCCCACACCGAGCGCGATCAGCGGTGCCTCGGGCCCCAGCACGAGCCCGAGGCCGACCGTGGCGAGGGCCGCCAGCAGCACGCCCGGAAGATCGATCGGCTGCGTCGGCGCACCGCCCACCGCGAGGCCGTCCGCCGGGACGTGGCCGCCCCGGCCCGGGAGCCGCTTGATCGCGAAGGTGACCAGCGCTCCCGCCAGGGCCAGCCACGGAAGCGGCCACCACCAGGGAACGCTGTCGAATCCCAGATCCGGCGGGAGATCGTCGTACACGCCGTGCTGGATGTAGTAGATGGCCTCGAGGAAGCCCCACGCCGCGAGCGACACGAGCAGGCCGATCACGGCCGCGATTACGAGCAGCACCTGATACTGCCTGCTCCGGAGGAGCGAGCCTGGATCGGTCGGCGGGGTCGGACCCGGATCCGTCACGCGCGCGCATCCTACGCCAGCCCGCTTCCTGATCGCCCGGTCGGGAGCTTCGTGTCAGACGCCCTCCTCCCCGACGTTCGGCCTCGCGATCATGTACGTGAGCACGCCTAGCAGTGGCAAGAAGATGATGAAGATCGTCCAGCCCGCCTTCGCGCCGCCGCCGTGGTCGTGCCGGCGGAAGTTGTCGGCCAGGCACATGATCACGACCCAGACGTACATTACGATCAGCGCGAAGATGAGCATCGACCAGAGGATGTCCAGGAACGGATAGTCGACTGCTAGTGGCACGTCGAACCTCCTAGTTCATCGGTGCGCCGGGGCGATCCCCGGCCCGTAGGCGGATTGTCAGACCGGACGTCGCGGTTTCCATCGTGCGAACCGGATGAAGGCGCGGAAACGCACAGGACGGCAGCGCTTGCGCGCCGGGCATGTAACGGCCCGCCGCTCGGTCTCACCGGGACGGCGGGCCTCCCACATTCGCGGACGCCGACCAGACGCCCACGAGTCACATCCCTACCGGCGGCGGGCCACGCGGCGCGACGTGCGCCGGGCCACCCTGCGAGATCCCATCATCTCGAACCTCCTCCTCGTCGTTCCTTCCTGAAGGCTAACCGCTCGGGGCTACCCGCTCCGGGCGCCCGTGTTCATGTCGTGAAGCTGCTGCGCCTCCTCGGCGGTCACGAGCCCGATCGCAACCAGGTCGAGCGGGCTGATGAAGCCGTCCGAGATTCGGAACCCGCCGGCGCGCGCGATCGCGTCGCGAAGCGGGACGGCCCAGTGATGCTCGAGCAGGATCAGCGCGGCCGCCGAGTCGTTCGGGATCTCCTCGATCACGTCCCAGGCGTCCTCGTCCGAGAACACCTGGATCCCGTCGGCCGCCGCTTCCGCTCCGGCAACCGCGCCGGCCTCGGCGCCCTCCTCGCCCTCGATTCCGAGCCCGATGAGCGCACCGACCTTGCTGCCGAGCTCGATCGCCTCGTCCTTGGACAGGTTGCTCAGATGGGCGACCTCGATCTCGCCGCCCGCGTCCTTGTGCACCGCGAGCGCATCGATGACGCGAACGGTGTCGCTCTCACGGAGCCTCTCGAGCTCCTCGATGATCTCACCGTGGAACTCCGGATGATCGAAGCCCAGGACGATGAGCTGGACGGGTCCAATTGCCATAGTGCTCTCCTTCTGGTAGCAGCTTACGAATCCCGAGTCAGGCAGCGGCCTTGCCGTGGAGCGCTTCCTGGAGTTCCTTCTCGTCCTCCTCCGAGAGCGAGGTCTTGAGCACGTTTCCGCCGTAGGCGCTGAGCGCCTCGACGGCTCTGTCGGGCGTGACCTTCTCGACCACGAGAAAGAGCGCCGACGTGCCCGGCTTCAGCATGTCGCGCACCTGCTCCTGGAACTCCTTGTCGATGCTCGACTTCGCGACCTTGCCCATCAGCGCCCCGAGCCCCGCCCCCACGGCCATGCCGAGGACCGGGACGAAGAAGAGCATGCCGAAGAGCAGGCCCCAGAACATGCCCCACACCGAGCCCGTCCCGACCTCGTGGTGGTTCGTGGTGACGCGGAACTTGCCGTCCTCCTTGCAGACGATCGCCGCCGCGGCGTCGGCCTCGATCAGGAGATCGCCACGCAGCCGGTCAACCTCGTCGAGCGCATGAGCCGCAGTGTCCATGTCGTCGTACCCGATCGCGATCAGGTCCGCCATTCGTTACCTCCCACTCTTGCCGTTGAGCCGATCAGATCCTAATACTGCGTGGCAGTCGCCGGGTGAGCGCGGAGCGGAGCTCAGGCTGGCTTGCCGTTCAGCGCCAGCCGCCAGCCCCTCAGCACGCCGTGAACCGCCGCGGCGCCGACGATCTGCTCGGCCGGCAGCGGGAGCGCCACGGGCGAGAGGATGAACGGCTGCGTCTGGGGGCCGCCGATCCCTCCGTGGAAGGAGATGAGCTCCTCGAACGCGCACCCCTCGTCGAGCTGGGGATCGAAGAAGCTGCCGACCATGATGTCGGCGACGTGCCGGAAGCCGTCCGTCCGCAGCAGGTGCTGGGCCGCGGTCGGCGAGAACGTCGCGAGAGGATCCTCGCCGTCGATCCGGCCGTCCGCGAGGTAGCGCGTCCCGGCCCTGCCGAGCACGAGCGGGCCGCGCTCGCTCGAGCGAACGAGCAGCCAGCCGACGTGAGGATGCTCGCGCAGCTCGGGAATAAGTCGTGGATGGCGCTCGTCGATCTCCTCGAGCGTCAAGCGGCGCTGCTCCTCCATCAGGTAGACGAGCCCGAGGTTTCCCGACCCGAGGACGACCACGTGCTTGTCCGAGACGTCGTTCTTCGCCCGCTTCTCCTTCTTCTTACCAGTCGCCTCGTTCAGGGCATGGCCGACCATCGAGCTCTGCTCGTCGCCGCCGGCGATCTCGGTGACGTCGCCGTTCGCGAGGGAGCGCTCCACCAGATCGTCGAGCCCGTAGCCGTTGCGCTGCTTGAACGTCGCGCCCTGCGTCTGGCCGTGGTCCGACAGCACCACGATCTCGTACGGGCGGGCCGCGTAGCGGCGGGCGTGGTCGATGCGCGCGAAGTGCTGGTCGAGCTTGCGGAGCGCCTCGAGCGTGTCCGAGCGCTCGAGCCCCGAGTGGTGCGCGACCTCGTCGTAGCTCGAGAACGTCGCGTAGACCGCAGGTCGGCCCTTCATCATGTCGGTCAGGACGCCGTACACGATGAGATCCCGGATGAAGACGCACAGGACGGCGCGCAGCAGGGGATAGATGCCGCCGCGGTGTCCGCGTGGACGTACGTCGCGGCTCTTCTGCCGTGAGGCCGCGAGCATCTCGAGGACGACCTCCCAGAAGATCAGGACGAGAATCCTCGTCACGTTGAATCCGTTCGCGAGGAACGCCCGGTACCCCGGATTCGACTGCTTCTCGGCCTCGATCTTGCTGACGGTCAGGATCATGTGGTCGGCTTCTCCCGAGAGAAGGTTGCCGCGGCTCGCACCTCCGTCGTTCAGGAGGCCGATCCCCGTCGCGTGCCGCCGCTCGATCTCGGCGCAGTCGGGCGGGGCCGAGCAGGTCATGAGCGTAGCCGTCTCCTTCTCGACCCAGCGGAAGGCGGGAATGTCCTCGTTGGAGCCGAGCAGGATCCCCGCCTGGGACGCCCCCGTCTGGGACGAGAGGTCGGTCTCCCACTCGGTGAGCCGGTGGGAGCCGTCGGCGAGCCAGCCGGCCATCGTCGGTGCGCTTCCGTCGCGCATCGCTCGGCGAAGCACGGGCAGCGCGAGCCCGTCGATCTCGAGGAAGACGACTCCGGGCGCATCGGTACGCACCCGCTCGCCCGAGCGACGGGCGATCCGCTGGGTCACGCGGAACGTGTACGTGTCGTCGTCGTTCGTCCCCAGGACCACGTCGAGGGCTACGCCGACCGCGGACGCGACGAGCGCGACAAGGAGTGCCGACCCGAACGAGTCCACCGAGAAGTCGCCGCCGGTGATGCTGTCGGCCGCGAGCAGCATGAGCGCGTCGAGCACGAGCACGAGCACGAACCCGACCAGCAGCATGAGCGGCAGTCGCATCGCCGCGATCAGCGGCGGGAGGAGCGCGTTCAGGATCGCGATCACGAGGGCGGCGAGCAGCGCCCCGCCGAACCCGTTCACCTCGGCGCCGGGGACGATCCACGCTGCGACCATCAGCGACGCGGCCCCCGCGAGCCACGAGAGCACGACGCGCGGGGCGCTGAGGCGTGGACGCGCCGGAGTCCACGCTACAGCCTCACCGTAGGTCCGGCCGGTCGGCTCCGTCATCTCACCGCTCCCTTTGCCATCGTCGCTCGCATTCTCCTAGAAGAACGTCCTCCTAGAAGAAGCGTGTCATTCCGACGGAGACGAACAGGAGGCCGACAACCGCCGTCGAGTAGAGCCCGAGGTCGGTCTGATGCTCCGTGAGCCAGGCCTCCGTCGCCTCGACCCAGCCCTCCGCCCGGCGCCCAGCCACGACGTAGATACCGACCGGGACGACCACCGGGATGCTCGCAACCGCGATAAACAGCACGATCAGCGCCGCCTCCTCGATCGCCGGCAGCGACGCGACGTTGATCTCTGCGACGGCGAGCAAGGTGAGCAGGAGCCGCTTCGGACCGACGCCGACCACCAGTCCGAGCGAGAGCGAGAGCCCGGGCCGCAGATGCTGGAGCCTCGTGGCGAACTTGGCCTTCACCGCGTCGAGCCTCGGCCGCGGACGAGGCGGGCGACGGAGCTCGGGATGCCGGTGCCGGCGCAATGCCTCGGCGAGCAGCGCCACTCCGAGCAGGACCTCGAGGACGCCGAGGATCGTGGTCTCGCCGC
This sequence comes from uncultured Thermoleophilia bacterium, assembly GCA_963819905.1. Lineage (GTDB taxonomy): Bacteria > Actinomycetota > Thermoleophilia > Gaiellales > Gaiellaceae > CAWCQC01. The sequence goes on from CAWFXP010000010.1 coordinate 8,409, forward strand.
TGAACGGTTCCGACGTCACCGCCGCGCCGAGCGCGAAGCCGATCGCACAGACGACGAGCTGCGCGCCCATGAAGCCGACCGCGTACGCGAGCCCGTTCAGGGGCCCTCGCCCGCTCAGGAGCACCGTCAGCGTCGTGACGAGGACGACCGGGCTGAAGGCCGCGACAAGCGCGTAGATCAGGATCTGGAGCGTCAGTGGCATGGGTGGGTACGCACGGTGTCACGACGCCGTCCCTCAGGTGGTCGACGGGACGTCCGGTGCGGCGGCGGTCGCCGCCGTCGCCGGCTCGCCTCCCGTCTCGACCGCTCCCTTCTTGGATTTCTCCTGGGTGGCCGCGATGACCGCCGCGCCGAGGAGGGCGATCGCAAGCCCGCTGATCGCGAGGACGAGGTGGTCCTGGCTCAGGTTCTCCTCGAGGACGAGCGCCCCCAGGATCACGCTGACGACCGGGTTCGCGACGGACACGGTGGCGACGGACGCGACCAGCCTTCCGGTAGAGAGCGAGATCTGCTGGAGCAGGAAGCCGACGAGCCCCGCGATCATCATCGCCCAGACCTCCCAGCCGGCGAAGACGTCCAAACCCTCGGTGTGGAGGTTCTCGACCACGGGTTTCATGAGCGTGGCGGAGAGGCCGTAGAGGATCCCGGCGGTCGTCCCGAACATCGCCGCCCTGGTGCCCGGGCCGCCCCGGTTGGCAAACAGGAGCAGGGCGACGCAGAGGGCGGCGATGACGATGATCGCGCTGCTCCAGGAGGATGCCGGCGCGTCGTCGACCCCCGCGCTGGGGTCGCCGTAGACGCCGAAGACGGCGAGTCCCGCCACCGTGACGGCGGCGCCGAGGATCTCGCGCCGCACGACCGCCTGGCCGGTCAGGAAGTAGCCGAGCGGGATCGCCCAGATGATCGTCGTGACGAGCAGCGGCTGGACGATCGAGACGCGTCCGCGATCGAGCGCGGCGCCCTGGAGCACGATGCCCGCGATCTGCGCCGCGAGCCCGAGGAGCCACACCCAGGCCGTGACGAGCTTGAGGAACGACTTCGGGTGCTTGAAGGTCACGCCCTCCAGGCTCATCGAGGCCTTCTGCCAGAGGGTGGCCGCGAGGGCGAAGCTCGCCGCCGCGATGATGGCGAGAATTGCCGCGCTGGCGTCCATCGTGCCGGGCGGATGATGTCATGTCGGGCATTGTCTGTCCCGATCCGGCACGGCTGGACAATCTGACAGGCGGTCGATCAAACTCGATCTCGTGAGCGAGCCGGTGGCACACACCCCCGCGGCCCGACGTGGTCGCCTTCTGTCGCGGGCGCAGGCAGAACACCGGCCCGCGGTTCGTCCTCGTCTGCGGGCTCGTCCTCCTGATCATGGCCGTGACGATGGCGATCCCGGAGGGAAAGGTGGGTGGCTCGATCACGACGATCGTCTGCGGCCTGGCGCTCGTCGCGGCCATCTGGGCCTCGCGTGTGGCCCATTGGGTCCTGCGAATCGCCGTCTGGGTGACGGGCGCGGTGGTGCTCGGCTCGGTCCTCGCGCTCCTCCTCGGCGATACCGGGGGCCAGACGGCGAACGCGACCGTGTCGGTGCTCCTCATCGCCGGCATCCCGGCGGCGATCGTGATCGGCCTGCGCGACGAGCGTACGGTCAACCTCCAGACGGTCTTCGCGGCGCTCTCGATCTACCTGCTCCTGGGCCTCTTCTTCACCTTCCTGATCACGGTCGTCGCGCGCGTGTCCGATGTCGCGTACTTCGCCGAGGGAACGGATGGAACGCTCTCCGAGCGCGTCTACTTCAGCTACGTGACGCTCGCGACGCTCGGGTACGGCGATCTCACGCCCGCCACCAACCTCGGACGGTCGCTGGCCGTGTTCGAGACGATCTTCGGCAGCCTCTACCTGATCACGGTCGTGAGCGTCGTCATCTCGCGGATGGGCCAGGGCCCCTCCCGCGACGACGTCAAGACGCTCGTCCGGGAGGCGATCCGCGAGGAGCGGACGCCGCCCGAGAGCTGAGCCCGCGCGGGCCGGACACGGACCCACGAAGATGTAGGGGCGGGACCTGTCCCGCCCGATCGGCTAATCCTGGTCGCGCGTCGTCTCGAGAACGCCGATTCGGCCCTGGGCGGCGGCGCTGCCGCTGCGGCCGCCGCCCGGGCCGCGGAGGACCCACCCGAAGGCGACGGCGATCAGCGCCCCGGCGAGCGGACCGACGATGTAGACCCAGTAGTTCGAGAAGTCGCCGTTCGCGAGGTCCGGGCCGAACGACCGCGCCGGGTTCATCGACGCGCCGCTGATCGGGCTCGACCAGAAGCCGGCGAGGATGATGTACCCACCGACGGCGAGCGCTCCGAAGAGCCCGACGTTCTGCGCTCCCGAGGCGGTGCCGAGGATCGTGCTGACGAGGCCGAGCGTGAGGAGGAGCTCGAAGAGCATCGCCTCGGCGTCGCTCACCCCGACGCCGGGCTCGGTCGCCCCGAGGCCGCCGATCTTGCCGAGAATCCCCCAGAGCACGAGGCACGCGAGGGTCGCCCCGAGCAGCTGCACGATGATGTACCCCGGAACGCGCCGCCAGGGGAAGTCACCGCGGGCCGCGAACGCGATGCTGACAGCCGGATTCAGATGCGCGCCCGACACGGCGCCCATGAAGAGGATGATCGCCATGACCATGAGCCCGGGCGCGGCCACGGCCGTCGCGCGGCCGATGGCGCCGCCCGACTGGGCCGCGACGACCGCGCCGCCGGCGCCGACGAGCACGAGGAAGAACGTGCCGAGAAGCTCGGAGAAGAGGCGGCGCCACTCGTGGCGCGGGTCATCGAAGTCCCAGCCACCGATGCGCGGAAACTCGATCTCGCGCCAGCCGCTCGGGCGCGTCGACTGCTCCTGTCGATCCGCTGCGTTCACGTCCCCTCCCCGTTCGTCGTGTGCCGTGATTCAACCGCCACGGCGCGTTCCCTCCATCGTCCGCAGAGGTGAAGCGCCCGGCAGGTCACGCCACAGGGGGCGCCGAACTCCTGCCCGTGCCCAAGAGCACCTCTGCAGCCAAGCCCGCGTCCGGCCGGCGTCACACGCTGCGCGTGCTCAGGCGTGGCCTCGCGGCGGTCGCGATCGCGATGGGCGTCGTCGTGGTCGCGACCGGCTTGATCATGTGGGGGATCGACCCGGACAACTTCGGCGATCCCGGGCTCGGCATGTGGTGGGCCGTGCAGACGGTGACGACGATCGGGTACGGCGACGTGGTGCCGACGACGACCGCCGGCCGGATCGTGGCGAGCCTCGTGATGATCCTCGGCGTCGCGTTCGTCTCGATCCTGACCGCGGTCATCGTGTCCGATCTCGTTGTCCGCCGGGAGGAGGAGCAGGACGCGGCGATCGAGGAGGAGGAGCTCGATCTGGCGACAGCGATCCAGCGTCTGGACGCTCGGCTCGAGCGGATCGAGGCGGCGCTCCGAGAGGGGCCTCAGGAGCCGCGCATGCCGAGCACGTAACGGCGGAACTCGTCCGCGAGCTCCATGTCCCCCCGGATCCGCATCAGCCCGCGGAGGTACGCCGTCGAGGCGTCCTGCTCGCCTCGGATGATCCGCATCAGGACGTCTTCCGGAAGCTCCAGGGTGCAATCGGACTCGGCGTCGCTCTCGGAGACCGACACCCGGCCGTCCTCGATCGCGAACCGCCAGCTGCCGGCGCCGCCAACGTCGAACCGGCACGTCCCGGTCCGGCTGTTCGGCCAGACGCTGTCGGAGCGCGCGATCATCTCGAAGAACTCACGAGCGTTCCCCGGCAACGGCACGGCGGTGGGAGCTCCACCGACGCGCGCCCCGGCGTGGACGCCGAGCGAGCCGAGCGACAGCTCCTTCGGTCGCCGCACGGCAGTTCGCATCGACGCGCGCAGCTCGTGCTCGGCGGGCTCGCCCGCGACCGCATCCGCCGATCCCCACGGGCCGCGCACGCCCTCCAGCTCGATCCACGCGATCTCCGGCGGCAGCGCAGGCTCGACGAGCAGCCGTGAGCCCTTCGGCTCGAGTCCGAGCATCGTGCGCACGAAGACGAGCGGCGCGCCGGCGGCCCAGGCCTGCGGGCTACACGCGGTCGGATACTCGACCGGGAAGTGCGTCGCCTCGCGCGGGTAGCCGGCGAACGCCTCTGGGAGACGGTCGTCGAAGTAGAGCGCGGCCGCCCAGCTGAGCGCGTAGGCGATCCGCGAGGCCTCGTCGCGGAACCCGTAACGGGCGAGGCCGAGGCAGATCAGCGAGTTGTCGTGCGGCCAGACCGTGCCCGTGTGGTAGCCGATCGGGTTGTAGCCCGCGTAGCCGGTGGCCATCGTGCGAACGCCCCACCCCGAGAAGAGGCGCTCTCCCATCAGGTGCGCGACACAGCGGGCCGCCTTGTCCTCGTCGGCGATCCCGCTCCAGAGCAGGTGGCCGATGTTCGACGTGAGCGTCTGCACCTGGCGCTTCTCGCCGTCCAGGGCGAGCGCGAAGAACTCGCCGTCGTCCACCCAGAAGTCCTCGTTGAACCGCTTCCTGAGATCGTCGGCCTCCCGCTCGAGCCGGTCCGCGAGCCCGTCGTCCCCCCAGACGTGGCGGGCGAGCCTCGCGCAGCGGATCTTCGCGTCGTAGACGTATCCCTGGAGCTCGCACGTCGCTCGGGGAAGAGGGGCGAGCGTCCCGTCCGGGAGGAGGATCGAGTCCCAGGAGTCCTTCCAGCACTGGTTCTCGAGGCCGGTCTCCGCGTTGCGGCGCTCGTACTCGACGTAGCCGTCGCCGTCCCGGTCGCCGTGCTCGTCGATCCATTCGAGCGCAGCCCGGGCGTTCTGCTCGAGCTCTCGCACGAGAGCACGGTCCTCCGTCCAGCGCTCGTACTCGTCGAGCAGGATCAGGAACAGCATCGTCGAGTCCGGCGCTCCCGTAGTAGGGCGAATGAGGGCGCTCCTCGAACGCGGTGAGCTCGCCGCGCCGCAGCTCGTGCAGGATCTTCCCCGGCTCCTCGTCACGGAACTCGTCTGTTCTCATTCCCTGGCGGGAAGCCAGGACCCGCAGGGTCGTCCCGGCGAGCTCGGACTGGAACGGCAGGGCCTGGAAGCTCGTGATCAGGCTGTCACGGCCGAAGAGCGTCATGAACCACGGCAGGCCGGCTGCGGGCACGGCATGATCCGGGACCACCTCGGGGTGGTAGCGAAGCGCGGCGAGATCGACCAGGCTCCGGAGGTAGACCCCCTCGAGCGGGCTCCAGCTCGACTCGAGCGTCGGCGCGTCGGCAATCCACTCGTCGAGGCTCGCGTTCATGGTCGGCCGGGCCGCCAGGTCGTCGTGTGAGCGGCAGCGCGCGGCGATCCGCGTTGTCCGTGCCGTCGACGGCCGTCACGACCTCGAGGCACGTCGTCCAGCTCGCCTGCGGCGGGACGCGAATCCGGAAGCGGATCCCCTCGTCGTCGATCTCCGCCTCGGGCGCCGTCGCCGAGATCCACGTCTCCCGCCGGTACGTCTCGCGCTCGTATCCGAGCACGATCCTGCCGTCCTCGACGCGCTGGTAGGTCGAGCCTTTCTTCGCGAGCGCGTCCTTGACCTCGAACAGGTCGGCGAAGTCCGCGGCAGCCTCGATCCGCAGCTCGGTCTCGATCGGCTCCGAGCCGTAGTTGAAGACCGTGAGATCTTCGTGGAAGCCGTCCCCGACCGCCCGCTGGCGCATCACGGAGACCTTGGAGCTCGTGTAGACGTCCCCGGGCCCCGGCACGAGGAAGAACTGGGCCTTGAAGTAGACGAGATCGTCGGTCGAGAGAGCGGCACAGCGGGTGGCCGTCCATGGTCAGCCGCCAGCGCGACAGGAAGCGGGTGTCGCGGTGGAAGAGCCCGAGCGCGTTCAGGGGATCGGCGACGATGTCACCGTTCGGATCCGAAACGACGAAGGTCCCGCCCTCGAGAATGCTGATCACACGCGGCGCCATGGCTCGATCTTACGCGGTCGACTGGGACCGGATTGCGCGCTGGTACGACCTCCAGCTCGGGCTCGAGCGGCCCGCGCTCGCCGCCGCGGCCGACCTGCTCGCGGTCGGCCCGCAGGACGTCGTCCTGGACGTCGGCACGGGCACCGGCGGCTTCCTCCGCGAGCTCGCCGCCCGGCCCGGCCGTCCGCGCGTCGCTCTCGGGATCGATGCCTCCCCGCGGATGCTCGCTCGTGCACCGGCTCTCCCGCGCGGATGGCAGCTCCTTCCGGGTGAGGCGGGCGCGCTTCGCCTCGAGGACGCGAGTGTCGACGCGGCCGCGTGCGCGTACCTCCTCCATCTGCTCGCGCCGGCAGGACGGGCCGCCGTCCTCGCGGAGCTCCGGCGCGTGCTGCGGCCGGGCGGGCGGCTCGTGACGGTCACGCCGGCACCGCCTCGCTCGAGGCTCGGCGCCGCGTACCCGGTGATCGTCGAGACGCTGGCGGCGTTCGCGCCCGGGGCGTTCGCCGGCCTACGGCCCCTCGACCCGGAGGAAGCGCTGCGCGCGAGCGGCTTCCGGCCGCGCGCCGGGACCTACGTCACGCGCGGCTATCCGTCGATCTGCGTGCTCTCCCTCGCGCCGTAGCGCTCAACGCTCGATCTCGACGAGATCGCCCTCGCCGATTCCGGCGCGCGCGAACGCGCCCTGGTTGACCTCGAGCGCGCTTTCGTACGTCAGCTCGGGGTCGTAGCTCGGGCAGGGCTCGGCCCGGCACGGCTCCATGTCGAGGATCCGCAGGACCCGCCCGCCGCCGTCGAGGAACGCGATCGAGAGCGGGACGAGCGTGTCTCTCATCGTGAACCGGCTCTGGACGGGCTCCGAGAAGACGAAGAGCATCCCCGCCCGCGGGGCGAGCGACGAGCGCCCGGCGAGGCCCGCGGCCCGCTCGCCGTCGGTGTCCGCCACCTCGACCTCGAAGGCGGTGGTGCCGTCGGGAGCGCGGACGGTCGCCGTGTCACCGGCCCCGCCTCCACACGCTGCCAGCGCGACGATCAGGAGCACGACGACGGCCTGGCGCACGTCTTCAGGATCGCACCGCGGCCCGGCAGGTCGGCGCAGAGCCGCCGCTAGGGTTCTGGCGTGGTGCCCGAGGCCGCCCACGTGGTCACGATCTGGAGTGACTACATATGACCCTTCTGCTACGTCGGCCACGAGCGGGCGACGTGGCTCGAGCGCCGGTTCGGCGCCGAGATCGAGTGGCTTCCGTTCGACCTGCATCCGGAGTACCCGGCGGAAGGGATCACCCGCGCCGAGCTGAACGCCCGGTACGGCGAGTCGCATCACGCGAACGTCCGGACGATGATCGAGGCCTGCGGCTACACGTACAACCCGCCGCCCGACGTCGTGCCGAACTCCCGGGCGGCGCTCGAGGTGACGGAGCTCGCACGCGACGCGGGCCGCCACGAGGCGGTTCACACCCGGCTCATGGACGCGTACTGGTCGGAGGCGAGGAACATCGGCGATCCCGAGACGCTGCTCGATCTCGTGGCCGAGGCGGGCCTCGACCGGAGCGAAGCCGCAGACACCCTCGCGGACGGCCGCTACCGGGCGCGCATCGCCCAGGCAACCCGCGAGGCGAACATGGTCGGCATCAACGCGATCCCCGCCTTCGTGCTCGACGGGCGCCTGCTCCTCGTCGGCGCGTATCCTCATGAGGCGTTCGAGCAGGCATTCGCCCAGCTCGCAGAGATGAAGGAGCGTTGACGTGGGACGGATCAAGCTGATCCTGCTCGGAGCGAAGATGGCCAAGGAGGGGTGGGACCGCCTCCCTCCCGAGCACCGCAGCAGGATCGTCGAAGGGGCGAAGACGACCGTCAAGACGCACGGTCCCGTGGTCGCGAAGAAGGTCGCGGACACGACGCGCGTGTACGGCCCTGTCGCGGCGAAGAAGGCGAGCGACGCGGCGGCGAAGGCCGTCGAGATCGTGAAGGCCCGCAAGGGCTCCTGAGCCGAGGCTCCACGCCCGCGTGCTCACCTGGCTCGTCGTCGTCCACCTGCTCGCGGCTGCGGTCTGGGTGGGCGGTACCGTCGCGCTCGTCTTCGCGACGGTACCGGTGCTGCGGCGGCTCCCGGCGGAGCAGCGGGCCGACAGCGTTCGGGCGCTCGGTCGTCGCTGGAAGCCGATCGGCTGGAGCGCTCTCGCAGTGCTCGGCGCAACCGGGATCTGGCTCGCGTTCGGCTACTGGGGCGCGGACGATCCCGACGTCCTGTTCGACACCGAGAGCGGCCACATCATCGTCGCGAAGGCCCTGCTCTACCTCGTGCTCGTCACGTCCGCGGCCCTCCACGACTTCGTGCTCGGCCCGCGCCTGAACCGCCAGATCCGCGAGGGGCGCCCGCGCACGCTGCTGCGCCCGATGCAGATCGTGGGCTGGATCAGCTTCGCGGCGACGCTCGCGCTGCCGATCCTCGGCGTGCTCCTGACGACCTGACGCTACCGCTCCGGCGTGGCCGGCCGCCTCAGGCTCCGGCGCCTCGGGCGAATGGGATCGCCGGAATCGCGTCCGAACCAGCCCTGCCGGCGGAAGTAGAAGAAGAGGATCGCGAAGGTGACGAGCTGGGTGCCGATGCCGAGCCAGAGGAACGACGGCAGGCCGGCGACGTTTTGGACGAGCCAGCCGAAGTTCTGGCCGAAGAAGCCCGTGATGAAGGTGAGCGGCAGGAAGACGGTGGCGATCAGGGTCAGCTGCTTCATCACGCCGTTGAGGCGGTTCGAGACGCTCGAGACGTACACGTCCATGAGGCCGGTGAGGAGGTCGCGGTAGCCGTCGAGCGCGTCCACGAGGCGGATCAGGTGGTCGTAGACGTCGCGGAACAGCCGCTCGTGCTCGCTCTCGACGCCCGGCAGCCCGGTGACGCCGTTGGCGACGCTCGCGATGACGTCCCGCTCGGGAACGATCACCCGCCGCAGCGCGCCCAGGCGGCGCTTGGCGTGGAAGATCCGGCGCACCTGCTCCTCGCTCGGGCGCTCGAGCACGTCCCGCTCGACCGCGTCGACGAAGTCGTCGAGGTCGCTGAGCACGGGAAAGAAGCTGTCGACGAGGCCGTCGATCACCCGGTACAGCGCCCGCGCGGGATCGTTCCCCGTGTCCGGGCGGCGTATCGCCCGCTCACGGGCGGCGGCGAAAGCAGGGCACGAGTCGCGGCGCACGGTGACGAGGAAGTCCTCGCTGTAGAAGCAGTGCACCTCGACGAGGCTGTCCTCGTCGTGCACGGCGCCGAACACGACGAGAAAGACGTAGTCGTCGTACACCTCGAGCTTGGGACGCTGGCCGAACGCGATCGCGTCCTCGATCGAGAGCGGGTGGAAGCCGAACGCCTCGCCGAGGAGGTGGACCTGCTCCTTCGTCGGCCCGTGGAGGTCGAGCCAGAAGAACGACCGGCGCCGCCCGGCAAGCTCCTCGAAGAGCTCCGCACCGGGCTCGACGTCGCGCACGCCGCCCTCGTCGATCAGGTAACCGGCCACGACCGAATCGTCGCGGGCTGACCGGACGGCGGCGGCTACGCTCTCGGAATGAGCTCCTCGATCAACCTGTTGACGATTCGAGGGATCCGGATCGGGATCAACTGGAGCTGGCTCGTCATCTTCGGCCTGATCGTGTGGACGCTCGCGACCGCCGTCTTCCCGAGCCGGAACGAGGGGCTCTCGGACGGCACCTACCTCGCCATGGCCCTCGTCGCCGCCGGGCTCTTCTTCCTCTCGCTGCTCGCCCACGAGCTCGGCCACGCCTTCCAGGCCCAGCACGAGGGCATGGAGATCGACGGGATCACGCTGTGGCTGTTCGGGGGAGTGGCCAAGTTCAAGGGGATGTTCCGCTCGGCCGGCGCCGAGTTCCGGATCGCGATCGCCGGCCCGCTCGTCTCCCTGGCGATCGGCCTCGCCTGCGCGCTCGTCGCGTGGGCGTTCGACCTGCCGGACGTCGTCGACGGCGTCGTTGCCTGGCTCGGCTACATCAACCTCCTCCTGCTCGTGTTCAACCTGCTCCCGGCCCTGCCGCTCGACGGCGGCCGCGTGCTGCGCTCCGGGCTCTGGAAGGCGAAGGGGAGCTTCCGCTGGGCGACGACGGTCGCCGCGAACATCGGGCGGGTCATCGGCGTCCTCATGGTCGGCGCGGGCATCTTCATGCTCATCTTCCGCGAGGAGTACGGAGGCGCCTGGTTCGCGCTCATCGGCTGGTTCCTCGTCACCGCCGCGTCGGCCGAGCTGCGCTACCTGACCGTCCGTGACGTGTTCGGTGAGCTGCGCGTCCGCGACGTGATGACGCGGGAGCCCCTCACCGCGCGTGCGGACATGACGCTCCGCGAGCTCGCGAACGAGGTGATCGCGTTCGGCTACCACAGTGCGTACCCCGTCGTCCGGGAGGGCCTGGCCGTCGGGCTGCTCCCCCGGGACCGGGTCGAGAAGACCCCGCGCGAGTCGTGGGACACGGTGCGCGTCGGCGAGCTGATGGTGCCCCTCGACCGGACGATCGTGCTCCGTGAGGACGGCTACGCCGTGGACGCGGCCGCCGAGATCGCCGACGACGGCGACGGCCCGGCGCTCGTCGTCTCCGACGGTAGGCTCGTCGGGCTCGTCTCGCTCACCGACGTGGCTCGCGTCCTCGACGTGCGGCTTCCGGCCGAGCCTGCGGTGTAGCATCGAACCCATGTCGGGGAACGGCGATCCGGTCGTCCTCGTCGGCGGCGTCCGCACCGCGATCGGCCGGTTCGGCGGCGAGCTGAGGGACGTCGACGCGTTCGAGCTCGGGGCGGCGTGCATCCGCGAGGCGCTCACGCGCGCGAACGTCGCGGCGGAGGACGTGGACGAGGTCGTCATGGGCCAGGTCGGCCAGGTCGGCCCCGACGCCTACAACGCACGCCGGTGCGCGATCGCCGCCGGGATCCCGGCCGGGGCGACCGCGATGAACGTCAACCGCCTCTGCTCGTCGGGGCTTCAGGCGATCGTCAGCGGCGCGCAGGAGCTCCTGACCGGCCAGGCTGACGTCGTCGTCGCCGGCGGGGACGAGTCGATGAGCCGCCAGCCTTTCCTCGAGTACGGCGCGCGCGACGGGTGGCGCCTCGGCGAGCGGCGGCTGGTGGACGGGACGCTCTCCCTCGTCACCGACCCCTTCGAGGGCTATCCGATGGGCCAGACCGCCGAGCACGTCGCCGAGCGCTACGGCATCTCGCGCGAGGAGCAGGACGAGCTCGCAGCCCGCAGCCAGCAGCGGGCCGCGGCGGCGATCGCCGAAGGTCACTTCGAGGCGGAGATCGTGCCGATCCCGGTCCCGCGCTCCGACGAGCCGTTCGTCCGCGACGAGCATCCCCGGCCCGACACCACCGTCGAGGGCCTGGGAAAGCTGCGGCCGGTCTTCGCCAAGGACGGATCGGTGACGGCCGGGAACTCCGCCGGCATCAACGACGGGGCCGCCGCTCTCGTCCTGATGCGCGAGAGCGAGGCCGACCGCCGCGGGCTCGCGCCACGGCTCCGGCTACGCGCCTTCGCCGTGAGCGGGATCGAGCCCGAGGTCATGGGCTACGCCCCCGCCCTCGCGATCCCGAAGGCGCTCGAGCGGGCCGGCCTCACCCTCGAGGACGTCGACCTCGTGGAGCTGAACGAGGCGTTCGCCGCCCAGGCGGCAGCCGTGATCCGCGACGTCGGCCTCGACCCGGAGCGGGTCAACGTCTCCGGCGGCGCGATCGCGCTCGGCCATCCGATCGGGGCGACCGGCGCGATCCTCACGGTCAAGCTCATGCACGCGCTCGAGCGCCTCGACCTGAAGCGCGGCATCGTGACGATGTGCATCGGCGGCGGGCAAGGCATGGCCGCCGTCTTCGAGCGGCCTTAGAGCGGCGGCCGCGCCAGCGGCCCGCGGACGCCCTCGAGAGCGGCTCCGGCCGCGAGCACGAGCTCGTCCTCGAACCGCCTGCCGACGAGCTGGACGCCGATCGGAAGCCCCTCCGCGCTCGCGCCGAACGGGAGGGAGAGAGCAGGTGAGCCGGTCAGATCGAAGGGGATGGTCGCGCGCATCGTCGCGCGAGCCACTCGGGGCTCACCCCGAATGACCACCTCGGCGGCGCGGTGGGGGTACGCAGCCGTCGGCCCCGTCGGGCAGAGCAGCAGATCGACCGTCCGAAACGCCTCCGTGACCGCCCGCCGGAGCGACTCGACCGCGGCCTCGGCCGCCAGATACTCGTCGAGCGGGGGCGGGACGCGCTCGGCGAGTCGACTCCGGAGCACCGGGTAGAGCTCGGCGGCCCGGCTACCGATCACGTCGTCGAAGAACACGCTTCCCTCGGCCCCGAAGAGGAGGATCGTCAGCAGGTTCCAGTCGGTTGCGCCGAGCTCGGGGATGGACAGCGGCGAGACGGCCGCGCCGAGGCCTGCGAGCGCCTCTGCCGCGGCCGCGACCGCCGCGAGCACGTCGTCGTCGACGGGCCCGAACCCGTCCTCGACGACTCCGACCCGCCACCCGGCGGGCGAGGCGGGCGTCACGGTCGCCGCGGGACGTGGCGCGGGCACGCAGTGCCAGTCGCGGCCGTCGGGACCGGCGATCACGGAGAGCACGAGCGCGGCATCCGCCGTCGAGCGCGCGAGCGGGCCGGCGTGCATGAAGCGGAGGATCGCGGGGGGCCAGTGGCCGGTCAGCGGCACGAGCCCGTGCGTCGGCTTCAGCCCGACGACGCCGCAGTAGTGCGCCGGCAGGCGGATCGACCCGCCGAGGTCGCTCCCGATCCCGAACGACGACAGCCCGGCCGCGATCGCCGACGCCTCGCCGCCGCTCGAGCCGCCGGCCGTGCGCTCGGGGTGCCACGGGTTCCGCGTCAGCCCGAAGACCAGGTTGTCCGTCTCCCACCAGAGCACGAACTCGGGCACGTTCGTCTTTCCGAGCGGGATCCCACCCGCGTCGAGGAGCCTCGCGTAGGCGACCGCGTCCTCGTTCGGAACGTGGTCGACGAAGAGCCGGGAGCCCCGGGTCGTCCGGATGCCCGCCGTGTCGAAGGAGTCCTTGACCGTGAAGGGCACGCCGTGGAGCGCGCCGAGTCGGTCGCCCCGGCGAACGGCACGCTCCGCCTCGCTCGCCAGCGCCTCCGCGCTCTCGATCGGCGTCACGATCGCGTTCAGGTCGGGGTTCAGGGCCTCGGCCTGCGCCCGGTAGGCGCGAAGCGCCTCCACCGGCGAGACATCGCCGGCGCGGATGAGCTGAGCGAGCTCGCAGGCGCCGAGAGCCGTCAGGTCGTCCATGGCCGGCCGGACGCTACCAGCCCGCGCTCAGCGCCACGCCAGCCCGAACGCGCTGACCGGAATGCGGAAGACCGGCTCGTCACGGACGCTGCCGTAGAGCTCGATCTCCTCTCTCCCGGCGAGCGCCAGCCAGGCGCCGTCCGGCGACCAGGTGAAGCCGAGCTGCCTCGTCCTCGGCAGCACCGCGCGCCCGGAGCGCAGGTCGACGACGGCGAGCTGGGTTCCCGGCTGCGAGGCGGCGACGGCGACCTCCTTCCCGTCCGGGCTGAAGCTCACGGTGTCCCCGAAGCGAGCCTGACCGTCGTCGTACCCCACCGCCGGAAGCGCGATCACGCGGTCGAGCGACGTTCCTCGCCAGAGCTGGAGCCGGACGAGCGGCAGCGTTCCCGCCGAGCCGCGCGCGAGAGCGCCGAACGGTCCCGGCTGGACGGGCTCGTCCGGGCGAGGCTCGAGGGTCGCCTCGTCGAGCGGAGCCGCGGCGACGGCGACGGCGAGCAGGCCGTCGGCGCGCTGGTCGAGGCCGAGCGGCTGCACCTGCCCGTCGAACGTCTCGGCAAAGCCCGACCTGAGCAGCGGCTCGTCGAGCAGCACGTCACCGTTTCGGAGAACGGCGACCCGCTCCGGGCCGTCGTCGATCGTGAGGACGTCGCCCTCCGCGGTGCGCGCCCCCGGGCAACCCGCACGGGTCTCGACCGAGGGCTCGACCGAATCGCCCGTGAGAGTCAGCGTCGCGAGGTCGAGCGAGGCGAGGAGGCAGCCGTCCGCGCCCGCGAGCAGGATCGTGCCGCTGAGAGCGCCCGCCGGCGGGACGTCCGGCCCACCGATGCGCGCGGGTTGGCGAAGATCGGAGCTCGAGCCGGAGCTCGGCGCCGACTCCGCGCCGAGGAACGCATGCACGGCCGCGGCGAGCGCGAGGCCTGCGACTCCGGCTGCGGACAGCCATCCGAGGGCTCGGCGCACGCTCGACCCGCTACCCCGAGGAGATCTCCAGCACGAGCTTGCCGAAGTGCTCGCCCGCCTCCAGGCGCTCGTGGGCGGCGGCGGCCTCGCCCAGCGGACGGACGCTGTCGATCACGGGTCTCCAGCCGGGCACGTCGATCGCGCGGAGCAGGCTCGCGAAGTCGCGCGGGCTGCCCATCGTCGTCCCGAGGATCGAGACCTGGCCGAAGTAGACCGGCCGCACCTCGAGCTCCGCCCGCGCACCGCCGGTTGCCCCGAAGACGACGAGCCGGCCCCCGGGCCTGAGACAGCGGACCGAATCGGGCCAGGTCGCGCCGACCGAGTCGAGGACGACGTCCACCCCACCGCCCGTGTGTTCCTGGACGGCAGCCGCCCAGTCGCCGGCCGTGTAGTCGAATCCCGCCTCGGCCCCGAGCTCACGGGCACGCTCGATCTTCTCGGCGCTCGAAGATGTGACGAGCACACGCGCGCCCGCCCGGTAGGCGAGCGAGACAGCGAGTGTCGAGACGCCGCTCCCCGCACCGAGCACGAGCACGGTCTCGCCGGGCTGCAGCCGGGCGCGGCAGAAGAGCGCACGGTAGGCCGTCAGGCCGGCGAGCGGGAACGCGGCCGCCTCGGCGAACGAGAGCCGCGACGGCTTCGGGCAGAGGTTCTCGGCCGGCACCGAGACGAGCTCGGCGTACGTGCCGTCGTCCGGGCCGCCGAGGATGCGAAAGGCGGATGCAGGCGCTTCCTCGCGGTCGCCCCAGCCGAGCGACGGCAGGATCACGACCTCGTCGCCGGTGTCCCGCCTGATCCCGGAGCCGTCCGAGCCAGGGATCAGCGGCAGCGTGAACGGATAGAACCCCGAGCGGACCAGCGTGTCGCGGCGGTTGAGCGCGGCCGCCCTGAGCTCCACGAGGACCTCACCCGGCTTCGGCTCGGGATCGGGATGCTCGCCGACCGAGAGCGCCGACGCCGGTCCCGGCTCACGGAGAACGACCGCCTGCATCGCCCGCTAGCGCAGCGAGGCCCAGGGCTCATCGCCGGCGACATCGACCAGCTCGTAGCCGCCCTCGCCGACGCTCGGGCCCAGGATCACCTGGAGATGTGCGTCCTCCGAACCGTCGTTGAACGACGCGTGCACGACATCGGCGTCGATGTAGACCGAGTCGCCGGGGCCGAGCGCCTGCTTCTCGCGCTCGATCCACTGCTCGACCTGCCCTGCCTTGACGATGATCAT
Source organism: uncultured Thermoleophilia bacterium (assembly GCA_963819905.1). Lineage (GTDB taxonomy): Bacteria > Actinomycetota > Thermoleophilia > Gaiellales > Gaiellaceae > CAWCQC01. The sequence continues at coordinate 23,785 of CAWFXP010000010.1, forward strand.
CTCCTCCTGGTCGACGTGCTTGTGGAACGTGTGGCCGCCACCGGGCGAGAGCTTCACGTCGAGCACGGCGATCGCCTTCGCTCCGGTCAGGCCCGGCACGCACCGCCAGTCGACCGCGCCCCAGTCGAACTCCTCGTGATCGAGATCGCCCTTCAGCACGAACCTGCTCATCGTCAGCCCTTTCCGTCGCTTACCGGGATTGCCTTGAATCGCCTCATGTTCTCCGTCATCGCCACCTCGGTCGGCAGGCGCTCCATGCTCGACGCGCCGAAGAAGCCGACCACGCCCTGCGTTCGCCCGAGCACGAACGCCGCGTCCTCGGGCTCGGCGATCGGCCCGCCGTGGCAGAGGACGAGGATGTCCGGGTTGACCGCCGTCGCCGCGTCGTGCATCTCCTGGACGAGCTCGACGCTCTCCTCGAGCGTCTTCGCGGTGTGGGCGCCGATCGAGCCCTTGGTCGTCAGCCCCATGTGCGGCACGAGCACGTCTGCGCCCGCCTCGGCCATCGCTGCGGCCTCGTCCGCCGTGAAGACGTACGGGCAGGTGAGCAGGTCGAGCTCGTGTGCGGCTCGGATCATCTCGACCTCGAGCCCGTAGCCCATGCCGGTCTCCTCCAGGTTCTGGCGGAACTGGCCGTCGATCAGCCCGACCGTCGGGAAGTTCTGGACGCCCGTGAACCCCAGGTCCCGGAGCTGCCGCAGGAACACGGGCATGAGCCGGAACGGGTCGGTGCCGCAGACGCCTGCGAGGACGGGCGTCTCGCGCACGATCGGCAGCACCTCGGCCGCCATCTCGACGACGATCGCGTTCGCGTCGCCGTAGGGCATCATCCCGGCCAGCGAGCCGCGGCCGGCCATCCGGTAGCGCCCCGAGTTGTAGATGATGATCAGGTCGCCGCCGCCCTCCTCGGCGCACTTCGCGGAGAGGCCGGTTCCGGCGCCGGCGCCGACGATCGGGCGTCCCTGCGCCACCTGGGCGCGCAGGCGCTCGAGCGCGTCCGCCCGCTTCACCGCGGCACCCGCTCTCGAACCATCTGGTCGAGGCGGTTTGCCATCGCGAGGGCGAACTCCGGGTCGTTGACGTCCAGGTCGAGCTCGTGCAGCTCCACGCTCGGCGAGAGATGCTCGCGGAGCGCGCCGATGAGGGCGTCATCCGCCGCCGGATCGTGGAACACCTGGCCCTCGACCGCGATCATCGACACGCCTCTGAGCGGCACGAACAAGGCGGTCGGGCCCGTCGCCCGGCCGAGCTTCTCCGCCATCCGGCGCCCGAGCTCGGCGCACTCCTCCGGTGTCGTCCGCATGAGGGTGACCGTCGGATTGTGGACGTAGAGGTTCCGCCCGGCGAACCGCTCCGGCACGCTCTCGCGGGGGCCGAAGTTGACCATGTCGAGCGCGCCGAGCGAGACGACCTGCGGGACTCCGCGCTCGCCGGCCGCCTCGAGGCGGTCGGGCCCGGCCGAGAACACGCCGCCGACGAGCTCGTCCGCGAGCTCGGTCGTCGTGATGTCGAGCGAAGCGGCGACGAATCCGGCCTCGATGAGCGCTTCGAGCGACTGCCCGCCGGTGCCCGTCGCGTGGAAGACGAGCACCTCGTAGCCGAGCTCCTCGAGCCGCTCGCGCGCCGCCGTGACGCACGGCGTGGTCACGCCGAACATCGTCGCGCCGACCAGCGGCTTCGCGTGCGCCGAAGCCGGCACGACGGCCTTCGCCATGCCGGCGACCGCGCCGGCGGCGTTCGCCAGGATCCGCTCGGAGATCTGGTTGATGCCGGCGATGTCGACGACCGAGTACATCATCGTCACGTCGACCGCGCCGACGTAGGGCCGGGTGTCGCCCGAGGCGACGGTCGAGACCATGAGCTTGGGTACGCCGACCGGCAGGGCGCGCATCGCCTGCGTGACGAGCGCCGACCCGCCCGAGCCGCCGAGCCCGGCGATCCCGTCGAGGCGGCCTTCCGAGCGGAGGCGGAGCGCGACCGCCGTTGCGCCGCGGGCCATCGCCTCGACGGCGGCGCCGCGGTCGCCGTCCGCGGCGAGCGACGTCACGTCCACGCCGGCGGCCGCCGCGACCTCGTCCCGCGAGACGTCGGCCTCGACCTGCGGCTCGCCCAGGATGCCCGCGTCGACCAGCACGACGTCCACGCCGTGCTCGCGGACCCGGTCGCGAAGGTATGCGTACTCGTGGCCCTTCGTGTCGAGCGTGCCGACGAGGACGACGGTCGCCATGCGGCGGAATCTACTCGTCCGTGTGCTCGACGCGCGTGACGCCGAGGAAGCGCTGCTGGAGATCGGGATCGGTGTTCAGCTCGGTCGCGGTCGTCTCGGTGAAGATCCGCCCCGCCACCATGACGAGCTGGCGCTCGGCGACGGCCGTCGCCACGCCGAGGTTCTGCTCGATGAGGAGCAGGTTCATCCCCTCCTCGACGAGCGTCCTGAGCGTCTCGACGAGGCCTTCGACGATCGTCGGAGCGAGGCCCTCGGAGGGCTCGTCCATGACGAGGAGCTTCGGATTCGTGAGGAGTGCCCGTCCGATCGCGAGCATCTGCTGCTCCCCGCCCGAGAGCTGCATGCCGCCGTTTCGCTTCCGCTCGGCGAGTCGGGGGAACAGCTCGTAGATCCGCTCGATCGTCCAGCGTCCGCCCCCGTTCGACTTGATCATCCGCAGATGCTCGTCGACCGACAGGGACGGGAAGAGACGCCTGCCCTGCGGCACGTAGCCGAGGCCGGCATCCGCGATTCGATATGACGGCCGGCCGATCAGCTCCTCCCCCTCGAAGCGCGCCGAGCCGCTGGCGCTCGGAGGCGACATGCCCATCAGCACCTTGCAGAGGGTGGTCTTGCCCATGCCGTTGCGGCCGATGATCGCGATCGGCTCGTTCCCCATCTCGAACTCGACACCCTGGAGGATGTGCGAGCGGCCGTAGAAGGCGTCGAGCCCCTTCACGGCCAGCACGGGCTCATTCTTCATAGTGGCCCTTCCCGAGGTAGAGGTCGTGCACGAGCTCGTTGGCGCGGATCTCGACCGGCGTGCCCTCGACGATGACGCGGCCGTCGTGCATCATCGTCACGTACTCGGCAACAGTCAGGGCGACGTCCATGTCGTGCTCGATCAGGAGCAGGGTGATCGAGCGATCGAGCTGCTGGAGCAGCTCGCTGAGCTTCACGCGCTCGGCTCTCGAGAGGCCGGCGGCGGGCTCGTCGAGCATCATGATCCTCGGCTCCCCGGCGAGCGCCATCCCGACCTCGAGCTGGCGCTGCTCGCCGTGCGAGAGGTTGCGGACGTGCGTCTCGAGCTGATCCGCGAGACCGACCCGCTCGGCAGTGGCCCGCGCCCGGGCGCGGAGCTCACCGTCACGTCCGTGCCGGAGTACCGGGCGCATCCGCCCGCCCTCGACGCCGACGACCGCCAGGTAGAGGTTGTCCTCGACCGACAGGCCGAGGAAGAGCCGCGAGGTCTGGTACGTCCTCGTCAGGCCGAGGCCGACCCGCGTCCGGGCCGGGAAATGCGTGACGTCCTGCCCGAAGAGCTCGATCGACCCGTCCGTCGGCGGGAACTCGCCGGCGATCACGTTGAAGAGCGTGGTCTTCCCCGCCCCGTTCGGGCCGAGGATCGCGCGCCGCTCGCCGGGCCTGACGTCGAGATCGACCTCGCGTACCGCGTGCAGGCCGCCGAAGCGCCGGCCGACCCCCCGAAGGCGGAGGATCGGCTCGGCGCTCGCGGTTGCCGGTGCTGTGACCGACATACGGCCTACGTGTCGCTTACTCGGCTCCCACCCACGACGGAACCTGCAGCTGCGACGGGTCGCAGACGGGGTTCTCGCGGTCAGGAGTCGGCGTGTCGGCGCTGAAGTTGCCGCTGAACGTCTGGTCGACGTCCGGGAGGGTCGTCAGCGTCTTGTTGACCAGGGTGCCGTCGTCCTGCGCGGTCGCCTGGATGATGTAGTTGTTGCCGATTGCGTTGCGGTTCTCGTCGATCGTGATCGGCCCTTCGACCGACTCGTAGCCGGCCTCCCCGAACGCGGTCAGCGCTTCGCGGAAGGCGGCGCCGCCGTCGGAGAGGTCACCGTTCACCTGCTCGAGAGCCGACGCGATCGCCTCGGCGCCGTTCGCCCAGTTCGCGCCGAACAGGCCCTTGCCGACCGGGACGATCAACTCGTCCTGCGAGTCGGGCCAGGCCGTCGAGAGCGTCTCGACGTACTGCGTGTACTCGGGTGTCGTCGAGTCCTCGTTCGTCGAGGAGCCCGAGACCACACCCTCCATCCGAGGACCGATGTCCGGATCGGCGAGCACGCTCGGATCGATCGCGATCGAGCCGCCGATGATCTTGTCGCCGAGCGGGCCCTTCAGCTGCTCGTACTGCTTCACGAACGCGATCGTGCCGGAGCCGCCGACCGACAGGTAGATCCCGTCGATGTCGTTGGGGATCTGGGCGATGTACGAGGTGTAGTCCTCCTCGCCGAGCGGCGGCCAGATCCGCTCGACGACCTCGCCCCCGAGCGCGCAGAACTCGGCCACGAAGCCGGCCGTCTGCGTGTACGGGAAGTCGTAGTCGTCCCCAAGCGTGACGACCCGCCGCCAGCCGAGCGTGTTGTAGGCATAGTCACCGAGCCCGGCCATCCACTGCGCACCGTCCGTATGGAAGCGGTAGAAGTTCGGGCACTGGATCTTGAGCGTCGTGTCCTGCGCGCCGGAGGTGCCGTTCAGGAACGTCACGTCCGGCTGCTCGAGGCAGTAGTTCGCGATCGCGATGCCCTCGGAGCCCGAGAGCGGCGCGTGGAGGATGTGGACGCCCTCCTCCTCGACCAGGCGCCGGGCCTCCGACAGCGCACGGTCGGGCGTCGCGTCGGAGCAGCCCTGGATGACCTCGACAGGATGACCGCCGACCTCCCAGGTGACGCCGTCGCTCGGGTCCGGTCCGACCGGAGTTGCCCCGTGCTGGATGTACGGCGCGAGAGCACCCGCAACCGTCGCCTGGTAGACGCCGGCAAACGGCCCCTCGCAGGTCGAGATGATGCCGATCTTGATCGGCTCACCCGTTCCCTCGCTGGTCTCGGCGGCCCCGCCCGTGTCGGCCGGAGCGCCGGTATCGGCAGGCGCCGTGGTCGCCGCCGTGGTCTCGCCTCCCTCGTCGCCGCCGCCACCGCAGCCGGCTGCGATTCCGGCGAGGGCGAGCGCCAGAACGGCGACGAGGAGCAACGCCCCTCGCCTGCCTGTCGTGTGCTTCGCCATTCATTCCCCCTTTTCTCGTGCTCTGGACCCTGCGCGGGCCCGACTAGCCAATAGGACGGAGGTGGGCTCGTCGCGGTTAGGTGGCACCCGGTGTGCCCGCCTGCTCGATGAGCGGCTCCTCTGGTGAGCCTCGGGTCGTGCGGCCGCCGCGACGGCGCCACAGGGACGTACCGATGCCGATGATGCCCCCCGGCGAGAGGAGGACGATGAGCAGGAACAGCCCGCCGATCACGGTGTTGAACCGATCCGGGGCGGCGTGGAGGAAGTCGCCGAAGATGACGTTGTCGGAGCGCGAGTAGTTGTCGATCAGGACGAAGACGAAGGCGCCGACCCAGGCGCCCTCCAGGTGGAAGATGCCCCCGATGATCGCGATGATGAGGATGTTGATCGCCGCGGCGAGGCCCATCGAGCCCGGCGAGATCTGCTGATTCCACCACACGAAGAGAATTCCGCCCACCGCGGCGATGAAGCCGGCGAAGGCGAAGGCCACGGCGCGGTGAAGCGGCACGTTGTACCCGAGCGCCCGCATCCTCGTGGGATCGTCCCTGACTCCCTGGAGACCGAGCCCGAACGGCGTCCGCACCACGTAGCGCAGTACGACGTACACGACGACCGCGACGACGAGCGTCGTGTAGTAGAGGGCGATCGGCTCCTGCCGCGGGTTCCCGAGATAGCCGGGGAGATCGACGTTGTTGAGACCGCCGAACCCCGAGAGGTCGTTGACCTGGCCGAAGAAGTAGAAGGCGAGGATCCCGAACGCGAGGGTGATCATCAGGAAGTAGATGCCCTCGCTCCGGCTCGAGACGAGGCCGATGACGAAGGCGACGAGGGTCGCCACGGCCAGTCCGACGATCATCCCCACCCAGGGGTTCCAGGTCAGGTCACGCCCTCCGTCAGATTCGACGAGGTTCGCCATCGTGAAGCCCGCGATGCCGAAGATGGCCGCTTGGCCGAGCGAGAGCATGCCGCCGTAGCCCGAGAGGAACGTCAGGCTGACGGCGATCACCCCGAGAAAGAGTGCGCGCGTGAGGATTCGAGAGAGGTCGCTGTCGCCGACGAAGAGCGGCGCCAGCGCGAGCACGGCGATCCCGATCGCGACGAGCGCGAGCTGGATGGGCGAGAGCCTCAGCCTGCCGATCACGCCGGCCTCCCGAAGAGGCCGAGCGGCCGCACCGCCAGCACGACGACCAGCAGGAAGAAGGTCAGGACGACCGAGTAGTTCGTGTAGTTCGTGTCGCCGAAGACCAGGTAGACGTCGGCCCAGGCGTCGATCAGCCCGAGCAGGAGCGCGCCGATCGCTGCGCCGCCGAGCGATCCCATCCCGCCGATGATCACGACGATCAGCGAGTTGATCAGGAAGTTGACGTCCTCGCCCGGGCCGAGCGAGATGAGCGAGCCGCCGAGCATGCCGCTGAAGCCGGCGAGCCCGGAGCCGACGGTGAAGACGAGGGCGAAGATGAGCTGGACGTTCACGCCGAGCGCCGAGACCATCTGGCGGTCGTCGACGCCGGCACGCACGACCATCCCGGTGCGCGTCTTGTGGAGCCAGAGCCAGATGGCGACGCCGATCGCGATCGCGCAGAAGAGGATGAAGAAGCGGACGAACGGATAGCTCAGGTCGAAGAAGTAGAGCGGCGAGGACTGATCGAGGAGGTCCGGCCAGGCGACGCTGCGCGCGTTCCCCCCGAACCACGACAGGATCTGGTCGGCCATGATCACGGAGATCGCAATCGTGATCATGGCCTGGCGGATGTCCTGGCCCTGGTTCCAGCGCAGGAAGAGCTGCTGCATGACGAGCCCGACCGCAGCGGCGATGGCCGTCGCCGCGAGCAGCCCGAGCCCCCACTCCCCGGTCGACTGGAGGACGTGGAAGCCGACCCAGCCGCCGAGGAGATAGAGGACGCCGTGGGCCATGTTCACCACGCGCATGACGCCGAAGATGAGCGTGAAGCCGCTGGCGACGATGAAGTAGAGCGCCCCCAGCGTGATGCCGTTCAGGCTCACCGTCCAGAAGATGGGCACGTTCTTCGCGGCCTGGTAGCCGACCCAGCCGAGCACCAGCCCGACGACCACGAACAGGATGACCTTGCCGGCCTGCTTGGCGGCCTGTGCGCGGGCAGCTCTCAACCCGGCAGAGCGGTTGCGCGGCGGCGCCGGGACCGAGGCCTCGCTCACGGGAGCACTCCCGGGAACCGGTTACCCTGCATGCGGCGCCGAACGTATCACGTCGCTCCTTGCCCTTTCAATCGGTTCTTTGGACGATGCCCGCGGGGCGGGCCCGTCGGCGCGCGGACGACGAGGCGCGGCTCCGCGTCGATCTCGAGATCGCTTCCGGAGCCGGAGCCGATCCGGTCGACGAGCGCGTCGACGCCCGCCGCGCCGAGCTCGGCGAGCGGCATGTGGACCGCGGTCAGCGGCGGCACCGAGTAGTCGGCGAGCGGCGTGTCCGCGTGCGAGACGACGGACAGGTCGCCCGGCACGGCGAGGCCGAGCTCCCACGTCAGGTTGAGGACGCCGAGCCCCTGGCTGACCGTGTCGGTGAAGAGCGCGGTCGCGTCCGGCCAGCGCCGTAGCGCCTCGCGCCCGGCGGCCCGTCCACGGGGTTGCCGAGCGCCGGAACGAGCATGCCGAGCGCTCCGCTGCGGGCGCGCCGCAGCCCTCGCGCCGCCGCGTGGGGCCGGTACCCCAGCTCCCGCGCCGCCTCGGTCACGCGCCGGCGCAGGTCGTCGCCCACCGTGAGCGTCGGATCGTCGTTCAGGATCCGCGAGGCGATCGGCTTCGACGTCTGCGCCGCCTCGGCGACGTCGACGAGGCGGGCACGCACCCGTACCGGCTCTCCGCGCGGCCTCGTCACCGGGCGGGAGGCTACTCCTATCATGGTGCCGAGTCGAGGCCGGGAGAGCGGCCGGCCGGAAAAGGAGGTTCCATGCCCGAGATGCGCGGCACCGACCTCGTCGTCGAGTACCTGATCCGCGAGAAGGTCCCGTACCTGTTCGGCTACGCGGGCCACGGTGCGGTCGGTCTGCTCGACGGCGTCCACGACCGTCAGGACGAGATCAAGGTGGTGTTCCCGCGAATCGAGACGGGCGCCGGGTACATGGCCGACGCGTACTACCGCGCGTCCGGGCAGGTGATCCCCGTCTACACGTCCACCGGGCCCGGGCCGATGCTGCTCACCGCGGCGATCTCGAACGCGTTCTACGACTCGTCGGCCTTCATCGCGATCACGGGCCAGGTGGCCACGAGCCAGTACGACTCCGGCGCCCTCCAGGAGGAGTACCGCCATCACCAGGCCGACTTCCCCTCGATCGCGAAGGTGATCACCAAGCGGAGCTTCCAGGCGCACTCCGTCGAAGACATCTCGAAGTTCCTTCCGAAGGCCTTCAAGCTGGCGCGCACGGGTCGCCCGGGGCCGATTCATCTCGACATCCCGTACGACCTCTGGATGCGGACGGCGGACGTCGAGGTGCCCGAGCCCGAGGAGCACTCGTCGATGCTGAACTGGCGGACGCCGGGCTCGCCCGAGGCGGTCGAGAAGGCGCTCGACCTGCTCCTCCGGGCGCGGCGCCCGCTGATTCTCGCCGGCGGCGGCGTCATCTGCTCCGACGCGAGCACCGAGCTCGCCGCGTTCGCCGAGCACGTGAACGTCCCGGTCTACTCCAGCTTCATGGGCAAGGGTGCGCTCTCGGCCGAGCATCCGCTCCATCTCGGGATCGCCGGCTGCTGGGGCGAGTACCCGGCGACCGAGGCGACGCGGAACGCGGACGTCATCCTCGCGCTCGGCTGTCGCTTCTCCGACATCCACTGCTCGTCCTGGGTGCCGGGCTACACGTACAACATCCCGCCGACCAAGCTGATCCACGTCGACATCGACCCCCAGGAGATCGGGCGCAACTACCCGACCGAGCTCGGGATCGTCGGCGACGCCCGCGAGGTGCTGCGGCAGCTGCTGGCGAGCGCCGAAGGGCGAGGCGGCAAGCGCGAGCGCTCGCCCTGGCAAGACCAGGTCGAAGCGTACAAGGAGGAGTGGACGAACTTCATCGAGCCCGAGAAGGCCTCGAACGCCGTCCCGATCGACCCGCGGCGCGTGATCGGCGAGCTGCGCCGCGCAGCGTCCCGGGACACGCTGATGATCACGGACACGGGGAACCACCAGACGTGGGTCGAGCAGTACTGGGACGTCTACGAGCCGCGCTCCGTCTTCACGCCCGGCGGCTTCGCCGGCATGGGCTTCGGGACCTACGGCGTGCTCGGCCTCAAGCTCGCGAGGCCGGAGCGGCCGGCGATCTGCGTGACGAGCGACGGCAGCTTCATGATGTTTCCGGGCGCCGTGGCGACGGCCAACGAGTACGACATCCCCGCCGTCTGGGTGATCCTCAACAACTACACGATCGGCGTCATCCGCGACCTGCAGCGGTTCTACATGGACGGCCGCGAGATCGGCACGAGCTTCGTCAAGCACTCGACCGGCGAGTTCTGGAACCCCGACTTCGTGAAGATGGCGGAGGCGATGGGCGCCGGCGGCATCACGGTCGAGGAGCCGGGCGACCTCGCCGACGCGCTGGCGACCGCGCTCGCGGCCGGCACGCCATACGTGGTCGACGTCCGCGTCAACCGCGACACGGCCGTTCCCCTGATCGGCACCTGGAAGTTCCCGCCGATCCAGCAGGCGGAGCCGACGTTCGGCAAGCGGCTGGTGCTGACCTGAGCCTCTACCCCTTCGCCGCCATGGTCGACCAGGAGCGCCTCGAGCGGGCGCTCCTGGTCAACGCCGTAAACCCGTGGGTGGGCGGCGTGCTCGTCCAGGGCCCGAGCGGCACCGGCAAGTCGACCGCGGTGCGGGCGCTCGCCGAGCTCCTGCCCGAGATCGACGTCGTGGCGGACTGCCCGTTCTCGTGCGCTCCCGACGATCCGTGCGAGCGGTGCCGCGACCGTCTGTCCGCCGGCGAGGAGCTCATCCGCCTTCGGCGGCCCGTGCGCGTCGTCGACCTGCCGCTGAACGCCACCGAGGATCGCATCGCAGGCACCATCGACGTCGCCCGTGCCCTGCGCGAAGGCGTCAAGGCGCTCGAGCCCGGCCTGCTCGGCGAGGCGAACCGAGGCATCCTCTACGTGGACGAGATCAACCTGCTGGACGACCACCTGGCCGACGTCCTGCTCGACGCGGCCGCGCTCGGCGTCAACGTGGTCGAGCGGGAGGGGCTCTCGGTGAGCCACCCCGCCCGCTTTCTCCTGGTCGGGACGATGAATCCGGAGGAGGGAGAGCTGCGGCCCCAGCTCGCCGATCGCATCGGCCTCGACGTGGAGGTCGAGCCGCTCGTGAACGTCACGGCGCGCGCCGAGGTGATCAGGCGCCGCGAGGCGTTCACCGACGATCCGGCGGCGTTCGCCCTGCGCTGGCAGCCGGAGCAGGAGGCGCTGCGCGTCCGGATCCGGGATGCCCGGGCCCGCTTGGCGCGCCTGGTGGTGCCCGACGACGTCTACGCCGGCATCGCCGGCCTGGGCCTTCGCATCGGGGCGGCGAGCCACCGTGCGGACATCACCGTGCTCCAGTGCGCGAAGGCGCTCGCGGCGCTCGCGGGCCGGGAGGTCGTCCAGCTCGTGGACGTCGTCGACGCCGGCGAGCTGGCGCTCGGCCACCGCCTGCCGGTCGATCCCTTCGCACCCGCCCCGGATCTGACCCGGATCGAGCTCGAGCGCGCCCTCGAGGACGTCCTGGACGCGGAGGTTGCGGGAAAAGCGACCCGCCGGGCGGGCGGCCCGGCGCTTCGGCCGGCGCCGGGCTGATCGACGGCGCGCCGGGAATCGAGGAGACCGACCGCGACCCGGCCGGGCTCCTCGCCGGGGCGGCGCGGCGCGACCGGCTCGAGCGCGGCGCGGTCGGGCAGCGCCGGCGCTCGCGCAGCAGCCGGCGCTCGGGCAAGTACGCCAGGCATCGCTTGCGGGTCCGCGGCGCCGACGTGGCCGTGGACGCGACCCTGCGCGCCGCAGCTGCGCGCGGAGCGCTTCCCCTCGCCGTGCGCCCGGACGACCTCCGCGGGAAGATCCGGGAGCACCGCTCGCCGCTCGCCGTCTGCCTCGTCGTCGACAACAGCTACTCCCTGCACGCCGACCGCCTCGTCGAGACGGTCAAGGGAATCGCCTGGCGCCTGCTCGACGACGCCGCACACCGCGGCGACCGGGTCGCGCTGGTCGCCTTCAAGGGCGGCCTTCCCGAGGCGACCGTCGCGCTCCCTCTGACGAAGAGCCTGACCCGCGCGCGCCGCAGGCTCGCGGAGATCCCTCTCTCGGGACGAACCCCGCTCGCGGACGCACTCGTCCGGGCCCGCCGCCTGCTGCGCCAGGAGCTGCGCAAGCGCCCGAACGCGCACCCGCTCGTCGTCTGCGTGACGGACGGGCTCCCGACCGCGCCGCTTCGCGTGGGCGGCGATCCGCTGGCCGACGTGCTGGCCGAGGCTCGAATGCTCCGCCGATCCGGGATCCCGTGCGTCGTCCTCGACGCGTCCGCCCCGGACCGCCCCGGCTTCGGCGTCGCGCTCGCCGAGGCGTCCGGCGGGAGCCACGTCGCGCTGGCCGAGCTTCCCCGGAGGAAGCCGTGAGCGACCCCCGCGACAGCGAGGGCGTGGAGACTCCGGCTGTACGCCTCATCGAGTGGGCCGCGCGGACGGTGACCCAGGGTGAGGTTCTCGGCGCGTTCGCGGAGCACTGCCGGGACGAGCTCGAGGACGTCGAGGTGGTCGAGTCGAGCGAGACGTGTCTCGTCACCCGCTGGCGGCGGGAGACGAGCAGGCTCGAGCTCCACCGGACGATCGCCCGAGCTTCGCTCGGCGTGGACGAGGGCGTGCTCACGCTGCTGATCGGGGACTTCACGGAGCACCTCGAGGAGCTCGTCGAGGCGTTCGCGGACGATGCGGCGCTCCGCGGGCGAGTCGCGCTCCTCGACCTCGGCCGGCTCGAGAAGGTGAACGCCGTGCGCTCGAGCGTGTTCGTCTACCTCGAGTGGTTCCTGCGCGATGCCTACGGCGTCAAGCTGCAGCCGGCCGCAGCCTTCACGCAGCGGCTGATCGACCGCGGGATCATCTCGCTCGGCTTCGGCTGAGCCGCCGCGCACGGACGAGTCGCCGGCGGTCTCGGTCCCAGCGCCAGGCGGCTTCCGCGCCCTCGAGCCGCACGCCGCCGAGCCAGCGGTCGATGCCGTTCAGGCGAATCGCGTCGGCAGTGCCGGCGAGCACGTCCGCGCCCGCCGCCGTCGGCGCGAGGCCGTCCCGTTCCTCGAGCAGGGGCACGGGCGCGTCGAGGAGCCGGTCGAGGTGGAGGAGGAACGCGGTGTCGCCCATGAACGGTCGCTCCTCGCGCTCACCTTGTGCCGCGAAGGCCTCGCCGCGCGTTCGCGCGCCCGCCGCGACCGCCTCGAGGATCACCCGCTCCGTGCGCGCCAACCCGTCGCCGACGGCCGGGAACTGCTCGAGATGGCGAAGGAGAGCGGCCTCGAGGTACGGCAACTCCCCGGTGCCCGCCGCGATGAGCTTCTCGATCGCGCCGGGGTCGCGCGACCGAAAGGCTGCCCAGGCGCGGCGGGCGAGCTTCGCCTGGGGCGGGCGGACGGGCTCGGGACGCGCGGCGAGGTCGGGGGCGCCGGAGGGCTCCCCGAGGTCGACGATCGCGGCGGCGCGCCGGCCGACGCGGTCGAGCACCTGAAGGAGCTGCAGCTGGTCGTACAGGTCGCGCTCGAACCAGAGGACGAGCTCGGTCGCGTCGCGAAGCCGATCGTCGCGGTCGCGCATGTCCGCGAGAGCCCGTTCCTCGTCGATCCAGCCGCAGCCGGCGAGAAAGCGCGCCCGCACGACGCGCAGGCCGGCCGCCGACAGCGCTCCGGGCACCGGCCCTTCGTGCAGGACGTCGCGCCACGGCAGCACGTCCTCCTGCTCGATCAGCCCTGCTACCACGTCACCGTTCGTGACGTGGAGCGGGACCGCGCCGACGGTCACGCCTGCTGGGCGGCTCGCAGCTCGAGGAACAGCGTCGCGCGCCGGTTCTCCTCGTCCTGCGGAAAGACGTCGCTCAGCCGCTTCAGGCGGTCGCCGAACAGTGATCGATCGAGCGTCGAGACGTCGGGATGGTCGATCTCGATCAGGTTTCCGCCGGGGTCCCGGAAGTACATCTGGACGGCGCCGTCCGGCATCTCGTACATCGACGCGAAGAAGCCGTCCTCGTCGAAGAGCCCGAGCTCGTCAAGGCGCCGGTAGACCGCTTCGAAGTCGTCGACCTCGAGCCCGATGTGGTGGTTGCCGCCGACCGGCGTCCCCGTCTGGAAGAGATGGAGCTGGAGGCTGCCGAGCCGCAGCCAGTAGACCGGGAAGCCGAAGTTCGGCGTCGGCAGCCGCTCCATGCCGAACACCTGCTCGTAGAAGCGGCCGGACGCCTCGATGTCGTCCGCCTGGATGCTGACGTGATTGAGCCGGGTGCCGGTACCGCCCATCGGGCCCATGATAGTGCGAGCGCGGCCTTCGACACCCTGCTGTCCACGCCCGACGGAGGCGCCGGGAAGACCGTGGTAGCCTCACCTCCGAGGCGCTGACGACGACTCCGAGGGGGAGGCACGATGACCGAGACGTACCGGGCGATCATTCCGTACGAGTCGCTCGACCCGCTGACGATCGGAGCCTCGGGCGACGACGAGAAGGTGAACCGCGACCAGCTCGAGCTCGAGATCCCGTCGCCCAACCTGCTCGCCGCGATCTACCCCGACGAACCGGCTCCCGTCGAGAACGCGACCGAAGCAGCGCGGACGGCGCTCGAGTCACCCGTGGCCGGCCCGCGCCTCTCGGAGCTGCTCGCCTCGGCGAAGAGCGTCGCCGTCGTCATCGACAACCAGTTCCGCCCGACACCCCAGTCGAAGCTGTTGCCCGCCGTTTTCGACGCGCTCGAAGCGGCCGGTATCACCGACACCTGCGTCATCTGCGCGAACGGCAAGGTCTTCCCGATGTCCGAATCGGACATCGAGCAGAAGATCGGGACCGAGAACCTCGCCCGGATGGAGCGGCTCGGTATCCCGTTCTTCCAGAACGAGCCGCGCAACGCCGAGGCGTACACCTACGTCGGCGTCTCCTCGCGCGGGACGCCGGTCTGGCTCCACACCGAGGTCGCGAAGCGTGACGTGAAGATCACGATCGGCCAGGCGCAGGCGAACCACTGGGGCGCCGGCGGCGGCGGCAAGCTGATCCTCCCCGGCGTCGTCTCGGACGAGACGATCGAGTCGAATCACTGCAACCTCGTCCCGTCCCCGCAGACCCACTACGGCGCCTACGCGGGCCCGATGCGCTCGGACATCGACGAGGTGGCGACGATGTGCGGCCTCGACTGCACGATGAACGTCGTCCTCGACACCCATGGACGCGTGATCGACTGCGTCTTCGGATCGCACCCCGCCGCCCACGTCCGGGCGATCGAGCGGTTCAACGAGATCTACGCGTACGAGAACCCGGTCGCCGAGAAGGGTCCCGCCGACATCGCGATCTGCGGGGTCTTCGCGCCGACCGACCACCTGTTCTTCCACACGGGCTGGGGGTGCATGTCGGCGGATCTCGTCGTGCGCGAGGGCGGGACGATCATCTACGCGAGTCCCTCGCCCGGAGTGTCGACCGCCGTCGGCGACTTCCCGGGTCTCGCGTTGATGGACCTGATGAAGCCGTACATGCCGCCGACACGGGAGAACTACGAGCGCGTCCTGCGGGACATCCATGCCCGCGCGATTCAGATGTGGGCGGGCTGCATCTGGGTGCCGATCTACGAGGTCATGACGCGCAAGCACCTGACGATGGTGACGCTCGAGGACAACCTCGAGATGGCGGCCGACATCGGGATCGACGCGACGACCTCGCTCGACGACGCCTTCGCTCAGGCCATGGACCGCCACGGCCCGGACGCGAAGGTCATCGTGTTGCCGTTCGCCCGCTACCAACTCCCGCACAACGCGATTCGGATGCAGGCCGAGGAGATCGCGCTCCTCGAAGAGGTCCGGCTCTAGGAGCCGCCATTCGTTCAAGACGCTCCGCCCGAGGCGGGCTACGGTCGAGGGAACCGACCAAACGGAGGGAGCAGATGCCAGACGTCCACCAGACTGTGTTCCCCGGACTGCAGTACCGGGACGCCCGTGCCGCGATCCAGTGGCTCGAAGAGGCCTTCGGCTTCGAGCGGCACGCGGTGCACGAGGGCGAGGACGGCGCGATCGTGCACGCCGAGCTCCTCGCCGGCCAGAGCATCCTCATGCTCGGGTCGGTGCCCCAGGGCGACGACCGCGGCCTCGGGCGCCACGACGGCCAGGGGTGGGTCTACGTGGCCGTAGAGAATCCCGATGCGCTGTTCGCCCGGGCGACGGCCGCAGGCGCCGCCGTCGCCATGGAGCTGACGGACACGTCCTACGGCTCGCGGGACTTCAGCGTCCGCGATCCGGAAGGAAACCTGTGGAGCTTCGGCACGTACCGGCCTACCCTGTGAGGTGTGCTGGGGCCTGAGAGGGACGGCGTCCGCGGGTCGACGACGATCGTCGAGCTCCTTCGCCGCTACCCGAACGGCGAGGCCGCACGCCTCATGTCACGCCTGGCGTGGCCGTGTGCGCACTGCGGCGGCGCCTTCCACGAGCCGCTGACGATGGCGGCCAAGCGCCACAGGAACTCGCCCCGCGCCGTGCTCGACGCGTTCCGCGCGCTCGACGATCCCGGCGGCCCGAGCGACGAGCAGGTCGCTCGGGCCGCCGAGAAGCATCGCTGAGCCGAACCGGCTACTTGCCGAGCAGCCGGCCGAGCACGTCGTCGAGCCCGCCGGCGTCGGGCAGCTTGCCGTCCGGGGTCAGCTTGTCGACGATGTCCGGGAGGGCGCCGGCGAGCCCCGACGCTGCCTCGTCCGCGGACACCCCGCTCTTCTGTGCGATCCTCGTCAGCTCGTCGGGGCCGAGCGCCTTCTTGACCTCGTCCGCCGACAGCGACGCGTTCTCTCCCTTGCCGATCCACGACTGGACCTTGTCGTCGAGACCGGCTGCCTGGAGCTTGCTCATGAGCCCGTCGAGGCCACCGACCGAGCCGAGGAGCCCCTCGACCTGGCCGAACAACCCCGACAGATCCCCGCCGCGCTTACCGCTGAGGGCGCCGATGAGCTGGTCAACGAGTCCCACGTCTGCCTCCCTTCTGATGGCCGTCCGCTCCGCGGGGGCGAATCATGCCACGGAACCCCCGGCCGGCCTTGCCGCCGACGCTCAAACCAGGGGTCAGACCCCTCGTCGAAGCGTTGCAGTCGCGTGACGAATCGGTGCGTCTCTCGTCACACGGGGAGCCCGCGCCGAGCCGGCAGCGCTGTCCGGAAGGGGCGTCTCGAGGCCGTGTCTGGCGGGCTGGGTGCTGTGGAGGGCTCGTCACGGTTCCGTGACGAAGCGACGAGGGACGAGGGTCGTAGACCCGTCCGGGACGGCCGGGTCTACGATCTCCGGGTGGCCCTGGCCGGCGTGCTCTTCGATCTCGACGGGACCCTCGCCGACACCGCCGGCGCCGAGCGGGAAGCCTGGCCGGGGCTCGCCGCCGTCATCTCGCGGCACGTGCCGCAGGTCGACGACGACGAGCTCCGTCGTCGCTACGGCTCCGTCTTCGGCGCGCACTGGGACGATTTCCTCGCAGGACGCATCGACTTCGGGCAGTACCGCTGGAACCGCCTCCGCGAGGCGGTCGCGCCCTGGGCGGAGCTCGACGACGAGCTGTTTCTCGCGTACAGGGAGGAGAAGCGGCGCTCCGTCGAGCGGCTGCGGCCGTTCGACGACGCCGTTCCCACCATCGCGCGGCTCCGCGAGGGAGGCCTGCGGATCGGGTTGCTGACGAACGGGCCGTCGTCGCTTCAGCGGCGAAAGCTCGAGGTGACCGGGCTGGCCGGCGAGCTGGACGGGATCGCGATCTCCGAGGAGATCGGCGTCGCGAAGCCCGATGCCCGCGCGTTTCGCGTCGCCGCCGCGCTCATCGACCTCGCCCCCGGCGACGTCGCGATGGTCGGCGACTCGCCCGCCTACGACATCGCCGGCGCGATCGGAGCGGGGCTGGCGGCGGCGGTTCTGATCGGCGACTCGCCGCCCGAGGCGGAAGGCGCCCTCGCCGCCCGGACGCTCGCCGAGGTTCCCGGTGTCCTCGGCGTCAGCCCGCCGAGCTGAGACGCCCGACGAACTGGGCGGTCAACGAGCCGGAGCGGAACGGCTCCTCGTCGATCTCGGCCTCGTCGTACCCTGCGGCCAGCACCGCCGCGACGACCTCTGCCCGGCCCGCCGGCGTGAGCGCACGACGCAGCTCCCGGCCGTCGAGCTGGACCCGCCCGAGCCCACCGTAGTGCCGGACCCGCAGAACGCGATAGCCGAGCCGCTTCAGCGCCTGCTCGGCGCGGTCTACCTGCGCGAGCGTGGCCGGCTCGACCGGCGTTCCGTGGGGTAGGCGCGACGCCAGGCATGGTGACGCCGGCTTGTCCGCGCTCGGAACCCCGAGCTCACGTGCGAGAAGCCGCACCTCGGCCTTGCCGACGCCCGACTCGAGCAACGGGTGGAAGACCCCCTGCTCGGCGGCAGCCCGCAGGCCCGGCCTCCAGTCGCCGACGTCGTCGGCGTTCGCCCCCGAGAGGACGGCGGCGTAGCCGCGCTTCTCGGCGAGCGCAGCAAGGCGCGTGTACAGCTCCGTCTTGCAGTGGTAGCAGCGATCCGGGCCGTTTCGCCGGTACCCCGCGCGCTCGAGCTCGGCAGTCGTGATCTCCTCGTGCCCGATGCCGATCGCGGCAGCGACGGCACGCGCTCCCTCGAGCTCCCCCGCCGCGAGGGCCGGCGAGACCGCCGTCACGGCGAGCGCCCGGTCGCCGAGGGCCCGCGCGGCGAGCGCCGCTACGAGCGAGGAGTCGACGCCGCCCGAGAACGCGACGACGGCGCTCCCGCGGCGGGCGATGTGCGATTCGATTCGATCGGCCCGGGTCATACGTCGAGCGCCCTCGCGAGCGCCTCCGCCCAGACCGACTTTACCGCGAGGCCGGACGCGCTCGCGACAGCGGCGCAGTCGTCGTGCTCGGGCGCGACGTTGACCACGCGGCCGTCGAGAAGGCCCAGCTTGACGCGAACCGGACGCCCGGCGACCTCGACGATGCGCTCGTCGCGCTCGAGCTCGTAGCGGGCCAGCCGGGAGACCCGCACGCCGAGCGCGGTCGTCTCCGCCAGGATCGCGGCGGCGACCGACTGCTCGTCGCCGGGACGAGCGAGCGCCGAGAGCACGATTCCCGGCCGCCCCTTCTTCATGACGACCGGCACCGTCCAGACGTCGAGCGCGCCGGCCGCGAAGCACCGCTCGGCGGCGTCGGGGACCAGCTCCGGGCTCAGGTCGTCGAGGTTCGTCTCGAGCAGGACGACCGCGGCAGCCGCGGCCGGCGAGGGCGAGGCCGTGCCCAGGACCACGCGCAGCAGGTTCGGCCGCTCGGGGAAGTCCGCCGTCCCGGCTCCGTAGCCGACCTGCTGCATCACGTGAAGGGGCGGCGGCCCGTACTCCGGCGCGAGCGCCGCGACCAGCGCCGCCCCGGTCGGCGTCACGAGCTCGGCCGCGAGGTCGACCCCCTCGAGCGGCGCCCCGCGCAGCAGCTGCAACGTCGCCGGCGCGGGGACGGGCAGCATCCCGTGCTCGGCGGCCACGAGGCCTCGCGGGTACGGGAGCGGCGAGCAGCCGACGCGCTCGATGCCGAGCTCGTCCACGAGCAGCGACGCCCCGCAGATGTCGACGAGCGTGTCGATCCCGCCGAGCTCGTGGAAGTGGACGTCGTCGACCGGGCCGCCGTGGACGTGGGACTCGGCCTCGGCAAGACGCGCGAACGCATCGAGGGCGAGCTCTCTCGCCCTGGAGGGGAGCTCCGCCGTCTCGATGATGTCCCGCATCGCGCGCCAGGTCCGCGCCGGGGGCTCGGGCGGATCGACCACCTCCACGTGAAGGGCACCGACGCCGTGTCGCTCGACCCGGTTCACACGGATCTCGACCGGCCCGATCCCGAGCCGGGTGGGCAGCGCGTCGAGCGCGCCCCGGTCATCGCCGGCGTCGAGCAGCGCCGCGAGCAGCATGTCGCCGGCGATCCCGCCGATGCAGTCGAGGTAGAGCAGCCGGCTCACGGCGCGTTGCGGGCCGTCCCCCGCGCGGCGCGGGCAATCCGGGCGGCGATCGTCCCGGCGCCGAAGCCGTCGTCGATCCCGACGACTGCGAGGCCGGCCGCGCACGAGCAGAGCATCGCCTGGAGCGCCGTCTGTCCGCCGTGCGCCGAGCCGTAGCCGACGCTCGTCGGGACGCCGATCACCGGCGCGGCGACGAGGCCGCCGACGACGCTGGCGAGCGCTCCGTCCATGCCCGCCACGACGACGACACAGTCGGCCCTGGCGAGATCCGGTAGCACGGGCGCGAGCCGGTGGATGCCGGCAACGCCCGCATCCTCGTGCACGACGACCTCGACGCCGAGGAGCGTGGCGCGGATCCGCGCCTCGTGCAACACGGGCCCGTCCGAGGTACCGGCCGAGACCATGACGACGAGCCCGCTCGGCTCGGGAACGCTGCGGGCTACCCAGACGGCCCGGGCCCGGACGTCCTCGCTCGCGTCGGGGAAGGCGGCACGGACGGCCGCCCGTACTCCCTCGTCGGCACGTGTGACGAGCACGCTTCCCGCCTCTCCGTCGAGCAGCGCCTGCACGATCTCGGCGACCTGCTCGGGAGTCTTCCCCTCGCCGAGCACCGCCTCCGGGGCTCCTTGCCGGAGCTCGCGGTGCACGTCGACCCGCGCGAAGCCGAGATCGCGGTAGGGAAGCTCGGACAGCCGCTCGAGCGCAGTCGCCGGGTCGACCCGGCCACGCCGCACCTCGTCGAGAAGCTTCTCGAGCTCTCCGCGCAGTCCGGTCATGCGCGAATTATCGACCGAGGCGGGCTGGTCAGGCGAAGACGGCCGGCTCGGCTCCCTCGTCCTCGTCGTAGCGCACGTGGCGAAGGAGGGCAAACGCCGCGACCGCGGCGACGACCATGACCACTCCTCCAACCATGTACGCCCAGCTGATGCCGGAGGTGACCGAGTCCTGAACGGCGGACACGACCTGCGCGGTCCGCGCGCCCGCGCTCCGCGAGCGGGAATTCGATGACGATGGCGCCCGAAGGCGGAATCATGAACGCCGCCCCGAGGCCCTGGACGGCGCGGGCGGCGATGATCCAGGTCTCCCCTGCGCGAGCCCGACGAGCGCCGATCGCGACCGCGAACACGACCACGCCGGCGATGAAGACGTGGACGCGGTTGACCATGTCGCAGACCCGCCCGCCGACAGCCACGAAGGCCGCGATCGCGAGCAGGTAGGCGTTGACGACCCACTGCAGCTGGGTTTGCGTGAGGTCGAGGTCGCTCTGGATCGACGGGAGCGCAACGCTCACGACCGTCTGGTCGAGCAGGATCATCGACAGGGAGCCCGTCATGGCGACGAGCACCCACCATTTCCGGGAGTCCTCGCGGATCCGGGCCATGGCGGGGCCGGCTTAGCGGCTGGCGCCGAGGAGGTTCAGGATCAGGAGGAAGATGTTGAGGACGTCGACGAAGATCGAGGCTGCCAGGTAGACGGCGTCGTCCGGGTTGTTCGACCGCCGCAGCCGCTGGAAGTCGTACATCGTGTACCCGGCGAAGATCACGAGGCCGACGATCGAGTAGATCACGTACCCGCCGGGGATGCTCACGAAGATCATCACGATCCCGAACGCGATCAGCGCGAGCAGCGCCCAGAACAGGTAGCGGGCCATCGGCGCCAGGTCGCGGCGGGTCGCGTAGCCCCAGGCGCCGAACGCCGCCACGAACAGCGCGGTCGCTCCGGCGGCCTGGGCAACGACCTCGGCTCCGAACGCCTCGGCGTACGCCTGCACGGTCGGGCCGATCCCGAGGCCGAGCGCGGCTCCGACGACGAACAGGAGCGTCAGCGCCAGGGTGTGGTTCTTCCGGACGAACTGCAGCCCGATCAGGGCCGCGAAACCGACGATGAAGAAGCCGATCGCCCACCCGAACGACAGGTCCTTGCCCGCCCAGGCGCCGAAGGCGCAGACGCCGACGGTCGCCGCGACGAGGAACATCGTCCGCCCGAGGACCTCACGGCTGCGGTCTTTGGTGACGGCGGTGGTCTGCGCAGACTCTGGGAGCGCGGTCTCGTTCTCGAAGCTCGACATGCCGGAAGCATGCCAGACGGCCACGCCGGAGACCAGGTGCGTATCGCTCCGCCGCCGGGAACGGCCGGGCCCCTCCCGGACCTGCGACGTCTATTCTCGCGCCGATGAGCTCTCCCGAGCGCCAGCGGTGGGTGGGCCGCCCGGTCGAGCGGCTCGAGGACGAGGCGCTCCTGCGTGGCGCGGGCCGGTATCTCGACGACCTCGACCCCGTCGCGAACACCCGTCACGCGGCCGTCCTGCGTTCGCAGCTCGCCCATGCCCGGGTCACCCACCTCGACCCGAGTGCCGCGCTCGCGCTGCCGGGCGTGGTGGGCGTTCTCACCGGCGAGGACGTCGCCGCCATGTCGCAGCCGTTCCCGGCAGGCGTCGACAGCCCCATCCCCTATCGCGCGGCCGCCGCCGACGTGATCCGCTACGTCGGCGAGCCGCTGGCGGTCGTCGTCGCTCAGCGACCGGTACGTCGCCGAGGACGCGCTCGAGCTGATCGACGTCGAGTACGAGGCGCTCGAGCCCGTCATGGATCCGCGTGAGTCGGCGAACCGGCCGGGGCTCGTCGCGTCCGACCGCTCGTTTCGCTACGGCGACCCCGACGAGGCCTTCGCGAGCGCCGATCTGGTCGTCTCGAACCGCTTCGCGTTCCCGCGCTGGAGCTGCACGCCGGTCGAGTGTTACGGCGTCGTCGCCGACTGGGATCAGGCGTCCGGCTCGCTGACCGCCTGGGCGAACTTCCAGGGGCCGTTCACCCTGCACGGCGTCGCCGCCGCTTCCCTCGGCCTCCCGGGATCGAAGTTCCGGCTGATCACGCCGCCGGACTCCGGCGGCAGCTACGGGATCAAGGCGGCCGTCTACGTGTACGTCGCCCTCATGGGGCTCGCCTCGAAGAAGCTCGGCGTGCCGGTCCGGTGGATCGAGGACCGGCTCGAGCACCTCGCCGCGAGCTCCGGCTCCACGGCGCGGCTCACGGACGTCGAGGCGGCGTTCTCGGCTGACGGGGAGCTGCTCGGCGTCCGCTACGACGTGATCGAGGACGTCGGCGCCTACGTGCGGGCGCCCGAGCCGGCGACCCTCTACCGCATGCACGGCTCGCTCTCCGGTGCCTACCGGGTTCGAAACGTCGCCGTCAGGAACCGGCTCGTCCTGACGAATCGCTGCCCGACGGGGCTCAACCGGGGCTTTGGCGGGCCGCAGCTCTACTTCGGTCTCGAGCGCACGATGGCGATTGCCGCGCGACGGCTCGACCTCGACCCGGTCGAGCTCGCGCGCCGGAACCTCGTGCGCCCCGAGGAGTTCCCCTACCGCACGCCGTCCGGCGGCCTCTACGACTCGGGCGACTACGAGGCCTGCCTGGCGGACGCGCTCCGGCTCTCGCGCTACGAGGAGCGGCGGGCGGAGCACGCCGGCGCCCGCGCCGGGGGGCGGCTCGTCGGGATCGGACTCGCCTGCGTCGTCGAGCCGTCCATCTCGAACATGGGCTACATCACGCTCGCCCACACGGCCGACGAGCGGGCGCGGGACCTGCCGAAGTCGGGCAACGCCGAAGGCGCCTCGATCGGGGTGAGCGCGCTCGGCGGGATCACCGTGAGGATCGCAACGACGCCCCAGGGCCAGGGCCACCGGACCGTCTGCGCCCAGATCGTCGCCGACGAGCTCGGCGTTCGGCCGGAGGAGGTCGACGTCCTCACCGACGTCGACACCTCGGCGAGCCCGTGGACGGTCGCGTCCGGCTGCTACTCGTCACGCTTCTCCGGGGTCGGCGCCGGGGCCGTCCTCCGCGCGGCGGAGCGGGTGGGCGCGAAGATGAAGGCGATCGCGGCCCATCAGCTCGAGTGCGACCCCGGGGACGTCGAGCTCCGCGAGGGCAGGGCTGTCGTCGCCGGACGCCCGGACGTCGGGCTCTCGCTCCGGCGGATCGCCGGCGCCGCGCACTGGAGCCCCGAGTCGCTGCCGCCCGGAATGGAGCCGGGGCTGCACGAGACCGCGTTCTACGCGGCGCCCAACCTCGACCCGCCGGACGCCGACGACCGCGTCGTCTCCTCGGCCGCACACGGGTTCATCGTCGACGTGGCAGTCGTCGAGGTCGAGCGCCGGACGGGCGAGGTGCGGGTGCTCGACTACGTGACGGTCCACGACGCCGGCCGGCTGCTCAACCCGCTCATCGTCAACGGGCAGGTGCAGGGCGGGTTCGCCCACGGTGCGGGTGCCGCTCTCTTCGAGCGGACCGTGTACGACGAGGACGGCAACCTCCTGACGGGCACGTTCATGGACTACCTCTGCCCGACGGCGCCCGACCTGCCGCCGCTCACCTCGGCCCATCGGGAGACGCCCTCGCCCTTCACGCCGCTCGGCGCGAAGGGGCTCGGCGAGGGCAACACCATGAGCACGCCGGCGGCGATCGCGAACGCCGTCGCCGACGCCCTCGGCCGGGACGACATCGAGCTGCCCCTGACGCCGCCACGGGTGTGGGAGCTCCTTCGGGAGGCCGAGGCGACATGAAGCCGGCGCCGTTCGAGTATCGGCGGCCGGCGTCGCTCGACGAGGCCCTCGACCTGCTCGCCGAGCACGGCGACGACGCAAAGGTGCTCGCCGGTGGGCAGAGCCTCGTCCCGCTCCTCTCGATGCGCCTGTCCCGTCCGGCGGTCCTGGTAGACATCAATCGTGTTGACGAACTTGGCAACATGGCTCGTGAGGACGGCTGCTCGCGCGTGGCGGCGCTCGTCAGGCAGGCCGCGTTCGCCGGAGCTTCCCCGCTCGGCGACCGCTGCCTCCCGTACATCGGCCACGTCGTCACGCGCAACCGCGGAACGGTCGCGGGGTCGCTCGCCCACGCCGACGCGAGCGCGGAGCTGCCGCTCGCCCTCGTTGCTTCCGGCGGTTCCGTGGTCGCCTCTTCCACCGAGCGGGCACGAGGGAGATCGCCGCCGAGGACTTCTTCGTCACGCACTTCACGACGACGCTCGAGCCGACGGAGCTCGTGGTCGAGTCGCGTTGGCCGGATCACGGGCGGTCGGCCGGGGACGGCTGCGGCTTCGCCGAGCTCGCGCTCCGCGCCGGCGACTACGCGCTCGCGATGGCGGCCTGCGTTCTCGGTGTCCGCGACGGCGTCGCAACCGGTGTCAGGGTCGCCGTCGGCGCGGTCAGCGACCGGCCGCTCCTGGTCGGGGCTGCGTCCGCGGTCGCCGAGGGAAGCGTGGTGACAGAGGATCTGGCCCGCGAGGCGGGGGCCGCCGCGCGGGCGGTGGTCGACCCTCCCGACGGGCTCCACGCGACGGGGGCGTATCGGCGGGAGCTCACCGCGCTCATGGTCGAGCGCGCGCTCCTCGCCGCCTGGGCCGATGCGTCGGAGGAAGCGGCGTGATCCCCGTCGACGTGACGGTCAACGGGCGCCGCTACGTCGAGTCGGTGGAGACGAGGCTGCTGCTGACGGACTTCCTTCGGCATCGCCTGGGTCTCACCGGGACGCACGTCGGCTGCGAGCACGGCGTCTGCGGCGCCTGCACGGTGATCGTGGACGGAACCTCGGTGCGTGGCTGCCTCCTGCTCGCGGTTCAGGTGGACGGCTGCGAGCTGCGCACGGTCGAGGGGCTGGCCGGAGGTGGAGACCTGACGCCGCTGCAGGTTGCCTTTCGCAGGCACCACGCGCTGCAGTGCGGGTTCTGTACCTCCGGCATCCTGATGGCAGCGGAGGATTTCCTGGCGCGTCGCCCAGACCCGAGCCGGGACGAGGTCGTCGACCTCCTCTCCGGGCATCTCTGCCGCTGCACCGGGTACGAGCCGATCGTGGAGGCGATCATGAGCGTCGCCGGGGACAGCCGGACGTGAACCTCGCGCTGTCCCTGCTCGCCGCGACGGAGAGAGCGCCGCTCGCGGAGGCCGCCGTGGACGGCGACCGGCGGCTGACCTACGAGGCCCTGCTCGAGCGGTCGGCGCGGGTTGCAGGCTGGCTCGCCGCCCAGGGAGTGGCGCGAGGTGACCGGGTCGCCGCGATCGCGAGGAACCGCCTGGAGACGGTCGAGCTGTTCTGGGCCTGCCAGTGGCTCGGGGCGGTGTTCGTGCCGCTCTCCCACCGGTCGACCCGGGACGAGGTCGAGTACTGCGTCGCCGACTCGGGCGCCGCCCTCTTCCTCGACGGCGACGCCGATCTGGAGGTCGGCGGCGGCGACCCCCATCCCGGGGCTCTCGACCTACGGGACGACGAGCCGGCGATCATGCTCTACACGTCCGGGACGACAGGGCGGCCGAAGGGGGTGCCCCGCTCCCATCGAGCGGAGCGCGCAGGCGCCCTGGCGCAGGTCGTCCAGCACGGATACGGATCGGGCGACCGCACGCTCGGCGTCATGCCTCTGTACCACACGATGGGCGACCACTCGCTGCTCGCGATGTCGCTGATCGAGGGGTGCTACGTGTGCCAGCCCGAGTGGGATCCCGGTACCGCCCTGGCCCTGGTCGCCGCCGAGCGGATCAGCTCCCTCTATCTCGCCCCGACGCTCTTTCACGACCTTGTCAGCCACCCGGGCATCGCCGAGCACGACCTCTCGACGGTCGAGGCGATCGGCTATGCGGGCGCGGCGATGACCCGGGCCCTCGCCGAACGCGTGGCCGCGACCTTCCGGCCGCGCGTCTTCGTCAACCACTACGGGTCGACCGAGGTGTACACGTTCTCGATCCACCGCGACCAGGCGGCGAAGCCGGGTTGCGCCGGCCGACCGGCGCTCGGGGCGAGACTCCGGCTTGTCGCCCCGGACGCGGACGCCGGCCCGGACGACCTCGTCCCGCCCGGCCGGGAGGGGCAGATCATCTGCCATCTGTCGTCCGACGAGGCGTTCGCGGGCTACTGGAACCGGCCGGATGCCGACGCGAAGTCCATGCGTGGAGGCTGGTACTTCACGGGCGACCTCGGCCGGCTCGATGACGAGGGCGACCTGTGGATCGTCGGCCGGGTCGACGACATGATCGTCTCGGGCGGCGAGAACATCCATCCGCTCGAGGTCGAGGACGTGCTCTCTCACGCGCCGGGCGTCGGCGAGGTGGCCGTCGTCGGCGCGCCCGACGACCGCTGGGGACAGCGAGTCGTCGCCTACGTCGTCGCCGAGGGCGAGGTGACCGCAGAGGAGCTCGACGCGTTCTGCCTGTCGGCCGGGAGCCTGGCCAGGTTCAAGCGGCCCCGCGAGTACCGCTTCGTCGACGCGCTGCCGAAGAGCCCGTCGGGCAAGATCCTCCGGCGACGTCTACGGGAAGGAGCAACTCCGTGAACACCACCTCCGAGCACGACGGCTTTCGCGTCGCGCTGGCCGAGGAGCGGGGCGTGACGACGATCACGCTCGACGTGCCCGAGAAGATGAACCGCGTCTCGATGGCCGCCCGCGAGCAGCTGGCCGCCGTGTTCGCCGAGCTCGGCGACGACGACCGGGTTCGCGCGGTGGTGCTGACCGGCGCCGGCGACAAGGCGTTCACGGCCGGCGGCGACATCGCCGGGTTCATGGAGCGCAGTCCCGAGCATCTGTCCCGGCTGGCCTGGAACGTGGCGGCCGCCGAGCGCTGCCCGAAGCCCGTGATCGCGAGGATTCGCGGCTACTGCCTCGGCGTCGGCCTCGAGCTGGCGCTCGCGTGCGACTTCCGCGTCGCCGCCGAGGACGCCGAGCTCGGCCTGCCCGAGATCGGCCTCGGCATGATTCCGGGATCGGGCGGCACGCAACGGCTCGCCCGGTTGATCGGGCTCGGCCGGGCGAAGGACGTCATCATGCGCCGCCGGCGCATCTCGGCCGCCGACGCGCTCGCCTGGGGCCTCGTCTCCGACGTCGTTCCGGCCGACGAGCTCGATGCCGCCGTTGATCGCGTGATCGACGATCTCCTGCCGCTCTCGCCGCTTGCGCTCGCGATGGCGAAGCGCGTTCTCAACCATGCGTACGACGGTCCGCTGCCGGTCGGGCTCGAGCTCGAGGGGCTCGCGTACGGCCTCCTTCGCTCGAGCGACGACTTCCGGGAAGGGGTCGCTGCCTTCGACGACAAGCGCACACCCCGGTTCACCGGCCGCTAGTACGGTAGCCTTCTCTGGCCGAGGGATCGAGATCGGCTGACTCATGGCGGGCAAGCCCAGGGCAAAGACGACAACGACGGCTCGTGCGACGAGGGATCCGGTCGCGGGCATCGGCCCGCGAATCCGGAACTACCGGCTCGAGCGAGGCATGACCCTGAAGCAGCTCGGTGCAGCGACCGGGCTCTCCCATCCGTTCCTCAGCCAGGTCGAGCGCGGGCTGGCACGGCCGAGCGTCAGGTCGATCGCGGGAATCGCCAGAGCCCTCCAGGTCCCGCCGGAAGCGCTCTGGACCGACATGGGCGCCGACCGGCGGCGGTACGTCGACGTCATCCGACGCGCGCAAGCACCTGTCCTCAGCCTGAGCGAGCTGACCGACGACGGAACCGCGCGGGTGCTCAGCGACGAGGGCCAGCCGTTCCTCGTGCTCGAGCTGAGCGGTGGCAGCAAGGAGTTCATGGATTCGCCGCGTCCCCGGTCGTCCGGCGACTGCCTGCTCTACGTGGTGCGCGGCTCCGTCGAGGCGAACCTCGACGGGTCGACGCACGACCTCGCCGAGGGGGACACGCTCGTCTTCTCCGGCGTCATCCCGAGCGCGTTTCGCAATACCGGCGGCCAGCACACGCGCGCGCTCTTCGTGGCCGCGCGGCCCCGGCGCTGACGGCCGCTGGTCGGTGGACAGCGGGTCCGAGCCCGCCCACCCCGGTAGGATCACGCGCCCGTGAACCTGCTCTGGGGATTCCTGATCACCGCGGGAGTGACCGCGGCCGCCGTCACGGCGATGCTGCTGGTGCGCCGTCGCGCGCCGGAGGGGAGCTACTTCTCCGACGGCGACCGTGCGGCCGGGGTGTTCGGAGTCCTCGCGACCGGGTTCTCGGTCCTCCTCGGCTTCATCATCTTCGTCGCCTTCACGAGCTACGACCAGTCACGAGCGGGCGCCGAGACCGAGGCGCTCGTCGTCGTGCAGCAGCTCGAGACGGCGCAATTCTTTCCCGGCGCGGCCGTCGAGCAACTCTCGGGCGGGCTGATCTGCTACGGGCGCTCCGTGGTGAACGGCGAGTGGGAGCGCATGGAAGCCGGGACCCAGGGCGACGCCGTCAACCCCTGGGGCGTCGCGCTGTTCCAAACCGTCGCCGGGGTCGAGCCGCAGACCGCGAGCCAGCAGTCTGCCTACGACAAGTGGCTCGACCAGACGTCGGAGCGAGAGCAGGCACGTCGCGACCGCATCCACGGGGCGACCGGCGTGCTCCCGACGCCGCTCTGGATCGTGCTCTTCTTCATCTCGGCGGTCATCTTCGCGTACATGCTGTTCTTCGCGGATCGCGGCGAGCGGGCCGTGACCCAGGGCCTGCTCATGGGCTCCGTCACGGCGGTCATCACGATCGATGCTGCTCGTGCTGGGCTTCCTCGACCGGCCGTTCCAGACCGGGGTCGGCGGCCTCCGCCCGGTCGCCATGGAACGCACGCTGCGGATGGCGGACGAGGCGCTCGCCGCCATCGGCGAGGACGTCCGGCCGCCGTGCGACGCGCGGGGAGAGCCGGTCTGAGCCAGGTCGAGCACTCGCGCACCGACTGGGTGGAGATCGTCGCGGCGACACTGCTCGCGCTCGCGACGGTCGCTACCGCGTGGAGCGGCTACCAGGCGAGCCGCTGGAACGGCGAGCAGGCGAAGTCGTTCAGCCGGGCGAATGCTGCGCGCGTGGAGTCGACGAAGGCCGCGGGGCTCGCGAACGCGCAGACGGAGATCGACGTCGCGACGTTCACCCAGTGGGTCGACGCGTACGCGCTCGGGCAAACGGAGCTGGCCGACTTCTACTTCAAGCGGTTTCGCGCCGAGTTCAAGCCCGCGGTGGACGCCTGGGTCGCCACGAGGCCGCTTCGCAATCCCGATGCACCGCTGACCCCGTTCGCCATGCCGCAGTACCGGGTTGCCGCGCAGGCCGAGGCCGAGCGGCTCGAAGCGCAGGCCGAGGCCCTGTCCGCACAGGCGAGAACGAACGTGCAGCGCGCGACGAACTACGTTCTCTGCGTCGTGCTCTTCGCCGCCGCGCTGTTCTTCGCCGGGATGAGCGCCAAGCTGCGGACGAGAGGACTTCGCGAGGCACTGCTCGCGTTCGGGCTCGTCGTCTTCGTCGGCACGGTCGCCTGGATCGCGACGTTCCCGGTCAGCCTCTCCGTCTGAGGGGCGGCGCCAGGCGGCAGACCGGGCGGACGGTGATACGTTCCACGCCATGACCGGCCGGCGCACCGACAATCCCTGGCTCATCATCCTGGGTCTGCTCGGAGCCGCGTGCCTGACCGCGCTGTTCGCGACGACGTACATCGTCAACCTCGGCAACCCTCGGCCCCACGGGATCCCGATCGCCGTCGCCGGCACCGGGCCGATCGGCGAGCGCGCGGCAGCCTCGCTCGAACGCTCGGGCGCGTTCGACGCGGTCCGCGTCCCCACGGCCCTCGACGCCCGCCGGGCGATCGACGAGCGCGACGTCTACGCCGCGCTCCTGCCCACCGAGGGGACGCTCGTCGTCTCCGAGGCCGCCGGTTTCGCGACGTCGGTCCTGGTCACCAGTGCGCTGTCGGAGGAGGCGGAGAAGGCGGGGCGTCCGCTCACGGTCGAGACCGTGCATCCGCTTGCGGACGACGATCCCCGCGGCACGGTGATGAGCTTCTTCGTTCTCGCGCTCGTGGTCGGCGGCTACATCGGCGCGACCGTCGTCAGCGTGCTCGCCGGTACCGCGCCCGAGACCCTGCGCGGCGGCGTGCGCCGGATCGCCGCGCTGGCGCTCTACGCGGTCTTTGCCGGAGGTCTCACGGCTCTCGTCGCCGGGCCCGGCCTCGGCCACTTCGCCGGCCATCGGCTAGAGCTCACGGGGCTCGCGATCTTCGTCGTCTTCGCGGTCGCAGCCGTCGTCGCCGCGCTCCAGATCGGAATCGGGATCCTCGGATCCCTGTTCGCCATGGTCGTCCTCGTCTGGTTCGGCTCGCAGGGGTCGAGCGGCGCGGTGTCCTGGGAGCTCCTCCCCGTCGTCACCCGGACAATCGGTCCCTACTTGCCGGCGGGGGCGGGCGTCGACGCAGTGCGCGGCATCGTCTACTTCGACGGGGCCGGAATCGGCCGCGACCTGCTCGTGCTGGCGGGCTTCGCCCTGGTCGGCACGGCGGTCGTCCTCGTCGTCGGGCGTCGTCACGGCGCCGCGACGCCGGGAGACGCCGAGCTGGCTGCCGGCGCCGCACTTACCTGAGCGCGTTCTGCGATATACGCTTCGGTAATGAGGATCCTCTACGGCGTCGCCGGCGAAGGGATGGGGCACGCGACGCGATCGCGCGTCGTCGTCGAGGGGCTGATCGAGGAGCACGACGTCCGGCTCGTCGCCTCGAGCGACGCCTACACGTATCTCGCGAGCCATTTCCCGGCCGTGCACGAAGTCTGGGATCTGAGCGTCCCGGACGACGAGGAACACGACTGGGAGACGGCGGTGCGCGACCTGACCGCGTCGGTGAGCCGCTGGCCCGCCACCGTGCGAACGCTGTACCGGCTGGCGGAGGAGTTCGAGCCCGAGGTGGTGGTGACGGACTGCGAGTCGTTCGTGACCCTCTTTGCCCTGCGCCACTCGCTGCCGCTCGTCTCGATCGACCACGTCCACGCGATCGACCGCTGCCGGCACGACCCCGGGCTGCTCCGCGGACACGAAGGCGAGCTGTGGCTGAACCGCCAGATGGTCGGGACGAAGGTTCCGAACGCGGCTCACTACGTCATCAGCACGTTCTTCTACCCGCTCCTGCTGGAGCCCAGAACCACGCTCGTGCCGCCGATTCTGCGACCGCAGATCCTTGCCGCCCGACCCGAGCGGGGCGAGCACCTGCTCGCCTACCTCCCCTCCGACGGGGACGACGGGCTCATCGCCGTGCTGGCCGACAGCGGCATTCCCTGCCGCGTCTACGGACGCCGTCCCGGGCTCACCGAGGATGCCGTCGAGGGGACGATCACGTACAGGCCGTTCAGCGAGGCCGGCTTCATCGAAGACCTCAGGACTGCGCGCGCTGCGGTTGCGGGCGGCAACTTCACCCTCCTCAGCGAGGCGGTGTACTTCGGCAAGCCGACGCTCGGCTGCCCGACGGACGGCCACTTCGGCCACCTGCTGAACGCCCTCTATCTCGACCGGATGAGCTACGGCCTCTATGCCCCGCGGCCGACCCGCGAGGCCCTCGATCGATTCCTCGCTCGTGAGCCTGCCTACTGCGAGGCGCTCGCCGGCTACGCCCAGGACGCGAATGTCGTGTCGATGGCGACGATCCGCCGCGTGGTGTCCGAGGCGGGGAAGCGAAGCCGCACGGCTGTCCGCGGGCGCTCCTCCGCCACCCGCTAGCCGGCGCCGCCGGCGCTCGCCCGTCGCGCCCGGTCGCGGGCGATCAACTCGTGGGCGAACACGACCTCGAACAGGCCCACCGTGGCGAGCACGACGACGGCGAGCGCGCTGTTCAGTACGAGGCTGCTCAGGAACTCGTGCTCCCAGACCGTCGCGTGAATACCCTCTTCGATCGCGATCTCGATCAGGACCGGCACGGTCACGGCGAGAAACGCCAGCCCGAAGCGCGGCCGGACGAGCCGGGCAGCCTCTCTGAAGCCGCGAAACACCCCGTACCCCTCGATGTTGATCACGGGGCCGACGATGCAGAAGAGGGTGAACACGAGCAGCCCGGGCACGACGAGAAGGATGAGCCCGACGAGCGTCAGGAAGACCAGCAGGAGGTCGGCCACGATCAGCTTGCGATAGGGCAGGCTCCGGAGCACGGTGCGAATGTTCGGGTCCTCGTGCCCGTACAGGTGGGCGCCGACCAGCCGGTCAAGGAGCCCGGCGTAGAAGACGAGCGCGAGCGTCGTCGCGATGCCGCCCGTCGCCGACGCGACCGTGAGCAGCGTCTCGAGCACGCCCTCCGTCCCCCCCTCGTGATCACTCCGGACCCCGTCGACCAGGCTCTCGATCGCGCTTGCCGGCACGAGCACGCAGATGGCAGGCAGCGCCACTCGCCAGAAGCGCTCGCGGTACGTCGTGGCCGCCTTGCGCACGACGAGACGCAGGTTCAGGCGCGGAAGGCCGTCCTCGGTCGGCTCCTGTTCGGTCACCGGACGAGGACGACTACGGCGCCGCGCCCGGATCGGGCAGGGCTGCGACGGCTCGTTCGCGTGACGTCCAACGCGCACCCTGGCGACGGCATCGCCGCCGAGGGCGGCCAGGCGACCCCCGGCGCTTCCTCGAGACGCGGGCCCCCTTCGAGTCGGTGGTCGACGCCGCTTCCGTGGCCGCCGGGCGCTCCATGAGCGGGCCTACCTTACACGGCCTCCGCGCCGGCAACGGCCGCCGAGCACGGGTGTTACCGTCAGGCTTCGCCCGGTCGGGAGCCGTCCGACAACGACCAGTTCACACGCTCCAGGGGGAACTCCATGACGATCCTCACCGCCGAGTCCGCACCCCGGTCGCTGACGAGCCAGCGGGAGATCGGCAAGGCGATGCGCGGCCGGACGCCGCGCGGGAGCCACGCCGACTGGTCGCCGCCGCCCGACCGGCCCGATCCCGTGGATCTGCTCGAGTCCCAGTCAGCGGCGCGGCTTCCGCACCTCCTGCCGATCCGGTACGGGCGGATGATCTCGTCTCCGTTCGCGTTCCTGCGCGGCGCCGCGATCGTCATGGCCGGCGACCTCGCCTCGACGCCCTCGACCGGGATCGACGTTCAGGCTTGCGGCGATTGCCACCTCACGAACTTCGGCGTCTTCGCGACGCCCGAGCGCAACGTCATCTTCGACATCAACGACTTCGACGAGACGCTCCCGGCTCCCTGGGAATGGGACGTCAAGCGGCTCGCGGCGAGCTTTACCGTTGCGTGCAGGTACCGCGGGTTCAAGGCGAAGGAGGCGCGCAGGGCCGTCCTCAACGCGGTCGAGACGTACCGGAACGCGATCGCGGGCTTCGCCGAGATGCACACGCTCGACGTGTGGTACGCGAGGCTCGACGTCCAGACGATGCTCGACAGGCTCACCCCCGAGTTCCGCGCGCGTGCGGAGGCGGGCCTCGCCAAGGCGAGGACGAAGGATCACCTGCAGGCGCTCTCGAAGCTGACCGAGGAGGTGGACGGCCGGCACCGGATCGTCGACCAGCCGCCCCTCCTCACCCGTATCGAGCTGACCGACGACGTCGCGGTCGCCGTGCAGAGCGCCTTTCGGGCCTATCGCCGCTCCCTGCAGGAGGACCGGCGCGCCTTGCTCGAGCGGTACCGGTTCGTCGACATCGGCCTCAAGGTCGTCGGTGTCGGCAGCGTCGGCACCCGCTCCTTCATCGTCCTGTTCGAGGACTCGACCGGCGCCGACGGCGAGAACCCCCTCTTCCTCCAGGTCAAGGAGGCGACGGCCTCGGTGCTCGCGCCGCACGCCGGGAAGTCCAAGTACCGGAACGAGGGCCAGCGCGTCGTGTGCGGGCAGCGGCTGACCCAGGCCGCGAGCGACATCTTCCTCGGCTGGAGCACCGTCCGCGAGACCGGCCGGGACTTCTACTTCCGCCAGCTCCGCGACGTCAAGGGCTCGATCGACATCGACGTGGCCGTCCCCGAGGGCCTTGCCTTGTGGGCGAAGGCCTGCGGCTGGACGCTGGCTCGAGCCCATGCGCGCTCGAGCGCGCTCGCCGGCGAGATCAGCGGCTATCTCGGCTCGAGCGATGCGTTCGACCAGGCGATCGCCGACTTCAGCGAGGCGTACGCCGACCAGACCGAGCGCGACCACGCGGCGCTCGTCGCGGCGGTCGAGAGCGGGCGCATCGAGGCCCGGACCGGCATCTAGGGCTCGATCCGGGCCGCCGTGCAGATCACCTGGATCGGACACAGCACCGTTCTCGTCGAGGCGGGCGCTGCGCGGCTCGTCACCGACCCGGTGCTACGTGCCCGGGTGACGCACCTTCGCCGCGTCTCCCCCGCCTCCCGGGAGCTGCTCGGAGAGGTCGACGCGGCTCTCGTCTCGCACCTCCACTACGACCACCTCGATCTCCGCTCGCTCGCCCGCCTCGGACGCTCCACCCAGGTCGTCGTTCCGCGCGGCGCGGGCGGGCTGTTGCGGCGCAAGCGCTTCGAGCGAGTTTCCGAGGTCGAGGAAGGCGACGAGCTCGGGATCCAGGGGGTGACCATCAGAGCCACCCATGCGGCGCACGGCGGCGGCAGACGCGTCTTCGGCACGAAGGCGCCCGCCCTGGGCTACCTGCTCTCGGCCGGCGGCACGCGCGCCTACTTCGCGGGCGACACCGACCTCTTCTCCGGCATGACCGAGCTCGCGGAGGGCCTCGACGTCGCGCTCCTTCCGGTCTGGGGCTGGGGAGCGAAGCTCGGCCCGGGTCATCTCGACCCGCGGGGCGCCGCAGAGGCGCTGAGGCTCCTCGAGCCGCGGATCGCCATCCCGATCCACTGGGGCACGTACTACCCGCTCCACCTCGGCCGCGGCAAGCCGGGCTTCCTCACCGACCCGGCAGAGTCATTTCGCCGCCACGCGGCCGAGGTCGCCCCCGGCGTGGACGTTCGCATCCTCGGCCTCGGCGATGCCCTCGACGTCGACTGACCCATAGCGGCGCCGGAAGCGCCAGTAGGCGATCGGCCCGAACGGAAGCGGCAGCCAGAACGAAACCAACCGGTAGGCAAGCGTCGCGACGGCGGCGGTGGCGCCAGGCACGCCCGCCAGCGCGAGCGTCCCCGTCAGGCCCGCCTCGACGAAGCCGAGCCCGCCGGGCGTCAGCGGGATCATGCCGAGGAAGCACGCGACGACGTACGCGATGAGGACGAGCGCCGGGTTGATCCGCGCGCCGACCGCCCCGAGCGCGGCAATCAGCGCCAGGTAGTCGAACGCCCATCTCCCGACCGAGGCGAGCAAGGCCTCCCACCAGCGATTCCCGAACGTCCTCGCCATCTCGTCCCGCTCCGCCCGGAGCTTCGCAGCCACGCCTGTGGTCGGCGGCCGCTTGCGGCGAACCCGGGCGAGAACCCATTCGACCGCGATCGCGACGAGCTCGAGAGGCCGGTCGAAGCGGAAGAACACGAACCCGGCGGCGACCACGAGGACGAACGCGATCGCCCCCACCCAGACGGCCTGCTCGAGGCTGTGGTCGACCGGCGTGCCGCCGAGCATCGCAGGAACGGCCAGGATCGGCAGGGCGAGCAGCGTCGCGAACAGGATGACGGACGAGGACGCGAGCCCCGACGCAACCGCGGTGCTCGGGATCCCGGCGCGGGTCAGCATCTGGTACTGGAGCGCGCCGGCGGTCGCCATCCCGCCTGGCACGATCCGGCCGAACGCGTTCCCGGCAAGCTGCGACTCGGCCACCGCCCGCCAGTCGCCGGCGCGCATGGCAACCCGCTGCAGCGCCCACACGCAGAAGAAGCTCCCGGCCTCGAAGACCACCATCAGACCGACCCAGACCGGGCTCAAATCGAGCAGGCGCTGCCAGGAGGCAAAGACCTCGAGCAGGCTCGGGAACAGGAGGTAGAGCGAGACGGCGGTGACGACGAGCAGGAGCCCGCGCGTCACGAGCTTCCTGTGGAGTTTCGCCCGGTCCCGGTCTGCGGACA
This sequence comes from uncultured Thermoleophilia bacterium, assembly GCA_963819905.1. Classification (GTDB taxonomy): domain Bacteria; phylum Actinomycetota; class Thermoleophilia; order Gaiellales; family Gaiellaceae; genus CAWCQC01. The sequence continues at coordinate 59,870 of CAWFXP010000010.1, forward strand.
CTCGGCGTGAAATGCTACTGGCGTGCCAGGCGGAATCCGACGGCTCGCGGAGGCCGACGCGCTGGCCTTCGCTCGCGCGGTGCTCCTCGAAGCGGGCTTCGGCGGGGCCGACGCCGAGGCGTGCGCCGACTTGCTCGTCGAGACGTCGCTTCGCGGAATCGACTCGCACGGAGTCGTGACGCTCCTCCCGGTCTTCGCCGAGCAGGCCCGAAACGGCGTCGGCCGCCCCGGGGCAGAGCCGGCCATCGTCAGGCACGAGGGTGCGGTTGCGGTCGTCGAAGGACGGGGCGCCTCGGGCCCCCGCTCGGCCCGCGCCGGGCTTGAGGCGGCGATGGAACGGGCGGGGAGGCTGGGAGTCGGCGCCGCCGTGACACGCCAGGTCGGCTACTTCGGCGCCCTCTGGTGGAGCGTCTCGCCGGCGGCGGAGCAGGGGCTGGTGGCCATCTCGATGACGAACGCCATGGCCGTCGTCGCCCCGGCCGGCGGGCGGGAGGCGCTGCACGGGACGAACCCGATCGCGGTCGCGATTCCCGGCGACCCCGACCCCGTGATCGTCGACATGCGCACGAACGTCTTCCGGATGGCCGACTACTGGCAGAGCATCGCCAGCGGCGCCCCGCTCCCGCCGGACAGCGGGCTCGTGCGAAGCGACGGGTCGCCCGTCACCGACGTGGCCGAGATCGACGACGCCGTGTACCTGCCGCTGGCAGGCGGGAAGGGCTACGGGCTGGGCATCGTCGTCGACGTCCTCACGGCCGCGCTCGCGGGAAGCCCGATCGGGCGCGAGGTGGTCTGGGAGACGGAACGGGACGACCTCGCGGCGTTCTTCCTCGTGCTCGACCCGGGGTTCTTCGGTGATCCTGCCCGCTTCGCCGACGGGGTCAGGCGCCTGGCCGAGCAGGCGCGTGCGACGCTGCCGGTCGACGAGGGGAGCCCGGTCCGGCTTCCGGGCGAGCGCGGCGCGGCCGAACGGGGCCCGCGGCGGAGGGACGGCATTCCCGTCGACCCGACGCTCTGGGCGCTGCTCGAGGAGCGCCTCGCGGCGCTCGACGTCGGCGTACCGCTCCCGCCGCTTCGCTGAGGAGCCCTACCGCTCGAGCGGAGCCATCGTCAGCCCACGACCGCCGAGCTCCTCGCGGTAGTGCTCGGCCCGTTCCTTGTGACCCGACCAGACGACCGCCCGGCCGCGCGTGTGGATGCGATTTGCGAGCGCCATCCCGCCGTCGTAGGTGACGCCGGGGATCACGCTGGCGAGAGCGAAGGCGACCCCCTGGAAGGTGTTGTGGTCGTCGTTCAGGACGACGACGTGCCACGGATCGCCCAGGCCGCTTCCCGATCCGCGGTCGAGGCGTTCCTTCGGTGGGGTGACGGTCTGCGGTGTCATCGGCTCCTCTACACCTACCATATGCGGCCCCGTGGAGCCCCTCGTCAGCGTCATCGTCGCCACCCTCGACGAGGAGGCGATGCTGCCGGCCGCGCTCGACCGGCTCGCCCTCCTCCCCGGCAACCCCGAGGTGATCGTCGCCGACGGAGGGTCGCGGGACGCGACCGTCGCGGCGGCACAGCGGCACCCGCTCCGGCCGCGAGTCCTCGAGGCAAGCCACGGCTCGCCGGGACGGGGCGCCCAGCTGAACGCGGCCGCGGCCGCGGCGCGGGGAGAGGTTCTCCTCTTCCTGCATGCCGACACACGGCTGCCGCTGAGCTCGACCGCGACCGTGGCGGCGGCGCTCGCCGACCCGAGGAACGTCGGCGGGAACTTCGAGCTTCGCTTCGACGGGGGCGAGCGGTTCTCGGACGTCCTGGCGCGGCTCTACCGGCTGCTCCGCCGAGCCGGCGTCTACTACGGCGACTCGGCGATCTTCGTTCGCGCCGATCTCTTCGCCCGCCTCGGCGGCTTCCGGGCGCTTCCGGTCCTCGACGACTTCGACTTCGTGCGGCGGCTCGAGCGGGCCGGCCGAACCGTCTGCCTTCCCGGGCCGGCGGTGACGTCGGCTCGGCGCTGGCGCGCAAACGGCGCGGCGGCGACGCTGGCCACCTGGCTCGCCGTGCAGGGCCTCTTCCTGCTCGGCGTTCCGGCTTCGCGCCTCGCTTCGCTCTACCGCGCCGCGCGCTGAGCGCACGAACGCGGAAGCGCGGGCCGGCCGTGGCCCGCGCTTCCCGTCCGCCCCGGGGGATGGCGGCCTTGTTGATCAGGCAGTCGCGACGTCCCCTTCGCGACGGCGGCTCACGAGGATCGCGACGCCCGCGCTGAGAAGCAGGCAGGCGATGATCGCGGCCCCGATCGCGACGTCTCCCGAGCTGGTCGAGCCGGGCGAGTCGGCGACGAGGTCGCCGGGAAAGCGCCTGACGGGCGGAGAGGTCGGCTCCGACACCGGCGTTCCTTCGGTCCCGACGAACTTCTCGACCGGAAGCGGCGCCGGCGTCGGCTCGACGAACTTCTCGACGGCGAGCGGCACAGGCCTCGTCTCCACGAACTTCTCGGTCGGCAGCGCGACGATCTGCGCGGGCTGCTCGGCAGCGAGCGCGTCATGCTGCGGCGGCGGCCCGAGCGTTACTGCCCCCGCTACGGGAAGGACGGTCGCGGCCGCGGCGACCACTGCGAAACCGAGGATCCAGGCGCGGATCCGGCGGCGGCGCTTGTACGTCTTGGTGAACATCGTTTCCTCCCTGATTTGCCGGAGGCCCCTGCGACCCCCTCGTGCCAGGAGCGTCACGGACGCCGCTTTCGAGTCGCTAAGCGGGGGCTAAACCTGGCCTTTCGAATCGCGGCCGCCGCGGCCGTGCCCTTCCGTGCTACGTTCCGCGCCCAGAGCGCACTCACGATGGACTACCGCATTCTCGGCCCGCTCCACGTGGTCGACGGCGACCGCTCGATCCCGCTCAGCGGGGCCAAGCAGCGCGCCCTGCTGGCCATGTTGCTCCTCGAGGCGAACCACGTCGTCTCGACCGACCGGCTGATCGACCGGCTCTGGGGAGACGACCCACCGGAGACCGCGACGACCGCGCTCCAGGTCTACGTCTCGCGGCTCCGGACGGCCCTGGAGCCGAATCGGGCACCCGGTGACGCCGGCACCATCATCGTCACGCAGTCGCCCGGCTACGTTCTCCGAGCCGGGCCCGACGAGCTCGACCTGGCGCGGTTCGAGCGGCTGACCGCCGAGGCGGAGAGCGCGCGGACGGCAGGCGACCAGAAGCGCGCCGCCGAGCTCCTCCGGGAAGCGGTCGGGCTCTGGCGCGGAGCGGCCCTCGCCGATCTCGCCTTCGAGCCGTTCGCGCAGCCCGAGATCGCCCGCCTCGAGGAGCTGCGGCTCCTCGCGGTCGAGGAGCGCATCGACGCGGAGCTCGAGCTCGGCCGTCACGCGCAGCTGGTCGGCGAGCTCGAGAGCCTGGTCGTCGTCCACCCTCTGCGCGAGCGGCTGCGCTGCCTCCTCGTCATCGCCCTCTACCGCTCCGGCCGCCAGGCGGAGGCGCTCGAGGCCTTCAACGCGGCCAAGGCGACCCTCCTCGACGAGCTCGGCATCGAGCCGAGCCCGGCGCTCGCCCGGCTCGAGCGCGCAATTCTCGTCCAGGACCCCTCGCTCGACGCGCCGGCGGCTCCCGAGAGGCCCGTCCGGGAGCCGCTGGCCGCCTCCCCTGCTGCGGTGACGCAGCCGGCGGGGCCGCCGGCCGCGGTGGTGCCGCACGAGCAGCGGAAGATCGTCACCGTCGTCTTCACCGACATCGTCGAGTCGACGATGATGGGAGAAGCGCTCGACCCCGAGCGGCTTCGCCGTGTCATGGGGCGGTACTTCGACACCGTCTCCCGGGCGCTCGAGCGGCATGGCGGGACGGTCGAGAAGTACATCGGGGACGCCGTGCTCGCGGTGTTCGGCATTCCGTTCCTGCACGAGGACGACGCGCTGCGAGCGGTTCGCGCAGCCGTCGAGGCGCGCGGAGCGCTCGAGTCGTTGAACGACGAGCTCGAGAGCGACTGGGGCGTGCGGATCGCCGTCCGCACCGGCGTCAACACCGGCGAGGTCGTCGCCGCCAACGGCTCGCAAGGCGCGTCGTTCGCGACCGGGCGGGCGCTGAACGTCGCGGCCCGCCTCGAGCAGGCGGCTCCCGCAGGCGCCATTCTGATCGGCGAGGACACCTATCGTCTCGTGCGGGACGCGGTCGAGGTCGAGCCGATCGAGCCGCTCGAGCTGAAGGGGCTGACCGAGGCGGTCGCCGCCTTTCGCCTGCTGGACGTCCTTCCCGACCGCCCGGGTCGCGCGCGACGGCACGACGCGCCGCTCATCGGCCGCGAGCGCGAGCTGCGGCTCCTCGACGACGCGCTCTCGCGGGCAGTCTCGGATCGCGCCTGTCACCTGTTCACCGTCCTCGGCACCGCCGGAGTCGGGAAGTCCCGTCTGGTCGAGGAGTTCACCCGTGGCCTGGGGTCGGACACGGTCGTGCTCCGCGGCCGCTGCCTCCCCTACGGGGAGGGCATCACCTTCTGGCCGCTCGCGGAGATGCTGGGCGCCGCGGCCGGCCTCGCCGAAGCGGATTCGCCGGCGGAGGCGACGCGCAAGATCGAGCTTCTGATCGAAGGCGAGCACGACTCCGCCGAGGTGGCAGCACAGCTGGCCGAGATCGTCGGGCTGGCGGAAGGCGAGATCACGGCCGCGCAGAGCTTCCTGGCGACACGGCGGTTCCTGGAGACGCTCGGGACAGCCGACCCGCTCGTGGTCGTGCTCGACGACATCCACTGGGCGGAGACGACGTTCCTCGACCTCGTCGAGCACGTCGCCGACCGGGCCCGGGAGTCGTCGATCCTGCTCCTGTGCCTCGCCCGCCCCGAGCTGTTCGACGCCCGGCCGGGGTGGGCGGGCGGCAAGACCAACGCCACCACGATCATGCTCGAGCCGCTGTCCGAGGCCGAGTGCCGCCGGCTCGTCGAGGCCCTCTTCGGGGACGAGCTCCCCGACCCGGAGACCCGCGAGCGGATCGCCGGGGCCGCCGAGGGCAACCCGTTGTTCGTGGAGCAGCTGATCGCGCTCCTGCTCGAGGACGGGCTCGGCGGCGAGGAGATTGCGCTTCCGCCCAGCGTTCACGTGCTGCTCGCCTCGCGGCTCGACCACCTCCCGCCCGAGGAGCGCTCGCTCCTCGAATGCGCTGCCGTCATCGGGAAGGTGTTCGAGCCCGACGAGCTCGCGGCGCTTGCCGAGCCCGGCGGAGAGCTGCCCGAGCTGGTCGTCTCGCTTGTCCGCAAGGAGCTCGTCCGCCCGGGCCGCGCGAGCTACCCGGGGGACGAGGCCTATCGCTTCCGCCACCTCCTCATCCGCGACGCGGCCTACGAGGCGATCCCGAAGGAGCGGCGCTCGCTGCTTCACGACCGGTACGCCACCTGGCTCGAGGAGACGACCGGGGAGCGGCTTCGAGAGCTCGAGGAGATCGTCGGCTACCACCTCGAGCGCGCCTTCCGCTACCGCACGGAGCTCGGGCCGGTCGGCGCGGACGATCGCGCCCTCGCCGAGCGGGCGGCGGCCAGGCTCGCGTCGGCCGGCACCCGCGCCTTTGGGCGTCACGACACGCCCGCGGCGGTCAGCCTGCTCACCCGGGCGACCGATCTGCTGCCGGAGGACGAGCACATGCGGCTCGCGCTCCTCCCCGACCTCGCCCGCGCGCTCCTCGAGGCGGGAGAGCTTGCCCGCGCGGACGCGGTCCTCGTGGACGCGATAGCCGCCGCTGGCCTCTCGGGCGACGAGCACGTGCGCTGGCAAGCGGTCATCGAGCGAGCGTCGCTGCGGTTCCAGATCGACGAGGAGGGCTCTGCGGAGGAGCTCGTCCGGGTGGCCCGCGAGGCGATCCCGGAGCTCGAGCGCCTCGACGACGCGGTCGGGCTCGCCCACGCGTGGCACCTCCTGAGCGACGCCGAGTGGAGCGCCTGCAGGTTCGGTGCGGCCGGGGAGGCGCTCGAACGCGCGCTCGGCTACGCGCGGCGGGCGGGCGCCCCGCACGTCGAGGCCGAGATCCTCGGCGGTCTGGCGGCAGCTCTCTTCTTCGGCCCCACCCCGGTGCCGGAGGCGATCGAGCGCTGCGACGGACTGCTCGGCGAGGCGCGCGGCGATCCTGGCGCCGAGCCGACCGTCCTCGTCACGCTCGCCGGGCTCCAGGCGATGGCGGGCGACCAGGACGCGGCTCGCCGGCTCTACGCGGACGGCCGCGCGATCCTCGAGGAGCTCGGCCTGCGCCTCCGTCTCGCCTGGATCACGTACGTCGCGGGGAGCATCGAGCTCCTCGCCGGCGACCCGGTCGCCGCCGAGCGCGAGTTGCGCCGCGGGCTCGACATGCTGGAGGAGATGGGCGAGCGCGACGCCCTGCCGACGCAGGCGGCCGGGCTGGCGGAGGCGCTCTGCGACCAGTCGCGCCTCGACGAGGCAGAACGGCTGACCGAGCTGAGCGAGCAGACCGCCGCGTCCGAGGACACCGGCTCGCAGGTGATGTGGCGCCTGACCCGGGCGCGCGTTGTCGCCCAGCGGGGTGACGGCGACGCCGCCCGTCTCCTCGCCGACGAGGCGGTCGACCTCGCGGGGTGCACCGACAGCACCGACCTGCAGGCACGTGCGTTCCATTGCCGCGGCGACGTGCTCACCCTCGCCGATGCCCCTGACGAGGCGACGAGCGCGTATCGTGAGGCGATCCGCCTGTACCGGGACAAGGGCAACACCGTGCTCGCCGGCCGCCTCGAGGCCGCCGGCGCGGACGGCGACCGCGAGGAGGATTGAGATGGCGAGGAAGGCCCTTTGTATCGGCATCGACAGCTACCGCCTGCCGGAACGGCTCGAGGCCGCGGCGGAGGGAGTGGCGCTGCGCGGCTCCGTCAACGACGCGCTGGCTTGGGCGGACGTGCTCGCCCGGGAGTACGGGTTCGACTCGGTTCACGTCCTGCTGGACGGGGCAGCGACACGAGACGGCCTCCTGAAGGGGATCGACGAGCTCATCGGCGGCTCGCAGGAAGGCGACGTCCTCGTGATGGCGTACTCGGGCCACGGGACGTACGTCGTCGACAAGACCACAAACGGCGACGAGCGGTACGACGAGGCGATGGTCGCCCACGACGACCTGCTGACCGACGACGACTTCGCATCGTTCCTCGACGGCCTGGACGAGGGCGCGTGGCTCACCGTGATCTCGGACAGCTGCTTCGCCGCGGGCGTTCTCGACGTCGAATCGGAGGACACCAAGCCGAGGGGCGGCAGGCGGGCGAAGGGCTTCCGGCCGAAAGGCTTCCGGCCGAAAGGCTTCCGGCCCAAGGGCTTCCGGCCGAAGCACCTGCCTCCCGACCTCCTCGACCGCCCCGTGCTCACCCCGCCCGATCCCGAGAAGCCCTACCCCCGGCGGCGGGTGCAGGAGGCACGGATGCGCGAGCTGCTGCTCGCCGCGGCCGGGCCCGGGCAGATCGCGTTCGACGACGACTTCGACGGCCTACCGCAGGGCGTGCTTACCCACTATGCGCTCCGGGCGCTGCGACGAGCGCGCTACGACCTGACGTACACGGAGCTCGTCACCAGGCTCCACTCCCTGATCCCGCCCGCCTTCGACCAGGTCCCCGTGCTCGAGGGCACCGGCAAGGATCGGACCGTGTTCACCTAGAGGCTTGGTGCGGGTTGGGCGTGCGCCTGGGGAGCCGCCTGCACCAAGGAGCGTTGGTTGACTCGGTCGGTGGCAAGGCTGGTGGCCTTGGCGCCGACCGCGGCGACCGCGATCCGCCGTGTGCAGGCCCCCATCCAGGTGTGCGTTCAACCCGCATCAGGCCTCTAACTCGAGACGCCGTCGCTAGGGAGCGGGCACCCGCGCGACGGCTTCGACCTCGATCTTGATCCCGGGAATCGCGAGCCGGCTCACCTCGACGAGGGTGCTCGCCGGTCGCGTCTCGCCGAAGAACTCCTTCCGTACCGGGTTGATCGCCGGGCGGTCGTCGACGTCCGTGAGATAGACGGTCACCTTCGCCACGTCCTCGAACCCGGCCCCGGCCGCCGCCAGGATCTCGCCGATGTTCTCGAAGACCTTGCGGGCCTGGGCCGCGACGTCGTCCCCGCCCACGACGTTGCCGGACGGGTCGGTCGGCACGCAGCCGGAGACGAAGAGCAGATCGCCGACGCGGACGGCGTCGGTGTAGTGGCTGATCGGCTCGCCGAGCCCGGGGAGCCGGATCTCCTCGCGGTCTGTCATTACGCTCCTTCCACGTTTACTGGCGCACCGTAGCGGGCACCGCCCATTGGCGTTGCAGCAGCGCTCGAGCCGTGATAGAACCGTCGGGCCGCGGCGCCGTCACGTGATCCCCCTCTTGCCATCGGCCCGTCCCCATGCGCGACGAGGACTCGTTCTCGGGATCCTCAGCGCCGTCCTCGTCTGCGCGGCCGCGTTCTTCGCGTTCGTCATGCCGCAGACGCCAGGCCGCCTCGGCAGGCCGACAGCCGGGCTGATCGACGATCTCGCGTTGTGGCGCTGGCTCGAGGATTTCCTTCCCGAGCCGAGCACGCGGACGGGCGTCGCCGTCGCCGTCCCGCTGGCCGGATGTCTCGTCTTCGCCGGCTACGCCCTCGCCGTCGCTCTCGCCTGGCGCTGGCAGGCGAGCCGGCGGGGGCTCGTCGGAATCGGAGCTGTGGCGGTCGTTCTGATGGCGATCGGCGCGCTCGCGTTCCCGAACGCGAACACCGACATCTTCAGCTACATCGCGTCGGGAAGGGTCGCGGCCGTCCACGACGCGAACCCCTACGAGTATCCACCGGCGTCGTTCCCGAACGACCCGCTGCTCCCCTACGTCTCCGAGCAGTACAGCGGCAACCTCCCCTCGAAGCTGCCGGCGTTCATGCTCGTCAACGTCTCGCTCGCCGAGCTGCCGGGAGACGACCCCGTCGCCAACCTGCTCGCCTACCGGTTCGCGTTCCTGGCTCTCTCGATCGCGAGCCTCGTCCTGCTGGTGCTTGCGGCGCGCCGCCTTTTCCCCGGATCGGAGGCGGGCGGCCTCGTGCTCTACGGCTGGAACCCGGTGGTCGCCGCGTACGGGCAATCCAAGACCGACGTCCTGATGGTGTTCTTCCTGCTCCTCGCCGCCTATCTCTACGCGCGCGGGCGGGAACGATCCGGCCTCGTCGCGCTCGGTCTCTCTGCACTCGTGAAGCTGATCTCGCTGCCGCTCGTCGTGCTCACGATGTGTCGCGACGCGTACCTGCGCCGCTGGCGCGCCCTCGCCGTCGGAGCAGTGATCCTCGCCGCGGTCGTAGCTCTCGTCTACCTCCCGTTCGCGGACGGGCCCGGCCTGCTCGTCGACCACCTCGGTCTGCTCGGCGCGGTCGAGTCGGCCGACGGCGTCAACCGCTCGTCGGTCGGCCCAGCCGAGCGCTTTCTCCGCGCGGCGCTCAGCGTCGGATTCGTCGTCCTCGTCCTCCTGCTCGCGACGCATCAGGACGGCTCGCCGAGCCGCCTCGTGCGCAGCTGGGCGATCGCCAGCTTGTACTTCGCGGTCTTCCTGACCACGCCGACGCTCGCCTGGTACCAACTCATTCCGCTGGCGCTCGCGGCGGTGGCGGGCTCGGTCGCGATCGCGATCGCCATGATCGCGCTGACGTTCGGGTCTTTCCTGCTCAGCTCCTGGTACGCGGCGTCGAGCGCGGACTTCCCGCTCGGCGACCCGTTCGGCGTCCCGCGGTTGCTGGTGTACCTGCTGCCGATCGCGATCGCGGCGATCGTGCTCGTGGCGTTTCGCGACAACCTCCCCGAGCTGAAGCGGCGCAGCGGGCTTCGCCGACCCCCGCTGCGGTCCCGCCACTAGCGGCCTACGCGGCGATGCGGCGGTCCTCCCGCTCTCGGCGGGCGCGCTCGCGCTCGGTCCGTGAGCGCGCGCGGTGACGCCGCTGCCGGCTCCGCTCGCGCTGAAGCGCTGTCGCCTGCGCGACGCCGTCCCGCATCTCCTGGAGCAGCAGCCCGAGGAGCGTCGGCAGGACGCACGCCGCCCCGACCAGGAACAGGTCGTTGGAGACGGCGTTCGCGGCGAGCGCAATCAGGACGCCGGCCGCCGCGAAGAGCGCCGCCACGGGTCGCCGCAGCAAGATCCCCGGCTTCACGAGGACCAGCGTGAGCAGGACGAATGCGACGACGGCGACGATGATCACGGTGGGCTGAGATCACGCTAGAGGCCGGACCGGACGGACCACGGCCAGGCCCACCTCCCGTGGGCGGCCCATCCTAGGGATCGCTCAGGATGGAGCAGTCTGAGCGGCCTCGAAGAGGCGCTCCCAGCGGCCGATCAGCTCCTGGAGCTCCTCGCGCTCGCGGCGGTGGGCAGCGATCGCGTCGACGTCCGACCAGTCCTCGGCCAGCGCGGCTTCGAGCGCGGCAATCCGCGTCTCCCGGGCGGCGATCTCGGCCTCGACCCGCTCGAGCTCGCTCGGCCCGGGTCTCCGTCTCTCACTCGGCTCGGGCGCGGGCTTGCGACGTTCCTTCGGTGCGGGCGCCGGCGGGCTTTCCGTCCCCTCCTCGGAGCGCAGCCTCACGAGCTCCGCCCAGCCGCCCTCGTAGGAGGCGATCCCGCGTTCCTCGACGGCGAGGATCCTGGTGGCCGTTCCGTCGAGCAGCGCCCGGTCGTGAGAAACGAGCAGCACCGTTCCGGGGAATGCGTCGAGCGCCGCCTCGAGCGCCTCCCGGCTCTCGAGGTCGAGGTGGTTCGTCGGCTCGTCGAGGACGAGGAAGTTCGCGCCCGAGGCGACGACGAGCGCCAGGACGAGCCGGCGGCGCTCACCGCCCGAGAGCGCGGACACCGGCTTCTCGTGCGCGTCCCAGCCCGAGAAGAGAAAGCGACCGAGGAGCGCCTGGGCCTGCGGGCGCTGGAGCCCGGTCTCCGATTGCGCGGTGTGCAGCACCGTCTTCCTCCCGTCGAGCTCGGCGTCGTGCTGGGAGAAGTACGCGGGCACGACGCCGTGACCGAGCCGCGCGGCGCCGGCCGCCGGCTCTCGTTGGCCGAGGATGGTCTCGAGCAGCGTGGTCTTGCCGCTTCCGTTCGGGCCGACGAGGCCGACGTGCTCGCCGCGCTCGAGCGCGAACGACACGCCGGCGAGAAGGTGCTTGTCCCCTGCGTCGACCGAGAGGCCGGTGACCTCGAGGACGGTGCGTCCGCTGCGCGCCGGCTGGAGGAACTCGAACCCGAGGCGCTTCGAGCGCCTGGTGAGGAGCGCCACCTCGCCTGCCGCGGCGCTTCGCTCCTTCTCGAGCCGCCCGATCTGCGTCAGCTTCGCCTGCGCCTGCTTCGCCTTGGACTTCTTCGCGCGGAAGCGCTCGACGAAACGCTCGAGCCGCGCGATGTCGACGGCCACCCGGTCGACCGTCTTCTGCGCGTGCAGGGCGCGCTCTGCCTTCTCTCGTCGCCAGACGTGCCACGGCCCGGCGAAGAAGGTGGAGCGGCCCGCTTCGAGCTCGAGCACGGCCGTCGCCGTCGCCTCGAGGAACCAGCGGTCGTGTGCAACGAGGATGATGCCGGCATCGAGCGAGGTGAGCTCCTGCTCGAGCCATTCGAGGCTGTCCGTGTCGAGGTGGTTGGTCGGCTCGTCCAGCAGGAGGATGTCCGGGTCGCCGGCCAGCGCCCGTACGAGCGACGCGCGGGTCAGCTCCCCGCCCGAGAACGTCGAGAGCGGCCGCTCGAGGTCGCGGTCGGCGAAGCCGAGCCCCCGGAGCGTGCTCGACACGCGCTCGCGCCAGCCGTACCCGCCGGCGTGGTCGAGCCGCGCCTGTGCCTCGGCATACCGCTGGAGCGTCGCCTGCCCGTGGTCGCCGCCCGCCATCGCCTCTTCGAGCGCGCGCAGCTCCTGCTCGGCCGCGAGGCCGGCCGAGCCGGAGAGGGCGTAGTCCCGAAGGATCACGTCCTGGTGGCGCGGCGGGCGCTGATCGTGGAGCGCCAGCCGGGCACCCTTCTCGAAGGCGAGCTCCCCGCCGTGGAGGTCGGTCTCGCCCGTCAGCATCCGCAGGAGCGTCGTCTTGCCGGCGCCGTTCGGCCCGGCGAGCGCGATCCGGGCGCGTCGCTCGAGCGTGAACGAGACACCGTCGAAGAGGAGCGTCCCCGCGAACTCCTTCCTCAGGCTGGAGGCAATGAGAACGGCCACGGGCTCCTAGGGTAGTGGGCGACGCCTCGGGGCAGCTCCGCCGGGCACGTCAGCTGGGACCGTAGATCGACCCGACCTTCGTCTCGAGGTAGCGGAGGTACGGCTCGGCGTCGATCGGCCCGCCGACGATACGGGCCAGTGTCTCCTTCGGAGCGAACTTGCGGCCGTGGCGGTGGAGCGACTCGCGGAGCCAGTCGCGAAGCTCGCCGAACTCGCCGGCCTCGATCTGCGAGTCGAGCGCCGGAACGGCTTGCCGCGCCGCCTCCCAGATCTGCACCGAAATGACGTTCCCGAGCGAATAGGTGGGGAAGTAGCCGATCGAGCCGCCTGCCCAGTGGATGTCCTGGAGGACGCCGCGCGCGTCGTCCGGCACGTCGAGCCCGAGGTAGTCCTTCATCCGCGCGTTCCAGGCTTCCGGCAGGTCGCGCAGCGCGATCCGGCCCGCAATCATCTCCTGCTCGAGCTCGAAACGGAGGATGACGTGCAGGTTGTACGTCGCCTCGTCGGCCTCGACCCGGATGAGCGAAGGCCGCACCTGATTGATCGCCCGGTAGAAGGCTTCCTCGTCGACACCGCCGAGAGCTTCGGGGAACGTCTCGCGAAGGCCGGGAAAGAAGCAGGACCAGAACGGGCGGCTGCGCCCGACGAGGTTCTCCCACAGACGGCTCTGCGACTCGTGCAGGCCGAGCGACACCCCGCCGGCGAGCGGCGTACGCTCGAGCGTCGGGCTCCCCCCGTGCTCGTAGAGGCCGTGCCCGCACTCGTGCATGGCCGCGAAGAGCCCGGTGAGGCTCGTGCCGGCGTAGCGGGTCGTGATCCGGATGTCGTTCACCGAGAAGGTCGTCGCGAACGGGTGGGGTGCGAGGTCGAGGCGCCACGACGAGGTGTCGTAGCCGAATCGCTCGATCACCGAGAGGACGAACGCCTCCTGCCGGTCGATCGGGTAGTCGGCGTCGAGCATCGACCCGTCCACCGCGTCAGCGTTCTGGACGGCCGCCGCGATGAGCGGCACCTGCCGGGCCTTCAGCTGCTCGAAGATCGTCCGCACCTCCGACGTCTTCATCCCTTGCTCGTAGTCGTCGAGCAGGACGTCGTAGGGCTCGTCCGTCGGCTCGAAGCAGTCGATGTAGGCGAGCTTCAGCTCGACGTTCCGCTCGAGGTGCGGCAGGAACCGCCCGAAGTCGGACTCGGCCCGCGCCTCGATCCAGGCGGACTGGGCAAGCGACGCGGCGCGAGTCATCTCGGCCTCGAGGTCGGACGGCACCCGCAGCGCCTTGTCGAAGTCCCGGCGTGCCACCCTGATCAGGCTGGCCTCGTCGGAGCCCGGGTCGAGGCTCTCCTCGTACGGGCGCAGCTCCTCGAGCAGCTCGCCGATCCCGTCCTGGGTGAACCGCTCGTGCGCGACGCGACCCAGCGTCGCGAGCTGCTCCGCCCGGGCCTCGGCGCCGCCGCGCGGCATCATCGTCTGCTGGTCCCAGCCGAGCAGCCGGGTCGCCCGGCCCAGGTCGCAGACCTGTGCGAGACGTGTCTTCAGATCCTCGTAGCGCTCGTCCATCGCTGCTCGGACATCGTAGAGCCCCGCCGCGATGGGAGCGGCGACGCCGCGGCTATGCTCACGCCGTGCGCGGCCTCCCGGCCTGGTCGATCGCCATGACCGTCGCGGTCGCCGCCGCGGTCGCTGTCGCGTTCGCGGACTCGTCGATCGTCGTCCTGGCCCTGCCGGAGCTGTACGCCGAGTTCGACACCTCGATCGTCGGCATCGCCTGGGTGATCACGTCGTACAACCTCGTGGTGGCGGTCGTCGCGCTCGCGATCATCCCGGTCGTCGGGCGGTTCCGCGCCGAGTACGTGCTGGCCGCAGGCCTCGTCGTGTTTCTCGCCGCCTCCGTCGCGTGCGCGCTCGCGGACAGCCTCACCTGGCTGATCGCCGCCCGTTGCGTCCAGGGCCTCGGAGGGGCCCTCCTCCTCGCGGGCTCGCTGAACGTCCTCGTCGCACTGACGCGATCGCATGCCGCGGGCGCACACGTCTGGACGCTTGCCGGCACGTTCGGCGCGGCGCTCGGTCCGGCGCTCGGAGGCGCGTTGACGCAGGCCTTCGACTGGCGGGCGATCTTCGTCTTCCAGGCTCCGATCGCCGGCGTCGCGCTGCTCGCCGCCTTCGGGTCGCACGTGCGGTCGCCCACCCTCGACCCGTCGCGCGGGCCGCTTCGCCGCACCTTCCCTGCCAACGTGGCGCTCGCGCTCGTGTTCGGCGCGCTCGTCGGGGCGCTCTTCCTCGCGGTGCTCTTGGTCGTGACCGCGTGGGGGTACTCGCCGCTCGGCGGTGCCGCGATCGTGTCGACGCTCCCCGCCGGTGCGCTCCTGGCCCACCCGCTGTCACTGCGCCTGCCGAGCCTCGCGGGGGCAGTCGGCGGGGCGGTGCTGCTCGCGCTCGGGCTCGTCGGGCTCGCCCTGCTGCCGTCGAGCGACGTCGTCTACGCCTGCCTGTCGCTCGCCCTCTGCGGCTTCGGGCTCGGGTTGTCGGTGCCGCCGCTCACCCGGGCGGCGCTCAAGGTCGAGTCCGGGCTCACGAGAACCGGGACGCTGACGATCGGGGCCAGGCACCTCGGTCTCGTCGTCGCGCTCGTCATGATCGCCCCGCTGCTCGCGCGCGATCTCGAGCCGGCCGGCAGCCGCGCGACCCTCAACGCGACGGCGGTCATCCTCGAGGGCGAGATCCCGCTCACCAAGAAGATCCCGCTGGCGCTCGACATGAGCGAGGCGTTCGGCCAGGCACGCCGCGGAGAGATTCCCGACCTGTCGGAACCGTTCGAACGGCAGGGGGCCTCCACCGACGAGAGCGTCGCGAACCTGCGCGACGACCTGATCGGCACGATCGAGGCGGCCATCACGCGCGCCTTCAGGAACTCGTTCTTCCTCTCGGCGCTGCTCGCCCTGCTCGCGCTCGTTCCGATTCTGGTCTTTCGCAGGAGGTCGACCGAGTGAAGCGGTCGTGGATCGGATTCGCGGGGCTCGGCGCGCTGCTTGCCGTGGCCGTCGCCCTGATCGCGGTCGAGCTCTCGAAAGGCGCGCTCGACTACGGAGAGGAGGCTGTTCCGGCCCCGTGCGTCGACCGGCCGGCGTTCCCGGGGAGCGGCGTCGACGCGACCGTCCAGCGAATCGTCCTCGACGGCCTGGACGGCGCGGCGTGCGAGCTCGGAGTCACCCGCGAGGAGCTCGTGCTCTCGCTCGACGAGCGCTCCGGCTACACGATCGACTGGGACAAGGAGACGATCGAGCAGGCGGTGCGCGCGGGCCTTCTGAAGTCGGTGGACGAGGCCGAGAACCGCGGGACCATCCCCGGCCTGCTCGCCACGCTCGTCAAGGAGATCATCGAGCGCGCGCCCATCGAGTGGCTGATCGAAGGCGGCGGCCAGATCGCCGGCCTGCTGAACTGAGCACCACCGACGTCGAGCCGCGCTGGTAGCAGATCCCGGCGAGTAACGGCGAAGAACAGGGGTCAGACCCCTCGAAGTGACCCGCGCAGTCTGGCGCACAGTTGTGTGCAAATCGGCACAGTTCGTTGCCGTTCTGCGCGAAAGCAGCCTCTCGGAGCCTGCTCGGACCAGGCCCGACCTGGCCGATGGCCGCTCTCGGGGGTTGACGAGTTGATCGCGGTTTGGCACATCTGCCGGGCTGAGGAGAGATCGGCCCGCCGGCCGGCCTGCGCTACGATCGCGGCGCGTGGTCGACACGATCCGCACCACCTGCCCGCGCGACTGCTACGACGCCTGCGGGATCGCGGTCGTCAAGGAGAACGGACGGATCAAGCACGTCCGCGGCGACCCCGACCACCCGGTCAGCCGGGGCCGCCTCTGCCGGAAGTGCTCGATCGGCTACAACGGCGCGTTCCTCGATCCCGAGAAGCGGCTGCTGACGCCGCTCCGGCGGAGCGGGCCGAAGGGCGCCGGGTCGTTCGAGCCGGTCTCCTGGGACGATGCGCCTCGCGGAGATCGCCGCGCGCCTCCGCGAGATCGCAGCCGCCGAGGGGCCGCAGGCGATCCTCAACACCCACTACACGGGGACGCTCTCGCTGCTCGCCTACGCCTTCCCGATGCGCTTCTTCAACCGGCTCGGCGCGACCGAGGTCGACCCCGACACCGTCTGCAACAAGGCCGGTCACGTCGCCCTCGACTACGTCTACGGGGCTTCCGAGAGCGGCTTCGACCCCCGAACCGCGGGAGACGCCGCGTGCGTCGTCGTCTGGGGCGCCAATCCGTCAGCGTCCGCGCCGCACGTCGACGAGCACTGGCTGTCCGAGGCGCCGGGGCAGGTCGTCGTCGTCGACCCGATCCGAACGCCGACGGCCGAGCGGGCCGACCTCCATCTGCAGCCCTTCCCGGGCAGCGACGCGGCGCTCGCCTTCGCCATGCTCGGGACGATCCGGCGGGCCGGCCGTCTCGATCGGGGCTTCCTCCGCGACCACACCGTCGGCTGGGACGAGCTCGAGCCGCACCTCGACGGCCGCGACGCCGCCTGGGGCGAGACCGTCACGGGCGTCCCTGAGGAGCTGATCGAAGAGGCGGCCCTCCTCTACGCGGAGGGACCCTCCCTCCTCTGGCTCGGCCAGGGGCTCCAGCGCCAGGCGACCGGCGGCAACGTCATGCGGGCGTGCGCCCTCCTCCCGGCCGCGACCGGGAACGTCGGCCGTCCGGGGGCCGGATTTCTCTACCTCAACGGATCGGACTCGCGCGGCATCGACTTCGACTATCTGACCGCGGCCCACCTGGCAACGGACGCCCCCGCTCCGGTGAGCCAGATGGATCTCGCCGAGACGCTGGAGAACCCCGCCCGCTCTCGGGCGCTCGTCGCCTGGAACATCAACGTCGCGGCCTCGAACCCCGACCAGGGCCGGCTCCATCGCGCGCTCGCGCGCGAGGACCTGTTCACGGTCGTGATCGATCTGTTCGCCACGGACACCGTCCGGTACGCCGACGTCGTCCTGCCCGCGGCGAGCTTCCTCGAGTTCGACGACCTCGTCTGCTCCTACTTCGACCTGACGCTCTCTGCGCAGGTCAAGGCAGCCGACCCGCTCGGCGACTCGCTGCCGAACCAGGAGATCTTCCGCCGGCTGGCGCGGGCGATGGAATGCGTCGAGCCCGAGCTCTTCGAGCCGGACGCGTCGGTGCTGGAGCAGCTCCTGCACGGCACCGGCACCGGCCTTCGCTTCTCGGAGCTTGCCCGGGTCGGCACGGTCCCGCTCGGCGGCGAGCCGGTCGTCCAGTTCGAGGATCTCGCCTTCCCGACGCCGAGCGGGCGCATCGAGATCGCCTCCGACCGGGCGGAGGCCGACGGCTTGCCGCGGACGCCGCTGCCGATCGCAGACCCACGCCCGAGCGGCGGGCGCCTCAGGCTCCTCTCCCCCGCGTCGAGCTGGCTTCTGAACGACAGCTTCGCGAACGACCGCAAGATCGCCCGACGCCTCGGCGAGGCGACGGTCGCGGTGCACCCGGCCGACGCGGCCGAGCGGGGTCTCGGCCAGGGCGACGACGTGCTCCTCGCCAACGCCACGGGCACGTTGAGCCTCCGGCTCGAGCTGTCGGACGCAGTGCCGCGAGGGGTCGCGCTCTCGCACAAGGGGCGCTGGCCCGGGCTCGAGCCGTCCGGCATGAACGTGAACGCGCTCAACCCCGGCGAGAAGGCCGACATGGGTGAGAGCACGGCCGTCCACGGCGTCGAGGTGATGCTGACGGCCGCGCCCGCGTGATCCCGGGCGGCGACCCGGATCTGCCCCGCGCCCTCGCCTTCATGCGCGGCATGCGACGGAAGACGGCCCGGCGGATAGAGGAGCTGCCGGGGGGGTTCGCGGTTTTCGCCGACGAGCTGCCTGCGGTCTGGGACCTGAACCTCGTCTGGATCGACACCGTCCCCGAGGAGCTCGGGGCCGACGAGCTGGCCGCCTGGGCCGAGCGGGTGCAGGGCGCTGCCGGCCTTGCTCACCGGCGCATCGAGCTGGCGCGCGAGGAGGACGGCGAGCGGCTCGCCGCCGGCTTCGAAGACCTCGGGTGGGTGCGCTCGCGGCTGATGCTGATGGCCGACCGTCGCTCACCCGAGCGGCAGGCGGCGGGCGTCGACGTCCGGGAGATCGACGCGGACGCGGTGCGCCGCTTCGCCGAGCGGCACCTGCGGACCGACCCGGAGGGCTTCCCGGAGGACGTCGTCCTGCAGATCGCCCAACTCCCGTTCGCCTACGAGCGCGCGGGGGCCCGCTTCTTCGGCGTCGAGGCGGACGGCGAGATCGTCGCCTCGGTCGACCTCTACCAGGAGGGAGCCACGGCTCAGCTCGAGTCGCTCATCACCGATCCGGAGCACCGGAATCGCGGCTACGCAAGCGCGCTCCTGCTCCACGGCCTGCGCGAAGCCGTGGCTGTCGGAGCGACGCTCGTCTTCCTCCAGCCGGAGGAGGACGACTGGCCGAAGGAGCTCTACGCGAAGCTCGGCTGGGACACCATCGGGCGCCTGTCCGCCTTCACGCGGCATCCGCCGGAGTAGCGCCGCGGACTACCAGGGGATCGGCTTGCGGTCGCGGAAGAATCCCCCGGTCGGCCCGTCGTCCGGAAGGGTCGCCAGCCAGACGGGCGTGTCTGCGCCCTCGGCAACCGAGCGCGCCGCGTTTGGGCCGCCCATGTCGGTCTCGACCCAGCCCGGGCAGCAGCTGTTGACGAGCACCCCGGTGCCGGCGAGCTCGTGCGCGAGGATCCTCGTCATCGCGTTCAGGGAGGTCTTCGAGACCCGGTAGCCGGGAGAGCCACCCCACATGTCGGAGAGCTGCCCCGAGCCGCTCGAGATGTTCACGATCCGGCCGTAGCCGCCGCGGCGCATGAGCGGCAGGAGCGCCGCCGTCACTCGCCAGGCGCCGAGCAGGTTCGTCTCGAGCGTCGCCCGGATCAGGTCGAGGTCCGGCTCGGTGCCGCTCACGGAGTCGTCGAGCAGCACCCCGGCGTTGTTGACGAGGACGTCGAGCCGGCCCGGCTCCGCCTCGAGCGCGGCAGCCAGCTCGTCGACGCTCGACTGGTCGGTCACGTCGAGCCGGCGCGCCACGACCGGCAGGCCGTCACGTTCGAAGGGGAGCGCCGCCACCTCCGCCTTGCCGAGGTCGCGCGCCGTGAGCACCGTCGTCAGCCCCTGCTCGGCGAGCCGGCGGACGATCTCGTGGCCGATGCCGCGGTTGCCGCCGGTGACCAGGGCGACGCGCGCTTCAGTCGTCATCTCGACCCGCTGCTCGACGCGTCCGCGGAACCGTCATCTCGGCGTTCAGCCTAGCGACGAAGCGGAGTTCCCTGCACCGGGCCCGCGTCATCCCGCGGGATGCCGTATCCTGCCTCACGCTCGTTGGTAGTGGGGCCAGCGAGAACATCTACACATGCCCTACACCGACGCCTCCACAGAGTTCTTCGACGAGCTCGGCCGCCGAGGTTACGAACCGTTGCTACACGCTGCGACAGGAACGGTGCGGGTCGACCTCGAGCAGGGCGGTAAGACAGATCGCTGGTTTGTCGCCATCGATCGGGGAACGGTCTCGGTCTCTCGCAGGAACGTCCGGGCCGACTGCGTGCTACGCCTCGCCCGGGAGCTCTTCGACGATCTTGCCCGCGGAGAGGGCAATGGGTTGGCAGCGGTCCTGCGCGGAGAGGTTGCAGTCGAGGGCAACCTCGAGCTGATCCTGTTCTTCCAGCGGCTGTTCCCCGGTCCGGCGGGAGCAGGCCGCGATGTCGGGGACGGGAAGGCCGGGGCATGAGCGACGGCCTGATCCAGATCCTCGACGGGAACACCTTCGTCGTCAGCGACGAGCGCGGCGACATCGAGGCCTCGTCCACCGATCCGACGGGTCTCTTCTCGTTCGACACGCGCTTCCTCTCGAAGTGGGTCCTGACCGTGAACGGAGAGCGGCTAAATGCGCTCTCGACGGACGACCTCCACTACTACGAGACCCGCTTCTTCCTCGTACCCGGAACCGGGACGGTCTACGTCGACGCGAAGCTCTCCGTGATCCGCCAACGGGCGGTCGCTGATGGCTTCGAGGAATCGATCACGATCTTGAATCACGACGACGAGCGGGTCGATCTCACCGTTCGCCTCGAGGCAGGGTCCGATTTCGCCGACCTGTTCGAGGTCAAGGACGCGCTCGAGAAGAAGGGCGAGTACTACGCCCGCGTCAAGAGAGGGCGCCTTCTCCTCGGCTACGCGCGCGAGGCGTACAGGCGCGAAACGGAGATCTCGGCGACGGCTCCGGCGAAGCTCGACGAGAACGGCCTGACCTTCAAGGTTCGGATCGAGCCACACGGCGAGTGGTCGACGGACCTGCACGTCGCAGCCGTCCTGCTCGGCGCGGGTGGGATCAACCTGCGGCCGAACACGAAGAAACCGCCTCGTCACAGCATGGAGCGCAGTCTCCAGAAATGGCTCGAGGAGTCGCCGCGGATCGAATGCGACTGGGAGCCTCTCCGCGCGACGTACCGCCGCAGCCTCGTCGACCTCGCTGCACTGCGCTTCTCGCCGATGATCGCGGGAGGACGAAGCCTGCCGGCCGCGGGCCTGCCGTGGTTCATGACGATGTTCGGCCGTGACAGCATCTTCACGAGTCTGCAGGCGCTGCCGTTCACGCCGGAACTCGCGGCAACGACCCTGCGAGTGCTCGGCATGTGGCAGGGAAGCCGGGTCGACGACTTCCGTGACGAGGATCCGGGTCGCATCCCGCACGAGATGCGCTACGGCGAGATGACTGCTTTCGAGGAGCGGCCGCATTCGCCGTACTACGGCTGCGCCGACGCAACCCCGCTCTACGTGGTGCTCCTCGACGAGTACGAACGCTGGACCGGAGATCGGAAGCTCGTGCGCGAGCTGGAGCACGAGGCGCGGGCCGCTCTTCGCTGGATCGACGAGTACGCCGACCTCATGGACAACGGCTACGTCTCCTATCAGCGCCGCAACGAGGAGACGGGCCTCGAGAACCAGTGCTGGAAGGACTCCTGGGACTCGATCTCCTACCGCGACGGCAGGCTCCCCGGGTTCCCGCGGGCGACCTGCGAGCTCCAGGGCTACGCGTACGACGCGAAGGTGCGCGGTGCCCGCCTCGCGCGGCTGATCTGGAAGGATCAGGCCTTCGCGGACGAGCTCGAGAAGCAGGCGGCCGATCTGAAGCGCCGCTTCAACCGCGACTTCTGGATCGAGGACGGCCAGTACTTCGCACTCGCCCTCGACGCCGAGGGCAAGCAGGTCGACGCGCTCGCCTCGAACAACGGCCACTTGCTCTGGAGCGGCATCGTCGACAAGTCCAAGGCCAGAGCGCTCGCGCGGCACCTCCTCGGCCCTCGGCTCTTCTCAGGCTGGGGAGTGCGCACACTCGCCGAAGGCGAGGGCCGCTACAACCCGATCGGCTACCACGTCGGGACGGTCTGGCCCTTCGACAACTCGTTCATCGCCTGGGGCCTCCGCCGCTACGGCTTCAAGGAGGAAGCGGCGGCCATCGCCTCCGGCATCCTCGACGCAGCTGAGTTCTTCGACGGGCGCCTGCCGGAGGCGTTCGGGGGCTACGAACGGCCCCTGACGAAGTACCCGGTGCAGTACCCGACTGCGTGCAGCCCGCAGGCCTGGTCGACCGGCGCGCCGCTCCTGTTCCTGCGCACGATGCTCGGACTGGAGCCCACCGGCGACCATCTGATCGTCGACCCGGCGCTGCCGGTGGGGATCGGCCATCTCGAGCTGCTCGACATCCCCGGTCGCTGGGGCCGGATCGATGCGTTCGGGCGCGGCCGCGTCCACATCGACAAGAACGGGAGAAGCTGACATGGCGAACGCCGACGTACTCGTCATCTTCGGGATCACGGGCGATCTGGCGAAGGTGATGACGTTCCACTCCCTGTACCGACTCGAGCGGCGCGGGCTGCTCGAGTGCCCGATCGTCGGCGTCGCAGTGGACGACTGGACCGTGGACCAGCTGGTCGAGCGTGCACGCGATTCGATCGTGGGAACCGGAGAGCAGCTCGATGCGGAGGTGTTCGACCGCCTCGCGGCCCGCTTCTCCTACGTGCAGGGCGACTTCGCAGACGCTGCCACCTACGACCGCGTGGGCACGGCGATCAAGGGCACCGAGAGCCCCGTTTTCTATCTCGAGATCCCGCCGTTCCTCTTCGGCCGGGTCATCAAGGGCCTGTCGGAGGCGGGTCTCACCAAGGCGGCCCGGGTGGTCGTCGAGAAGCCCTTTGGCCACGACCAGGCCTCGGCTACCGCGCTCGCCGCAGAGATCCACCAGTACATCAACGAGTCCCAGCTCTACCGGATCGACCACTTCCTCGGAAAGATGGGCCTCGAGGAGATCCTGTACCTGCGTTTCGCGAACACGATGCTCGAGCCGGTCTGGAACCGGAACTACGTCGAGTGCGTCGAGATCACGATGGCCGAGGACTTCGGCGTCGAGGATCGTGGCCACTTCTACGACCCGGTCGGCGCGCTCCGCGACGTGGTCGTGAACCACATGATGCAAGTGGTCGGCGCCACGGCGATGGAGCCTCCCTCGGGTGGCGATCCCGAAACGCTCAAGGACGGGATCGTTGCCCTGTTTCGCGCGATCGGCCAGGCGGACCCGGCCCACTACGTCCGAGGTCAGTACGACGGCTACCTCGCCATCGACGGGGTCGCTGACGACTCGACCACCGAGACGTATGCGGCCCTCCGCCTCGACATCGACAACTGGCGCTGGTCGGGCGTGCCGTTTTTCCTACGCACGGGCAAGCGCCTGCCCGTGACGCAGACCGAGGTCAGACTCGTCTTCAAGCACCCGCCCGGGCTCGGCTTTGCGGCCTTGGGCAGGGATCCGGAGCCCGACCAGTTCGCGGTAAAGCTCGATCCCTCGACCGGGGTCCAACTGCTCCTCGACGCGCATCGGGCGGATGCACCCAGGGCCGAGTCGATCACGCTCGACATGGAGTTCGCCGAGGAGGGCGGGGAAGGGCCAACCCCCTACGAAGTGCTGCTGCACGCCGCCATGGTCGGCCAGAGCACCCGTTTCACCCGCCAGGACGGCGTCGAGCAGACATGGCGAATCATGCAGCCGCTGCTCGACTCGCCGCCGCCTGTCCAACCGTACGCGCCGGGTTCGTGGGGTCCCGCGGCCGCCGACGAGCTCGTCGCGGGACATGGCCGCTGGCACGGTCCGTGGATCGAGTCGTGAGCGACGCCGACCCGAAGTCCGCCCCGCAGAGCGCCGCCGCGCCCTCGCCGTTTCCGCCCATCGCGGACTACGCGTTCCTCTCCAACTGCCACACCGGGGCACTCGTCGCGCCCGACGGGTCGATCGACTGGCTCTGCATCCCGAGCTTCGATGCGCCCAGTGTCTTCGGCAGCCTGCTCGACCGCGAGGCCGGGTCGTTCCGCTTGGGGCCTTTCGGGTTCAACCACCCTACGCGCCGGGTGTACGAGTCGGGTACGAACGTCCTGGCCACCACGTGGCGGACGCCGACCGGCTGGCTGCAGGTCCGTGAGGCACTGACGATGGGCCCGCGCCAGGGAGAGGACACGATCACCCCGCACACGCGCCCGCCCGCTGACACCGACGCAGACCACATGCTGGTGCGCACGGTCGAATGTCTCGAGGGTCGTGTCGAGATCGATCTCGTGTGCGAGCCGGTCTTCGACTACGGGAGCACGCCCGCCGAATGGACGCTCGTGGACGGCAACCGGCAGGCGGCCGATGCGTCCGGCGCCGGAACGACGTTCCGTCTGCGGACGGACATGGCACTGGGGATCGAGGGCAACCGCGCCCGCGCGAGGCACGTGCTCGAGCCCGGCGAGAAGGTCTTCTGCTCGTTGTCATGGGCGGAGGATCTCGCCTCGCCCGAGGATTGCGGAGAGGCCGAGGCGCGCCTCACACAGACCGCGCGCTACTGGCGCAACTGGTTGGCAGGATCACGGATTCCCGACCATCCCTGGCTCGAGCAAATCCAGCGCTCGGCGCTCGCGATCAAGGGGCTCACGTACATGCCGACCGGAGCGACCGTGGCAGCGGCCACGACGTCGCTTCCGGAGACCCCCGGTGGCGAGCGCAACTGGGACTACCGGTACACCTGGGTGCGCGACTCCACCTTCACCCTCCAGGCGCTCCACTGGCTGAACCTCGACTGGGAGGCCGACGAGTTCATGCAGTTCATCGCCGACCTCGAGGCCAACGAGGACGGCGCGCTGCAGATCATGTACGGCATCGACGGGCGGCGAGACCTGACCGAGACTACTCGCGACGATCTCTCCGGCTACGCGGGGGCGCGCCCGGTTCGAATCGGTAACGGTGCGTTCGATCAACGCCAGAACGACGTCTACGGCGCCGTACTCGACTCGATCTTGCTTCATACCGAGCGCAGCAAGCGTCTGCCGAGAAGGCTCTGGCCGATCGTTCGGGCCCAGGCGGAGTGTGCGACGAAGGTCTGGCGCGAGCCGGACCAGGGAATCTGGGAGGCCCGCGGGAAGCCACAACACTACGTCTCCTCGAAGCTCATGTGCTGGGTGGCTCTCGACCGCGCGGCAAAGCTCGCCGAGATCCGGGGCGACCCGGCCCTGCGCGAAGCCTGGCAGGCGACCGGCGACGAGATCCGCGCGGACATCCTCGAGCACGGTGTCAGCGAACGAGGCGTTCTCCGTCAGCACTATGCGACGGACGCCCTTGACGCCTCCGTGCTGCTCGCGGCGATGTTCGGGTTCCTACCGCGTGACGACGAACGCCTTCGCACGACCGTCCTGGCGATCGCGGAGGAGCTCACCGAGGACGGCTTCGTGCTGCGCTACCGCACGGACGAGACGGACGACGGTCTGTCGGGCAAGGAAGGGACGTTCCTCATCTGCTCGTTCTGGCTCGTCTCCGCGCTGGCGATCGTGGGGGAGCTACAACGCGCCCGCGACCTGATGGAGCGCCTGATGCGGATCGCCTCGCCGCTCGGCCTGTACGCGGAGGAGTTCGACGCCGGCACGGGTCGCCACCTCGGGAACTTCCCGCAGGCCTTCTCCCACCTGGCGCTGATCGAAGCCGCAGCGCGGATCATCCTCGCCGAGCGACTGAAGGAGTTGTCAGCGTGAGCGACTATGACGTCATCATCATCGGAACCGGTGCCGGCGGCGGCACGCTCGCCCGGCACCTTGCGCCCACAGGCAAGAGCATCCTCCTGCTCGAGCGGGGAGATTGGCTCCCGCGCGAGCCGGAGAACTGGCTCGCACAAGACGTCTTCGCCGAGAATCGCTACGTCTCGCCGGATACCTGGTACGACGACGAAGGCAAGCCGTTCCAGCCGCAGATCCACTACTTCGTCGGCGGAGCGACCAAGCTGTACGGCGCCGCGCTCTACCGCCTCCGCGCGGAGGATTTCGGTGAGCTCCGGCATCACGACGGCATCTCGCCCGCCTGGCCGGTCTCCTACGACGAGCTCGAGCCGTACTACACCAAAGCGGAGCATCTCTATCAGGTGCACGGCGCCCGCGGCGAGGATCCCACCGAGCCTCACGCGAGCGCCGCGTATCCGTTCCCGGCGCTCTCCCACGAGCCGCGGATCCAGCAGCTCTCCGACGACCTCGCCGCCGCGGGCTATCACCCCTTCCACGCGCCGTGCGGCGTGATGCTCGACGAGGCGAACATGCCGTACAGCGCCTGCGTCCGCTGCGCGAACTGTGACGGCTTCCCTTGCCTGGTTCATGCGAAGTCGGATGCCGAGATCCTGGGTGTGCGGCCCGCGCTCGAGCACGCGAACGTCACGCTGCTCACCAACGCGAGGGCGGTCCGGCTCGAGACGAAATCAAGCCGGCACGGCCGTCACGGGTGTCCTGGTGGAGGGCGAGGACGGAACACAAACGTTCGGCGGCGACCTCTTCGTCGTCGCGTGCGGGGCTGCGAACACCGCCAAGCTCCTGCTCATGTCGGCGACCGACAAGCACCCGAACGGCCTGGCCAACAGCTCGGATCAGGTCGGCCGCAACTACATGTTTCACGCAAGTCGCGCGGTGCTGGCTCTCTCGCGTGAGGAGAACCCCACCGTGTACCAGAAGACGCTGGGACTCAACGACTTCTACTTCGGCGACGACGGCGAGGGCGTCGACTATCCGCTCGGGAACATCCAGATGGTCGGGAAGTCACAGTCGCCGATGTTCCGCGGTGAGAAACCGAAGGAGACCAGGCTGGCACCGCACTGGACGCTCGAGCGCATCGCCAAGCATGCGATCGACTTCTGGCTCTCGACCGAGGACCTGCCTCGAGCCGACAACCGGGTCACCGTCGACGGTGAGGGGAAGCTCACTCTGAGCTACACGCCGACGAACGACGTCCCGAAGCAGAAGCTGTACGAGAAGCTCGAGTCGATCCTCGGGAAGCTGAACATGAACGCCAGCCACTTGATCCATCGCTTCGCCTACATGAAGACCGACATCCCGGTGGCCGGTGTGGCTCACCAGGCGGGCACCTGCCGGTTCGGTGACGATCCGACGACCTATGTCCTGAACAGGGACTGCCGCGCCCACGAGCTCGACAACCTCTACGTCGTCGACACGAGCGTCTTCCCGAGTATCGGCGCGGTCAATCCCGCTCTGACGGCGATGGCGAACTCGCTCCGCGTGGGCGATCACCTGGTCGAGCGTTTGGGGTGACGACGGGGACGACCGCTGCACATCGGGTCGTGATCGTGGGCGCCGGCTTCGGCGGCCTGTTCGCGGCGAAGTTCCTGCGTCGGGCGCCGGTCGAGGTGAGGCTCGTCGACCGCACCAACCATCATCTGTTCCAGCCGTTGCTCTACCAGGTGGCAACCGGGATCCTCTCCGCGGGCGAGGTCGCTCCGGCGACCCGTGACATCCTGC
The DNA here is from genome assembly GCA_963819905.1 of uncultured Thermoleophilia bacterium. Lineage (GTDB taxonomy): Bacteria > Actinomycetota > Thermoleophilia > Gaiellales > Gaiellaceae > CAWCQC01. The sequence goes on from CAWFXP010000010.1 coordinate 86,851, forward strand.
GCAAGCACAGAAACGTCGCGGTCGAGCTCGGCGACGTGACCGGCTTCGACCTGGACGCGAGGCTCGTTTCGGCCGTCCGGCCGGACGGGTCGCAGGCAGCGCTCCCGTACGACAGCCTGATCGTCGCGGCCGGCGTGGGGCAGTCGTACTTCGGGAACGACCAGTTCGAGAGGTGGGCGCCCGGAATGAAATCGCTCGCCGATGCGCTCGAGCACCGAGGCCGGATCTTCGGGGCCTTCGAGATGGCCGAGCTCGCGGACGACGCAGACGAGCGACGCGCGTGGCTCACCTTCGTCGTGGTCGGCGGAGGACCGACCGGTGTCGAGATCGCCGGACAGATCGCCGAGCTCGCGAGGAGAGCGCTCCACGGCAACTTCAGCCGGATGGACCCGGCTCAGGTGCGGGTGCTCCTGTTCGACGGCGGCAAGGAGATCCTGGCGACGTTCGGCGACAAGCTCTCGGCGGTCGGTACGCGTGAGCTCGAGCGAACGGGCGTCGAGATCCACGTCCAGTCGATCGTGACCAATGTGGATGCGGACGGTGTGGAGGTGAAAGGCAAGGACGGCTCGGTCGAGCGCTACCCGGCCAAGACGAAGATCTGGGCGGCCGGCGTCGCAGCGTCACCCCTTGCGAAGCAGCTGGCCGATGCGAGCGGGCGCCGAGTGCGACCGCGCCGGCCGCATTAAGGTGCTGCCGGACTGCTCGCTTCCGGGCCATCCCGAAGTCTTCGTCGTCGGAGACATGATGAACCTCGACGATCTCCCGGGCGTCGCCGAAGTCGCGATGCAGTCGGGCATCCACGCGGCGAGGACGATCAAGAAGCGGCTGGACGCCGGCAAGGAATCCGCTCCGTTCAAGTACCGCGACCTCGGCAGCATGGCGGCCGTCTCACGCCGCCGGGCAATCGTCAGCTTCCATGGAGTGCGGATCTCGGGGTTTCCGGGCTGGTTGATGTGGCTCGGCGTCCACGTCACGTTCATGACCGGTTTCAAGAACCGCTTCACCACGCTCTTCAGCTGGGCGCTCAGCTTCCTCGGCCGTGGCCGCAACGAGCGCGCGATAACGACCCGGATCCATACCGATGACCGTTGACACGATCGTCGCAGATGTGCTCGAGCTCTCCCGCTGGCAGTTCGCGCTGACGACGCTCTACCACTTCATCTTCGTGCCGCTGACGCTGGGACTGGCGCCGTTCGTGGCGATCATGCAGACGCTCTGGTATCGCAACGGCGACGAGAAGTGGCTGCGCCTGTCCCGGTTCTTCGGCACGCTCTTCCTGATCAACTTCGCGATCGGCGCCGCGACCGGCCTGGTGCAGGAGTTCCAGTTCGGGATGAACTGGTCGTCCTTCTCGAGCTTCGTCGGCGACGTCTTCGGCTCTCCGCTCGCGCTGGAGGGGCTCGGGGCGTTCATGCTCGAGTCGACGTTCATCGGTCTTTGGATCTTCGGCCGCGACCGCCTCAGTCCGAGGCTGCATCTCATGACGATCTACCTGGTCTGGATCGGAAGCTGGCTGTCCGCGTATTTCATCATCGCGGCGAACTCGTGGATGCAGCACCCCGTCGGCTACACGGTCAATCAGCAGACGGGGCGGGCGCAGGCGAACGACATCTTCGAGATCCTCTTTCAAGAGTTCGCACTCGTTGCGTGGGGGCACATCATCCTGGCCGGGCTGCTGACGGGCGGGTTCGTCGTTCTCGGCGTCGCCTGCTGGCACCTGAGGCGCGGGAGGAACGTCGGGTTGTTTCGCGGTGCGGCCACCCTGGCGATCATCGTCGTGCTGCCCGTGTCCTTCATCCAGCTGATCTTCGGCAGCGAGTTCGGCGTCGTCGTCACCGACGCGCAGCCGATGAAGATCGCCGCCACCGAGGCGCTGTGGGACACGGAGGAGCCGGCGGCCTTCTCGCTGTTCCAGATCGGAGGCTTCTCCGAGGACGACCAGACGCCGTCGTTCGACATCGAGATCCCGGGCCTGCTCTCGTTCCTCGCGACGAACTCGTTTTCCGGCCAGGTCATCGGGATGAACCAGCTCCAGGCCCAGTACGAGCAGCAGTACGGGCCCGGCAATTACATCCCCGACGTCGAGCTCGTCTACTGGAGCATGCGCGTCATGGCCTACCTCGGGACGCTGTCCGCGTTCCTCGCGCTCTGGGGCGGCTGGCTCGTCTGGCGCAAGAAGCTCGAGCAGTCAACGTGGTTCCAGCGCGCGGCGATCGCAGGCATCGCGTTTCCATTCCTCTCGAACTTCGCCGGCTGGATCCTGACCGAGGCCGGTCGCCAGCCGTGGGTCGTCTTCGGGGTGCTGCGAACGGAGGACGCCGTCTCCCCGTCGGTCAGCACGGCGACGGTCGCGCTCAGCCTCGGCGCCTTCATGTTCCTGTACACGATTCTCGGAGTCGTCGACTTCGTGCTGATGCGCCGCTACGCCCGGCTCGACCCGCCGGAGCTCGAGCCCGAGGAGGACGAGGCGCTTCCGGCGCCGAGCTACTGATGGGTCTCGAGATCACCTGGTTCTGCCTGCTCGCCGTCCTCTGGACCGCCTACTTCGTGCTCGAAGGCTTCGACTTCGGCGTCGGCATGCTCCTGCCCGTGCTCGGCAGGACCGAGGACGACCGGCGAACGATGTTCAGCTCGATCGGGCCGTTCTGGGACGGCAACGAGGTCTGGCTCGTCGTCGCCGGCGGTGCCACCTTCGCCGCGTTCCCGGTCTGGTACGCGACCATGTTCTCGGGCTTCTACATCGCGCTCCTGCTCATTCTCGTGCTGCTCATCGTGCGAGTCCTGTCGTTCGAGTGGCGCGGGAAAGCCGACAGCGGGCGCTGGAAGTCGGTCTGGGCGTGGTCGAACACGATCGCATCGGTCGGCGCTCCGCTCCTCTGGGGAATCGCGCTTGCGAGCCTCTTGCGAGGCGTTCCCATCGACTCGAACCAGCACTACGCCGGCGACTTCGGCGACCTCTTCAGCGGCTACACGGTGCTGGCGGGAATCGCCTTATGCCTCGTCTTCGCCGCTCACGGGGCCGTCTACCTCACACTCCGGACCGTCGGCGACCTGCGAGCTCGGGCAGGTCAGGCGGCCCGGCGCCTCACGCCGGCGGCCGGCGCCGTCGGCGCCGGCTTCCTCGTCTGGACGCTCGTCGTCGCGAACGACTCGAACGACAAGGGCGTCTTCCCCGGCATCCTTCCGGTCGGGGTGGCCGCCGTCGCCGTGCTGGCTGCGATCTGGCTGACTCAGGTCGGCCGATCCGAGTGGGCATTCGTCGCCACGGCGCTGACGATCGTCGCCGTGGTCGTGACGCTGTTCGTCAGCCTGTATCCCCGAGTCATGGTTTCGGATCCGGAGTTCGGAAACAGCCTGACGATCGAGAACGCCGCATCGGGCGGCTACACACTCAAGGTGATGACGATCGCCGCGGGCATCTTCTTGCCGATCGTGCTTCTCTACCAGGCGTGGAGCTACCACGTCCTTCGCGCTCGTCTCGGCGGGACGCCGGTGGGTACCCCGGCCGACATGATCACGCGAAAGCCCCTCGAGTAATGGGAGTCGAGCGGCGTCTGCTGCGCCGAGCCCGGGCAGCGCGCGTCGCCCTCGGCGCCGACGCCGTACTCGGAGTCGCCGCCGCGCTCCTCGTCCTCGCCCAGGCCGTCCTGATCGCGCGTGTCGCTGCCCGGGCGTTCGACGGCGCGTCGCTGTCGGATGTGGCCACCCCGCTCGTGCTTCTGCTCCTCGTCGTCGCCGGGCGGGCACTGACAGCCTGGGGCTTCGAGACTGTCGGGAGACGGGCCGCCGTGGGCGTCCTTTCGGCGTTGCGGCTGGACCTCGTCGAACGGCGCCTGCAGAGCCAGCCGGCTGCCCTCGACGGCGTCGAGAGCGCCGAGGTGGCGACGACCGCCGTCGCGGGTGTCGACGCGCTCGAGACCGCGTACGCGCGCTACCTGCCGCAGGTCGTGCTCGCCGTTGTCGTCCCGGTTGCCGTCCTCGCGCTCGTGGCCTCGCTCGACCTCGTCTCGGCCGGGCTCATGCTGGTCACGCTGCCTCTCGTCCCGGTTTTCATGTGGCTCGTCGGTCGCTTCACGGAGCACCGCACGCGTCAGCGCTGGCAGGCGATGATGCTCCTGTCGACCCACTTCCTCGACGTCGTCCGCGGGTTGCCGACGCTGCGTGCGTTCAACCGCGGCGAGGCCCAGGCCGACCAGATCGCGGCGGTCAGCGACCGCTACCGCCGCACGACGATGGGAACGCTGCGAATCGCCTTCCTCTCGGGTGCGGTGCTCGAGCTTGCAGCGACGCTCGGGATCGCACTCGTCGCGGTCACGGTCGGCGTCCGGCTCGTGAACGGAGGGATCGGCTTCGAGACCGCTCTCACCGTGCTCGTTCTCGCCCCCGAGCTCTACCTGCCGTTGCGGAACCTCGCTGCGCAGTGGCATGCGAGCGCCGACGGCCTGGCGGTTGCCGGGCGCCTTCTCGATCTCGTCGAAGCTCCGACGGTCGTCACCGCCGGCCTGGACGAGCCGCCGAGCGTTCGCGAGACGGCGGTCCGGCTCGAGGACGTCTCGTTCGCGTATCCGGCCCGGCCTGGCGCGGTGCTCGCGGGCGTCACCCTCGAGCTCGCCCCCTGCGAGATGGTCGCGCTCGTCGGCCCGAGCGGCGGCGGCAAGAGCACCGTTGCCGCTCTCCTCCTGCGCCTCGTCGAGCCCAGCCGGGGACGGCTGGCGGTCGGCGCGATCGACCTTGCCACCTGCGATCTGGCCGCGTGGCGTCGACAGCTTGCGTGGGTTCCTCAGCGCCCGACGCTGTTCCACGGCACGGTCACGGAGAACATCCGTCTGGGGAACCCGGACGCCGCCGAAGCGGACGTGCGCGAGGCCGGCCTCCTGGCGGGCGCCGACGCATTCGTTTCGGATCTGCCGGACGGGTACGAGACGCTCGTCGGAGACGGAGGGCGCCCGCTGTCAGCGGGGCAGCGGCAGCGCATCGCGCTCGCGCGCGCCTTTCTTCGCGACGCGCCGTTCGTGATCCTCGACGAGCCGACCGCGAACCTCGACCCGCTGAGCGCCGAACTGGTCGGGGAGGCCGTCGAGCGGCTGCGGCGAGACCGCACCGTGCTCCTGCTCGTCCACAGCTGCGCGCTGGCCGAGCGCGCCGACCGGATCGTACGGCTCGACCGGGGGCGGATCGTCGACGTCGCGGAGGCGGTCGCGTGATCTCGACCTTGCGGAGACTGGTGGCATTCTCTGACGTGCCGGGTTGGAGGTTCGCTCTGTCGATCGGCCTCGGTGCCATCACCGTGTGCCTGGGCGTCGCGCTCATGGCGACGGCCGGGTACCTCATCTCCCGGGCGGCCGAGCAGCCTCCGATTCTCTCGCTCACGGTGACGATCGTCGCCGTTCGCTTCTTCGCCCTCTCACGGCCGCTCGGCCGCTACCTCGAGCGACTCGCGTCCCACGATCTCGCCTTCCGAGCTCTCCAGCGGATACGCACGCGCTTCTACCGACTGATCGAGCCGCTCGCGCCGGGGCAGCTCGAGGGCTACCGGCACGGGGAGCTCCTGACGCGGATGGTCGGCGACGTCGACGCGCTCCAGGGCCTGTACCTGCGAGCCCTCGGCCCGCCCCTCGTCGCGCTCCTCGCGGCAGCAGCCTGTATCGGAGCCGCGGCGGCGTTCTTGCCCGTGGCAGCCGCCGTGCTCGCGGTCGGGCTGATTGCGGGTGGCGTCGCCGTCCCCGCGTTGGCGGGTGGCCTGGGACGCCGCGTCGGACGCCGCCAGGCCGACGCCCGAGGAAAGCTCACCGCCGAGCTGGTCGAGCTGCTTCGCGGCGCGCCGGAGCTCGTCGTCTTCGGCCGCGAGCAGGACGTGCTCGACCGCATCCGGGCGACCGACCGTGTGCTCAGCCGCCTCGCTCGCCGGGATGCGCTCGTCGCGGGGCTCGGAGACGCACTCTCGATCCTCGTGGCGGGTGTGACCGCCGCCGGCGTCCTCGCGCTCGCCGTTTCGGCGCACGACACCGGGACGCTCGACCGCGTGCTCGTCGCCATGCTCGCCCTGCTCGCGCTCTCCGCGTTCGACGCCGTGGCTCCGCTGCCCTCCTCCGCGCGCGAGCTCTCGGGCCTGCTCCGAGCCGGCCGCCGCGTCCTCGAGGTGGCCGACCGCGAGCCGAGCGTCCGCGATCCTGCTGAGCCTCTGCCTGCGCCCTCGCGCGCCACGCTGGTCGCCCTCGAAGCGGTCACTGCGCGCTACGAGCCCTCCGAGCCGCCCGTCCTTCGCGATTTCGACCTACGGCTCGAGCCGGGCAGCCGCGTAGCGCTCGTCGGCCGGAGCGGCGCCGGGAAGACGACGGTTACGAACCTCCTGCTGCGCTTCCTCGATCCGGAGGACGGTCGCGTGACCATCGCCGGGCGTGACGTCCGCGACTACCGGCAGGAGGATGTGCGGGCGACGTTCGCGCTCGCAGGCCAGGACGCCCACCTGTTCAACTCGACGATCAGGGCGAATCTCGGCCTCGCCCGGCCCGGGGCGACAGACGGGGAGCTCCGCGACGCTCTCGCCAGGGCGCGGATCGGCGAGTGGGTCGACTCGCTTCCGGACGGGCTCGACACGCTCGTCGGCGAGGAAGGCGTGCAGCTGTCAGGCGGACAACGACAGCGGCTCACGATCGCGAGGGCGCTCGTCTCGGGGGCTCCGGTGCTCGTCCTCGACGAGCCGACGGCACACCTCGATCCGCCGACCGCGAGGGCGCTGATGGACGACGTCCTCGAAGCAGCCGACGGACGGGCCGTCCTCCTGATCACCCACCGACCCGAGGGCCTGGCTCGAATGGACGAGATCGTCTCGCTGGGCGCCTAGAGTCGACCCACGTCTGTCATGCCGACCCGCTCGTAGAGACGGACGGCTTGGTGGTTGGACGCGAGCGCCTTGAGCGACACCCGATCGATCCCACGGCCGGCGAGCTCACGGAAGAGGTGGTGGAGGAGCGCCTCTCCGATTCCGCGCCTCCGCGCCTTCGGGTGCACCGCCAGGTCCTTGAGGAACCCGTCGTCCCAGGCGAGCGCCGCGCCGACGAGGACGCCGTCCTCCTCGGCGAGGAACCACGCCCCGGGGTCGAACTGCGGATCGGTGGTCGTCGTCTCGTGCCACTCGCCGAACGGCAGGATCTCCTCGGGTGCGCCGGCGAAAGCGTCGACGAGGAGCTGGTGGACGGCGGGTGCGTCCTCGGGCCGGAACGTCCGCACGCTGACGCCCGCCGGCCAGCACGGCGTCTCGACCCATCCGTCGAGCTCGATGCGCATGAGCACGACCTCGTCCGGCGCCTCGGCGACGCCCGGGAATCCGAAGGACGCAACCGGCATCAGCGGCGGCCTTTCCCCGTGAGCCGATATCGCCGACGCTGCTCGACCGATATGGCGCGCCAGCGACGGCGCTCCTCGGCGGCGGCACGCTTGTCCTGCTTCCGCTCGACGTAGGCGAGCTCGCGCTGGAGCTTGTCGTAGCTCGCGACCCTGGCCGGGTCGAGCGTTCCGGCGTCGAGGGCGGCGAGAACGGCGCAACCTGGCTCCGACATGTGGCGACAGTCGGAGAAGCGGCAACCCGTGGCCGCCTCCTCCACGTCCGCGAACGCCTCCGAGACGCCGTCGCCGGCGTCCCACAGCTCCAGCACCCGCATCCCGGGGGTATCGAGCACGAGCCCGCCGCAAGGCACCACGAAAAGCTCACGATGCGTCGTCGTGTGACGTCCGCGCCCGTCCTCGCGGATCTCCTTGACATCCTGCCTCTCGTCGCCGAGCAGCCGGTTGACGAGGCTCGACTTGCCGACACCCGAAGAGCCGAGCAGAGCGACTGTCCTGCCGCCCGTGAGCCATCCGCGCAACCCGTCCACGCCCTCGCCGGTGAGGTTCGAGATCGGGACGAGCGGGACGCCCAGCGACACGGCCTCGAGCTCGAAGAGCTGCGCCGACACGTCCTCGTAGAGATCGATCTTCGTCACGACGACGACGGGGTCGGCCCCGCTCTCCCAGGCGGTCGCCAGGTACCGCTCGAGACGCCGCGGGTTCAGGTCGTGGCCGAGCGCGGTGACGATGAAGACGGTGTCGACGTTCGCCGCGACGACCTGCTCCTCCGTGGCCCCGACGCCGGTGCGCGAGAACGACGTCCGGCGCGGCAGAACGGCGTGGACCGACGCTCGGCCGTCACCGTCCGGCGGTCGGAACGCGGCCCAGTCACCGACCGCAGGCAGGTCGGCGGGGGCGAGCGCCTCGTGCCGGACACGCCCTGACACCTCGGCCCAGCACTCGCCCCCCTCCGCGTAGAGGACATAGGCACCACGGTGCTGCGCACCGACACGGCCGGGCGCGAGCCCGCGGTCGGCATGCGGCTGAAATTCGGCCTCGAGCTCTGGCGTCCAGCCGAGGCCGTCGAGATCGTATCCGTGCAAGGTCACGTGTACTCCCTGAGTCGTCGGATCGTGAAAACGTCGGGCGGGCGCGGGCCCGCTCCTCTCAGGAAGCGCCTGTGCTCGTCGCTAGAGCGCTACGAGCGGGCAGGCCCACGCACGCAGGAGGCGGGAAGCTGATTCATCTGTCGTCCTCCTTTCGTCGCGGGGCACAAACAGCGGTGCAGGGTAGTGGAAGCGGCGGACGGCGTCAAGAGGACGGGATGACGTAGAACGCCACGACCGCGTACTGACACACGACAGCGGCGATGACGAGCGCGTGGAACAGCTCGTGATATCCGAAGACCCTCGGCGCGAGCTTCGGCCACTGGCAGGCGTAGAAGACGCCGCCCGCCGTGTAGAGCACGCCGCCGGCCAGGAGAAGCAGCACGGCGCCGAGACCTATGTGGTCGAGCGCCTGGGGCAGGAGCAGCAGGCTCACCCAGCCGATCGCGACACCGAACGTCGCGGCCAACCAGCCCGGCGCCGTCACCCAGGCGAAGCGCGTGATGATGGCGGCAAGGACGCCGGTCCACACGACCGCGAGCATCGCAGCCTGCCAGGCGCCGGAAAGCACGATCAGCAGGAACGGCATGTACGAGCCGGCGATCATCAGATAGACGCCGGCGTGGTCGACGCGACGCATCCAGCGCCGCTGCGCGGGGTTCCAGCGGACGCGGTGGTAGAGCGCGCTCGCGCCGAACATGAGAGCCGTACAGACCGCGAAGACCGCCGCGGCGACCGTACCGCGGGTGTCGTGGGCGCCGGCCACGAGGACGGCGCCCACGACGATCGATACGAAGAAGGCGGCCAGGTGCGAGATGCCGCGAAGGGTCGGCTTCGACTCGAAGCCGCTCTCGACCGCATCTGCCCGGACGGAGACGGTCGCCACCTAGCCGGCTACCTGCACGACGCCGGTTGCCTCCGGGCCCTTCTCGCCTGCTCGGGGCTCGAACTCGACGCGCGCACCCTCGGAAAGGCTCCTGAAGCCCTCACCGACGATGTTCGAGTGGTGGACGAACAGATCCTTGCCGCCGTCGTCGGGCGTGATGAAGCCGTAGCCCTTCGCGTCGTTGAACCACTTCACGGTTCCGGTTGCCATAGTCAGATCACCTCCCTCACCTTGTTCGAACGGGTAAGGAACGGCGCCTGAGGCACCACACCGGTACTCGCTCACGTTTGGGTCGCGCGCAGTGTAGCGGATGCGAGGACGGGGTTCAGGGGCGCGTGCGAGGCGCACCATGAGGTCGGCGGCCTCCTCGTCGTCGAGCCCTTGCTGCCGGACGAGCGAGCGCCACGTCTGGAAGGCGATCGCATGGCCGATCGCCGCTCGCAGCGCCGCTCGCCTCCGGCCGCGCAGGGCCCAGCCTCGTTCGAGCAGCTCACGCACGTCGGCCCAGTAACGGATCGTCGGCGCCGCCACCGTTTGGATCGCATCGACCTCGGCGAAGTCGCGCAGCACGAGCGCGGTCATGTCCTCGGTCGCCCGGAAGTAGGCGTAGATCTCGCGGAGCGCCTCGCCCAGTCGCTCCTCGGGATCCGGGATCGCGGCCCAGCGCGACATGTCGGGGAGCGGGTGCTCGGCGCGCCAGTGGCCCGAGCACGCCCTGAACAGCGAAAGCTCGTCGGGGAAGTGGCGATACACCGTCAGTCGCTGCACGCCTGCCCGTTCCGCGATCGCGCTGATCGTCGTGTGCGCCGGGCCAAGCGATCCGTGCAGCTCGACCGTCGCCTCGACGATCCGCTGTCTCGTCTCCTCCTGGCGCCGCGCGCGCTCCTTGAGCTCGTACTTCCTCGTCATGACTTCCTCATCATTCAGTGAACATACTTGTATTGCGAACTTGACAAGCGCTGCGTGTGCTGTTACGGTCTCGCCTATCAGTATACACTACTGTTCAATAAAAGGAGGAGGCACGATGGGCACCCGGACGAACAGAATCGCAGTCGCTGCCGACAACGCCGACCGCGTCGACCTGGACGGGCTCGGAATCACGTGGAAGATCGAGGGCGACGAAGCGGACGGCCGCTTCTCTGTCGTGCATCACCCGCTCGCGCCGCGACGTCTTGCGGCACCGCTCCACCGGCACCACAACGAGGACGAGTACTCGTTCGTTATCGAGGGAACATTGGGTGCGCTGCTCGGAGACGAGGTCGTCACGGCGGGCCCCGGGACGTGGGTGTTCAAGCCCCGCGATCAGTGGCACACCTTCTGGAACGCCGGCGACACGCCGTGCGAGATCGTCGAGATCATCTCACCGGCGGGATTCGAGAACTGCTTCCGGGAGCTCGCGACGCTGGACCTCTCGGACTCGGGTGCTTTTCTCGACCTCTGCGCGCGGTACTCGCTCGACATGGATCCGGGCAGCGTTCCCGGGCTCTGCGAGCGCTTCGGGCTCACCCACCCGCTTGCGTAGCTCCTTCGGCCCACGCCCGGGCGGCCGCCAGCCGCTCGGGCGGCGTCGGGTGGGAGAAGAGCGCGAGGTAAACGGCCCGCGGCGGGTCGAGGTCGGAGAGGTTCGAGCGGGCGAGCCCGAGGTGGGCAGCCTCGAACGCCTCGAGGTCGCCCGTGAGCTCGAGCGACACCCGGTCTGCGATTCGTTCCCAGCGCCGCGACAGGGCCGAGCCGAGCGGCAGCACGAGGAGCTCGAGCGCGGCTGCGACGAGCAGGACGAACGGCGCAATCCGAGGATCTCCTGCACCGGAGGCGCCGATCGCGCTCAGGAGCGCGGGCCAGGCGAAGAGCGCCCAGAGGACGAGAACGAGAACCGCTGCGCCGAGGGCGCCGAGCGCCGTCCCCTTCGCCACGTGACGCTCTCGCCGGTGCGCCAGCTCGTGCGCCGTCACGAGGCGGATCTCGGCCCGGGCGCTCCGCCGGAGGAGCGTGTCGTAGAGGACGACCCGCCTCGTGCGGCCGATCCCCGACACGTAGGCGTTCGCCTTCGTGGTGCGCCGGCTCGCGTCGGCGACGAGCACCGTCTCCACGGGAACGCCGGCGCGCTCCGACAGCGATCGGAGCTCACGTGCCAGATCGGCATCCGCGAGCGGCGTGAACCGGTTGAACAGGGGCTCGAGTGCGATCGGCGCCACCAGGCCGAGAAGGACGACGAGCAGCGCTGCGGCCGGCGCAGCGATCGCGGGCCAGGCCTCCGGCAGCGCCCTCGCGAGCGCGACGAGCCCGAACAGCGCCGCCGAGGTGAGCACGACGGCCACGGCCAGCCCCTTGGCACGGTCGGCCAGCCAGTCGCCGGCCCGCTCGGTCGAGAGGCCGTAGCGCCGCTCGCGCAGGTAGCCCCGCCAGAAGGCGAGCGGAAGCCGGACGAGCACGCCGGCGGTGACGACGAGCGCCGGGTAGGCGAGCGCCTGACCCCACCAGGGCAGGGAGTCGACGAGCCCGAAGAGCGCGTCACCCGCCGGTGAGAAGGCGAGTGCCGCGAGCACGCCGAGGGTGAGCGTGAGGTCGGCGGCGAGCGCGACGTACAGCGGCCGGCGGTAGCGTCGTGCCCGCTCCACGTCCGCCGGGCTGAAGTCGGCAGGCAGGTTTGCCATCGTCCGCCGGGAAGTATGCGACTGCCTGTGAGTCGGCAGAGCAAAGTCGCGCTGGCGGGGACTCTCGGTGCCCTCATCGGGCTTGCCGCGCTGGCGCTCGCCGTCTGGATCCTCTCGCGGGCGGACACCGGCTCCGACGGCGGGACGGCCGAGACCGACACCGGCGTCGTGGACACCGGCGAGGTCGAGACGACTCCGGCCCCGCCGCCGCCCGAGGAGCGGACGCGCACGATCGAGGTCGGCGGCTTTCCGAACGCCGTCGCCATCGGCCAGGGCAGCGTGTGGGTCGTGCGCGACGGGCGTCGGGTGCTGCGGATCGACCCGGGGTCGGGCGAAGTCGTCGCACGGCTCGGCGCCGGCGACGACCTCGGCAGCGAGCGCGCCTGCGGCATCGCCGTCGGAGAGGGCGCGATCTGGGTGACGACGATCTCCGGGCAGGTCGCGAGGCTCAATCCGGAGACGAACCGCCTCGCGCGTCTGATTGCCGTCGAGGACGCCGCCTGTGTCGCAGTCGGTGCCCGCGGCGTGTGGGTGACGAGCCCGAACCTGGGCGTCGTCACCCGCATCGATCCCGCGACGAACGAGGTCGTCGCCGAGATCGACGTCGACGGCTTCCCCGAGGGCATCGTCACGCGCTTCGGCTCCGTGTGGGTCGCGAACTCGGCGCCCCCGGACGGCACCGGCGGCAGCGTGCTTCGGATCAACCCGGGAACCGAGGCGGTGGGAAGGACGATCGAGATCCCGAGCGGCCCGCAGTACCTGGCGGCAGGAGCGGGGAGCATCTGGGCGAGCTCGAACGACGGGAAGCTCCTCCGGATCGACCCCGGGACGAACGAGCTCACAGGCGATCCGATCGCGATCGCCGAGAGCGGCCCCACGAACGTGACGTTCGGCCGCGGGGCCGTGTGGGGGGTCGTCATCGAGGGCGGGCCGGACACGGTGATCCGATTCGACCCCGCGAGCGGCGAGGTCGTCGATCCGCCGATCCCGGCCGGCGAGGGGCCCCGCGGTCTCGCCTTCGGGTTCCGGACCCTCTGGGTGACGAACTACGACGACGGCTCCGTGACCGCCTACCGGCCCTAGATGATTGATCGGAAATTGACCGGAAACCGTGGCGGCGCCGGATGACAGCCGAGACACATCGCCTGAATCCCCGCTCGTCCTCGCCGATAGCGCTGCTATCGGCTGCGGACGATCACGGCCTCATGCTCGGTCTCGGATGTCCCCGACACCACCACACTTTTCGATCAACCATCTAGCGGCCGGCTCAGCGAAGGTGCTGCCAGCGAGGGAGGTCGAGCACCTCGGGGTTGACGACCGACGCGGGTCGGCGGCCCGAGAGGATCGCGGCGACGTTCTCGGCGGCCCGAGTCTCGAGCTCGAGGATCGACTCCTCCGAGTAGAAGGCGACATGCGGGGTGGCGATGAGCGTCTGCTCGGCGAGGAGAGCGTGGTCGGGCGGCAGGCGCTCGGGCTCGAACACGTCGAGGCCGGCACCGGCGATCCCGCCCTCGCGCAGCGCCACGACGAGCGCAGGCTGGTCGACGATCGCGCCCCTGGCGGCGTTGACGAGGAACGACGAGCGCTTCATCGAGCGCAGGAAGGCATCGTCGACGAGGCCGCGCGTCTCGTCGGTCAGCGGCGCGTGGATGCTGACGTAGTCGGAGGACGCTGCGAGCTCCTCGAGCGAGACCCGTTCGACTTCGAGGGCGGCGAGCTCGGCGTCAGGTGCCGTCGGATCGGCTGCGACCACCCGCAGCCCGAGACCGCGCGCCTTCGCCGCGAGCGCCTGTCCGATCCGGCCGAAGCCGACGATCCCGAGCGTCTTGCCGGCAACCCGCCGGATCGGCAGCCCCGGGGCCGGCGTCCAGTCGCCGCTCCGCACCGCGACGTCGTAGCGGAGAATTCCGCGCTCGTGGGCGAGGATGAGCGCCAGCACGTGCTCCGCGACCTCGTCGACGCAGTAGGCGGGCACGTTCGTCACCGGGATCCCGAGCCGGGTCGCCTCGTCGACCGCGATGTTGTCGACGCCGATGCCGTAGCGGCCGATCACCTGGAGGCGTCGCCCGGCGCGGACGACCGCCGGCGTGACCAGCGCAAAGCAGGTGAGGATCGCGTCGGCCTCCGGGACGAGCTCGACGAGCTCCGCCTCCTCCCCGGACTCGGCGGCGACGAGCTCTGCGCCGACCCGCTCGAGCACGGCCGCTTCCGGCTCCGTGGTCGGCCACGTGTGATCTGTGACGAGAACCCGGAGGCTCACCGTCGCGGCTTGAGCAGCCGAACGATCTCCTGGTTTCCGTTCTCGACCGCGAAGTCGAGCGGCCGGGAGCGGTCGTCTGCGAGGGGGTCGCGCTTGGCACCCCGCTTCAGCAACGCCTTGCAGAGCCTGAGATCGCCGTTCGCGGCCGCCTGGTGAAGCGGCGTCCAGCCCCCCGGCTGGGCGGCGTTCGGGTCGGCGCCCCGGTCGAGCAGCAGGATCGCCACCTCGGTCTTGCGACCGGCGGCGGCGCTGTGCAGAGGCGTGACGTCGCGAAGCTGCGCGTTCGTCGTCCGGGCGTCGACGTCCGCTCCCCGGTCGAGCAGGAGCGTCGCCGTCTCGAGCCCGCCGAAGTACGCCGCCAGGTGGAGCGGCGTGAAGCCGTCCTCGGAGTAGGCCGTGACGCGCTTCGTGCTGCGCCCGATCGCCCTCGCGAGCGCGGTTGCATCGCCGAGCGCCGCTGCGTCGAACACGTCGAGTGCCGGATCGGTCGCGAGGATCGCCTCGACCACCTCCTCGTTGCCGGAGTAGAGCGCCCGGCGAAGCGGCGTCAGGCCGTTCTCGTCCCGCGCGCCGATCGACTGAGGCTCGCGGCCCAGCTTCCGTCTGACCCGTGCCGGGTCACCCGATGCGATGGCGTCGAAGATGGTCGTGCGTGCGATGGTCTGCTCCTCTCGGGCCGTGGTCTGCGAGCGGGACGATAGCGACGGCAGGAAGGCGCGTGCTCTGTCGACCGCGCCTGCGCGCCACCCCGGGATCGCCCGGTCAGGAACGGCGGACGGCCCGATGCGGGTCCCGCATCTCGGGCGAGACGCCGCCGACCTCGAGCACGACCCCGGGCTCGTGCGCGTACTCGACGGGCGCGGCGGCCGCGGCGAAGATGCCGACGACGTTCAGCACGTCCGCCCCGACGTTCTCGAACCCGTGCCAGACGTGGGGCGCGATGCGCACCGACTCGCCGGCCGCGACGCGGTGCCGCGTCTCGCCGAGGACGAGCTCCGCGTCGCCCTCCCGGACGAGGAGCACCTCCTCCACCTCGTGGTGGGTGTGGAGCGGGGCGCCGTGGCCGGGATCGCACCACTGCTCGATGACGCACAGGTGGGTCGCGCCGGTCGACGCCCCGCAGTGGAGCCGCGTCACGACCCCCGCCCGCCACTCGACGAGGTCGCCGCTCATCCTCGCTTCGGGACGACGTACGTCCGGTAGAGCTCCTCGCACGCAGGCCCGCAGAAGCGGTGCTCCTCGCCGGACACTTCGGCGAGCCAGAGCCGGCGCGCGACGACCTGGCCGCAGCAGTCGCACGGTGTGACATTGACCTCCCAGACCTGCGTGACGATCGGCTCCCAGCGCCCCGTCATGCCCGCTCGCCCCAGCCGTAGAGCTCGCGGGCACGGGCCTCCGACACGAAGCCCTGCCGTACGTCGTGCTCGACGAGCGCCCGGTCGCGCAACGTCGCGTCGCCGTAGCCCCCGCCGCCCGGCGAGTCGATCAGCACCTCGTCGCCCGGCTCGAGCGTAACGTTCGTGAACTTCGACGGCGAGGCCGTCCCGAACACCTCGGAGAACGTCCTGAACTCGGTGTCGCCCCGACGCCTGACGAGGATCGCACCGGGCCCGCCGAGCCCGCCGCCCTCGAGGCCCCACGCCCCGAACCCTGGCTTCGTCCGGTCGAGCACGGCGTTGGCGGTGATCTCGGCGCCCTCGGTCACCCGCACGATCCGCCGCGTGCCGAGCCCGCCGCGCCGAGTGCCCGCGCCGCCGGAGTCCGCGATCAGCGAGTACTCGACCGTCCGCAGCGGATACCGCGTCTCGAAGATCTCTACCGGCGTGTTCCGGCAGTTGCCGTTCTTGACGATGATCGCGTTGTTCCCGTCGCCGTAGGAGGTCGCGCCCCAGCCGCCGCCCTCGAGGTGGTAGTTCGCGTAGTACTCGCCCGTCTTCGGGTGGAGGCCTCCGAAGAGGAAGTTGCAGGCCGTGCCCCCCTCGGCCGCCGCGACCCGCTCGGGCAGCGCGGGCGCGAGCGCTGCGATCACCATGTCGGCGAGCTTCGGGTGCGACTCCGTGTTGCCCGCGACGCACGGCCGCGGATAGACGACGTTCACGGCGCTGCCCGGCGGCGCGATGATCCTGATCGGCCGGTAGGCGCCCGCGTTCTTCGGGATGTTCGCGTTCGTCAGGTGGAAGATCGCGTTGTAGACCGCCCCGGCGATGACCCCGTAGGTGGCGTTGATCGGCCCGCGCGTCTGCGGGTCGGTGCCCGTCCAGTCGACGACGAGCTCGTCGCCGCTGACGGTCACCTCCACGTGGTAGGTGACGGGATCGTCGGTGATCCCGTCGTCCTCCTGCTGGCCGGTGAAGGAGTACGAGCCGTCCGGGATCGCGGCGATCTCACTGCGCATCCAGCGCTCCGAGTAGTCGATCAGCTCCCGCGACGCCTCCTCGACGAGCTCGCGCCCGTAGCGGTCGAGCAGCGCGATCGTGCTTCGCTCCGCGACGCGCAGCGAGCCGATCTGCGCGTTGATGTCTCCCCAGGTGTTCCGCGGCGTGCGGTGGTTCGTCATGATCAGCCGCCAGAGCTCCATGTCGTGCTGGTCCCGCTTCACGATCTTGACCGGCGGGATGCGAAGCCCCTCCTGGAAGATCTCGGTCGCGTCGGCGGCGAAGCCGCCCACCGCCTTGCCGCCGATCTCCGCGAGGTGGCCGATGTTGGCGAGGAAGCCGAACAGCTCGTCCTCGTAGAAGACCGGGCGCAGCAGCAGGTGCTCGGGCATGTGGGTGCCGCCCCGGTAGGGATCGTTGTGGAGGACGACGTCCCCGGGCTCGAAGGCCTCGACCCCGAGCTCCTCGACCGTCCAGCGCCCGGCGAAGATGGCGGCCGCGATCTGAGCGGGGCAGAACTCACCCTGGCCGATGACGTTCGCCTCGCGGTCGAACATGACGCACGAGAAGTCGAGGCCCTCGTTGAAGATCGGCGAGAAGGCGGTGCGCATCATCGTGACGCCCATCTCGCGGCAGATGTTCACGAACGAGTTGTTGACGAGCGTGAGCGTCACGGGATCGATCACGGCGCCTCCTCCTGACGGACGAGCTCGAGGATGCCGCCTTCCTGGACGGCCAGCGACCAGTGCGGCGGCACGACGACCGTCGAGTCCATCGACTCGACGACGAGCGGGCCGCCCCGCCGCTCGCCCGGGCGGAGCTCCTCGCGCCGGACGATCGCGGTCGTCCTGAACCCGCCGTCCGGGAAGTAGACGTCCCGTTCGGCGTCCGCGCCGCCGCCCTCCCCGCCGATCTCCTCGGCCGGCGGGAGGCTCGCCGCCGGAGCGACCGCCACGAGTGTGAGGCGCACGAGCTCGATCGGGATCCCCTCCAGCCGATAGCCGTAGAACCCCTCGTAGAGCCGGTTGTAGTCGGCGTAGATCCCGGCGAGCGACTCCTCGGTCACCGGGCCGGCAGGCACGGGAACCTCTTGCTCGTAGTTCTGACCCTGGTAGCGCATCGCGATCGAGCGGCGGATCTCCGGCTCCGCGCCGCCGGCCCCCTGAGCGGCGAAATCGTCGCGGGCCTTGACCTCGAGCTCGTCGAAGAGCCGGCCGATCTCGGCGGCGCTCGTGCGGTTGTCGGTCAGGAAGACGCTCGTGACGGCGTCGACTCGCACCTGGGCCGCCAGCGCGCCGAACGCCGAGCAGAGCCCCGGGTTCGGGGGCACGAACACGCGGCTGATTTCGATCGCGTCTGCGATCTCGGCTCCATGGGTCGCGCCGGCGCCGCCGAAGGCGACGAGGACGTAGTCCCGCGGGTCGATCCCCTGCTCCACCGTCAGGATCCGGATCGCGTTGGCCATGTTCTCGTTCGTGATACGCACCATCGCGGAGGCCGCCGCGACCGCGTCGAGGCCGAGCTCCCCGCCGAGCGCCTCGAGCGAGGCACGGGCCCGATCGGCGTCCACCTGCAGCCGCCCGCCGAGGAAGTACTCGGGGTCGAGGCGCCCGAGCACGAGGTCGGCGTCGGTCACGGTCGCGTCTGTGCCACCTCGTCCGTAGCACGCGGGCCCCGGGTCGGCGCCCGCGCTCTGCGGGCCGACCTGGAGGAAGCCGCCGGGATCGATCCAGCCGATCGAGCCGCCCCCCGCGCCGATCGTCCGCGTCGACACGCTCTGGACGCTGACCGGGAAGCCGAACTCGATCTCGAAGTCGGACGAGTAGAGCGGCTCGCCTGCTTGGATCAGGCAGACGTCACAGCTCGTGCCGCCCATGTCGAGACAGATCCCCTGCTCGGCCCCGCCGGTCCGGGCGAAATGGGCCCCGCCGATGGCCCCGCCGGCGATCCCGGAGAGGAGGATGTGCGAGGGACGTCCCTGTGCCTCGTCCGCGAGCGCGTGTCCTCCGTTCGACTTGAGCAGCGACCAGGACGCGCCGACTCCCTCGCCGCCGAGGGAGTCCGAAAGCCCGCCGACGTAGGCCTGGAGCGCAGGCTTCAGGTACGCGTCGACGATCGCGGTGTTGCCGCGCTCGTACTCCCGCCAGATCGGCGCGACCTCGTGCGACAGCGACACGGGCACGCCCGGGAGCGCCTCCTCCACCACGGCCGCCGCCTGCAGCTCGTGCTCGGGGTTGAGGTACGAGAAGAGCGTGCAGACGGCGACAGCGGCCGGCTCGCCGTCGAGATCGACTGCTTCGAGCGACGTGCGCAGGGCGTCCGCGTCGAGGGCGACCTCCACGCCTCCCTCCTCGTCGAGGCGCTCGACGACGCCGACGCAGTCGGGCCGGTCGACGAGCGGGACGGGCTTGCGCCAGGTGAAGTCGTAGTGGTACTTCCGGTTGATCCGCTGGATGAAGGGGATGTCCTCGAAGCCCTGCGTCGTCAGGTAGACGACGCGCGCGCCGGTGCGGGTGAGCACGGCGTTGATGCCGATCGTCGTTCCGACCACGACCGACGAGACGTCCGACGCCGTGAGCCCGGCGGCCGTGAGCGCGGCGGCGACGGCCGCGACCGGGTCCGCCGGATTCGAGGGCACCTTCGCCGTGTGCCAGCGTCCGGTCGCCTCGTCGACGGCAACCAGGTCGGTGAAGGTGCCGCCGGTGTCGATGCCGACGCGGATCGCCAAGGAGTCAGGCGGGGTCGTCGATGATGAACAGCCGGGTCGTCTCGGGCTGATGGTTGTACCCCCGGTGACCCGGCCCGGCCGGGAGCAGGAAGCCGTGACCCTCCGTCAGCGCCAGCGGCTCCTGGCCGTCGTCGAACTCGTAGCGGATCGCGCCCGAGAGAACGAAGCCGCGATGGCCGTCCCTGCACCATTCCGGCCGGC
The DNA here is from genome assembly GCA_963819905.1 of uncultured Thermoleophilia bacterium. Classification (GTDB taxonomy): domain Bacteria; phylum Actinomycetota; class Thermoleophilia; order Gaiellales; family Gaiellaceae; genus CAWCQC01. The sequence goes on from CAWFXP010000010.1 coordinate 106,387, forward strand.
CCGAGCCGGGGTCGTACTCGACGAGCGCCCAGCGGGCGCCGCCGACCTCGACCGCCTTCGCCCGGACCCCCGGGGCTTCCTCGACCCACTCGACGAGGTCGAACCACGCGCCGACTGCCTTGTTCACGGTCATTCCTTTCGGTCTCGGTCCGTCAGAGCGCCCAGCGCGCTCCCGCGACCTCGAGCGGGCGTGCGCGCACGCCCGGTGCCTCCTCGACCCAGTCGACGTCGCCGTAGGCCGCTACCTGCGCGCATCTCATACTCCTCCTTCGCGACCCTGACCCCGCGGCAGCCTACCGGCGGGCGAGCGTTCTCACAGAAGGACCCGCCCCCCTCGACGACGAGCGTCTGGCCAGTGACCCGCTCCTTGGCCATCTCGCCACACTCGTTCATCTCATCCTCCCCATTCGCGATCGACGAGCTCGATGTCGTAGTCGCCGGCCACGACGCGTTCGTCTGCGAGAAGCCGGAGATGGAACGGCACGGTTGTCGTGATCCCCTCGAGCCGAAGCTCTCCGAGTGCCCGCCGGGCGCGGGCGAGTGCTTCGTCCCGGTCCCGCCCCCAGACGATGAGTTTCGCGATCAGCGAGTCGTAGTACGGCGGGACGGTGTAGCCGGGGTAGACGGCGGTGTCGACGCGCACGCCCGGTCCGCCGGGCAGCTCGATCGCCTCCACGACGCCCGGGGAGGGCATGAACGCGCGGTCCGGGTCCTCCGCGTTGATGCGCAGCTCGATCGCCCAGCCACGCGGCTGGATCTCCTCCTGCGTCACCGACAGTGGCTCGCCTGCGGCGATCCGGAGCTGCTCCTTGACGAGGTCGACGCCGCAGGTCATCTCCGTCACCGGATGCTCGACCTGGATGCGCGTGTTCATCTCGATGAAGTAGAAGCTGCCGTCGCGGTCGAAGAGGAACTCGACCGTGCCGGCGCTCGTGTAACCGACCGCGCGAGCCAGCGCGGCCGCGGCAGAGGCGACGGCGTCACGAGACTCGCCGTCGAGACCGGGAGCCGGCGACTCCTCGAGGAGCTTCTGGCGCCGCCGCTGGAGCGAGCACTCGCGCTCGTAGACGTGGACGACGGTGCCGTGAAGGTCGCCAAGGACCTGCACCTCGACATGGCGTGCCCCTTCGAGCAGCTTCTCCAGATAGAGCGACTCGTCGCCGAAGGCCGCCTCGGCCTCCCGGGCCGCGCCGGCGACTACGGAACGGAGCTCGTCCGGGTCGCGCGCCGCCCGGATGCCGCGCCCCCCGCCTCCGGCGGCGGCTTTGACGAGGACGGGATAGCCGAGCGCCTCAGCCGTCTCGAGCGCCTCTCCCAACGTTGTGGTGCCTGTCGTTCCCGGAACGGTCGGAACGCCCGCGTCGGCGGCAAGCTTCCTCGCCGCGACCTTGTCGCCCATCTGCTCGATCACGCGAGCGGGCGGGCCCACGAACGCGAGCCCGGCCTCCTCGCAGGCGGCTGCGAAGCGCGCGTTCTCGGCGAGGAAGCCATAGCCAGGATGGACCGCGTCGGCCCCCGTGTTCTTGGCGGCCGCGATCAAGGCGCCCGCGTTCAAGTAGCTCTCCCGAGCGTGCGGAGGCCCGATGCAGACGGCCTCGTCAGCCAAGCGCACGTGGAGCGCGCGCTCGTCGGCGGTCGAGAAGACCGCCACGCTGACGAGCCCGAGCTCTCGGCACGCCCGCACGATCCGGACGGCGATCTCGCCACGGTTCGCGATCAGGACCTTGCGGAGCGCCGGCAAGGCGCGACGCTTACGCCGAGTCCGAGAGGACGACGATGTCCTGGCCGGCCTCGATGAGCGCCTCGTTGTCGACGAGGAAGCGCTCGACGACGCCCTCCTCCTCGCTCGTCACCTCGAGGAAGTTCTTCATGATCTCCACGAGGCCGACGACGTCGCCCGGAGCGACCGTGTCCCCCTCGGAGACGAACGGGTCGGCCTGGGGGTCCGGCCGCCGGTAGAACGTGCCGGGATACGGGGACTTGATCGTCTGCTCCGCCATCGCACCTCCTCGTATGGTCAGACGTCCTCGAGGCTCTCGTCGGACAGCATCGACTCGAGCTCTCGGTCGAGCTCGGTCGCCTCCTGAGGGGTCACCTCGCGGAACCGAACACGGTCGCCGACGGGCCGCAGCTGACCGATCTTCCAAATCCCGGCATGGACGACCGTTGCCGCGCACGCGAATCCGCCCGCAGTGGGACCGTCGGGCCCGAGGATGACGGGGAGGTCGCCATTCACATTCACCGCCCCGACCGGGTAGCTGTTGTCGAGGATGTTCGACGGGTGGCCGCCCGCGATCCCGCCGCTCGACCGGGCCCACTCGAACCGATGTGATTCGAGCCTGATCCCGCTGCGGTTGGAGTTGCGATCGACCATCCAGTGGCGGTCGAACAGAAGCTCCATGTCAGCGTCGGTCAGGAAGTCCGGGCTCGCTTGCGGACCGCGCATCGCCTCGATCTCCCAGTCGCGTGCGTAGCTCGGTCGGCGGTCGGGCCGGAAACGGCGGAGCGGCGCCGGCTGCTCCTCGGCGCCGAGCGGGAGAAGGTCAGCGCGGGCGAGCGCGCGTCCCTCGTGGCCGCCAAGGGCACCCATCGTGTACGTCGCCCGCGAGCCGAGGACGACCGGTACGTCGATGCCGCCCCCGACGGCAAGAGCGAGCCTGAAGCCCGGACCCTGGGTCACGCCGATCCGAAGCTCGCCCCCCGAGGCGACGCGGTGCGACTGCCAGAGCGCGGCAGGCTCCCCGCTGATCGACAGATCGGCCTCGGCGCCGCACACGGCAACCGTTGCGTCGCCATCGAAACGCAGAGCGAGGTTGCCGAGCGTGATCTCGAGCGCCGCGGCCGATACGGCGTTGCCGACGAGGAGGTTCGCCGCGCGGTGCGCAAGGTGGTCCATCGGCCCCGCCGGGAAGAAGCCCTGCGCGAGCAAGCCGGGACGCCCCGGGTAGTCCTGCACCGTTGCCTGCAGCCCGGGCTCGAGAACCTCGATGCTCCTCTGCGCGCTCATCTCGTCAAGGAACGGGCGTCGTTGCGGCCGCCGTCTCGCGGCGCCGCCGGCGCTCCTCGGCCTCCTCGCGGATCTCGGCCGTCCAGGCGAGCCACGCGCCGACGTCGAGCTCGCCCTCCTCGATCCGGTAGCGATAGCGGTCGCCGTGGACGTCTTCGAAGAGGCGAAGCAGCTCGTCCTCCTCCACCCGGTGGAACTTCAGCCGGTCGCTCGCTCGCAGCAACATCGGGCTCTCCCGGAACGCGGCGTTCCGCTGCGCGAGGTCGTAGATCGGGAGTGTCCGTCCGAAGAGCTGGTAGCCGCCCGCAGACTCCACCGGGTAGATCGCGAAGCAGGGGCCCCCGATCCCGAGCGCGCCCTCCGGCGTCCAGGTCCGGGTCGGGTTGTACTTCGGGACGGTGACCGCGTCGCGCGGGTCGAGCGGGAACATGAAGGGAAGTCCCGGGAAGAATCCGATGAAGGCGCTCCACTGCTCCGTCGCGAGGACCGTCTCGTAGAGCTCCTCCCGGTTCGAAAGCCCGTTGTAGCGGAGGATGTACTCGACGTTCGTCCCGCCCTCGCAGTTCGGGGCGTCCTTCCTGATGGAGTTGCGGTATCTCTCGACGGCGTGCCGCGTCTGCGAGTCGTCGAACGCGACCGGGAGGTGGATCAGTCGGCTTGGGACGACCATCTCCCTCCCGGGCTGGAGCTGCTCGTGTACATCCTTGAGCTTGACGAGCAGCGAGCGCAGCGAGATCGAGGCCGGGTCGTAGCTGACGAGGATCGAGCGGAACCCCGGCGCCGTCTCGACGAGGCCCTCGATCGAGTCGTGGCGAAGCGCGTCGTCGGCCGCCTGGGCGAAGAAGTTGAGGGTCAGGTCGAAGACCATCTCCCCATACTCGAGGAGCAATGCCCGGTCGCCCGCGTATCGGTACGTCACAGACGGCTTGCCCGGCGCCTCCGGCTGCACGTCGATGATTGCGGACGTCTGAGTGCTCACGCGGCGCCTCGCACGCGGGAGATACTGACGCGAGCCGCCGGGGCGGTCAAGCCACCCGCCTTCCCGCGGGCTCGAGGAGCTCGTGCCTCGCATCGGGCCAACGGCCAGCCTCGCGTCTCCAAAGATCCGGGCTGGTCGACCAGCCCGGAAACCACACGAACGTCGGCTCAGGCAAGCGCGCGCCACGCCTCTTCGATGGCGTTCAGCGCGAGCTCGAGGTGGCCCTCGCCATGCGCGGCCGTGAGCGAGAACCGCACGCGCGCGCTGCCCTCGGGCACGGTCGGCGGACGGATGCCGACCGCGAGCACCCCTCGCTCCTCGAGCGCGGCAGCGAGGGCGAGGGCCCGCTCGCTTTCGCCCGCGACCACCGGGACGATCTGGGTCGTCGAGCCGCAGGTGTCGAGGCCGAGCGCCTCGAGCCGGCGGCGGAACCGTTTCGAGTGCGTTGCGAGCAGCTGCCGGCGCTCGCCGGCCTCACGGACGATCCGCAGCGCCGTCGTGATCCCGTCGACGACCGCGGGCGGCAAGGCAGTCGTGTAGACGAACGGCCGACTCGTCGAGACGAGCAGGTCGATCCAGCCGCGCGACGCGGCGACGTAGGCGCCGCAGACTCCGTAGGCCTTGCCGAAGGTGCCGACACTGCAGGTCGACTCGGTCCGCCACGCCGAGCTCGTGGGCATAGCCCTCGCCGTGCGGGCCGAAAACCCCGCCGGCGTGGGCCTCGTCGACGACGAGAAGGGCGCCATGGTGCTCCTTCAGCTCGACCAGCTCGGCGAGCGGGGCGACGTCGCCGTCCATCGAGAACACCGTCTCCGTGACGATGAGAGCCCGGCCGCGCCGCGGGCGCGTGCTTTCGAGGAGCGAGGCGAGGTGGTCGGCGTCGCAGTGGCGGTAGCGGTGGAGCGTGGCGCCCGAGAGCCGGATCCCGTCCCAGCTGCTCGCGTGGTTCAGCCGATCTGCGAAGACGTAGTCGTCGCGCCTCAATACTGCGGAGAGCACGCCCACGTTCGCCAGGTAGCCGCTCCCGTAGAGAAGGGCGGCTTGGGTGCCCTTGTGGCTCGCGATCGCGGCCTCGAGCGCGAGGACGGCCTCGTCCGTTCCCACGACGAGCCGCGAGGCCGTGCTGCCCGCGCCCCGCCGCGCCCCGATCGCTATCGCCTCCTCGATCGCCGGGTGGCCGGCGAGCCCGAGGTAGTTGTTCGAGGAGAGGTTGACGAGCTCGCGCCCCTCACGGACGACGATGGGCTCGACGGGGCGATCGACCGCCCGCAGGCGCCGCCGCAACGAGCCCGCGTCGAGGAGCGCCAGACGGCGCTCCAACTCGGCCTGCCAGCCGTCGGTCTCGCATGCGAGCTCCTCTAGAGGGCGCATTCCTCGATCTCGAACCCGAGGTCTTCGATCATCCGGTAATCGGCGGTCGCCGGCTGACCCTCGGTGGTCAGGTAGTCGCCGAGAAACATCGCATTGGCCGGGTAGAGCGCGAGCGGCTGGAGCGAGCCGAGGTTGACCTCACGCCCTCCGGAGACGCGGATCTCCTTGCTCGGGCAAACAAAGCGGACGAGGCACAAGACCCGGAGGCAGCGGCGCGGGTCGAGCTCGTGCATCCCCTCGAGCGGCGTCCCCGGAATCGCATGGAGGAAGTTGACCGGGATCGAGTCCGCGTCGAGCTCGCGCAGCGCGAACACGACGTCGACGACCTGCTCGTCCGTCTCGCCCATCCCGACGATGCACCCCGAGCACGGCGAGATCCCCGCGCGGCGTGTCGCCTCGACTGTGCGCACCCTGTCCTCGTACGTGTGCGTGCTCGTGATCAGCGCGTAATGGTCGGCGCTGGTGTTGAGGTTGTGGTTGTAGCGGTCGACGCCCGCGGCCGCGAGCTCGACCGCCTGCTCGTCGGTCAAGAGCCCCAGGCAGGCGCAGACCTTCATCGGCAGCTCCTCCTTGATCTGCCTGACGGCAGCCGTTACCTCGCGCAGCTCGCGGGGGCTCGGCCCCCGACCGCTCGCGACGATGCAGTACGTACCCGCTTTGCGCGCCCAGGCCCTGTGTGCACCGCGGACGATCTCGAGCCGGGAGAGGAGCTGGTGCTTCGGAACGGGAGCCGTCGAGACGACGGACTGCGAGCAGTAGCCGCAGTCCTCAGGGCAGACCCCGGTCTTCGCGCTCATGAGGACGTTCAGCTTCACCTTGCGCCCGAAGTGGCGCCGGCGCACGGCGTACGCGGCCGCGAGCAGCTCGAGCAGCTCGCCGTCGCCGGAGCAAAGGACGTCGAGGGCCTCCCCGCGGGTCGGGGCGCGGCCGTCCAGCGCCTTCGCCGCGAGCACGTGGAAGCGGCCGTCGGCCGAGGCGGTCACGTCAAGCACGTGGTGCCTCCTTTCGAGTGAGCGCGTGAAGGATTGGGTCGAGGTCGAGATGGCTGGCCGCGCCCTCTGCGAGCGCGGCCGGCGAACGCGTCTCGAGCCACGGGATCGTGCCGGCGATGGGCACTCCGCCGAGGCCGGCAATCAGCTCGGGGTTCCAGCGCCAGCTCTCGTCCGTACCGGCGCGTAGGCCGTTCAGCACAACCGCCAGGGGCTCGAGCGAGCGGCTCCTCAGAGCCTCGAGCGTGAGGAGCGTGTGATTGACCGTCCCGAGCCCCGGCCGGGCGACGACGAGGACGGGAAGGGCGAGCCGCGCGGCCAGGTCAGCGATCATCCAGTCCTCGCCGCACGGAACGAGCACTCCACCCGCTCCCTCGACGAGCAGCACGTCGTGCAGCGCCGCGCGGCCGTCGAGCCACTCGACGAGGGTCTCAAGGTCAGCCTCGCGCCCCTCCAGCCGAGCTGCCACGAGGGGTGCGAGCGGCGCGCGAAACACGCAGCCGCAGAGCTCCTCCGGGGCCTGCGCCGATCCCAGCGCACGAGAGAGAAATCCCGCGTCGCCCTCGGGATCGTCCGCGAGGTTGCCACTCTGCACCGGCTTCGCGACGCCGACATCTACGCCCCTGCCGCGCAGCGCCAGCGCGAGGGCCGCGGTCACCACCGTCTTCCCGACGCCGGTGTCGGTCGCGGTGACGAAGAGCCCGTTCACGTCGCCTGCTCGGTCACGTCGGCGATTGCACGGCTGAGGATCTCGAGCATCGCCTCGAGATCGTGCTCGGGGACCGCCAGCGACGGTACGAACGTGACCACGTCCCCGAGCGGACGCGTGACGAGCCCGAGCTCGCGGGCTCGGCTGCAGACCTGCGTCCCGACGCCGAGCGTCCAGTCGTACGGCTCACGCGTGGCCCGATCGCGGACGAGCTCGATCCCGATCAGGAGCCCCCGCTGCCTGACGTCGCCGACATGCGCGAGCTCCGCGATCTCGCGCAGCCGCCGGGCGGCGAACTCGGCTCGCTCGCCGACGCCCTCGACGATCCGGTCGCGTTCGAAGAGGTCCAGGTTTGCGAGCGCGGCGGCGCAGGCCAGCTGGTTGCCGGTGTAGGAGTGCCCGTGGAAGAACGTCCGCAGCTCGGCGTACTCGCCGAGATACGCGTCGTAGACCTCGTCGGTCGTGAACGTCGCTGCAAGGGGGAGGTAGCCGCCCGTCAGCCCCTTTCCGGCGGTCATGAGGTCGGGGCGGACGTCCTCGTGCTCGCAGGCGAAGAGTCGCCCGGTGCGGCCGAACCCGGTCGCCACCTCGTCGGCGACGAGGAGCGCCTCGTGGGCGCGGACGAGAGAGGCAAGCCGCGAGAGGAAGCCCGGCGGCATGGTCAGCATCCCGGCCGCCGCCTGGACGACCGGCTCGACAACGACGCCCGCGACCCGCCCGGCGTTCTCCTCCAGCACCCGCTCGAGCTCGGCAAGGCAGCTGGCGGCGCACTCTTCGGCGGTGCCGCCAAAGCGGTAGACGTCGGGGTAGGGGGCTTTGAGGGTCGGGAAGAGCAGCGGTTCGAACTCACGATGGAAGATCTCGATCCCGCCGACGCTGACGGCGCCGACCGTGTCGCCGTGGTAGCCGCCGTGCATGCTCACGAACGCCCGCTTCTCGGGCCGCCCGCGCCGGCGCCAGTAACCGACCGCCATCTTGAGGGCGATCTCGACCGCCTCCGAGCCGGAGTCGGAATAGAAGACCTTGCCGAGGTCCGCCGGCACGCAGCCCACGAGACGCTCGGCCAGCTCGAGTGAGGGCGCGTTCGCGGCCCCGAGCAGCGTCGAGTGGGCGATCCGCCCCAGCTGGCTTGAGATCGCACGGTCGAGCTCCTCCTTGCAGTGGCCGTGGACGTTCAGCCACATCGACGAGTTCCCGTCGTAGTAACTTCGCCCGTCGACGTCGACGAGGCGCGTCCCGTTCCCCCTCTCGACGATCAGCGGCTCGCTCTCGAGGTACCCCTTCATCTGGGTGAACGGGTTCCAGAGGTAGCGGCGGTTCTTCTCGAGGAGCTCGGCGTAGCGGGGGGACGGCATCGTGTCGCGTGAGGCTACAGGGCAGTGAGCACACGTACGTCAGGTGTGCAGACGCGGGCGGGCGGAACGGTGGCACGGACCGGGATAAGGTTCCTCGGATGGCGCATCGGGAGGGGCGTTCGAGCCGAGAGCCGCGACTGACCGAACCATATCCACTCGGGCTCGCCGTGGACATGTCGGAGGTCGATCGAGCGATCATCCGGCTCCTCCAAGGCGACGGCCGAGCGGCCTACGCTCGAATGGCCCGTGAGCTCGGAGTTGCCGAGAAGACGGTGCGGAGACGAGTGCGTGAGCTCCGCGAGGCGGGCGTCATCGAGATCACGACGGTGACGGACCCCGAGCTTCTCGGATATCGCGCGATGGCGCTCGTCGGCATCGAGCTGGACGGCAGCAAGCGGACGTCGGAAGTGGCCTCGGAGCTGGCTGCGGTCGAGGCCGTCGACTACGTGGTCGTCACCACCGGCCGCTTCGAGCTGCTCGTCGAGGTCATCTGTCGAGAGCCGGCCGAGTTGCTTCGAACCGTCGAATCCGAAATCTGGCCGTTGCGGGCGGTCCGGGACATCGAGATCATTCCCTACCTCCGGCTCCACTACCAGGAGCCGCGCTGGGAGGCTGCGCACGGGCGGTCGAAGCGACGAAGCCTGCCAGGGGGAATTCTCCCCCTGGACGAGCTCGATCGCGCGATCCTTGCCGAGCTCAACGTCGACGGCCGCATGCCGTTTCAGCACATCGCGCGTTCGTTCTCCGTCTCCGAGTCCAAGGTGCGCCAGCGCGTCGCACGAATGCTCGACTCGGGCGCAGTCCGCATCCTCGCGATCACGAATCCCAGCAGCCTCGGCTTTCGCACGCTCGCGTGGCTCGGAATCAACCTCGCTCCACGAACGCGAATCGGAGAACTGGCCGACCGGCTGTCCTCCCTCTCCTCGATCGCCTACCTCGCGATCTGCGCTGGCCGATACGACATCCTTGCCGAGGTGATCTGCGTCGATGACGGCGATCTCCTGCGCGTCATCGACGAAGAGGTCCGTCAAGAACCAGGGGTGGCACGCGCCGAGGCGTTCCTGATCCTCGATCTCTTCTACAAGCGCGTCCGGCCGCCACCCGGTCCGTTCTAACGATTTACGCCGCTTGACCCGCTTCGGGTGACGGTTTAGGCTGCGCCGTGGCCTTGTGACCTCGAAAGACGGCTTCACGGTAGGCGACCGCGCACCGGCCGTGACAAGGGGCCGCTCACGTTGACCGAGACGTCGGGACAGCCGTACCGGGACCGCCGTACCATCTGCGCGCGGGCGGTCGTCCCCAACGGCTACCCGGGGTCGTGGGTCTCCAGCACAGAGATAGGGGGTGCGAATCGATGAGCTACATCGGCAAGGCAGTTCCCGCGATGACGAACACGAGGCTCGTCGCCGGGAAGGGCACCTTCACTGACGACATCTCCGTACCGGGAATGACGTACATGGCGATCCTGCGCAGCCCGTATGCGCACGCGCGGATCCGCAACATCGATTCGAGCGCGGCCGAGGAACTGCCCGGAGTCGTGGGTGTACTGACCGGTCAGGAGATCTTCGAGACGACGGACCCGATCGTCGAGGCGTTCGACACCCAAGCCATGGGAGCGAAAGGCGTGAAATGGTACGCCCTCTGCCACGACCGGGTTCGCTACGTCGGCGAAGCGGTCGCGGCGGTCGTCGCCGAGGACAAGTTCACCGCGTACGAAGCCCTCGATCAGATCGAGGTCGACTACGAGGAGCTCCCGGTCGTCTCGGATCGAGACGAGGCGATGCAGCCCGAGGCGACCCTGATCGAGCCCGAGTGGGGCGACAACCTGATGGTCAGCCGCCACATCGTGCTCGGTGACCCGGATACGGCGTTCGCCGAGGCCGAGGGCACGATCACGGGAGTCGTGAAGTCAGCACGGATCAGCGGTGCTCCCCTCGAGCCGCGCGCCGTCGTCGCGACATACGACCCGCATCGCGACTTCCTCAAGACGTGGAACTCCACCCAGGCGCCTCACCCGCTCCGGTATTACCTCGCCGAGACCCTCCGCATGTCGGAGACCAAGATCCACGTGATCCAGCCCGACGTCGGGGGTGGATTCGGCCTCAAGACCCCGACCTTCCAGGAAGACGCGCTCGTTCCGTACGCCGCGATCAAGTACCTCCGACCCGTCAAGTGGGTCGAGGAGCGGACGGAGCACCTGCTCACGTGCGGGCACGCGCGCGACACGCGCTTCCACTACGAGGCGGCCTTCAAGAACGACGGCACGATCATGGCCATCCGCGTCCGGGTCGTGGCCGACGTCGGCGCGCCGACCGCGCTCAACGGCTGGGGAATGTCGTTCGTCACGTGGTTCTGCCTGCCGGGGCCGTACAAGATCCCCAACGGCGAGACCGAGCTCCTGACTGCCATCACGAACAAGGGGCCGTGGAACGCGTATCGCGGGTTCGGCAAGGACGCGGCCGCCTTCGTCATGGACCGCATCGTCGACGAGGTCGCGAAGGCCACGGGGCTCGAGACGACCGAGGTGCGCTTTCGCAACTTCATCCCGCCGGAGGAGTTCCCGTACCCACAGGTGTCCGGAGCGATGCTCGACAGCGGGAACTACGCCGGCGCGCTCAGCCAACTCCTCGAGCTCGTGGACTACGAGAACTTCCCGAAGCTCCAGGAGGAGGCACGGCGCGAGGGCCGTTACATCGGCCTCGGCATCGGACAGGAGCTGACCCCGGAAGGGTGCTCGATGCCGGGGGCGCTCGCTCTCTGCGGTTACGACTCGACCGAGGTCCGCGTCAGCCCCGCGGGCGACGTCATCGTCCTCACCGGCGTGACGTCTCCGGGCTCCGGGAACGAGACAGGCATCGCACAGATCGTCGCGGACACGCTCGGCTGCGAGCTTTCCCGCGTCCGTGTCGTCCAGGGCGACACCGAATCCTGTCCGTTCGGCTCCGGGAACTACAGCTCGCGCAGCGTGATCATGGGCGGCTCGGCGGGGTACCTCGCGGCGGGCGAGGTGCGCGAGAAGATGCTCACGATCGCGAGCCGCATGCTGGAGGCGGCGCATGACGACCTCGACGCCGCCGAGGGGAAGATCTTCGTCCGAGGCGCTCCCGATCGCTACGTGACGATCGACGACGTGGCGGCGCAGGCGTACCGGTTCACGCACAAGGACGTCATGGACGGGCTCGAGCCGGGGCTCGAGGTAACGCGCTACTTCAAGATGCCGAACGTCTACCACGAGCCCGAGCGACAGGGCCGTTTCAGCGCATATCCGTCGTGGCCGAACGGCGCGACCGCGTGCGTCGTCGAGGTCGACCCGGAGACCGGGCACGTGAAGATCCTCCGCTACGTGATGGTCCACGACGCCGGCAAGATCATCAACCCGCTGCTCGCTGAAGCTCAGCTTCACGGGGGCATCACACAGGGCTTCGGCGGCGCGATGTACGAGCTCGTCGCGTACGACGACGAGTGCCAGCCGCTGTCGACGACGTTCATGGACTACACGATCCCCACGGCCGTCGAGATGCCCAACTTCGAGACCGGACATCAGGAGACCCCGTCGCCGTTCACACCACTCGGCACGAAAGGGGTCGGGGAGTCCGGCGTCGGAGGCACGATCGGTTCGCTGATCGCCGCGATCGAGAACGCACTGCCGCACCTCGACCTCCACCTCAACGAGCTGCCGCTCATGCCCGAACGGGTCTGGACGGCGATTCAGAACGCAACCGAGAAGGCAGGAGTCAGCTGATGCTCTCGACCGAGTTCGACTTCTACGCGCCGGCCTCGCTCGGCGACGCCCTCACGCTCCTGGAGGAGCGGGGCGAGGGCGCCAAGGTTCTCTCAGGCGGCATGAGCATGATGCCGGCCATGAATCTCGGGATACTGCGGCCGAGCACCGTCATCTCGCTCAACCACGTCGCGAGTCTCGACTACGTGACGGAAGACGGGGACCGCCTCCTGATCGGCTGTATGACTCGTCACGACCGCGTGGCGACGGACCCACTCGTGCGACAACATGTTCCGTTCCTCTCCGACGCCGCTTCGTGCATCGCCGACGTCCAGATCAGGCATCGCGGGACGATCGGGGGAAGCGTCGCGCACGCGGACCCCGCTGCCGACTACCTGCCGGTGCTGGTCGTCAGCGGTGCTACGTTCAAGCTCGCGAGCGTCCGGGGGGAACGCACCGTCGCGGCACACGACTTCTTCGTTGACGTGATGATGACGAGCCTCGAGCCCGGCGAGATCGTCGTCGAGGTTCAGGTTCCCAAGCTGCCTCTCGGAAGCGGCTCGGCGTACGTCCGGCTCGTGCGGGTAGAGGGAAGCTTCGCGATCGTGAATGCCGCGGCGATCGTCGACGGCGGACTTGCGCTCGCCATCGGGGGTGCCACCCCGGCCCCCGTGCTCGTCGACGTGACGACCGTCGACCTGTCGAATGGGCCCACGGAGGCACTGCTGGACGAGGTCGCCGACGCCGCCTACGCGGCGTGCGAGGACGCGTACGGCGATCTCAACGGCTCCGAGACCTACCGGCGCGCGATGGCGCGCGTGTTTGCGAGACGGGCGGTGGAGACGGCCTCCTCCGCAAGGAGCTAGGCGCGAGCCGGCGACGACGAGAGGAGACGACAGCGATGAAGGTTCCCATCTCGGTCACTGTGAACGAGCGATCGCACGACCTGCTCGTGGACACCCGGCTGACGCTCGTGTACATGCTGCGCGAGAACCTCACGCTGACGGGAAGCCACGTCGGTTGCGCAACCGGAAACTGCGGTGCCTGCACCGTGATGCTGGACGGCAAGACGGTCAAATCCTGCTCCGTCCTTGCGGCGGACATCAGCGGCTCGGAGATTCTCACGATCGAAGGGTTGAGCACCGGGGCTGCGGACCTGCACCCGGTCCAGCGGGCATTTGTCGAGAATCAGGGACTCCAGTGCGGCTTCTGCACGCCGGGCATGGTGCTGTCGACGCTCCAGCTTCTGGGGGAGAATCCTGACCCGAGCGAGGCGGAGATACGCCACGCGATCGCGGGCAATCTCTGCCGCTGCACGGGATATCAGTTCATCGTGAAATCGATCGCCGCAGCGGCCGAGGCGAGGCGCCGAGACCGCGTAGCGGCGGCGTGACGCGAGACACGCGAGATGCAGGTTTCGCAGTCACAGGTCTTTCCGTATCCGCGCGCGGCGGTGTGGGAGAAGCTCATGGACTTCGACGTCCTCGCTCGGACGCTGCCCGGGGTGGAAACGCTCGTACCGGTCGACGACGAGACGTGCAGGCTGACCGTCAAGGTGCTCGTGCCGTCGATCACCGGAACGTACGAGGGCACCGTGCAGGTCGTTGAGAAACAGCCGATCGACGCCTACAAGCTACGCGGCGAGGCAAAGGGCCGGCTTGGCTGGGTCAAGGGCGATGCCGACTTCGCGCTTCGCGACGAGGGGACGGGCACGGAGGTTCACTCCACGATGAACATCCAGACAGGTGGAGTCCTCTCCGGCGTTGGCCAGCGGTTCATGCAGGCGATCGCGAAGAGCATGATCAAGGACTTCTTCAAATCGTTCGAGAAGGAGCTCGGCGCCGCGGACGCGCCGGTAGCACGATGACGCTCCGGCCGGTCGACCTCTCGCACCCGTTCAGCATGCACTCGCCCGGCTGGGTCAACTACCCCTCGCCGAAGATCTCGTACTTCCAGCGCCACGCGACCCACGGCATCGTCTCCCAGTGGCTCGAGACGCCGCTTCACATCTCCACGCACATCGACGGCGAGATGCACGGCGTCTCGGGCGGCAAGGACATCGCCAGCATGCCACTCGACCGGCTGTTCCGCGAAGGCGTGATCGTGGATCTCAGCGACGTGGTCGAGGACTGGAGCCTCATCACGCCCGAGATGATCCTCGAGAAGATGGAGGTTCGCAAGGGCGACATCCTCGTCCTCCATACCGGGTGGCATCGCTTCTACAACGGAGCGCCCGAGGAAGACGAGGTGCGCTACTTCTGCCACCATCCCGGCTGCGCGCCGGAGATGGCCGACTGGGTCGTTGCCATGGAGCTCGCCTGGTTCGGGATGGACACCGGGTCGGCCGACCACCCGATGAACACGTCGATCCAGATTCGCCGACCGGATGTCGCTCGCGAGTACGAGCGACGCACGGGTAACGATCCCGCCGCGCAGTTTCCGCAGGAGGAGTGGTTCCCGATGCATCACGAGCCGTTCCGACACGGGGTCGTGCATGCGGAGAACGTCGGCGGTGACATCGAGCAGGTGCTCAACCGCCGGTGCCTGATCGGGGCGTTTCCCTGGAAGTTCGTCGGCGGCGAGGCGAGCATCTGCCGCATCGTTGCGTTCGTCGAGGACGAGACGTGAAGTACATCGGTCAGGAGATCACGAGCCTGACGAACACCGAGCTCGTAGCGGGGAAGAGCACGTTCGTGGACGATCTCCGCCTTCCGGAGACCGCTCACCTCGCGGTGCTTCGAAGCCCGTACGCGCACGCGCGCATCCGCTCGATCGACTCCCGCACGTCCGAGGAGATGCCGGGGGTCCTCTGCGTTCTCACGGGAGCCGAGATCGCCGAGCGTACGAACCCGATCCCGGAGGCGTGGGACCCGGCCGAGGTCGGCGCCAAGAGCGTTCGCTGGTACAGCCTCTGCCCGGACCGCGCCCGCTTCGTTGGTGAGGCGGTCGCCGCGGTCGTCGCTGAGGACCGGTTCACGGCACACGAGGCGCTCGCCTCGCTCGTCGTCGACTACGAGGAGCTTCCGGTGATCGTCGATCCCGAGGAGGCGATGAAGCCCGAGGCGCCGCTCATCGAGCCGGACTGGGGGGAGAACCTCATCGTCACTCGTGACTTCCAGGTCGGCGAGCCCGATGCCGTCTTCGAAGAAGCCGGCGACCGGGTGGTACGCGGCACCGTCAAGTGCAATCGGGTGACGGGCGCGTCACTCGAGCCACGCGGCGTCCTCGCGGCATACGACCCGTACACCGAGTTCCTCACCGTCTGGGACTCCACCCAGGATCCGCATCCGCTTCGCGTCTACCTGGCCCAGACGCTTCGCATCCCGGAGACGAGGATCCGCGTCGTGCAACCGCGCGTCGGGGGCGCTTTCGGGCTCAAGCAGCCGACGTTTCAGGAGGAGCCCCTCGTCGCGTACGCCAGCATGAAGCTGGGACGACCCGTGAAATGGATCGAGGAGCGGTCCGAGAACTTCCTCGCCGGCGGGCATTCACGCGACACGCGGTTCTCGTACGAGGCGGCGTACGAGGACGACGGCCAGATCACCGCGATGCGGATCAGGGTCGTCGCCGACGTTGGCGCGCCGACCGCTCTCCTGGGCTGGGGCATGTCGTTCGTCACCTGGTACTGCCTGCCGACCGTCTACGACATCCCGAACGTCCGGATGCAGCTCTTCTCCGTCGTGACGAACAAGTGCCCCTGGAACGCGTATCGCGGCTACGGGAAGGACGCAGCGTCATTCCTCATGGACCGGGTCGTGGACCAGGTGACCAAAGCGACAGGACGCGACCGTGCGGAGGTGCGCTTTCGGAATTTCATCCTTCCCGACGCATTCCCCCATCCGCAGCCCTCTGGAGCGGTACTCGACAGCGGCAACTACCCGCTCGTCCTCGAGCGCGCCCTGGAGCTGATCGGCCGCGACGAGTTCGCCGAGCTCCAGGAGCAAGCGCGGCGAGACGGGCGCCGCATCGGCCTGGGGATCGGCCAGGAGCTCACGCCCGAAGGCGCATCCGTGCCGGGCTCCGTGATGATCGGCGGCTACGACGGCACGACCGTCCGAGTCAGCCCGAGCGGAGACGTGATGGTGCTGACGGGCGTCACCTCTCCAGGCTGCGGCAACGAAACGGCGATCGCCCAGCTCACAGCGGACGGGCTCGGTTGCGAGCTCGCTCGGATCCGCGTCATCCAGGGGGACACGGACACATGCCCCTGGGGGCTCGGGAACTACAGCTCGCGAAGCGTGATCATGGGCGGCTCCGCTGCGCACGAGGCGTCCGTTCAGCTGCGCGAGAAGATGGCCGGGATCGCGGCCAGCATGCTCGAGGTAGCCGCCGAGGACGTCGTCGCCGAGGACGACGCCTTCTCGGTTCGCGGCATGCCGGCCCGCTCGCTGTCGTTCGGGGAGGTCGCCTCCCAGGCCTATCGTCATACACACGGTCGCCACATGGACGACGTCGAGCCTGCGCTCGAGGTCACGCGGCACTTCAAGATCGGGAACGTCTACCACCAGCCGGAGAAGCAGGGTCGGTTCAGCACGTATCCCACCTGGCCGTACGGCTCGGTCGCGTGCATCGTCGAGGTCGACCCCGACACCGGGTACTTCCGCGTCTTGCGCTACGTCCTCGTCCACGACGCGGGGAAAATCATCAATCCACTGCTCGCAAACGCGAACCTCCACGGAGCGATCGCTCAGGGAATCGGAGGCGCCGTCTACGAGGAGATCGTCTACGACGAGGCCGGGCAGCCGCTCACCTCGACGTTCATGGACTACACGATCCCCACCGCCGTCGAGGTTCCCATGGTCGAGCTCGCGCACGAGGAGAGCCCGTCGCCCTTCACGCCGCTCGGCGCCAAGGGGGTCGGGGAATCGGGGGTCGGCGGTGCGCTCGGCGCCCTCTGCAGCGCGATCGAGAACGCATTCCCCGAGCTCGAGCTGTGGCTCGACTCGTTGCCGCTGACGCCGGTGCGGGTGTGGAGCGCGCTGGAGGACGCCCGGGCGCGGGCGGCTGCGCAGAGCGCGTGACATCGGCGAACTGCTTCGAGGGGGTGCTGTGAGACACGCCGAAGTCGCGGGTGCCGGCATCGCGGGGCTCACCGCTGCCGCGGTGCTCGCCCAGCGTGGATGGAGCGTCCGGGTGCATGAGAAGGGCTCTGCGCTGCGGGAGATCGGGGCGGGGATCTTCGTCTGGGAGAACGGCCTCCGGTCGCTCGAGGCGATCGGGGGCTATGACGAGGCGACGGACGGGGCTGAGCCGATCGGGTACTGGGAGCTTCGCGACCAGAGGCAGCGCCTCCTCCAGGGCTCGTGGATGATGGGAGGCGCGCGGCTGTACCTCATCCTTCGGACTCAGCTCCACCGCGCGATCGCGAACGTGGCCATCCGGGCGGGCGTCGAGATCGTCATGAACTCGACCGTGTCGCATGCCACTGCGGACGGCGAGCTCGTCCTCGAGGACGGGACCGTGCAGCCGGCCGATCTCGTCGTCGGCGCCGACGGCGTGTACTCGCGAGTCAGGGACAACCTCCAGCTCGGTCGCCGCGTCGAGGATCTCGAGGACGGGTGCAGCCGCCACCTGGTCGAGCGGAGCGCCGAAGACCCGAAAGAGGTCACGATCGAGTACTGGCACGGCGGGCGCCGGATCGGCATCTGTCCATGCAGCCCCGACGAGGTCTACGTCTACCTGTGCTGTCCCGCGAGGGACGTTGGCGGACGCGCGAAGCCGCTCGACCGGGCGAGCTGGATCCGGTCGTTCCCTCATCTGCGTGACGCCGTCGAGCGGATTCCCGACGAGGGTCGGTGGGCACCGTTCTTCAACGTCACGTGCACGTCGTGGTCGGCGGGCCGAACGGCGATCGTCGGCGACGCCGCGCACGCCATGTCGCCGCAGCTCGGGCAGGGAGCCTGCGTGGCCATGACAAACGCGCTCGCGCTCGGCCAGGCGCTGGACACGCACGAGGACGTCCCCGTTGCTCTACGCGCGTGGGAGCTGAGCGAGCGGCCCGTGACCGACGCAACGCAGAAGTACTCGCGCATCTACGGGAAGATCGGCGTCACCTGGACGGACCACCTGCTCGACCTCCGGTCGGGTCTGGTCTGGCTCGTTGGCCGCTCTCAGTACGTTCAGCGGAAGGCGAACGTGGCTGCACACCACTTCCCGCGCCTCGCAGCCGTCGCAGGCGCCGATCGATAGCCGGATGGGGGCCGGACACCCGGACGGCGCGGCTGAACTCGTCGTGGTCGCCGGCCGCGTCCTGACAATGGGCGGCGGCTCGGAGCGGAAAGCCGAGATCGTTGCGATCTCCGGAGGGCGCGTCGTCGCCACCGGGCCGAGGTCGTTGCTCGCCGAGCTGGCATCGCCGCAGACGCAGATCGTCGACGCGGGCGAGCGGACGGTCGTGCCCGGCTTCATCGACGTCCACGCCCACGCCGAGGTCGCCGCGCGCACGACGGCCATGACGATCGACTGCAGGGCGCCGACCTGCGAGTCGGTCGCCGACGTCCTCGACGTCCTGCGCGAGAACCTCGACCGCGTCGATCGCGGCTGGCTCGTAGGGCAGGGCAACCTCTTCTTCGACCAGAAGCTCGCCGACGGGCGGTTGCCGACCCGCGCCGAGCTCGACCAGGTGAGCACGGATGTCGCGATCGCCCTGAGAGCCGGAGGCCACGTCACGGTGCTCAACACGCGCGCGCTCGAGCTGTCCGGCATCGACCGGGCCTTCAGGCCTCCGGAGCACAGCGTCACAGGCCGCCCGATCGTCGAGCGTGACGGCAGCGAGCCGACTGGGGTTGTCAAGGAGATGGACAACCTCCTGCCGTTCCCGGGCATGGACGAGCCCTCGCTCCTCGAGGCGATCAGAAGCGGGCTTCGCGACGCCTTCACCCGGCACGGTGTCACGTGCGTCGGCGAGATCTCGGAGACGGTCGAGGGGCTGCGTCACATGGACGCTCTCCACGCGTCGGGCGAGCTCGGCACTCGCATCTGCGTCTACTTGTGGGCGCCGGGCACGATGACGCTCGAACAGGCGTGCAGCTGGCGCGACGTCCTCCGAACGCGCTCGCCCGAGTCGCTCTTCGCCATCCAGGGGGTAAAGCTCTTCGCCGACGGCGGCTACTCGGCGGCGAGCGCCGCGGTCAAGCGCGACTACGCGGGACGCCCCGGTTGGGCGGGAGCTCTTGCGCTGACGCCGGCCGACATCGTCGAGGCGTTGGAGAGGACGCGTGCGGCCGGGCTCCAGCTTGCCGTCCACGCGAACGGGGACCGCGCGCAGGAAGAGGTATGCGCCGCGGTCGAGTCGGCCGGGGGCGCCCCGCCGGGTCGCCTCCGGACGCGCGTCGAGCACGCCGGGAACTTCCTTCCCGAGTTCGAGGTGACGACGGACCATTGGCGCCGCGCAGGCATCGTCCCCGTGCCGCAGCCCGTCTTCCTCTACACCTTTGGCGACTACTTCCCCGTGTACCTCGGTGAGTACGGGACGAGGGGACGCTTCCCGTTCCGATCGCTCCTCGACGCCGGCTGGCGGCTATCAGGTAGCTCCGACGTGTGGGTTGGCTCCGAAGAGCAGGCGACCAATCCGTTCTTCAGCATGTGGTCGGCCGTCAAGCGACAGACCTTCCGCGGCGAGGTCGTCGATCCGAACGAGCGGATCACGGTCGAGGAGGCCCTGCGAATGCACACCGTCGACGCGGCGGCCGTCGTCGGGCGCGAGGACGACCTCGGCTCCCTCGTTCCCGGCAAGGCCGCGGACTGCGTCGTGCTCGACCGCAATCCGCTCGACTGCGCGGCAGACGATCTGCTCACGGTGAAGGTCGACGCCGTGCTGATGGCGGGCAGAGTCGTCTACGAGCGGGACGGCGCCCGCCGCCTCGAGTCCAGACTCGGCGGCTAGCGGCGTCCGGAGGCGCCGCGCGGCGGCGACTCATGCGAACGCGATCGCTGCGCGGCTGGCCTTCAGGTCGTCGATGACGAACTCCCCGTCGACGAGCACCGGCTCGTCGTCGAGGTAGACGCTGCAGTTCCGCATCGGGATATCGATGTGGCACGGCGTGTCGTTCGTGCCGCCGAGCTCCTGGTTCGGGCCGGTGGAGAAGAGAACGTTGCCGTAGAAGCAGCGGCTCTCCATGCCGATCGACCGCCTGTCGTTCGCGAGGCCCGACCAGCGGGCCTTCTCGTTGCAGCCCCACCCGATGTGAGCGATCCCCCGCGCCTTCGGGTCGTCGAAGCCGGCGATGTAGTCGCGGAGCAGCTCGGCGTCGAAGCCTCCCTGGACGGCGACCATGAGCCCCTGCTCGATCGTGATCCGGATCGGATCCTCGACGTACTTCTTGAACGGCGTCACGATGATGTCGCCACGGTCGATCACGACCGTTCCGTCGACACCGTCGTCCGCTCCGCCTGTGAAGAGGAAGCCGGCCGGCCAATGATCCCAGCGACCCGGGGTCTCCGTGTACCCGTACTCGGTCATGACCCCGTACGTGCCAAGCTGGTAGACGACGTCGGTGCCTGCCTTGTTCGTGAAGCGGAAGGTCTTCGCGTTCGCGAATCAGCTCCTCGCTCGTCTCGACCCGCCGCCTGAGGTCGACTGTCGGGAAGAGACGCGCGAGGTTGTCGATCGGCTCGACGCAGAGCAGCATTCTCGCGCCCGCCTCCTGGATCTCGATCTGCTCTCGGGAGAAGAGAAGGAACATGAGGTCGATGACGATGTCCGCCTGCTTCAGTGCCTCGATGGCGGGCCGATTGGCGCCGAGCGGCGTCGCCCCGACGGTCCAGGCCCCGGCGTCTCCGACGAGCGTGCTGGAGACCTCCGGGAGGCGAACGTGGAACGCGGTCGCACCCAGTCTCTGTGCCGCGAGCATGAACGCGTCGGCGTAGTCCTGGCGCTCGTCTCCCTGGGAGAGAACCGCGACTGTCTCGCCCTCGTGAACCGTGCAGAGCTCGAGCTCCTTCGCGCACAACTCGACGAAGTCGCCGAAGGTCAGCTTCGAGAGAATCATTTCAGCCTCCTTGTCGTTCGGCCGCGGCTACGCGTCGCCGGTGGGACCGAGTGCCTCGAGCTCGAGCTCGAGTGTCCTGCGTGCCTCTTCCGCGAGACGAATCGACGGCGCCTCCATGCGCGGAGCGAACACCCGCTCGGGAGACGGGCCCAGCCCGATGAATGCACGGACCTCCTGGAGAAGCTGGCTTCGATCCCACTCGCCGTACATGCGCTCCTTGAGGAACGGGACGTTCAGCGCGTTCGACTCCTCGAAGAGCTTCGACCGCGTGGCATGCTCGCTGGCCGCGACATCCCAGACGAGGTTCATGATGAGGTTCTTCTCGCGCGCGGACACCTCGCGGGTGTCGAGGAACCACGAGAGGTTCTTTCCGAATGCGGCCGGCGTCTCGAGGTCCTTCTCGTCGAAGCGAAGGATGAGTCCCTGCCCGCAGATGTCCTGAAGGATGTGAAGGACACGCGGCAGGTTCTCCTGGGCGTACGAGCGTGCCGCCGTGACGATGTTGTGGTGGGGCGTCATGACGTCGTTCTCGGACGGGAACGCGAGCTCCTCGGCAGCGTGCTGCATACCCTGGAGCACGAGCGCGTACTCGAAGACGTCCGCCACGCGCTGCCTGATCACGGGGATGTCCTCGAGCTCGAGCGTGTCGACGATGAGCTGCGCCAGCCCCGCGTACATCTCCGCTTTGGCGACGATGCGCACGAAGGTGTACCAGTGCTCCCACCGCGCCCAGACGTTGTAGAAGTTGACGGTGTGGAGCTCGCGCTTGCGGAGGGCCATGATCCGCTCGCGCGGGACGAACAGGTTGTCGAAGGCGACCAGCGCCTCGATCTCCTCGCCCTTGGACGTCAGAGGGTGCTGGTAGCCCGTCGTGCCCGGCCGGTGGACTACTTCCCTGCAGAACATGCGGAGACCTTCGGCATTCGCCGGCACGTAGACCCAGAAGCTCTCCTCGTCGAGCGGCGGGTGGAAACTCCCGAGGATCAGCTCGTTCGCCTGGGGAGCGGCGGTTCCCACGCCCTTGATGCCGCTGATCCAGATCCCCTCTGAGGTCTCCTTGACGATACGCGCCGTCGCGCGCTCCGGCGGCGAGGCGTCCGCGGCCGTGCCCGTGGCGCGTGCCCGAAAGCCTTGGGGGTCGACGATCGTCTCGGCGAGGTGGATGTTGTTGTCCTCCAGGTGCTGGATGTAGGAGACGATGTTCTCCGCGTACTCGGGCGAGTGCGTGCGAAAGCCGGCAGACACGCATACATGCCGATGGGAAGCGTGGCGATCATGTCGACGCCCCTGCCGTGCGTGCCCCAGCTGCGCCGGGCGACGAACTTGATCCCCTCGCGGCGGAACGCGAGGTCCTCCTTGGTACGGGGGATGAGATAGGACGACGTGACGCGGACGCCGTCACTTCGAACGTACGTCAGCACGTTGCGCGCGTTCTCGTCGAACTGGAGATCGTAGATCTCGGCGATCGTGTCGATCCCCCCGGCCGTTGCGAAATGCGTCGTGACGTCGTCGATGCGCTCGCCGAGATAGCGAACGTCGCGTCCGTCGCGCAACGTCTCCCGATACTCGTCCGCAGTCTTGAGACGATGCTCCTCGGTGGTCTTCGGTTCCTCGACGATCGCCATGCTGCTACCTCCTTGTCGGATGCCGTGGGCTCACGCACCCACGCTGTCCCTCAGCTCGCCCTCTGCCTCGGGCGCCTCCGGAGGTGGCAGGCTGAACCTGAGCGGCATCGGGTAGTCATAGGAGAGGTGGTCGACGCTCTCGTCGGAGCGTCTCGCGCTGTCTCGCTCTGTCGAGGTTCCCAGGCGGTGGTACGAGCGAAGGTGGTAGACGAGCGGTCGATCGTCGGACGGCAGCACCACACCCTTCGCGCTGCCCAGGTAGATCACGTGGTCGCCGGCGGGAACGGCGCGGTGGACGGCGCAATCCACATGGGCCAGCGCGCGGGCGACCACGGGCGTGCCCGACCGGCCGCTCGAGACCGCGGGCGCCAGGCAGAACTCGTGCACGAACTTCGGCCGACCCGGCGTCGACGCCGCGTCGCGCCGCTCCGACCGACGCCTCGCCCAGCACGCTGACTCCGAAGGCCCCGGCCTCGGCGATCGCGCGCGCGCTCACCGTCCGCTCGCCGAGCGAGACGAGCAGTAGCGGCGGCTCGACGGACACCGAGCAGCACGCGGTGACTGTGAGGCCCCACGGCCTGTCGCCCACCCAGCACGTCACCATCACGACACCCGCGGCCAGGCGCCCCATCGCCTCACGGAAGAGCTCGGGACGGACCGGTGCGTCATCCGCGGCCGAAACGGCTGCGGTTACATCGGCCGGGTTCCCCATCCCATCCCTTCGAGGACCGCGACTTCCCTGGACGAGGCGATCCTCATCGGCCGCGTGCCCCAGCCCTGCTCCTCCGGCGGCGGCTCGCGGCCATGCGTGCAGTCCGCGGCGACCTGGTCTCCGACCGCCGCTGCGCGAGGGACCGGCAGGTCCAGCGGTTCTCTGCCGTCTCGGCGGCAAGGAGCGCGCGGCGCAGAACGTCCTCCCAATCGGTCGCGCCGCTCGGACGCGCGAGGCCGGCGAGAAGCCTGCGGATCACCGGATCGTCACGGTGCCGGGTCACGCATCCCCCGTGTCGCCGGCTCGGAGCTCGAGCAGGCGGGCGCGCAAGGTCCGATGGGCGGCGCTCAGTGTCGCGGCAACAGTGCCGGGTGTGACGCCGAGCGCATGCGCGATCTGTCGGTAGTCGAGGTCTGCGTAGTACCGAAGGAAGAGCGCGAGGCGCTGGCGCTCGGGGAGCAGGCCGATCAGCTCCCGCAGACGTCTCGTCCGCAGCATCGGCGGGCCAGACGGCTGCGCGGCGCTCGGACCAGCTCGTGGGGATGCGGTCGGCAAACGCGTCTCTCCGCCGGCAGTTGCACGCGTGGTTCACGAGGATACGCCAGAGCCACGCCTCGAGGGGACCGTCTCCTCGATACTCGCTCCGGCGGAGAATCCCGCGTGCGAACGACTCCTGAACGGCATCGCGCCCGAGCTCGGGGTCGCCGACGATCGCCGCCGCGACGCGCAGGAAGCGTGCGAAGCTGGCTCGGTACACGGCGGCGATCTCGTCGAGGAGCCGGTCGGTCGTTCCGTCGCGGGCGGCTTGCCGGCCGGTCGGCCGCGCCCGCAGGACGGATGGAAGGCGCAGCAGTCGGTGCGTCGCCTGCTCCGGCGACCCGATGCCGTCGCTCCTCGGCGTGCCATGCGATCGGAGCCGAGCGCCGGCCGCCCGCACCGCGGACCATGGCAGAGCAGCTGGCTCGCTTCTCGGTAGAAAGCCACTGATCCGCCTGCGTCCGCGATACCTCTATGACACGCTGCGGCCCACGAGTTCTTTAGCCGGTCGGGAACGGGACGGGTCACGTGACGGTGCGCAGGAACGAGCGCGTCTCGGCGAGGAACCCGTCGAGGTTGTCCCACGGGACCATGTGGCCGGCGTCCGGAACGCCCGCCAGCCGCGCCGCGGGATTCGTGCCACGTACCTCGTCGAGCGCTTCTGCGGGGCAGACCGGGCTGTCGAGCCCGTAGAGAAAGAGAACGGGCGAGGGCGTGTCAGCCCAGTAGGCGAAGAAGTCCTCGGTGTGGAAGTTCTCATACGTCTCGACGACGGCGGTCTCGTCGCACGTCGCGAGCCACTCGGCGCGGATCCGGAGCTCTCGTTCGGGCCAGGTCGGGAAGAACGGGCGGATCTCGTCGGCGGTGGCTCCCGCGGCCGCCGCGCGCAACTGATCGACGTAGATCTCGAGTGGGAACGGGTAGGGGTTCCGGCCCGGGCCGGTGAGCGGCGGGTCGACGACGACAAGCGGCCCAACGATCCCAGGGTGGAGGGCAGCCAGAGCCGCGACGATCCTTGCGCCCATGGAGTGGCCGAGCACGATCGGGCGTTCGAGCGCCAGCGCCTCGATCAGGCCCGCGACGTCGGCCGCGTAGTCGCGCAGCCCGTAGCGTCCCGAGCCGCCCCGATCCGATAGCCCCCGCCCGCGAACGTCGATCGTGTACACGTGGAAGTCGACTGCGAGCTTCTCGGACACGAATTCCCACGTGATCGCCGGGCTCGTGATCCCGGGGACGACGAGAAGCGGCCGCGCGGGCGCGCCGTACTCCAGGTAGTGGTGGCGTAGGTCGTTTGCGACGACGTACCCGCTCGTCCCCCGCGGCGAGATCCTGCTCGGCGTCATCCCCACCCCCGTTGAGCCTCGCACGACTGGCGGCCCGAGGATAACCGCGAACGCGCCACGGCGCTCGGTATGCTCCGCGCCATGGCGCTCGCCGGCCCTCGCTTGGATGGCAAGGCCGCCGTCGTAACCGGAGCCAGCTCGGGCATCGGCAAGGGCATCGCCGAGGCGCTCGCCGCAGCGGGAGCCCGGGTCCTGGTTACCGGCCGTCACGCCGAGCGGCTTGCCGCCACGGCGGACGAGATCAATGCGACCGGAGGCGCCTGCCGGCAGCTCGCGCTGGATCTCACGGAGCCGGGGGCGTGCGAGGCACTCGTCGACGACGCGATCGACGGGCTCGGCGCGATCGACGTCCTCGTTCATTCTGCGGGGCTGTTCTGGCCGAAGCCGTTCGAGGAGACGCCGCTCGGCGAGTTCGACGCGCAATGGACGCTGAACGTGCGCGTTCCCTTCGAGCTGTCCCAGGTCGCGCTGCCCCACCTGGGCCCGGGCTCGTCGATTCTCTTCGTCTCCTCCATCGCCGGGTACGTCGGCTTCCCGAACTCGTCCGCGTACTGCGCATCCAAGGGAGCCGTGGAGCTCCTCGCCAAGGCCCTGGCAGTCGAGCTCGCGCCGAGGCGGATCCGCGTCAATGTGATCGCGCCCGGCAACGTCCGCACGCCGATGAACGAGCATCTCTTGGCTCACCCGGAGTACATGAAGGCGATGCTCGATGCGACGCCTGCCCGACGCATCGGCGAAGTCGCCGAGATCGCGCCGTTCGCCGTTTTTCTCGCGTCGGACGCGGCGAGCTTCATGATCGGCTCCAGCGTCCTCATCGACGGCGGGTGGGCGGCCGCCTAGCAGGATCGTCGCGCGCCGCCGTGCCAAACGCTCGGGCGATACGCAGCCTGCTCTTCTGCCCGGCCAACCGCGCCGACCTGATCGCGAAGCTCCCGCGCGCGGGGCCCGATGCCGTCGGCATCGACCTCGAAGACGGAACCCCGCTCGCGGAGAAGGAGTCGGGCCGCCGGATCGCGATCGACGGAGCACGAGACCTCCGCGAGACCGCTCCGTCGCTGCGGATCTTCATCCGGACGAACGATCCGCGCTCACCGTTCTTCGCGGACGATGTCGATGCCGTCGCTTCGGCGCCGATCGACGGCCTGATCATTCCGAAGGTCGAGCGGACGAGCGACGTCCTCGACCTGGAGGCGTCCCTCGCCGACGCCGAACGCGCGACAGGCGTACCTTCGCTTGCACTCGTCCTCGGGATCGAGTCGGGCCTCGGCGTGCTCCGCGCCGTCGACATCCTCACGGCGAGCGAGCGGGCGTGCGCCGCCTACTTCGGCGGGGACGACTTCGCTACCGACATCGGGGCGCGACGCACGCCCGGTGGAAACGAGGTGCTGTACGCGCGATCGCACGTCGCGCTGGCCGCTCGGGTCGCTCGGGTCCAGCCGATCGACCAGGGCGTCTTCGCGTTTCGCGACGACCGGCGGTTCGTGGACGATGCGGAACGTGGTCGCGATCTCGGGTACGAGGGCAAGCTTTGCGTCCATCCCCGTCAGGTTGCGCTCGCGCATCGCGTCTTCACGCCGACCCCCGAGGAGATCGACTGGAGCCGACGTGTGCTCGAGGCCTACCGCGCCGGCTTGCGGGCAGGACGGGCCGCGATCGAGGTCGACGGCGTCATGGTCGACGGGCCCCTGGTGAAGCGCGCCGAGGCCGTCCTTGCCCTGGCGGACGCAACGGTTTCGCGTGACGCCGAGCGCGACGACCGCGCGTAGCTACCGCTCGGTCGCGAGGGCCCGCCAGACGGCCTCCGGCGTCAAGGGGAGGCGGTTGATCTCGACCCCGAAGGGCGAGAGAGCGTCGCAGACGGCGTTCGCGATGGCCGCCGCGGGAGGAATCGTCCCCGTCTCTCCGATCCCGCGGATCCCGAACGGCGTCACGGGGGACGGCGTTTCGAGATGATCCAGCTCGATGGGCGGCAGATCGCACGCGGTGGGAGCGAAGTAGTCCAGCATCGTGCCGTTGATCAGCTGGCCCGACTCCGGGTCGTAGACGAGCTCTTCGAAGAGCGCCGCGCCAAGAGCCTGAGCGATGCCGCCATAGAGCTGACCCTCGACGAGCGTCGGGTTCACCTGGGGGCCGCAGTCGTGCACGAACACGAGACGCTCGATTCGGAACTCGCCGCTCTCGGCGTCGACGTCCACGACCGCGGCGGCCGTTCCGTACCCGAACGCGGACGCGATCGGGTCGAAGTAGGCGGTCGCCTCGAGGCCCGGGCTTTCCCCCTCCGGCAGCCGGTGCCCGAAGAAGGCGTTCGTCGCGACGTCCGCCAGCGAGATCGAGACGTCGCGATCGTCGGCGACGTGGACGACCCCGTCCGTCAGCTGCAAGCGCTCGAGGTCGACGTCGAGCATGTGAGCGGCGACTCGCAGCGCCTTCGCCCGCACCTCGGTGCCTGCAGCGCTGATGGCTCCCGCTCCGGCGATCAGCGTGCGGCTCGCGAAGCTTCCGGTGTTGTAGGGGGTCCCGAGCGTGTCGCCGGCATGAACCTGGACCATCTCCGGGGCGATCCCGATGACTGTCGCCGCGACCTGCGCGTACGCCGTCTCCGTCGACTGGCCCATCTGGGCGACGCCCGTGTAGAGGTCGACACCGCCCGAGCGATTCGCACGAATGGTGACGCTCTCGTGCGCCCCGTAACCCGCGCCATGCTTGCCGAGGAACGCCGATCCGGGGTAGCCGGTCATCTCCACGAACGACGCAAGGCCGACTCCACGATACCGCCCTTCCGAGCGCAGATCCTCCTGCGTCGCGCGAACGTCCCGATATGCGATACGTTCCGCCGCGAGCTCGAGACACGCCACGTAGTCCCCGGAGTCGTAGAGAGCGCCGCCTGCATTTCGCCAGGGCAGGTCTTCGGGACGAAGCATGTTCCTCCGACGAACTTCGATCGAGTCCCTCCCGATCGCCCTGGCGAGCCGGTCGACCAGCAGCTCGCGCACGAAGCAGGACTCGGGCTGACCGTAGCCGCGGTACGCGCCGACGGGAACCTTGTCGGTCACGACTACGCGACGCTCCGTGTGCGTGTCGTCGACCTTGTACGGGCCGCTGAACATGAAGCTCGACAACATCGGGGAGCCGAAGGATGAGTTGAACGCTCCCCCGTCGACGAGGTAGATGCTCCGGAGCGCGACGATCCGACCGTCGCGTGTCGCCGCGAGCTCCGCGTCGTGCGTCGCCTCGCGCGCGTGTGTCGTCGCGCGGAAGTGCTCCGTTCGGTCTTCGATCCACTTGATCGGGCGACCGAGATCGAGAGAATGGAGGCTGGCGATCACGTCCTCCGGATAGATCCCCAGCTTCAGGCCGAACCCGCCGCCGAGATCCGAGGCGACGATGCGAATCCCGGCTTCGGGCAGCCCGAGGGAAGTCGACAGCTGGCGGCGCAAGACGTGCGGCACCTGCGTCGAGGACCACAGCTCGAGCGTCCTCAGCCCTGGCGTGTACGAGGCGATCGTCGCTCTCCCCTCCATCGGGAGCCCTGTCACACGGTTGATGCGAAAGCGATCGCGAAGCACGACCTCGGCGGAGGCGATGGCCGCCTCGACGTCGGGGCCGCGCGGGTTCGCGACCAGGAGGTTCGACTCCAACACGTCCTGGAGCTTCGGAGCACCGGCTTCGAGAGCCTCGATCGCGTCGACGACGTGCGGCAGGACGTCGTACTCGATCTCGACGAGGTCGAGGGCATCCTCGGCGACGTACCGATCCGTCGCGACGATGGAGACGACCGGCTGTCCCTCCCAGAGCGCGACGTCACTCGCCATCGCGAAGAACGGGAGCGCCGGGACGCCCGGGAGCGGCCTGAGGACCGTGAGCGGCTCCGTCCGCCTCACGACGTCGGCGCCGGCGAGAACGGCCGCCACCCCGTCGAGCGCGAGGGCACGGGACGCGTCGATGCTGAGAATCCGCGCTCGCGCGAACGGGCACCGGCCGACCGCCATGTGAAGCGCCCGCGGCGGCTCGACGTCGTCGACGAACCGGCCGAGACCACGCAGGAGACGCTCGTCTTCGTGACGATGCAGCCGCTCGCCGATCCAGGTACGCGGGCGAGGGGGCGCAACCGGTGCCGGCGGCACCTGGATCACCTGCGTCATGTGGCGCCCATCCTCGTCTCGAGGTACTGCTCAGCCGCAGCGACGATGCTCGTGTAACCCGTACAGCGGCAGAGAACGCCGGCGAGCTCCTCCTTGATCGCCTCTCGATCGAGGCGCGCCGACCGCCCTTCGCCCGCCAGACGCTCCCCGAGCGCATACACGGTCATCAGGAACGCCGGCGTGCAGTAGCCGCACTGCAGCGCATGCTGCTCGCGAAACGCGAGTTGGACGGGATGGAGCTCGTCGCCAGGTGCCAGCGCCTCGACCGTCTCGATACTCGCGCCGTCGACCTGTGCGGCGAGGACGAGACAGGACTTCGTCGGGCGGCCGTCGACGAGCAGCGTGCACATGCCGCACACACCCTGCTCGCATCCGACGTGCGTACCGTGCAGGCCAAGGTCGTGGCGTACGAAGTCGACGAGAAGCGTCCTCGGCTCGACCTCGCGCGCGATGCGCTCGCCGTTCACCGAGACGCGAACGAGGTGACGCTCGCTCACCGCTCGGCTCCCGGACGACGCGCCTCGAGAGCAGCCAGCACGCGGCTGACGTAGACCGGGATCAAGTGCCGTCGGTATTCGGCGGAGGCGCGGATGTCGGATCTCGGCTTGGCGGCCCGGACACAGGCCTCACCGATCGCCCGTCGCTCGTCGTCCCCGAGCCTGGCTCCGGCCGCCGATCGTCCCGGCCTCCTCGCAGAGGATCGGACGGTCCGCGACCCCCCCGAGAGCGATCCGAAGCGAGCGCCATGTTCCTCCCTCCCCGGGTTGCCCCACGGCGGCCACTGCGAGGATTGCGAAGTCACCGTGCCGCCGTGCGACCTCGGCGAACGCCGAGACGCGTCCAACCGACGCCGGGAAGGTGACCTCGGTGATCATCTCTCCCGCGGCCAGCCGCGTCATGTAGTAGCCGTCGAAGAACTCCTCGGCCGCGAGTCCCCGGGTACCCCCCCCGCCGGCAACCGTGACGCGCGCCCCGAGCGCCACGGCGGCGAGCGGAAGCTCCGCCGTCGGATCGGCGTGCGCGAGGCTGCCGCCCAAGGTGCCTCGCAGCCTGACCTGGCGGTCACCGACCCAGCGGACGCATTCGGCGAGGAGGGGAACGCGCTGCGCGATCGTCGTCGACCACTCGAGCTCGGCATGGCGCGTCAGCGCGCCGACCGCAACGTCGCCGTTCCGCGAGTCGATGAAGGCAAGCTCCGAGATCGGATTGATGTCGATCAGACAGCCGGGTCTGGCAAGCCGTGTGTTCAGGAGCGGCACGAGGCTCTGACCGCCCGCGAGCAGGCGCGCCTCCTCGCCCCACTCCGCGAGCAGGGCGATCGCCTCGTCGACCGTCTCGGCCCGCCGGTACGAGAACGGGGCAGGCTTCATCGGCTGCCTCGCCCCAGCAGGCTCGCGAGCACGTAGTCGACGGCGCTGGCCCTCGGCCCAGCGACGGGATCGGTGACGCGGCGGCTCCACACGCTCTCGGGGCGCATCTGCAACACGCTCACCCGCCCCACGGCATCGACCGCCCACTCGACGTCCTGTGGCGAGCCGGCACGCTGCTCGACATGCTTTCCGAGCTCAGCGAGCGCGACAACCTCGGCATCGGACAGGCACGGCTGCTCTTGACGCGCACGAGGCACGCTCGCGCGCACGGCCGTCCCTGCGGCGGGATCGAAGCGGTACTGCACGTCCTTGCGAGCCACCGTTCGCTCGAGCAGCTCGAAGGTGACCTTGTCGACGAGATAACGGTCGGGGTTGACCTCGCCGGCGACGACCGCCTCGCCGAGCCCGAAGGACGCCTCGATCATCACCTTCGATCGATCGCCGTTGAGCGGGTTGAGCGTAAAGAGCACTCCGGCCGCCCGCGCTTCGACCATCCTCTGAACGACCACGCCCATCGAGATCTCGCCGGCGGGTATCCCGACGTGCGCGCGGTAGGCGAGCGCGCTCGGCGAGAAGAGGCCTGCCCAGACACGCACGATGTGACGGATCACCTCGTCCTCGCCCTGAACCCAGAGCGACGTCTCGAGCTGGCCCGCGAAGCTCGACGTCGCGGCGTCCTCGGCCGTCGCGCTCGAACGGACGGCGACCGGCACGTCCTCCCCGCCCGCTGCGAGCCCGCGGTACGCAGTCCGGACGGCGTCTCTCACCTCGTCTGGAACGCCGCTCGCATGGACGAGCCGCTGCGCCTCGGCGCTCGCAGCGCTGATGGCGGCGACGTCGGCGGGGTCTACCCCGGCAAGGATGTCCCGGAGACGCTCACGTAGGCCTGCGGCGTGCAGCGACGCCTCGTAGGAGCGAGTCGTCACGGCGAAGCCGTCCGGCACGGCCACTCCCATCTCGAGGAGAGCGCCCAGGCCCGCCGCCTTGCCTCCGACAGACGAGACCGCATCGCCGTCGCACGTACGCAGCGCCCGAACGTACTCCATCAGTCGAGAATCGTGACGACGCCGTTGTCGCCGTCGAGGCGCACGCGCTGGCCCGTTCGAATCAGCTTCGTCCCGAAGCCAGTCCCGACCACGGCAGGCAGCCCGTACTCGCGGGCGACGATCGAGGCATGCGCCATGACACCGCCCACGTCGCAGACCGCTCCCTCGATGCGGGCGAAGACCGGCGCCCAGCTCGGCGCCGTGATCGGGCACACGAGGATCTCTCCGGTCTCGACCTGTTCGAGCTCCTCCACGGTGGTGATCACTCGGGCCGGGCCCTCGACGACCCCTCGCGACGCACCGATGCCGCGCAGCGTCTTGCCCGCGACGTCGCCGTCCTGCGCGCCGAGCCACTGCTCGACCGCGTCGGTCGTGATACCCCAGAGCATGATCGAGAACGGCTCGTTGACGACGTCCGGCGGCGTGCCGAGCGCGGGAGGCGGCGACCACGAACGGAGCCTCTCCATGATCCGCTTCCGCTTCGCCACCTCTGCCGGCCAGTACGTCGCCCCGCGTGTGGGAGTCGTCGTCGCCCACCCGATCTGCAGCTCGTACAGCGCCGAGTACAGCTCGTAGCGATGGAGGAAGAACACGTCCTCGGCATCCTCCAGGAAGCCGTGCGCCACCAGGATCGCGCCGAGCTGCCGCACCTTGTTCCAGAAGATCGAGTGGTGCCAGTGCTCCACGTAGAAGTTGTGGTTCTCGACGTACGGGTAGACCGTGCGAGCAAGCGCCACGAGATCGGCGAATGCCTTGCCATCGGCGTCGGTCGGAAGCAGGGAGGCGTACTCGCCGGTAATGCGTTCGCGCTCCGCAACGAGCTCCTCGAGCGGCCGCTCGATCGCCTCGCCCGCCCGCAGCTTCTCGACGTAGCCCCGCATCGCATTCATGGGGAGACGCAGGTCGTCCATCCAGGCCCGGTGCTGGTGGTTGTACCCCGATCCAGTCGAGTACCAGAACCACGGCTCCTTGGCCTCGTCGAGCGCGTCCAGCCAGCGTTGTCCGTCGGGTGCGGCGCCGATCGCGGCGAGCGTCTCGTCCGGCCCATCGCCGCGCAGGAGCACGTCGTCGACCCCGAGCTCCACGGCGAGCGCAGCAAGCTTCCTGAGCTCGTCGTCGGGGCGGAAGAAGAGGATGTCGATGCCGACCACCATCTTCGCGATCGTCCCGTCTGCGATACCGGGGAACGCCGTCTGGCAGAAGTCGCGAAACGTCAGGTACGCGCCATAGCCGAGGTTCAGCATCTCGAAGTGGTAGTAGGCCATCTCGTGCATGTTCTCGAGGAGACGGCTGTACGCACAGAGGAGGTCGAAGCCACTCATGAGGCCGCGCCCCTCCGTCACGACCCGCTCGTCCTCGAGGTCGGGGAGGTCGCCGAGCTCGATCGCCTTGAGCCGCTCGATGCAGTCCTCGGCTTTCGCGATCCAGCGGTCGTAGAGTTCGGGCCAGTTCTCGTAATAGAATCCCGCGCGCTTCACGAACGTCGGCACGCGCGCCTCGACCGTCGCCGGATCCGTGATGGTGTTGGGGCTGACGTAGAGGTAGCCGTTGACGAGCCGCTGATCGATGCCGAGCGCGGGTGGAATCTGCCACACGCGCGTCGTGTACTGGTTGAGCGCGACCCACCAGCTCTCGATCATGATCGTGTCGAAGGGGTAGACGGGCTCGGGATTGTGCATGGAGTCCCAGAACCAGAACTTGCCCTCCTCGAAACCGCGTCGCTCCTCGCTGAACACCGAGTAGTACGGGTAGAGGCATTTCCACTCCTCCGCACCGTCGGGCGCCTCGACCTCGAACGGGCTCGGAAAGCGTTTTGGCTCGCTCACGGCTTCCTTGCGCCTGCGTCCATTCGGTGCCCGTCCGCCTCGCGCCTCGCGGACGCGACGCCGTCCACTGCCGCGAGCGCGGCCTCGTCCACTGCCGCGAGTGCGGCCTCGTAATGGGCGCGCGCGAGCTCCCGCGCGCGCGCAACTCGGATCCGTTCGTACATCCAGGCGAGCTTCTCCTTCGCCTTGTCGGCCGAGCAGACGCCGTCGCGCACCCAGGCGGCGGAAACGGGAGCCAGCGTCTCGAGGAACGAGATCGAGTCGGCCGCCTGGAGCAGGTCGGCCTCCGGGGAGCCACCCAGCTCGTGCACGCGGATCAGCGCCTCGACGTCGCGCGCAAGCGTCTCCGCGCCCCCCTGCTCGCGGATCCAAGCGCTGACGATCCGCGCCGAGCGCTCGGAGTGCGCGGCGAGGTACGCCGGATCGTCCCACGCCGCTGCGGCCCGATCCTGGACCGGGCCGCCGGGAACGTGCCGCTCGATGTCGTGGGTCAGCGCCGCGAGACGGAGGGCCTCGTCGGCCGTCGGGTCGAGCTCGACGACCCAGTACCGCGTCCGGATCAGGTGGTGAGCCTGCGAGTACCCGGCGATCCAGCCCTCGGCACGCTGCTCGAGATCTCCCACGACCGATGTCGCCTCCTGCATCGAAGAGACGGAATTCTACTCGGGGCCACCGCGTGGAGGTGGAAACCGTCGTTCGCGGCTGCTGCGCGGGCGGGTTTCATCGTTTCTGGGCGACGCTCGTGTCGTCCGCGCCGTTTGCCGGCCAGCGGTCCTGGAGCGCTCCGCTCGCCTGGAAGAGCGCATCGGCCGCTCGGAGGACCGTCGTTTCGCCGCCCGGCGGCCCCGTGAACTGCATGCCGATCGGAATCCCGAGAGCGTCGAAACCAGCGCGGACAGCACACGCGGGAAGACCCGCCAGGTCTTGCGGCGTTGTGAACGGAAGCACCAAGTCCCGGAACGGGACCGTCGAGCCGAGGTGATCTTGTTCCTCGCTGCCGCGGCGAACGGGCGGCCCCGCCGCGACCGGCGTGAGCAGGACGTCGGCGAGCTCGAACAGCCGGCTGAACGCGGCACGCAGCAGCTCGCGGACCAAGGCGGCGTCGCGGTAGTCGTCGAATGCGGTTCTCTGCGCAGCGTCGAGGCGCCCGCCGACGTCCTCGCCGTACTCGTCGCGGCGGGTCGGGAACAGGCCGGCCCTGCGGTGCACGGCAAGCGCCTCGGCGCCTTGGATCGCCCGGAATGTGGGCAGGACCTCCGCCGCTTCGGGCAGCCCAGCCTCCACGATGCGCGCCCCGAGGTCTTCGAGCAGACGAAGCGAGCTCTCGAAAGCGGCGCGAACGTCGTGAGTCAGAGCGACCGCGACGAGGTCGTCGCACACCGCCACTCGAAGGCCGTCGACGCCTCCTCCCGACTCGAGTGGTGATACCGCTCGCGCCACGCTGGAGCCGGCTCCCTCCGCACGAGATAGCACCCCGTACAGGAGCGCGACGTCCGCGGGAGTGCGCGCCATCGGACCGACGTGATCGAGAGACGGGGCGAGCGGGAAGACCCCCGTGGTGTCGATGCGCCCATAGGTCGGCTTGAGCCCGACGACGCCGCAGAGCGCGGCAGGGACCCTGATCGAGCCGCCGGTATCCGAGCCGAGCGCAAGCGCCGCCTCCCCGACGGCGAGCGCCACGGCCGAGCCGCCGCTCGAGCCACCGGACACACGATCCAGGGCCCAGGGGTTCCGTCCCCAGTCGAAATGCGCGTTGTAGGAGGTGATCCCCCAGGCGAACTCGTGCGTCGCCGTCTTGCCGAGCATGATTGCGCCTGCGCTTCGCGCCCGGCGAACGGCGGCGGCGTCGGCGTCCGGGACGTGCCCCTGGAACATGGGCGAGCCATAGGTCGTCTCGAGCCCGGCCGTGTCGAACAGGTCCTTCACCACGAGCGGCACCCCGAGAAGCGGCGGCGGTCGCTCGGGCCGGCCGGAATAGGCGCGTTCGGCGCGGCGCGCCTCGTCCAGCCCCTGCTCGAGGCGGAGGGCGCCGAACGCGTGGAGCGCCGGTTCCCGATCCTGGATCCGGCGCACAACCGCATCGACGACCTCGACGGGGGAAAGCTCGTGCGTCGTGTAGCGCTCGACGAGCTCGCTGGCCGAGAGGTATTCGACGGCTGTCACCGTCCGCCCCTGACCGGTCGCGCGACGCGGCCGGCAGGAGCCTCCTGCGCGACGTTGACGAGAGCGACGCCTGCGACGACGAGCGCCATCCCGACGAGCACGACCGCTCCGGGCACGGTTCCGCGCCCCGCATCGATGATCACCGCGACGACCGGCACCAGAAAGAGCCAGGCGCCCGCCGTACTCGCTCGTAGCCGCTTGAGAGCGATATAGAACGTCAGGTAGGCGAGCGCGGAAGCTCCCAGCGAGATCCACAGGATCGCGCCCCAGAGCTCGCTCGAGCCCCAGTCGGTGGCCCCGGCCGGCTCGACTCCGAGCGCGATCGCAACGAGAACCGCTCCTCCGACGACGTACTGGAGCGCCGTGAGACCGATCAGGTCCAGGGTCGGGTCTTCGTCGGTGAGTCGCTTCACGATCAGAGTGCCCACGGCCCAGCCGATTGCGGCGGCGAGCGCGAGCCCCATCCCGAGGGCCACGTCCGCCGTGTCGTCGCCGCTTCCGAGCTGAGGCGAGACGATCATGACGACACCGGCAAACCCTCCTGCGAGGCCGACCGCCGCGAGTCCCGAGAGGCGCTCGCCGAAGAACATGCGGCCGAAAAGGACGATGAAGAAGGGCGAGCTGTTGACGAGGACCGCGGTGTTCCCGCCACCGGCCCGAGCCGCACCCTCCGAGATCCCGCCGAGCGTGAGCGCAACCATCAGCAGGCCCGTGAAAGCCGAGACGACGAGCAGATGGCGGGGCGGAAGCCGGCGCCGCAGAACCAGCGCAACGCCCACGAGCACGAACGCCGCAGGAACCGTGCGAAGCGCTGTGATGACGATCGGAGAGGCGTACGGCGCAGCGATCTCGATCGCCCAGTACTGCGTCGCCCAGAAGAAGACGGTGGTCCCGAGGCAGAGAGACGGAATCGCGCGGGTCACGCGCCGGGCGCAAGGTCGACGACGATGCGCCGATAGGCATGAGGCCAGTCACCGTCGGCAGGGAAGACGTAGAGGACGAGCAGGCCGAGCCCACGCCCGTACCAGCCCTCGAGCTGAGCGCGGCACTGCTCGGGCGTCCCCGCGATCGCGAGCTCGTCGAGGGCCTCGTCGGGGACGGCTGCTGCGGCCGCCTGAGCGTCGCCCTGCCTCGTGAGCTCCTGCACGCGGTCGGCCGCCTCCGCGAACCCCGAGCGTACGAGCACGTCGGAGTACACTCCCCGTCCGAGATAGAACTCGACTAGGAGTCGCTTCATCGCGCCTCGCGCGACCTCTCCGTCGGCATGGATGCACGTCGGTACGAGACACCCGATCTCGACGTCCTCCCCCCGTCGCCCCGCTTCCAGGGCTGCTCCCTGTACGACGGCGACCGCCTCGCGGGTCGCTTCGGTGCCCACGAGCCAGAGGAAGACTCCGTCCGCCAGGCTTCCGGCCAGCCGCAGCATGGCGGGGCGACGCGCACCTACGTAGATCGGAATCGTGCGTTCGGGCCGCAAGCTGAGCTCGACGCCGTCGAAGCGGTAGAACTCGCCCAGGTAGTCGACGCGCCCGCCTGCGAGAGCGAGCCGGACGACCTCGATCGCTTCCCTCATTCGGGCAACGGGGCGGTCGCCGGGCTCACCCCAGCGCTGCAGCGACGATGGATCCACTTCCGCGGCGGCCTTCGCGCGCGCCGCAGCCGCGTCGTCCGCGGGCTCGCTCACGCCGCCGTTGCCGAGGCCGATCACGAACCGTCCCGGCGCGAGGTGCTCGATCACGGTCGCCGTCTCGGCGATGAGGAGCGGGTGGCGGGTGAAGCGGCGGGCCACGCAGCTGCCCGTGGTGATGCGGCTCGTGTGCATCGCGATCACCTGGTCGAACGGGAACGTGTCGTACTCGAACTCGACCATCCAGACTCCGCTGAAGCCGGCTTCCTCGGCCCGCGCCGCGAGCGCACCGAGCTCGGCAGGACCGACGCCGACCGTGCCGAGCAAGCCGAGTGCGGGTGCCTTGAGCACGCGCCTGGAATCGTAGTTCCGCGAGCGCTCGGGAGGTCTCGGCGTCTCCTCCGCTAGGGTTGCCACGCCCGAGTCAAGGCACGCCCAGGCGGGCGCTCGGACGCGTGAACCCGTGAGCATCAATGCCGATACCGGAGGACTCGTCGACTGGGCTACGGTCGCCGAGAGCGAGCCCTATGCCGGCGTTCGCGCGCGGCGCCTCGATACCGGGCGAGCGACCGTCGTGCGATACGAGTTCGGGCCGGACGCGGTCTACCCCCGGCACGAGCACGGTGAGGAGCAGCTCGTCCACGTCGTCTCGGGAGCGATCGAGCTCGAGCTCGGGGCGACGACGCTCTCCCTGGCCGCAGGCGACCTCGTTCACGTCCCCAGCGGTGTTCCACACGGCGCGCGCGCCCGTGAAGCGGGAGCTGTCTTCCTGAACGTCGTCGTACCGCGCCGACGATGATCACGCCGCGAGCGGCCGCCCAGGCTCGGATCCTGCTGATTCAGTCGACGCCGGCGTAGCGCCGGACGAAGTCCGCCCAGGGCTGGCGCTCCTCCGAGCGGAAGAGCTCCGCGCGGATGGCGGAGGGTGGCAGCGCGTTGACGTTCTCAAACAGCGCCACGCGGGCGGCATGGCTCGACGACGTCAGGTCCCAGACGAAGTTGAACAGCCGGTTCTTTGCGCGTGCCGAAGCGTCGGTGCCCGGCAGGAACTCCTCGAGGCGAGCTCCGATCTCCGGATGATCGAACTGCGCACGCGTGAAGCGGCTGATCATGCCCTGACCGCTCAGGTCGCGCAGGATCTGCATGATCGTCGGGTACTGCTCGAGCGAGTACAACCGTCCGGCGGTGACGAGAGGATCGCTCGGCACGCAGACCCCGTTCCAGAGCTCCGCCTCGGCCTCGGCCGCGACGATGAACGCCTTCAAGGTGTGCGCGTACGCGGTAGCCTGCGCGATCGCGTCACGGACCTGCGGGATCCCGTCCGTGCCGAGGACCTCGGCGATCACCTGCGCGGTGCCGGCGAAGATCTCGGCCCGGTAGGAGAGGCGTGTGAGGATGTGCCAGTGCGCGAGGGCGCAGGCCTCCCGATAGAGGCCGAGCGCCTTTTCGTCTCGGAAGCTGAACACCATCTCGCGCGGGACGACGACGTGCTCGAAGAGCATCAGCGTGTCCGACTCCTCGCCGCGGGCGTTCAAGGGGTGGTCCTCGAGGTCGGCCACCTCCGTGACGGGTTCCCGGAGGACGAGCGTCAGCCCGGGAGCGTTGATCGGAACCGCGCAGAACAGCGCCGCGTCGGGATCTGCACCAGGGAGGAGGAGGCTCCCGATGGTCGCGACGTGCCCCTGCGCGGCGACCGAGGCGCACGGCTTGGCGCCGTAGAGGACGATCCCGTCCGGCCGCTCCTCCACGCACCGCAAGCGACCGGGCTTCTCTGCGAGCGGAATGCAGCGATCGGACTGAACGTCCGCGATCAGCGCCGCACTGATCAGGTTTCGCTCTCGGCACGACGCGATGAACCTCTCGAGATTCTCGATCATCGTGGGGTTCGTCGCCTCGAGCTTGTCGCGCACGGCGAGGAATCCCAGTGCGATCACCGCGCCGTAGTCGGGCGGGCGACCAAACATGCCGAGCGTGTGGTACGTGCTCAGACGGATCAGCTCACGCCAGCGCCGGAGATCGTCGGCGTCCTCCGGGATCTTCCAGCCGCGGCTCATGCGCTTCCCGCTGGCCTCGTCGAGGTACGTCGCGATGTCCCTCGTCTCGGGCGCGAACTGCGCGTCGTAGAGCCCGGCGATCGTCTCGATGCCGCGCGCGAGCGGCGCGTAGGCGGTCACGTCGGGGATCTCGGAGCCGTCAGGAGCGATCAGCCGCCGCCCGTCCTGCAGGCTCTCACGGTACTGATCGCCGTTCATCAAGCTCGCTGCGGGGCTCCCCGAGGTGGCGGTCGCCGTCTTCCTGGTCGCCATTCACGCTCCTCCAGAAGGCTCTCGGCGGGGTGTGATCCTATCTCAGGCGCCGCGGCACACTAGCCGCCGAAGGCCGGGATGACCTCCTTGGCGAAGAGCTCCACCGAGCGCATGGTGTGCTCCCGCGCGATTCCGGGCAGGTGCATCCACGCGATCAGCTCGGTCACTCCGAGCTCCTTCTCGTAGCGCTCGAGCTCGCGGAACGCGAACTCGGGGTCCCCGATCACGTACCTCTCCTTGAAGTGCTCGAAGTCCACCTGATCCTTCGACGTCACGGCTTCGCCCTCGTCGGTTCGCAGCACGCGCTCCCCCGCAGCCGACTTCGCGCCGTAGAGCTCCCGAAAGACGTACGTCACGGCCGGTGCCGCGAGCTCCTCGGCTCTCGCCTGCGTCTCGGCGACGAAGACCTCTCGGATTACCGGGCGCTCAACCACGTCGAAACCGACCTCAGCGGCCTCGGCGTCGTAGATCCGGTAGTGCTCCCGAAGCTCATCGAGCCCGTGGCGAGGCGATGCGACGAGCACGGCTCGGCGCGCGGCCGCACGTCGCAGCGACTTCGGGCCGGAGACGCCGTACCAGATCGGGGGGTGGGGCTGCTGGTACGGCCGTGGCCGCACGGTTGAAGGAGGCAGCGAGTAGAAGCGGCCCTCGAAGGACGCGACCTCCTGCGTCCACGCGGCCGCCATCAGATCGAGCGCCTCCTCCATGCGTGCCACACGCTCGTCCCGCGGCACCCCGTGTGCCGAGAACTCCTCTGACACGTACCCCGGGGCGACACCCAGCACCAGACGGCCTCGCGAGATGTTGTCGACGACCGCGACGTCCTCCGCGAGCTTGACGGGAGCGTACAGCGGGAGGAGCAGCACGGCCGTTCCCAGCCGGATCCGCTCGGTGACGGCCGCGGCTGCCGCCAGGGCGACGAGGGGGCTCGGGCACCAGCCGTCCGGCTGGACGTGGTGGGACGCGACGAAGGCCGAGTCGTACCCGAGCTCCTCTGCGACCGGCAGGCACGCCAGCATGTCGTGATAGGGATCGTCGAAGCCCGTCCCGCTTCCGGGCGGGGACTGGAACGAGAAGAAGAGGCCGAACTTCATTCGCTCGATCGCGACGGTTACGCGGACGCGCGCGGCGGCACGACGGCAATCGCGCTGATCTCGAGCTTGAGCCGGGGATCGACCAGGCTCGTCACCTCGACGAGCGTGCTCGCTGGGAAGTCGCCGTCGAAGTACGGGCCCATCACGTCGCCGACCGCGTCCTGGTCTCGCATGTCGGTCACGAAGACGTCGGTACGCACCACGTCGT
Source organism: uncultured Thermoleophilia bacterium (assembly GCA_963819905.1). Lineage (GTDB taxonomy): Bacteria > Actinomycetota > Thermoleophilia > Gaiellales > Gaiellaceae > CAWCQC01. Next base: position 147,507 of record CAWFXP010000010.1, read on the forward strand.
TCCACCCGGCGCCGCCCGCGGCCAGGCAGCGTTCCAGGTTCTGCATCACCAGGCGCGTTTGCTCGCGGACGTCCACCGGGGGATCGAGCGCGTCGTGGTCGTGCGGATGGTCGTGATAGAGGGGGAGCGCGGTCGCCCCGGAGACGAAGAGCAGCTCACCTCCCGCACGCACCCGGACGAGAGGCGCGTACGGCATGAAATAGCTCGTCCGCTCGACCTCGACGGCCTCGCGATACTCGTTCATCGCGCGGCCGCCTCCGGGCCCACGATGGCGACGTTGTCGTCGAAGGGATTGCTCGGCATCGGGCCCTGCTTGATCTCGAGGAGGCGCGTGCCGTCCTCGAGCGTCTCGATCGAGTGGCCCTCGTAGAGGAGCGCGAGGTCTCCCGTCTCGAGTACGACGTCCACGATGTGCTCCCCTTCCCTGGCGTAGATCCCGACGCGCGCCGATCCCGAGAGACACACCATCACCTGGTGCCGCGTGTCTGTCGTCGACGCGCGCTCGTTCACGTGGTAGTGCGGCTTCACAAGCGAGTGGGCCGGCCGGTTGAGGACGGTGACCTGGAGCGGCAGCTCGTCCGCTGTCAGGTGCGCCTTCGTCGCCCGCTCGCGCTCGGGGCTCGCCACCTGGTAGTGCTCCTTCAGCCATTCGCGCTCCGCCTCGGTCGCGAACGTCGGCGGGTGCGACCTGAAGTCGTCGAAGTCGTGACGGACGACCATCGCGACGGCGCGTCCGTCAGACGCCCGGTGGAACTCCGCCCGGCTCACGCCGGCATTCTCGTCGATCTGCGCACGAGGCGTCGGAAGGGAGTCCCGCGAGCCTCCGTTGCCAGTGCCGAACAGGCGCACGAGCGACGGCAACGCCTCGCATAGACTGCCGAGCGCCGTGGCAATCCGGGTCGACCTCAACGCAGACATGGGCGAGTCGTTCGGACGCTGGACGCTCGGCGACGACGCGTCTCTCATGCCGCAGCTGACGTCCGCGAACATCGCCTGCGGCTACCACGGCGGAGACCCACAGGTGATGCGCGCGACCGTTGGGCTGGCGCTCGAGCACGGCGTGGGGATCGGTGCCCACGTCGGCCTTCCCGATCTCCTCGGCTTCGGCCGAAGGCGTCTCGCGGTCTCGGCGGCGGAGCTCCACGACTACGTCCTGTATCAGGCGGGCGCCATGAAGGCGTTCGCCGAGGCGGCAGGAGGGCGTCTTCAGCACGTGAAACCGCACGGAGTTCTCTACTGGATGGTGCAGGAGGATCCCGAGCTCGCGCAGGCCGTCGCCGTTGCCGTCGCGGAGCTCGGTTCCGAGGTCGTTCTGCTCCTCGCCGGCGAGACGGTGAAAGGGGCTGCCGCGCGAGCGAACGTGCCCTTCGTCCCCGAGGGCTACGTGGATCTGGACTACGCGGCCGACGGAACACTCGTGATCGAGAGGGTCAAGCAGCTGCGCGACCCGGACGCGACCGCCCAGCGGGCGGTACGGCTCGTCTCCGAGGGGCGTGTGCCGACCCTCGACGGCCCCGAGCTCGAGATCGAGGCTCGATCGATTTGCGTGCACGGCGACGCACCCAACGCCTCCGAGATTGCCGCGGGGATACGCCGGGCATTCGACGCCGCTGGAATCGAGGCGACGCCGCTTACAGAGCTCGCCTCGTCCTAGTCGAGGCGCACGTCGCGCACGGCGACCGGGATACCGATGTAGCCGTCGTGCGCGTTATCTGTACGGAACACGTACACGGCTCTCCGCGTCGCAAGTGCGGTCCAGCGGTCGTCCGGCGACCATGCGATCGCTCGGAGATCCGTGGGTGCAGGTGGCGACCCCGGCGGGAAAGGCCGAACCGTGAGGCGGCTGCCGCGCGGCCGCACGAGCCAGAGGCGCGCCCGCGAATCCGAGCGAACCGCGGCGAGCTTGCGGCTCGGGCTGACTCGGATCAGCGACAGACGGCCGCCCGATACTCGCGCCCGCGCGACCAGACGGCGCCCCTCGAAGACCGCGATCACATCGCGCCCCGACCCGGGTGTACCCGTCCGCACGATCGCGAGCAGCCGCTCGTCGCTCAACCACGCGAGCTCGCGGACGCGCGCACGCGACTCCGAGCCGAACGCGGCCGCGAGGTCGCGACGGGAGAGGATGACGTTCGTGCAGGGCTCCGGTCGGTCGCCACAGCGCGAGCGCAGCTCGACGATCTCGCCGGCACGAACGTAGGTTGCCGTTCCCTCGGGCTTCCAGGCGTAGGAGCATCCGCGAAGCCGGCATCGCGGCCCCGGCGCCGAGGGTGGCTGGAAGAACGGATGGCCGGCGGGACGCGGCTCGCCGGGAGCGAGGGGAAACGCGCAACCCGCCGGCCGGTCGGCCTCCGTCGGCCGAAGGTCGGGCAACGTGAGCGCGCGGAACTCGCAATCCGCGTCGATCAGCGCGAGGGTTCCCACGACGCCTTCCTGCTCGAGCGCGCGGGCGGCCATGCTGAGCTCGGCGTCCTCCTCGTGCCCGCTGGCGTCCTCGTCTGCACGTGGCTCCGCCTCGGCGACGGATCGAGCTCGCACGGCCTCCTCCGAATCTCCGGTGACGAAGGAGGAGGCGATCGCAGCCGCGCCGACGGCGACGACGAGGCCCACGACGAAGACGTTCGCAGAGAGGCGCGTCATTGGTGTCTTCTCTTGATTTCGCCGGCGGGCCGAAGGCGGATCACCCGCCGGGCGGGTCAGACGAGCAAGCCGACGAGAGCCGCGAGGGCGATCGCCCCCCAGACGGCATTCAGGACGGCTGGCTGGTAGGCGCGCTTCGCGAGCGACAGAACGGCGATCCCGGCCGCTCCCGTCAGGTTGAGAACCTGGAAGGTCGGTGACTCCGCCCCCACCACGTCGAAGCTCACGAGCGCGAACGCAACCAGGAGCGCCGCCACGCCGTACCAGCCGACGATCTCGCGAAGCAGGCTTCCTCTGGCGATTCGAGCCCGCATGACGACGGATTTCGTTGCCTAGTGTTCCAGATCGCCCGCGTACGGCCGCCAGAACAGCCTGTCGCTGTCGAGGAGCTCGACAGTCGTGAAGGCGAGCGGCGTGTCGCCGACGTTCGTCAGGTCGTGGACGAGCTGCTCCCCGTCTTCGACCTCGATGTACGTCACCTCTCCCGCTTTGTGTCCGTAGTCCTCGCAGGACCCGTCGGTGAACGTCACGCGGGCGAGGCCATCCGTGTGCGAGATCCAGTAGTAGCTCGTCCGGTGGCAATGGAACGGACAACGCTCGCCCGGCTCGAGCCTGATCTCCCACGCGCGCACCTTGTCGTTCTCGCCAAGGAGACGCGTGCCCACCTCGTAGTTGGTCGGTCCCTCCGCGACGTCTCCGGGAATGGGCTCGAGTGTCGCCATCTAGCCTCCCTTCTTCCCGTTGCCAAGGCCTGAGTCTCTCACACGTCGGCGATGCACGTCGAGCCTCAGGCCTAGGCGACCTCCACGACGATCTCGACCTCGACCGGGATGCCGCCCGGGAGCACGTTCGTTCCGATCGCGGCGCGCGCATGTCGTCCCCGCTCGCCGAAGACGTCCTCGAGGAGCTCCGACGCTCCGTCCACGACAGCCGACGTCGAGTCGAAACCCGGCGCGCAGTTCACGAACGCGAGCATCTTGACGATCCGGCTCACGCGGTCGAGGTCCCCGATCTCGACCTTGAGGCTCGCCAGACACGCGAGTACGCACAGGCGCGCCGCGGCTTTGCCCTGCTCGAGAGTCAGCTCGCTGCCGACCTGCCCGCGATACGCCGTCTCCCCGTCCGCTCCGAACGGCCCGTGACCCGCCGTGTAGACGAGGTTACCGGTCGTGACCGCGCGGACGTAGTGCCCGAGCGGGCTCGGCGAGACCCCGAGCTCGCACCCGAGCCGGGCAAGCCGTTGCTCAACCGCGGACACCGCTCCCCCTGCCGGCGGCGGCGCGTTGCTCGCGCCACTCGTCACGAGTCTCGAGGCCGAAGAGCTCGTTTGCCGGAACGCCGTGGCTGAAGACGTTGACGAACTTCGTGGAGAGCTCGTCGCTTCGCCCGAGCACAGCCAGGAATGACTCGAACTCCTCCGGGCTCCACCCGCGCGGCTGGCCCTGGATCATCCAGTCGTAGTTGGGGAGAAGGTCGAGGTCCCGGTAGGTGTGGAACTCCGCGAGCGCGGAGTCGAGATCGAGCTCCCCGCCGAGCCCGCGCAGCAGGTAGTCCGCAAGCAGGCGGGCGCTCCGCACCGCGTCGCCGATGCCCTGCCCGTAGATCGGGTCCTTGTGCTGGCCCGAGTCGCCGACGAGAGCCCAACCCGACGCGCCGCCGATCCGCATGAAATTGACGATGTCACCGCGGCCTCGTACGGGGGTGATGCGCCTGGCCCGTGCGAGACGCGGACCGATCCGGAGGTCCGCCTTGATGCGCTCCTCGAAGAGGCGCGTGTGGTCCCGTCGCCATTCGTCGAAGAACCGCTGCTCCGTGTAGATGATCGCGATCCAGATCCCGTCGTCGCAGGGGGCGAGCATGACCGTCCCGCCCGCCTCCTCGCTGTCGATGATCTCGAGGAGAGGGGTCTCGAGCGGCTCCACATCGACGAGGTAGGCATAGAAGGGAAACCAGATCGGGGCGACGACGTTGTACGGGGCGCTGCCGACCGCCTCAGCCACGAACGAGAAGCGCCCATCCGCGCCGACGACGACGCTCGACCGAGCGAGCCCGCGCTCGATCCGCGTGTCGGTGCCCCGCCTCTCGTACCGGATACCGGCGGCCCGCCCGTCCTCGAAGACGACCTCGACGGCCTTCGTCCTCGTGGAGACCGTCACACCCGGCGTTCCGCGAGCGGTGTCGACGAGGATCGCGTCCAGAAGAAGGCGTCTCAAGCAGAGCGAGTACGCGTGCCCGCAGACAGGCTCGAAGCGGCCGTGGATGCTCGCGTTCGGCTCCTGGCGTTGCCAATCGATGCCGACGAGCCGCTCGGCGCCGATGCGCTCGATGGCGGGCCAGGCGCCGATCTCCTCCCAGACGCCGAAGCTATCGCCGTAGGTGATGTGTGTCGAGAGCGTGTCGGAAGGGAAGTCCGCCTGGTCGATGAGGAGCACCTTCAGGCCCCGCCGGCCGAGCAGCGACGCGAGGGTCGAGCCTCCCACACGGGCTCCCACGACGACGACGTCGTAGCTGTCGGTCAAGACGTCAGGGGATCGTGGCCGTCGCCGATGGTTCGATCGAGGTGGGCGAACGGCTTACGAGCAGCCGTTTCCGGGTTCTGCAGCTCACGCGGGCGATCATATTCAAACCCATCCCACACGAGCATCGCGGCTTCCTTCTGAGTTTCGGCACCTATACTCGAGCCACGGTGCGAAGCTGCGGCACCGACGGCTTCACGCCTCGGTAGTGGTTTCCGAAGCGGATTCGACAGGGGAGACGGATGGCAAACGAACCAATCGCCGGAGATGGGACTCCACCGGCCCGCGGGCATTACTCGGCCGCGATCCTGGCGACAGGCACTCGAGTCCTCGAGATCAGCGGCGCGCTCGCTGAAGGGCCCGAAGGAGAGCCGGTGGGTGGCGACGACGCCGAGGCGCAGGCCCGCCAGTGCCTCAGGAACATCGACGGCATCCTGAGAGCCGCCGGTGCGTCGAAGGGCGACATCGTCCGGATCGGCGTCTTCTTGACGGACATGGCGGACCGCCCGGCCGTCGCCCGCGCCCGCGAGGAGTACTTCGGCGGCCATCGACCGGCGGCGACGCTCGTAGCGGTGAAGTCGCTGGTCTTGCCCGAGTTCCTTGTCGAGATCGAGGCGACCGCGGTCTTCTGAGCTCGAGCCAGAGGAGAGCCCGGCCGCACGCTGGGACGACCTCAGCGAAGGAGCGCCTGCTTCGCCAGCTCGAATTCGTCGTCCGAGATCGCTCCCGCGGCATGGAGCGCGGACAGGCGCTCGAGGGAGGAGACGAGATCGCTCTGGCGGATTCCAGTCCCACTCGAGGCAGGGGTGTGAGACGGTCCACGTGAGGCATCGACGAGGGTGCGAAGCCGCTGGAGTGCGGGCTCGTACAACTGAAGCTCGTCCGTGCGAACGACCAGCGTCGTCGACGCCCTGAGAGGATCCTCGAAAGCGATCCACGAGTGCCACCATTCGTGCCTCGGCCGCCCGTGTAGCGGGGCGATCTCGATCACCGAGTTGACCTCGCCCACCTCGATCGAGATCGCCGCGATCTCGTCGTACCGAAACGCGACGACCTTCGGTCGGATAGGCGAGGCGCTCGCCCGGCCGGCCTTGACGAGCAGCAGCCGGTCGCGGAGAGCCACGATCGCCTGGCCGTCGGACGCTCGCACGCAGAAAAGGGATTGCTCGTTCTCCTCGAGCGCGTCGAGCACCGCCTTCCTCGCGCGTCGATCCAGCGTCTCGATACCCCCGGTGACCCCCCTCCGCGTCTCAGAGCCGTCCGCTCGGGACGATCGGCCGCGCCCCCTCATTCCGCCGCGCCGCGCTCGACTAAGGTGTGATCCGCCCGAGGCACGTCGACAACGGGGTCACTCATGACGCGAACGTACCGGATCGGCCTGATCGTACCGAGCTCGAACACGACGATGGAGACCGAGATCCCCGAGCTGCTCCGGCGGCGTGAACGGGTGCATCCCGAGCGCTTCACGTTCCACTCGAGCCGGACTCGCCTGAAGCAGGTGACGAAGGAGGAGCTGGCGAGGATGGTCGAGGACAGCGACCGCTGCGCCGGCGAGCTTGCCGACGCGAGAGTGGACGCGATTGCCTACGCCTGCTTGGTCGCCCTCATGTCGCAGCCCGCCGGCTTTCACAGTCAGGTCGAGGAGCGGCTCCACCGCGTCACCGCCGGGAGCGGCGCTCCCACACCGATCGTGAGCAGTGCAGGGGCTCTGGTGGAAGCGCTTCGAGCGCTCGGCGCGACTCGGATTACCCTCGTCGCCCCGTATCTCAAGCCGATCACCAGTCTCGTCATCGAGTACTTGACGGCATCGGGGATCGAGGTGGTCGACTCCAGAAGCCTGGAGGTGTCGGACAACCTGGCGGTCGGCCGGCTCGATCCCATGCGACTTCCCGAGATCGCGTCCGAGCTCGACGTGCGCGACGCGGACGCCGTCGTTCTCTCCGCGTGCGTCCAGATGCCGTCGCTGCCCGCCATCCAGATCGCCGAGGATCGTCTCGGTGTTCCGGTTCTGTCGGCCGGCACGGCGACGGTCTTCTGCCTTCTTCGGGAGCTGGGGCTGGAGCCGATCGCGCCGGACGCGGGCGCGTTGCTCGCGGGCGCCCGAGTCGAGAGCGTCCAGCCGGCCTAAGGGAGCGGTGCGCGTTTCGGGCGACGCGCGCGGCGCATCGCGCAGCTAGGTCTGCAGCCGCGCGCGCAACCGGTCGACGATCAGTGCGACGATCAGGAGCGCTCCGAGCACGATCAGCTGGAGATAGCTCGAGATGCGGAGGAGCTGCATCCCGTTCTGGAGCACGATGATGAAGATGACGCCGATGACGACACCCGACAGCCGGCCTTCGCCTCCGAACAGCGAGACCCCGCCGAGGACCGCTGCGGCGATCGACAGAAGCGGCAGCTCCGAGCCGATATTCGCCTCCCCCGACGAGATGCGGGCGGTCAGCATGATCCCGGCCATCGCGGCGAGCGCGCTTCCGATGATGAACAAGAAGACCGTGCTGCGCCCGATCCCGATGCCCGAAAGGCGGGCCGCGTTCGCGTTCCCGCCGATCGCATACGCGTGGCGTCCCAGACGCGTCCAGTTCAGGAGCACGTAGAACAGTCCCAGTAGACCGACCGTGATGACGACGGGCACGGAAGCGAACACGTACGAAAGCCCGAAGCCCTCGACGGGCTCGTAAATCCGGCCCGTGCCGAGGCCGCTGACGAAGGCCTGGGGCAGGCCCGTCACGGGCGTGCCGCTCGATAACAAGAGCGCCGCGCCGAACGCCATGAACGACATGCCGAGCGTGACCATGAAGGACGAGATGTTGAAGACCGACACCACGATCCCGTTCACGAACCCCACTCCCACGCCGACCCCGATACCCGCCAGGCAGCCGACCGCGATCGCGGCCGCTGTGTTGCCTCCCCACCCGGACCACGTCATGACCAGCGAGCAGACGATCGACGTGAGCGCGACGCAGCTTCCGTTCGAGAGGTCGTAGTTGCGCGAGAGCAGGTACAGCATCTGCCCCATCGTCGCGATCATCAGATACGTGCATTGACGGGCGATGTTGAAGATGTTGTCGCCGTTCCAGAAGCGATGCTCCTCCGAAAGCAGGCCGAAGACGATGAACAGGAGGACGAGCATGATCGGAAATGGACCGATCGCAATGAATGCGCGCTTTGCATGCTGGCCGATGGACTCACGCTCGAAACGGCGAGGTGCTTCGGGAACGGTTGTCATACCGCCTCCGCTGCGCGCTCGATTTCTTCCTCGATATCGGCCTGCGTGTCGAAGAAATTGGAGAGAATACGCTCTTCGGTGATCTCATCGCCTGTCAGGTGCGCACGAACGCGGCCGCGGTGAATCACATAGACACGGTGAGAGAGGTGAAGCACCTCGGGGAGGTCGGAAGAGATCAATACGATCGCGCTCCCGGCCTCGCACAGCTCCTTGATGAACTCGTAGACCTCCACTCGTGCGCCGACGTCGACACCCGCCGTCGGCTCGTCGAAGATGTGAACTCCGACGTCGAGGGTGAGCGCCTTGCCCAGCACGGTCTTCTGTTGGTTGCCGCCCGAGAAATTTGCGACGCGACGTTCGGGCTGAGGCGGCTGGATGCGGAGCCGTTTGATGATCTCGTCCGCCTTCCGCCGCTCGGCGGCGCGCCGGAGAAGCCCAAAACGGCTGAAGTCGGGCCGATCGAGCGCCGCAAAGGTGAGGTTCTCGCGGACGGGCCGCGGAAGGACGAGTCCCTCCCCGCGCCGGTCAGCCGGGTAGTAGATCATTCCTCGGCCGAGGATGTCGTGGGGCCCCTCCCGGTTCTCGAGTTGCCGCCCGTCCAGCTCGATCGTCCCCGTGTGGGGCTCGAGCCCGAAGCAAAGGCGTCCAATCTCCGACTTGCCGGAACCGACGAGCCCAGCGATCCCCACGACCTCGCCGGCGTGGGCCTCGAGAGAGACCTCGTGGAGAAGACGACCTGAGACATGGTCGAGGCGAAGTCGGAGCGCGCCGGGAACGTACGCCGCGCGAGGATACAGCGACTCGAGTGTTCGTCCCGTCATGAGCTGGATCAAACGGTTCTCGTCCGCTTCCCCGACGGCGAGCGTCGCGACCTTCTGTCCGTCCCGGAGGACAGTGATGCGGTCTCCCACACGCGGGATCTCGCGCATTCGATGCGTGATGTAGACGATGGCGAGGCCCTGGGTCTTGAGCTCGTCGATGAGCCCGAAGAGCAGCTCGGTTTCCTGCTCCGTGAGCGAGGTCGTCGGCTCGTCGAGGATGAGGATCCTGGGCTCTCCCATGAGCGCCTTCGCAATCTCGACCAGCTGCTGCGCAGAGCGTGAGAGACGATCGACGCGTGTCTTGATCGAGAAGAACGGCTTGACGACGTCCAGGGCGGCCTGCGCGCCGTCGCCGCGCGCATTGCGATCGACGAAGCCCACCCGGCCGGGCTCTCTCCCGAGGTAGAGATTCTCCTCCACCGAGAGTTGGGGAACGAGGCTGAAATCCTGGAAGACGGCGTTGATCCCCCGTTGTCGGGCGTCGTTCGGAGAGAGATGAGCGATCGCCTCGCCGTTGAAGACCATCGTTCCGTCGTCGGGCGGATACGTCCCGGCGATGACATTGATCAGCGTCGACTTCCCTGCGCCGTTCTCTCCGAAGAGGACGTGGACCTCTCCGGCGCGCAACTCGAACGAGACGTCGCGAAGGGCGACAACGCCGGGGAATCGCTTCGTGATCCCCTCCATGACGAGGAGCGGCATGTCGGTGTTGCGCGACATTGTCCCTGCTGTCTCGCCGACGACCATCGGGGTTCCGTCGTCAGTGCGCTCTTGGCTCACGCTTGCTTCCTGCCCTTGCTCACGAGCCCGTGCTCGCCGCCGGCGTCTCCGGCGGCGAGCACGGAATGTACGTCATTCGACCTCGGGGCCGCTAGCCGACTGTGAACGTCGGCTCGAACCCCTCGGGAGCGAACGTTGCCCCGAACACGAAGTTGGCGAGGTTGTCCAGGTCGCCGGCCGCGGGGCCACAGACGAGCTCCGCGTAGGGCTCGACCCGCTCCTGCGTAAAGCCGGAGACGAGCGGCTGCCCCTCGAGCAGCCGGACCGCCTGGTCGACCGCGATCCTGACCTGCATCGGGTTCTGATCCGTCGGCGAGCAGGCGATCTTCCCCTGCTCGATGAAGTCGAACGTGGTCGGGATGAGGTAGTCGGCGACGACTTTGATCTGGTCGCTGAGACCCCGCTCTTCGATGGCTCCAACAGCCGCCTCGGCTGCGACAGCGTTCCCGGCGATGTAATTGACGTCCGGCTCGGCCTCGAGCAGATTCTCGATCAAGCCGAGCTGAACGTCCTTTCCGGTGTCGCCGTACTGCGGCTCGCCAGCAATCTCGACCTGGCTCCCTTGGATGGCGTCCTGGAAACCCTGGTTGGAGGTCTCGACCCAACCGGCACCGGGAGGCCCGGGGAACCAACCGACCTTGATGGGCTCGTTCAGGCTTGCGAGATACTCGCCTGCCGCGAATCCCATCTTGTAGTAGCTGATCAACGAGTGCGCCTGGACGTTCGGGTTCTTGATGCCGTTGATCAGGTCGATGACGACGACGTCCTGATCGATGAACTCTTGGAGCTTGGCATCTAGACCGTCGTAGCTGATCCCGCCGATGACCAATGCCTGCGCGCCCTGCGCCACGCAGTTGTCCAGCTGGCTGAGCTGGTTCGCGAGCTCCGTGTATCCACCCGCCTCGACCAGGGTCATCTTCAGCCCGTCACGCTCGCTCTCCGCGACTGCCCCGTAGTTCGACGCGAGCCAGTACGCATCCTTGAGGTGCGGGAACGAGACGCAGATGTTCCACTGCTCGGTGATCTCGGAGACCGGCAGCGGGGTGTACACGCCCGGCGTCTCGGTTCCCGGAGTGCAGCCGTCGGCCGTAGTGTCCGACGCCTGGCAATCGGTGAACTGCACCGGGAATGCCCAGTCCTCGGCCTCGACGACTGCCGCCATCACCGTGGGGTCGTTCTGAGCCGGGTCGGCATAGACGGTGCCGGCGCTCGTCGTCACGCAGTCGACGATGCCGCCGGTGGTCGGGCAGTCTCCTTCCGCCGCGGCCCCGGTATCGGCCGCCCCGGTGTCGGCTGCCTCGGTCTCCTCCGCGACCGTCTCTTCGGTCGCGGCTGGCGCCTCTGTCGTAGGTGCAGCCTCCTCGTCACCACCGCCGCAGGCGGCCAAAGTCAGGATCGCCGCCACGAGCACAACGAGCACGGCCAATAACTTGTACTGGCGCGTTCTCCGCATAAGCATCCTCCTCTTCGTCCCGTCAGCTCCGCTCGCTCTCAGCACGGAATCCGCCCGACCACCTGCCCTCGTGGGACGGATCGCTCCCTCACCAGCAGGGGGGATGATTAAAACGGGGTCGCGAGCGGGTGTCAACCCCTCTGCTTCCGACAGCTCGGATACCGCCGCCCGCGTCACCTCCTCCCCGCACGCGTCGTCATGGAGGAACGGTCTATAGGACGACGGGAAGCCGGTGCGAGTTAGCTCCGACCAACGGATCGCGCTGCCGGGCAGCGCGCATGGACAACAGGTGCACGGTGTGGTAAGCCTCCCCGGCGGCACCAGCCGGCGCGAGGACGAGGCGCCTCATGGCGAAGGAGGTTCCGGGATGACGATCGACATCAACTGCGACATGGGAGAGAGCTTCGGCCGCTGGCAGCTCGGCGACGACGCCGGCGTGATGCCGTTCATCTCGTCTGCCAATATCGCGTGTGGCTGGCACGGCGGCGACCCCGGCGTCATGCGCGCGACCGTCGAGCTTGCCCAGGAGCACGGAGTGGGTATCGGCGCGCACGTGGGTTTCCCCGACCTGCTCGGGTTCGGGCGGAGACGGATGGCGATCTCGGCCCAGGAAGCGCGTGACTACATCGTGTACCAGTACGGCGCGCTGCGCGCGTTCGCCGACGCGGTCGGCGCACCCGTCCAGCACATCAAGCCGCACGGCGCGTTCTACGTGGCGATCAATCAGGATGCGGAGCTCGCCGAGGCACTCGTCGAAGCCGCGCGCGAAGTCGATCCCGACCTCGTGCTCGTGCTCATGGACAAGGACGCGCTCGGGATCGCCGAGTCGGCCGGCATCGCGGTCGCGCCGGAGGCCTTCCCGGATCTCGACTACGCGGCTGACGGCTCGCTGATCCTGGAGCGCGCGAAGCAGCCGCGTGATCCCGAGGTCGTGGCTTCCCGCATCATCGGGATCGTCCGCAACGGGAAGCTTCCTGCCGTCGACGGCAGCGAGCTCCCCCTGGAGGCGAAGACGTTCTGCATCCACGGCGACTCCCCGAACGCGGTCGACGTCGTCAGGGGCGTGCGCGCCCGCCTCGAGGCGGAGGAGATCGACGTCCAACCGTTACGCCGCCTCGTCGCGACGGCCTGAGCTCCGAACACGCCCGCGGGCCGTCAGACAGGATGCCAGTGGGGCACCATGCGGCGGTGCAGCATGGCGCGAAAGCCCTCCGTCGTCCTCGGCAGAAGCTCTCCGGTGCCCCAGTCCAGGATCACTCCGTACGCCCGGATGACGTCGAACACGTCGATCTCGCGCGACCGGTAGCGCTCCGCGACGGACTCCGGGTCCTCGGAGAGCCAGGCAAGCCGGTTCCGCTTGATTTCCTCGCGCGCCTGCTGCGTCCCGTCGAGGTCGAGCTCGTACTCGGCGAGCTCACCGTCGATCTCGAGGATCACGACGCCGTAGTCATGTCGTGCCCGCTCCATGGTGACGTAGCCGTCGACGACGTCCGCGAGGACCGCGGCCGGCTCTCGCTCCAGGGGATCCCCGAACCCGCCTCCGCCTGCCGACGGACGGATGAAGCGTGTCGCCCGAAGCGATCGGCACGCCGGAGAAGACGGCACCGAGGAACCGCTCGTTGTCCCGGCCGCGGTTCACCCAGACGCCGTGGGGGATCGACGGCAAGCCGCCGTCGAGCCCCCACGTGATCGATCGAGCCCGGTCGCACGAGTACGAGATGACGGCACGCTCCGCCTCGGTCAGGACACCGCCTTTCTGAACGCCGCAGCCGCCGCGATAGCGGCCGGGGCCGCCGGAGTCGGGCATGATCTCGTGATTCGACGTCAAGACGGGCGTCAGGCGCTCCTGACCTTCGAGCGGCTGCACCGCGAGCCCGACGCCGAAGATCGGGGCGGTGGCGTTGGAGCCGTCCTTGCCGTTTCGGCCGCCCCATCCTCCAACCATCCAGTCGTACCACATGAAGAAGGGGCGTTCGGGGCGCCGGGCGTCTCGGCCGCCGACGAGGAGGTACTCGAGGTTGAAGGAACAGGCGATGGCGCGCTCGGGCATGATGCGCGACCAGAGCTCGAAGATCGAGTTCATGATCTTCTCGTAGGGGCCCGAGCAGAAGCCGGTGACCGCGACGGGCCACGGGGCGTTCACGACCGAGCCCTCCGGGCCGAGGTCCATCGAGACTGCGCGGTAGAAGCCCGCGTTGAGCGGAACATCCGGGAAGAACGTCTTCGTGCCGGCGATGACCGCCGACGTCGTCGCTCCGTACGCCGAGTTCAGAAACGAGCCGACCGCATCGTGCGAGCCTGAGAGATCGTAGTGGATCTGGTCGCCCTCGATCGTCAGCTTGACGTGGATCGGGATCAAGCCTTCTTCCCCGGACGGGTCGAGGTCGATGTAGTCCTCCGTTTCCCACGTCCCGTCGGGCAACTCGGAAACACGCTGGCGGACCAGGCGCTCGACGTAGTCCTGAACCTCGCCGAATGCCGTGACGACGGTCTCCGAGCCGTATTTCTCCACGAGGCGCAGTAGCTCGCGCTCTGCGACCGCGGTTGCCTCGGCCTGTGCGTGGAGGTCACCCTCGGCGTCGCTCGGGGCCCGCATGTTGGAGACCATCATCTTCACGACATCCCAGCGATAGCGGCCCTGCTCCCAGATGCAGAGGGGTGGGATCCGAAGACCCTCGCCGAAGTGGTCCTTGGCGTTGATGTCGAACGATCCGGGAACCGAGCCGCCTACGTCCGCCCAGTGCCCGTTCGACTGAGCAAAGGCGATCAGCTCCCCGTCCGCGAACACCGGCCGCACGATCCTCACGTCGCAGAAGTGCGTGCCGCCGAGATACGGGTCGTTCACGGCGAAGACGTCTCCGGGATGCATCTCCTCGGCGAACGCCTCGATCACCGCCTTGGCCGTGAAGTGGAGCGTTCCGACGTGGACGGCGATGTCCTGGCTGCCCTGCATGATCGTATCCCCGTCCACGTCGCATAGCGCTGAGGAGAAGTCCCGGCAGTAGATGACGAAGGAATGGCACGTGCGGATGATCTGCTCCGCCATCTGATCGACCGTCGTGATGAACGCGTTCTTCAGGACCTCGAACGTCACTGGGTCGAGCGTGCGGACGCGATCGGCGAGCATCACGGGTCGTGGATCGCTCACGAGGCCTCCTCGTTCGGGTTCATCGGCTCACCCGACCGGATGAGCGCCGGTGCGCGCGCCGATGTGCCGGGCCCGCTCGACGCGGGGCTTGGCGGGAGCCCGAGGGCGGCTCGCGCTTCGGAAATCGTGGCGACTCGCCGACCGAGCGACTCCGCGAGCTCGACGGCATCGCTGACGAGCTCGGCGTTCGACGAGGCGAGTACGCCCCGGCTTCGGTACACGTTGTCCTCGAAGCCGACGCGGATTCCGTTCGCGCCCCGAAGGAGCGCGAGAGAGAGCATCCGGCGCTGGTGGCGGCCGACCGCGGTTACCGACCAGTGCACCTCTCCGGGCAGTGGCCGGAGCATCGCGTCCAACGCCTCCGGCGAGGCGTCGATGCCGCCGGGCACGCCGAACACGAGGTTGACGCGTGCCGGCTCGGGCAGCTCGCCGCGGTCGAGCATGCGGACGGCGGCGACGACGTGACCGACGTCGAACGCCTCCACCTCGAGCCCGATGCCGGCCCGAGTTGCTCGTCTAATGATCTCGAGTGCCTGAGGCGGGGTCGTAACGAACGCGTCGTCGCCGAAGTTCAGCGAGCCCGTCTCGACTCCCGAAAGGTCCGGATCGGCGTCGAGCCCCGTCGTACGCTCGTCGATACCCATCCAGACCGCGCCACCCGTCGAGACCATCGTGATCATCGCCGTCCGCGCTCGGATGCGCATGATCGTCTCCCGGAAGAGCTCCGGCCGCCCGCTCGGAGTCCCGTCCGCCTCCCTGACGTGCACGTGGACGACGGATGCTCCCGCGCCGGCGCATGCCTCGGCATCGCGCGCGATCTCCTCGGGCGTGTGAGGGAGTGCCGGGTTGTCGTCGCGGGTCACCTCGGCGCCCGTCGGCGCAACGGTCACCACCACCGGAGCCGTATTCCAGCTCATTCCCGGGCGCCTGCCGAGCTTGCGTGGGCGCGACCGTCGGGCCCGCCGGCCGAGCCAACCGCGTGAATGCGCATCGTCACATTCAGCCAGTCGTCAACCTCGGCAGTGACGCCCGGGGGAACCAGCACCGTCGAGTCCAGCTGTTCGAGAACGGCGGGCCCGTGTAACTCGGCGCCGGCCGGGAGCGAGAACCGTTCGTAGACGGCCGTGTCGACCGGAACCTCCGTCTCGTCGAACTTGACCAGCCGGCGATCGAGCGGCTCGGGCATCCGGCCGGTTCGTTCATGCCGGGCGAGCTCCGGCTTCGGCGTCACGCCGACTGCACGGAGCGTCAGCCGGTAGAACTCGACCGGCGCGTCGTCGCGCCGGTAGCTGTGTTCGCGTTCGTGTTCCGAGTGGAATCGGTCGACGGCGTCCTGGAGCGCGACCGGCCGCTCGACCGGGATCGCCATCGAGCGCCACTGGCCCAGGTATCGCATGTCGATGAACCGCTGAAGGCTCATCTGCTCCTCGGACACGCCCTCGTGCGCGAGGCGTTCTCGTGCCTCCGCCTCGAGCGTATCGAACTCCGTTTCGACATCCTGCATGTCCACTTCGTCCGCCTGCGCGAGGAACATCGTCGCCAGATCGTGGCGCACGTCGACGAGAAGGCAGCCGAGGGCCGACGTTATGCCCGGGTTGGGAGGCACCAGGACCGTCGGGATCGACAGTTCCCTGGCAAGCGCTGCGCCATGCAGCGCACCGGCGCCCCCGAAGACGACGAGGGCGAACTCCCTCGGGTCGTAGCCGCGGCGGATGGAAATGAGACGGACCGCGTCGGCCATGTTCGCGTTCGCCACCTGGATGATCGCGCTCGCGGCCTCCATCGTGTCCAGCCCCAGCGGTTCCGCGACGCCGGATCGGATCGCACGCTCGGCAGCGGAGCGGTCGAGCGACATCGCACCGCCGATCAGCCGGTCTCCCAGCCTCCCCAGAAAGAGGTTCGCATCGGTGTTGGTGGGGTCGGCGCCACCGCGCCCGTACGATGCCGGGCCGGGTTCGGCTCCCGCCGACTGTGGGCCATTGCGGAGCGATCCGGCCTCGTCGATCCACGCCAGGGAGCCTCCTCCGGCGCCGATCGTCAGCACCTCGATCGACGGAAAGCAGATCGGGTAGCCGTACTCGACGAACCATTCCTTCGTTACGCGGAGCTCGCCGCCGTAGACCAGCGAAATGTCGGTGCTCGTCCCTCCCATGTCGAGACCGATGGCGTGCTCGTGCCCGCAGAGAGCCGCGATGTACCGGGCCGCGATCGCTCCCGCGGCAATTCCCGACGCGGCGAGGCGAACGGCGAGCTGTTCGACCGAGCGCGGTGTCATCACCCCCCCGCCGGAGTGAAGCAAGAGGAGGTCGCCGTCGTACCCCGACTCGGCTAGACGCTCCGCGAGGCGCGTCGTGTACCCGACGACGAGTGGCGAGAGAACGGCATTCGCCACCGTGGTAGAGAAGCGCTCGTGCTCGAAGATCTCCGGAAGGATCTCGCCCGAGGTCGACACCGAGACGCCGGGCAACTCCTCCTCGAGGATCTGCTTCATCCGCTCTTCGTTCGCCAGGTTCGCGTACGAGTTCACGAAGCACACGGCGACGGTCGAGACGCCGCGCCTACGCAAGATGCCCGCAACGCGCCGAGCCGCGTCCTCGTCGACGGGCTCCAGCACGCGGCCCGAATAGTCGACCCGCTCCGGGACTTCGAGACGATCGCGGCGGCGAATGTACGGGGGAGCAACGTCCTTGTACGCGTCCCAGAGATCGTCCTTCGTCCCTCGGCGAATCTCGATGATGTCGCGAAAGCCGGCCGTCGTCACCATCGCCGCCGGCGGGAAGCGCCGAGTGATCAGCGCATTCGTCGCAACGGTCGTCCCATGCGAGAAGAGGGCGACATCCTTGAGGTCGACACCAGCCTCTCGGACGCCGGCGAGGACCCCCTCCATCGGATCCGCCGTCGACGGAACCTTGGCCACGTGGACCGCCCCGGTCGCTTCCTCGAGCACGCAGACGTCGGTGAACGTTCCGCCGACGTCAACGGCGACGCGCGTCGCCGCCAAGGGCTTCCTCCTTCCTCGCACGGCTGGACAGCGGGAGAACCCTACAGGCTCGATCGCCGAATTGAATTGACTTCGGTGGCCGGCGGCTGGGATGGTGTGGACGTGACGGAATCGATCGCGGTCGGGCGAATCACGGCGACGACCCACCTCTGGCATCCGTTCTCCGACATGGCGGCGGTTCATGACGCCGAGGTCGTGCTCGCCCGCGGGGAAGGCGTCTGGCTCTGGGACGAGCAGGGCAGGCGCTATCTGGACGGCTCGGCAAGCCTCTGGTACGCGAACGTCGGTCATGGACGCCGGGAGATCGTCGAGGCCGCGAGCGCGCAGATGCGCACGCTCGAGACGTATTCGATCTTCGGAGACCTCGCGAACCGCCCGGCGCTCGAGCTGGCGGAGCGCCTGGCTGCGCTTGCACCGATGGACGGCGCTCGCGTCTTCTTCACGTCGGGCGGCGGCGAGGCGATCGAGACGGCCGCCAAGTTGAGCCGCCTCTACTGGTCCCTTCGCGGCCGGCCCGAGCGCACGCACCTCGTCAGTCGAACGCACGCGTACCACGGAAGCCACGGCTTCGGAACGAGCGTCGGCGGGATCGATCCGAATCGTGCAGGCTTCGGTCCACTCCTGCCGGAGACGACCCGTGTGGCCCACGACTCCGTGGACACGCTGGAGAGGGTGCTCGCGGAGCTGGGCCCTGAAAACGTCGCGGCTTTCTTCTTCGAGCCGGTGATCGGGGCAGGCGGGGTGATCCCTCCGGCGCCGGGGTACGTCGAGGCCGTCACAGAGCTGTGCCAGGCGATGGGCGTCCTCGTGGTGTGCGACGCCGTGATCTGCGGCTTCGGGCGGCTCGGAAGCTGGTACGGCTGCGAACGCTTCGGCATCGAGCCCGATCTGATCACGTTCGCCAAGGGCGTAACGAGCGGGTACCTGCCTCTCGGGGGCGTCGTCGCCTCAGACCGAGTCGCAGAGCCCTTCTGGTCGACGCCCGGGCAGGCGCTTCTCCGTCACGGGCCGACCTATGCAGGCCACGCCACGTGCTGCGCTGCGGGACTCGCGAACATCGACATCCTCGATCGAGAAGGCCTCATTCCCCGCGGGCGCGACCTCGAGCGCACGCTGTACGAAGCCGTCGCCCCGCTCTCGGGACACCCGCTTGTCGCAGAGGTTCGCGGCGGAACGGGCTTGCTGGCAGCAGTCGAGTTGACGTCGGAGGTCCTCGAACGACTTCCGAGCGCCCCGTGGCGCACGTACGTCCATGTACGAGATCACGGTGTGATTCTTCGCCCTCTCGTACGAGGCGTCGCGATCTCCCCGCCGCTCGTCATCGAGCCGGCCGAGATCGCGCTCATCCCGGAGGCGATTCGGGCGGCACTCGATCGCCTCGCTCTCGAGTTGTAACCGCCGGACAGGCGGCGAGCACCTAGCGGATCTTCGCGTCGGTCAACGTCGAGGCCTCCCGGTACGGCGCCTCCTCCCGGCGGATCAGATCCGGGTTGACGCCGGCGAGCCTGACGAGCTCGAGCATGAGCTGTTGCAGCGCGAGGGCGGTCGCGGTGAGGGCGGAAACCGGAGCGGGCGCCGACTCGAGGTCGGGGACGACGATCGTGCCGGCGCTCGTCAGCTCGTCGTCGATGCCCTCCGCGACGTCCGCCGTGGCGATGAGAGCGGTGCGAAGCCCGAGCCTGCGGCTCGCCTCGAGGGCGGTGGCGGCCCGCTCGGCCCTGGCCTCGCGCCGCCGGCGGTCGGCGACGATGACGATCGCGCCGGTCGACTCGCCCGCGGCGACGAGATGGCCGTGCTGGAGCGTCTCGAGCCCTCGCATCGCCGCCGGGACGCGCACGCCCTCCTCGATCTTCAGCGACAGCTCGCGCGCCGCGGGCGCGTCGGCTCCGCTTCCGGCCGTCAGGTGCAGGTCGACGCCGTGGAGGCCGGCGGCGACCACGGCCGCCGCCTCCCTGGTCGCGTGTGACTCCTCGAGGTGCCGCTCGAGGGCGCCCCGATCGACCGTCCGTCTGGCGATCGCTGCACCCACCGCCGTCGCGACGAGGATCGGAGACAGGTAGCCGACCGTATGGCAGAACGAGGCGTCGGCGACCCTGAGGTCGATCCGCCGGGCGGCGGCCTCCGCCACGGGCGTTCCCTCCCCGGCCGCGGTGACGAGCACGGTTTCCGCCCCTGCGGCGCGGGCGGCTTCGAGCGCCGCCACCGCTACGCGCGAGCGTCCGCCGTGCGAGACGGCGATCAGCACGCCCGGTCGCGGGTCGGCCGACGCGTCGAACGACTCACGCCCCTGCACGACTCCGCCCGGTGCGCCGGCCGCCCGCAGCGCCTCGTCCAGGATCTCGGCGACCGCCTGCGCGGCGTACTCGCTCGTGCCCGAGCCGGTGACCGTCACCGGCTCGTCTCGCTCCCAGGCCCCCCGGACGAGCTCTGCTACCTCGGCAGCCGGACCGGCGACCTCGTCGACGATCGCCGCGAGCGTCGGCTCGAGCTCGACCATGTCGTCGGTCACCCAGGGCGGTCCGCTGCGCAGCTCCGGGAAGTAGGGCTGATACCAGTCGGGCAGGTCCGCCATGTGCCCGAGCTTATCCCGTGTCAGCGATCGAACGTGACGAGCACCCGACCGGGCTCTCCCCCGAGACTCGTGCGCACCGCCTCTTCCGCCTGCTCGAGCGGGAACCGCGGGCCGAGCACGGACGTCAGCTCGAGCCGCCCGGCGCGCGCGTGCTCCACGAGCCTCGGCAAGGCGCTCGCCGGATCCTCGGAGCCGTAGAGGGAGCCCGTCAGCACCTTCTCCTCGTTCGTGAGCTGAAACGGGTCGAGCTCGAGACGGGCGCCGGCAGGCGGCATCCCGACCGCCACGACCGTCCCGCCTCCCCTCGTCGCGCGGATCGCGAGGTCGAGCGTCTCCGTCCCGCCGACCGCGTCGAAGGCGACGTCGAATCCCGCCGGGACGTCGTCAGGAACCAGGGCGGCGGTCGCCCCGAGCCGCAGGGCCTGGTCGCGCCGGGCCTCGACCGGGTCGACCGCGACGATCTCGGCGGCGCCCGCGATCCGCGCGCCCTGGACGACGAACTGGCCGACTCCGCCCGCACCGACGACGAGCACGGACGCGCCGGGCTCGACCCTCCCCCGGTTGAGAACGGCGCCGACGCCGGTCAGCGCGGCGCAGCCGATGAGCGCCGCCTCCTCGAGCCCGACGTCCGCCGGGAGGGGCAGCGCGGCCGCCGCCGGCAGGACGACGAGCTCGGCGAGCGCGCCGATCGCAGTCATCCGGTACACGACCTCGTCGCCTACTCGAAGGCCGGTGGTGCCGTCCGCCAGCGTCCCGGCGGCGATCCCGGCCCGCAGGGGCACGCAGGCGACCGGGCGGCCGCGCCGGCACTCCTCGCACGTCCCGCAGGCGGGCGCCCACGAGAGGACGACGCGATCGCCCGGCGCGACGCCCGTCACCGCGCCGCCGACCCCCTCGACGATCCCCGAGCCCTCGTGTCCGAGGATCATCGGCGTCGGCCGCGGCCACTCGCCGCGCACGACGTGGAGGTCGGAGCCGCAGATCCCGACCGCCGCCATCCGTACGAGAACGTCGTCCGGGCCGGGCCCGTCGAGCTCGACCTCGGCGATCTCGAGCGCGCCTCCCGGGCGCCCGGAAGAGCGCCGCGCGCGTTCTCACTTCTTCGCCGCCGCCCTCCTCGGCTTGGCTGCGCGCTTCTTCGCCGGCGTGCGCTTCGCGGCCGGCTTCGACGCGGTCTTCCGCTTGAGCGCCGCCACCACGTCCTTGGTGGGAACCCGCTCGGCGATGTTCGTCAGCGCGTAGTCGAGGGCCGCGCTCTGCCAGTCGTCGTTGATCGTCGACGTCGCGTCGGTGACGACGATCGCCCGGTAGCCGGCGTCGGCGGCGTGGCGCGCGGTGTGCTCGATCGAGAAGTTCGTCCACGCGCCGGTGATGACGACGGTCTCGACGCCGAGCCCCTTGAGGAGCGTCTCGAGGTTCGTGTCGTGGAACGCGTTCATCCGCATCTTCTCGACGACGAGGTCGCCTCGCTTCGGCTCGAGCCCCGCCACCGGCGCGGCGCCCCACGACCCGCGCACGACGGCGCCTCCGGCGACGGCCTGGAAGAGCGGCGCGTTCAGCTTCAAGCCCGGCGCGCCCTTGTCGACCACGTACCAGACGTGGATCACGGGCATGCCGGCGGCGCGCGCGGCGGCGGCGATCGCCTTCGCGTGGGCGACCACCTTCTGGCTCTGCGCGTGCTCGGCGGGGCCGGGGCCGTCGCTCGCGGTGAACGCCCCACCGGGCATGATCACGTCGTTCTGGAGGTCCTGGACGATCAGGGCCGACTTCTTCGGGTCGAGGCTCAGGGCCATGGCGTTCTCCTTGCTTCAGGGGTCGGTTAGCGCATGTACCCGACGGGGTTGCCGCGTACCTTCGTCCGGAACCGGTAGAGGGACGTCGAGGCCGGGACGTAGAGGACGTCCCAGTCGGGGCCGCCCCAGTTCAGGTTGCCGGTGTGCTCGGGCACCTCGACGGTGCCGAGGTGCTCCCCGTCGGGCGAGACGACCCAGACTCCTCCCGGGCCGGTGACCCAGACGTTCCCCTGCTCGTCGCACTTCATCCCGTCGCAGATGCCGGCGTCGAAGTCGTCGGGCGAGCCGATCCCGTCGAGGATGACCTCGCCGCCCGAGATCGTCCCGTCGGCGCTCACGGAGTAGCGGCGGATGTGCAGGATCCCGGAGTCGTTCACGTAGAGCGTCGACTCGTCGGGCGAGAAGCAGAGCCCGTTCGGCTGGTCGAAGTCGTCCGCCAGGCGCTGGAGCTCGCCTCCTCCGGCCGGGATCCGGTACACGCCCTGGACGTCGGTTCCTGGCGCTCCCTCGGGTTGCCGAAGACGTCCATCCGCCCGTAGGTCGGGTCTGAGAAGTAGATCGACCCGTCCGAGTTGACCACGACGTCGTTCGGTGAGTTGAGCTCCTCCTCGCCGTAGTGCGAGGCGATCACCTCACGGCTTGCCTCCGTGCCGTCCGGGTTGAGGACCGCACGCACCACGTGGCTCGTCCAGTGCTCGCAGACGATCAGGTTCAGGTCGTCGTCGAGCGTCATGCCGTTGCACTTGTTCGCCGGCTTCATGACCTCGACGATCCCGTCGGCTTCGCTCCACTTCCTGCGGACGTCCCCGGGCATGTCGCTGAAGAGCAGGTACCCGTCCGGGTGCCAGATCGGGCCTTCGGTGAACGTGAAGCCGGTCGCGAGCTTCTCGACCTCGACGCTCGAGGCGACGAGGTCGTACACCTTCGGGTTGTTGGCGAGAACGCCCATCGTGCGCGAGCTCCTTTCGGCGTGTACGAGCGCGCAGAAGCCTATCGCCGCTCCGGCGCAGACGCGGTCTGTTCGAGCTCGCCGCGCGCCAGGCTCTCGTGTCCGCGCTAGACGGCGATAACGACCTTGCCTCTGGTGTGGTGGCCGAGCATGTGGGCGACGGCGTTCGCGGTCTCACCGAGCGGGTAGACCCTGTCGATGACCACCTTCACCGCGCCGGACTCGAGCAGTGCGGCGAGCGCCTCCAGGTTCTCGCGGTCCACCGTACAGGCGACGAACTGCACGTTGGTCGACCCCTTGCCCATGACTGCCGCCCCCGCCATCCTCAGCAAGCCCGCGAACAGACCACCCGCGTTCCCGACGCTGTTCGGAAGAAACGTCCCGGAGGGGCTCAGCACGCGGGCCGTCACCGAGGGCCGGTGGTTCATCACGTTGTCGAGGACGACGTCGTAGCGCCGCTCGCCACGAGTGAAGTCTTCCAGCCTGTAGTCGACGACGTGGTCAGCACCGAGGGACCGGACCAGCTCGACGTTCCTGGTGCTGCAAACGGCCGTGACTTCCGCACCGCGCGCCTTGGCGATCTGCACCGCAAACGTTCCGACGCCTCCCGACGCCCCATTGATCAGGATTCGAGTCCCGTTTCCGACACTCGCCTCGCGCATCGCGATCAGAGCGGTAAGACCCGACATGACGGATGCTGCAGCCTCTTCGAAGCTGAGCCCGGCCGGCTTTTCGATGAGCTGGGAGGCCGACGCTACGGCGAGCTCCGCGAACGTACCCGGCGTGGCGAGCGTGTCGGCCCAGGATGACCCGAACACCTCGTCTCCGGGCCCGAGGCCGCTGACGTTCTTGCCCACGGCCTCCACGACTCCGGCGACATCGGTTCCCCGCACCGGCGTGTGTGGCCCCCGGAGCCCGAATCTCAGCCGGAGGACGTACGGCTCTCCGGTCACCGTGATCCAGTCCGGCGTGTTCACGCTGGTCGCCCGCACCCGGATCAGAACCTCGTCCTCGCCGACCGGCGGTACGTCGATGTCCTGCAGCTCGAGCACCCGCTCCGGCGCGCCGTATCGCTTCTGGACGATTGCCTTCATCCACCCCGTAGCTTGCCGTAATGAGCTGTCCCGGGGATCGAGGCTCGAACCGCGCTCGTAGTACTCGCCCTATGGCAGGATCGGCAGCGAATCGCTCTCGAATGTGATCACCCGCCCGATGCCGGTCTTGTGAACCTCCACGGAGGCCGCGGCGGGGCCGCCGGGCTATCCTGGGGGATCGACCCGAGCAGCCTCAGGGAGGGATCCTCATGAGCACGACCTTACCTCGCACCGAGTCCGAGGGCGCGGACGAGACCGTGACCCCCATCGGCCACTGGATCGGCGGCGCCGCCGTCGCCGGCACCTCCGGGCGCAGCGGTCCCGTCTTCAACCCCGCGACCGGGCGGCAGTCCGGCGAGGTGGCGTTCGCCTCGATCGAGGAGATCGACGCCGGCGTCGCGGCCGCGAAGGCCGCCTTCCCGGCCTGGCGCGCCCTCTCGATCGCGAAGCGCGCGGAGCTCTTCTTCCGGATCCGCGAGCTCGTCCACGCGCGGCGCGAGGACATCGCCCGATTCTTGACCGCCGAGCACGGCAAGGTGCTCTCGGACGCCATGGGCGAGGTCGCGCGCGGCCTCGAGGTGATCGAGTACGCCTGCGGCATCCCGACCCTGCTCAAGGGCGGCTTCTCCGAGCAGGCCTCGACCGGAGTCGACGTCTACTCGATCCGCCAGCCGATCGGGGTCGTCGCAGGCATCACACCGTTCAACTTCCCCGCCATGGTGCCCATGTGGATGTGGGCGCCGGCGCTCGCGTGCGGGAACTGCTTCGTCCTCAAGCCGTCCGAGAAGGATCCGAGCGCCTCGCTCTTCGTCGCCGAGCTCCTGAAGGAGGCCGGCGTCCCCGACGGCGTCTTCACGGTCTTGAACGGCGACAAGGTGGCGGTCGACCGGCTGCTCGAGCACCCCGACGTGGCCGCGGTCAGCTTCGTGGGCTCCACCCCGATCGCCCGCTACATCTACGAGACGGGCTCGAAGAACGGCAAGCGCGTGCAGGCGCTCGGCGGCGCCAAGAACCACATGGTCGTCCTCCCGGACGCCGACATCGACATGGCCGCCGACGCAGCCGTCAGCGCCGGCTACGGCTCGGCCGGCGAGCGCTGCATGGCCGTGTCGGTCGTCGTCGCGGTCGGCGACGCCGCCGATCCCCTCGTCGACGCGATCAAGGAACGGCTGCCGAACGTCAAGGTCGGCCCGGGCCTCGAGCCGGAGTCGGAGATGGGCCCGCTCATCACGCAGGCCCACCGCGACAAGGTCGCGTCGTACCTGGAGACCGGGGCCGAGCAGGGCGCGACCGTCGTCGCCGACGGCCGCGAGCTCGACGTCGACGGCGACGGCTTCTTCCTCGGCGTCTCGCTCATCGACGGGGTGACGCCCGAGATGGACTGCTACCGGGACGAGATCTTCGGGCCGGTCCTCTCCGTCGTTCGCGTCGACAGCTACGACGAAGCCCTCGGCCTCGTCAACGACAACCCGTACGGGAACGGCACCGCCATCTTCACGCGGGACGGCGGCGTCGCCCGCCAGTTCCAGTTCGAGTGCAACGCGGGAATGGTCGGCGTCAACGTGCCGATCCCGGTCCCGGTCGCGTACTACTCGTTCGGCGGCTGGAAGGCGTCGCTCTTCGGCGACTCCCACGCCTACGGGCCGGAGTCGATCCACTTCTACACCCGCGGCAAGGTCGTCACCAGCCGCTGGCCCGACCCGGCCACGAGCAAGGTCGACCTCGGCTTCCCGCAGACGCGGTAGCGCACCGATCAGTAGGGGCCGGACAGGTCCGGCCCCTACACCACCCCTACCTCACGCCCTTGAACCGGTAAGGGCACCCCTACCGCACGCCCCGTGGACCGTAGGGGCCGGACCTGTCCGGCCCGACCCGGTCGCGGCGGCACGCTCCCGTACCCTGTCGGGCCGTGTCCGAGGACAACCGGGACCCGCAGGAAACCACCCGGATCGGCCCCACGCCGCCCGTCCCCGAGCCGGGCGCCTCGCGGCTCCGGCTGCTCGCGATCGACATCCGGCCGCTGCGCCGTCACCGCGACTTCCGGCTGCTCTTCGCCGGCCAGTCGGTCTCGTTCCTCGGCTCGATGGTCACCTTCGTGGCCATCCCGTTCCAGGTGTACGAGCTCACGGGCTCGACGCTCGCGGTGGGGCTTCTCGCGGCCGCCGAGCTGGTTCCGATCCTCGCCGCCGCCCTCCTCGGTGGTGCGCTCGCGGATGCGTACGACCGGCGGCGCATCGTCTTCCTGAGCGAGGCGGGGCTGATGGTGTGCGCCGCGGCGCTGCTCGTCAACTCGCTCGTGGGCGAGCCGAGAGCCTGGGTGCTGTTCGTCGTCGCCGCGGCCATGGCGGGGCTCGACAGCATCCATCGGCCGGCGCTCGAGGCGATGGCCCCGCGCCTCGTCGACCGGGACGAGCTGGCCGCGGAGGCGGCGCTCTCGAGCTTCCGCATGAACGTCGGAATGCTGGTGGGGCCGGCGTTCGCCGGAATCCTGATCGCCGTCGCCGGCCTGCCCGCGACGTACGGCTTCGACATCGCGACGTACGCGGTGTCGCTCGGCCTGCTCGGGCTCATGCGTGCGATGCCCCCGCCCGAGGAGGCGGTGCGGCCGAGCCTGGCCGGAATCGTCGAAGGGTTCCGGTACGCGGCGGGGCGCCCGGTGCTGATCGGGACGTACGTCGTCGACATCGTCGCGATGGTGTTCGGCATGTCCGAGGCGCTGTTCCCCGCGTTCGCAGACGAGTTCGGCGGGCCGGCGGTGCTCGGCTTCCTGTACGCGGCGCCCGCCGTCGGGTCACTGCTGGCGACGTTGACGAGCGGCTGGACCGGGCGTGTCCACCGCCACGGGCTGGCCGTCATCCTCGCGGCGACCGGTTGGGGCGCCGCCGTCACGGCGTTCGGCTTCGCTCCCGGGCTGGCGGTCGCTCTCGTCTGCCTGGCCCTGGCGGGTGCGTCCGACATGATCAGCGGTATCTTCCGGAGCACGATCTGGAACCAGACGATTCCCGACCACCTGCGCGGCCGCCTCGCAGGTATCGAGCTCATCAGCTACTCGACGGGGCCGCTTCTCGGGAACATCGAGTCGGGCGCCGTCGCGGCAGGCTTCGGCGTTCGTGCGTCGGCCGTCTCCGGGGGCATCCTCTGCATGCTCGGGGTGGGCGCTGCGGCCGCGGCGCTGCCGCGCTTCCGCCGCTACGACTCGCGGAGCGGCGAGTGAGCCCCGCCGCGATCCGTCTCGCCGACCTGCCCGGGCTCGCCGGCGCCGACCTCGGGACGTCGAGCTGGCTCGAGATCGCGCAGGATCGGATCGACGCCTTCGCCGACACGACGGAGGATCACCAGTGGATCCACGTCGATCGCGAGCGCGCGGCGGCCGGGCCGCTCGGCGGCACGATCGCGCACGGCATGCTCACGATCTCGCTCGCGGTCGGCCGCCTGCTGGACGAGCTTCTGGTGGTGGAGGACGCCGAGGTCGTCCTCAACTACGGTCTCGACCGCGTCCGCTTTCCGGCGCCCGTTCCGGCCGGGTCCCGTGTGAGGCTGCACGCTTCGGTGACCGGCGTCGAGGAGCGTCCCGCCGGGCTCAGGGTGACGGTCGCCCTCACCGTCGAGGCCGAGGGCTCGGACAAGCCCTGCTGCGTGGCCGAGGAGATCATGCTCTACCGGTGAGCGGCCGGGCGGAGCTCCTTCTCCCAGGTCGTGAAGCGGGGATACGCGGTCATGCCGACGCGCTCGTAGAGGCGCGTCGCCCCGGTCAGCGAGTCGGCATCGACGTGGAGGTCACAGCCTCTCTTACCGCGCTCGTGGAGCCGACAGAACGCGGAGCGCAGAAGCGCCTCGCCGATCCCGCGCCGCCGGTACTCGGGCCGCACGCCGAGCAGCATGACGTGTCCGAGCGAGCTCTTCTCGTCCGACTCGGGCACGGCGCCGACGTAGCCGGCGAGCGTCGGTCCGTCCCAGGCGAGAGCCCAGAGGTCCGGATCGAACTCCGGCGCTGCGAAGACATGGTGGTGGAAGTCCTCGTACGTCGGCGTCTCCTCGCCCCAGTGATCCGCGAAGGCGGCCAGATGGGTCTCGTGGACGGGCCGCTCGTCTGCCGCGCCGAAGCGGCGGACGTCGATGCCCGGCAGGCGTGCCGGCAGCCCCGGCGCCTCGTCGAACTCGATCCGCATCAGCTGGAACTGTCTGACCTCCCGGTAGCCGCTCGATGTGAACAGCGCGCGTGAGCGGGGCTCTCCGGCGAAGGCGCCGGCGTGGATCACCACCCGGCGCCCGGGCGGAGCCAGCTCGACGAACCGCCGCGCCCGTCGCTCGTTCTCGGCGGCGATCGCCGCGCCGATCCCCTGCCCGTGGAACGGCAGGCCGACGAACCCGATCGCGAACACGCTGACGAACGGGGGCTCCGCCGTCACGAATCGGCAGGCCGCCAGCCGGCCGTCCGGCGTCTCGACCACGGCGACGTCGTGCTCGCGATCGACGGACGGCGCAGTCCAGAACCGCAGCAGCCGCTCCTCGCTGAAGCTCGGGAACCCGACCAGGGCGAGAGACTCCTCCCTGGAGAGAGCTGCCGCGCCGGCGGCGTCCTCGTCGCGGGCGGGTCTCAGGCGGAACCCGGGCGGCAGGGTCACCCGGGCAGTGTGCCTCAAAGGCCCGCGAGCTTCCTCGCGTAGGCGATCGCCGAGGTCGCGTCGTACGAGCGGGCGATCATGAGCTTCTCGGCCTCGAGCGAGCCCTCCGCGTGGACCGCCAGGACGCTCTGGTAGCCGGCGTACTCCCGCGCGAGCAGGTCGCTCGCCAGGTTGAGGAGGGCGAGCCGATCGGCCGCCGGCGTCGCGCCCGCGAGGTACTTCTCGAGCACGGGCCGGATCTCGTCCGAGCGCCAGTCCTGGCCGGCCGGGCCGGTGACGAGGAGGCCGCCGGCGATGTCGATCACGTGCTCGGCAGCCTTGTGGTAGTCGCGGGCGAACGTCCACTTGGCGATGTTCGTCGTCATCGGATCCGGATAGGCAAGCCCGGTCGCGTCGTCGGTACGGCAGCGGTCGGCCGCGAGGTGCGTCAGCCCGCGCACCGTCTCCGCGTACCCGATGAGCGCGACCAGCTTGTCCCGGACGTGCGACGCGCGCGTGATCCCGTTCGCTTCGGCGAGACACGCCGCCAGGCCGACGAACGCGTCGACGAGCGGCAGCTTGTACGAGACCGCGGTGAAGCGGTGGTACTCCACGAACGTCAGGGCGAGCCGGCCGGCGCGCTGCGTGTCGCCGTCGAGGAACACGCGCTCCCAGGGGACGAAGACGTCGTCGAACACCGTCAGCGTCTCGATCATCCGATGCCTCGACGAAACCGGTCGCGTCCAGGGGTCGGCGTCCGAGTGGAGGAAGTCCGAGCAGTAGAGCTTCACGCCGGGCGTGGCGACGGGCACGGCGAACGCAACCGCCCAGTCCTCTTCTCCCGCCGCGAGAGCCCTCGTCGGGATGACGATCACCTCGTCGACGTTGGGCGTGCAGGACGTGTGCACCTTCGCGCCGCGGACGACGATGCCATCGGACCGCCGTTCGACCACCCGGACGTAGAGATCGGGATCGGCCTGCCCCGACGGCCCCTGCGAGCGGTCGCCCTTGACGTCCGTCTGCGCCGTCGCGAGCGCGAGGTCGCTCTCGCGGCAGTGCCGGAAGTACGCGGCAACCCTTTCGTGCGCCTCGGTGCCGTGCGTGACGCGGTGGAGCGCGAACAGCGCATCCGTCCCGATTTCCTTGACAAGGATCACGAGCGTGCCAGCGAACGCGGTTGCCTGCTCGATCAGCGCCGAGCGCCTGCGGAGGTCGCCCGCGTCGCGCGGCAGCCGGTAGTACGCCGAGGAGCCGTCGTCGACCGCGAGCTCGCGGTTGGCGGGGGCTTCGGCAAAGGCGAAGTCGAGCGAGGCGTGCCGCGCGGCGATGCCGAGCTCGGGGTGATCGACGACGTCGTCCACCCGCTCGCCGCGGTAGTACACCTCGCGTCCGTCTCGCAGGCCGTCGAGGAACTCCTGCGGCGTGCGCAGCGAAGACACCGTCTACCTCCCTCGTAGTCCGTTGCAGAGCAGGTCGTGGAAGAAGCCCGCGACCTCGTCGCTCGCGAGCGGCCCGTCGGACCGGTACCACCGGTAGGCCCAGTTGCACATGCCGAAGACGGCGAGGGTCGTCAGGCGTGGGTCGACCGGCCGGAACTCGCCGCTCGCGACGCCGCCCGCGACGACGTCCTCGACCATCTGGCGGTAGTCGTCTCGCTTCGCCTCGATCGTCTCCCGCTGCTCGTCCGAGAGCTCACGGTGGTGCTCGAAGAACACCCGGACGTGACCGCGATGCGTACGCATCAGGTCGAGCAGGTCGACCATCACGGCCAGCAGGGCTTCCGCGGCCGGGGAGGCGGGGCGTCGCCGGTGCTTCTCGATCAGGAGGTCGATGAACTCCTCGTGGATCGAGAACAGGATCTCGTCCTTCCCCGAGAAGTAGTGATAGAGCGTCGGCTTGCGGATTCCCGAGGCCTCGGCGACCGCCGCCACGTTCGTGGCGTGGTAGCCCGTGCGGTCGAACAGGTCGGCGGCCCGCGAGACGACCTCGCGGCGCCTAGCGTCGGCGTTGACACGGGGCGGCATCGTCCCATAGTATCGACCGACTGGTCGGTCGACAACTTGGGTCGGCGAAAGGAGTCGTTCAATGGCTTATGAGATCAAGATCCTCGACCTGATCGACATCGAGCTCGAGTCGAGCTTCCTCGTCCTCGCCCGCAACATGGGGCAGCTGACGACGGTGAAGACGTGGAGCTATCTCCTGCTCGGCCCCGCCGCCGAGCCGATCATCGTCGACACCGGCGCGATGAGCCCCGAGATCATGGGCCGACTTCACATGCGCGGCATCCAGAGCGAGGAGCAGCGGATCGAGAGGCAGCTCGAGAAGCACGGCGTCGGCATGGACGACGTGCGCTGGATCCTGCACACGCACCATCACATCGACCACGCCGGCCAGGATCACCGCTTTCCGAAGGCGACCGTGGTCACGAACCGACGTGAGCTCGAATACTCGGTGTCCGGCATCATGGGCGGGCAGTACCCACCGGAGTACGTGAAGCACCACGTCGACCGGCTGCACACGCCCGGAGCCCTGCGGCTGCTAGACCTCGAGCTGTCCGGCCCTGACGAGATCCTGCCGGGCATCGTGTGCGAGGCGGCAGGCGGCCATACGGAGGGCTCGATGAACGTCAACGTCGAGACGCCGGAGGGAGTCGCCTGCATCTGCGGGGACGTCATCTACGACGTCCAGAACCAGATCGTCGATCCGATCTACCAGGTGCTCGACTACGAGCCGCAGTCCACCGGGAACCAGGGAACGTCGAAGCGCCAGGAGCGCGCAGCGATCAAGAAGGCGCTCAACGCGGGCACGTTCGTCCTGCCGCTCCACGACTGGCCGGCCCGGGTCGAGTCCGGCCGAGTCCTCTCGCGGCTCGTCGGCGACTCCGTGCCGGGGCCCGAGCAGGTCGTCGACCACCGGACGGTCGGGGAGACCGGCGAGATGGGCGCAGGCGCCGAACGATTCTGGGTGTGACGCGCAGCCGTCGATTCGAGGGTCGGGTCTGCCTCGTCAGCGGGGCAGGGCGTGGCATCGGCCGCGGCATCGCCCTCGGCCTCGCAGCCGAGGGAGGCAAGGTCGGCATCCTGGCACGATCTCGCGCGCAGTGCGAGGCCGTCGCCGACGCGATCGGCGAGCAGGGCCTTGCGGTCACGGGAGACGTGACCGATCTGAACTCCTGCGAGCACGCAGTCGCGGAGGTCACGGCTCGCTTCGGTCGGATCTCCGTTCTCGTCAACGCGGCGGGCGTCTCGCCCGTCCGCCAGCGCGCCGAGCTGCACGACGTGACCGCCTGGCGGGAGATCCTCGACGTCAACCTGACCGGTGCCTATCTCATGACGCGCGCCGCCGCACCGTCTCTCCTCGACGGGGGCGGGGCGGTCGTGATGGTCTCGAGCGTGACCGGCGCAGTGGCGAGCCCGAGGCTCGCCGCCTACGGCGCCTCGAAGGCGGGCCTGACCCAGCTGACGCGCACCCTCGCGCGCGAGTGGGCCGACCGCGGCGTCCGGGTGAACGCGGTCGCGCCGGGATACGTCGAGACCGAGCTGACGGAGCGCCTGCTCGCGGTCGAGCGGCTGCGCACGGAGATCGTCGAGGCGACCCCGCTCGGACGGATCGCGCAGATCGAGGAGGTCGTGGCGCCGGCGCTCTTCCTCGCCTCGGACGAGGCGTCCTACATCACCGGCGCGGAGCTCCTCGTCGACGGCGGAATGGCCGCCTGAGCAGCGGGATCCTCCGGGGCCACCCCTCGCCTCCTCCCGACTCGATCGTACGTGGCGAATGCGCGCGGGTGGTTCGCGTATCGTGACGAGACCGTGCCGAGGATGTCACGAGACGCATCGCCGGACGGGGTCGGGATGAGCTCCGCGCGGGGCGCGGGATGAGCGCAGAGGTCACGTACCTCGAGGCGATCCGGGCCGCGCTCGCCGATGCGCTGCGCGAGGACGAGCGGGTCTTCCTGCTCGGCGAGGACATCGGCCATTTCGGCGGGGCGTTCGGCGTCACGAAGGGGCTGCTCGAGGAGTTCGGCGAGGATCGCGTCATCGACACGCCGATCTCCGAGGAGGGCTTCGTCGGCGCCGCCATCGGCGCGGCCTGGATGGGTGAGCGGCCGGTGGCCGAGCTGCAGTTCGCCGATTTCGTCAGCTGCCCATTCGATGCCATCGTCACGGTCGCGGCCAAGACCCACTGGCGCTCGGGCGCGCGCATCCCGCTCGTCATCCGTGCTCCGTTCGGCGGCGGTGTGCGCGGCGGCCCCTTCCACTCGCAGTGCCCGGAGGGCTGGTTCATCGGCCAGCCCGGGCTCAAGGTCGTCTGCCCGGGGTCGGTCGAGGACGCCTATGGCCTTCTCCGCGCGGCCGTGGATGACGACGACCCGGTTCTCTTCTTCGAGCACAAGGCGCTCTACCGGCGACTCCGCGACGAGCTGCCCGACGCGCGGTATCGCACGCCGATCGGCCGCGCCCGGGTCGCGCGGGACGGCGGCGAGGCGACGGTCGTCACGTACGCCGCAGGCGTCGGCCTCGCGCTCGAGGCGTCGGCCGGGCTCGACGTCGAGGTACTCGACCTGCGGACGGTCTGGCCGCTCGACCGGCAGGCGATCCTCGCTTCGGTCGAGAAGACCTCACGCCTGCTCGTGCTCCAGGAGGCGACGCGCTCGACCGGTGCTGCTCCACTCGTGCTGTCGCTCGTCGGCCGGGAAGCGTACGAGCTGCTCGACGCCCCGCCCGTCCTGGTTGCTCCGCCCGATACGCCGGTGCCGTTCGCACCGGAGCTCGAGGACGCGTTCCAGCCGAGCGTGACGGACGTCCGGGACGCCCTCGAGGAGCTGCTTGGCTACTAAGACGGACGTGCTGCCGGCGAGCGCGTCGCCCGCTGTCGCGCTCGAGACCCGGCTCGAGCTGTTCCGGCTGATGCTCCTCCACCGGCTCACCGAGGAGCGCATAATGACGCTCTACCGGCAGGGCCGCATCGCCGGCAGCGTTTACACCGGGTTCATGCAGGAAGCAGTGGCCGCCGGGGCGGGCCTCGCGCTCGGGCCCGACGACGTCGTCGCCCCGCTCAACCGAGAGCTCGCCTGCCACTACGCCCGCGGGGTGACGGTGGCCGACGCGTTCATGAACTTCCTCGGCCGGGGGGACGGCCCGACGTTCGGTCGTGACGGGAACATGCACTTCGGCGCGCCCGCGAAAGGCGTCTTTCCGCTCGTCTCGATGCTCGGCAACCTCTGCCCGCTGGTCGTCGGCGCCGCGCTCGCCTTCAAGAGGCGCGGGGAGCCCCGCGTCGCGATGACGTTCTGGGGTGACGGCGCCATGTCGACCGGCGACGTCCACGAGGGGTTGAACCTCGCCGGTGTCTGGCAGGTTCCGGCGGTGTTCGTGATCCAGAACAACCACTTCGCCTACTCGACGCCGACGGAACGGCAGATGCTGAACACGAACATCAGCGAGCGGATCGAGGGCGGCTGGAACATCCCGTGCGTCCGCGTCGACGGGACGGACGCCCTCGCCGTCTACGAGGCCGCGCGTTCGGCGGTCGAGCGTGCACGCACGGGAGCGGGGCCGCAGGCGTTCGAGGCGCTGACGCTTCGCGGGCACGGACACGCTGCCCACGACGACGCTCGCTACGTCCCGCCCGAGCTGCGAGCCCGCTACGCCGATCCGATCGAACGGCTCGCGGCGCGCCTCCTACTCGACGGAGTGGCGGCCGAGATCGTCGACGAGAAGCGTCGCGTCGCCGCCGAGGAGGTGGCGGCCGGCCTGGCCGAGGCGGAGGCGGCGCCCGCGCCCGACCCGGCAACGCTCGAGCGCGGCGTCTATGCGACCCCGATCGAAGGATGAGCGTGCAGGCGGACATCGGTCTCGTCGGGCTCGCGGTGATGGGCCAGAACCTCGTCCTCAACATGGACGACCACGGCTACCGCGTCGCCGTCTACAACCGCACCGCCGAGAAGACCGACGCGTTCCTGGCAGGCCCGGCGTCCGGAACGACGGTCGTCGGCGCGCGATCGCTCGCGGAGCTCGCCTCGCAGCTTCGGCGGCCGCGCGTCGTGATGTTGATGGTGCAGGCGGGCGAGGCCGTCGACACGACGATCGCGCAGCTGCTTCCCCATCTCGACCCGGGCGACGTCGTCGTGGACGGCGGGAACTCGAACTTCGCCGACTCGATCCGGCGGGAGCGGGAGCTGCGCGAGCAGGGGCTTCTCTTCGTCGGCACGGGCATCTCGGGGGGCGAGGACGGGGCGCGTCACGGCCCGTCGATCATGCCCGGGGGAAACGCCGACGCCTGGCCGAGGGTGAAGGAGATCTTCCAGTCGATCGCTGCGAAGGTCGACGACGGCACACCCTGCTGCGACTGGGTCGGCGAGGGCGGCGCCGGGCACTACGTGAAGATGGTGCACAACGGCATCGAGTACGGCGACATGCAGCTGATCGCCGAGGCGTACGATCTGCTGCGCACCGGCGCCGGCCTCTCCTACGACGAGCTCCACGACGTCTTCGCCGAATGGAACCGCGGGCGCCTCGACTCCTACCTGATCGAGATCACGCGCGACATCATGGCCTTCCGGGATGCCGACGGCGAGCCGCTCGTCGAGCGGATCGTGGACTCTGCAGGCCAGAAAGGCACGGGCAAGTGGACCGCGATCTCCTCGCTCGAGCTGGGCGCGCCGGTGACGCTCGTCGCCGAGGCCGTCTACGCCCGGATCCTGTCGTCGCTGCGCGGCGAGCGCCTCGTTGCCTCCGGCGTCCTCGCCGGCCGGAACGGTGCCTCGCTGCCCGGCGAGGGCTTCGTCGACGCCGTCCGGGACGCGCTCTACGCGTCGAAGATCATCTCCTACGCCCAGGGGTTCATGCTCTTCCGGGCAGCCGCCGCCGAGTACGCATGGAGCCTCGACTACGGCGCCGTCGCGCTCATGTGGCGCGGGGGCTGCATCATCCGATCGGCGTTTCTCGGCAAGATCAAGGACGCATTCGACCGCGACCCTGAGCTTCCGAACCTGCTCCTCGACCCCTACTTCCGCGACGAGATCGAGGCCGCCGAGCCAGGGTGGCGGCGGGCGGTCTCGGCCGCGGTCGCCTCGGGAATCCCGGTCCCCGCGTACTCGAGCGCACTCGCCTTCTACGACGGCTACCGGCGGGAGAGGCTTCCCGCCAACCTGATCCAGGCGCAGCGGGACTACTTCGGTGCGCACACCTACGAGCGGATCGACCGGGCCGCCGGGGAGCGCTTCCATACGAACTGGACGGGGCGGGGCGGCGAGACGGCGTCCGGCGCCTACGACGCCTAGATGCGAGTTCTCGTCGTACAGCACGACCACGACAAGCCCCTCGGGCGGCTGGAGGAGCCGCTGCGAGCGGAGGGGCTCGACCTCGACATTCGGATGGCCGGCAGGGAGCCGGTCGAGCTCGAGGATCACGTGGCGATCGTCGGGCTCTCGGGCTTCGCCGACCCGGTCGACGACAGCGAGGCGGTGGGTTCGACGCGCACGGCGTTCGCGTCGGCGCTCCAGCAGGAGCTCCCTGCGCTCGGCATCTGCCTCGGAGCCCAGCTCCTCGGCCAGGCGGCGGGGGCAGTTGCGGATCGCTGCGCGTCGGAGTACGGGTTCGCTCCGATCGAGCTGACCGACGAGGCGCGGGAGGATCTGCTCCTCGCGGGTCTGCCCGCACAGCTCGAGGTCTTCCACGCGCACGACTACGCGATCTCGCTGCCGCCGGGCGCGACGCCGCTCGCCCGGACGGCGAACGCCCTACAGGCCTTCCACGTGGCGCCGGTCTCGTGGGGCCTCCAGTTTCATCCGGAGCCGACGCTCGGGATCGTCGACGCCTGGGTCGCGAGCCACCACGCCTTTCTTCGGAGCAGGGGAGCCGATCCCGACCGGGTGGCGGCGGACGCCCGCCGGCTCGACGGGCTCGCCGAAAACGTGGCCGAGGCGCTCGCCGGGGGCTTTGCCCGGCTCGTTCGCGAGCGGGCGGCCCGCGGCGAGCGCCGGTGATTCAGCGTCGCCTGATCGCGTCGAGCTCGTTCCTGGAAGCGGCCTTTCGGCGCTCGAGATCGTCCGGGTCGACGAGCCGCCCGTCCCGGCCGACGTAGCCGCCCTCTCCGCCGACGATCACGAGCACGAGCTCCTCGTCACCCGCGTTCCAGACCTGCCTCGGCGTCGCCGCCTCGACGTGACAGAGCCCGCCCGGGCCGAGCTCGAACTCGTCCCCGTCGACGGCGAAGCCCGCGCGTCCGGCGTGAACGACGTAGAGCTCGTCCTGGCGCTCGTGCGTGTGGTTGAACCACTCGGTGCCGGGTGGAAGCACGAGGGCGTTCACCCCGAACGCCGTGACGCCGAGCGGCTGGCGGACATGGCGCATGAACCCGTCGCCGAGCCCGTCGATCGTCGCGACCCCGTAGCCCACGGCGCTACGCCGACTGCCCGATCGGCCGGACGAGGATCTCGTTCACGTCGACATGCGCTGGGCGCTCGACGGCGAACATGACCGCGTCGGCCACGTCGTCGGCCGTCAACGGCCCCGCGTCGGTGACCGGATTGTCGAAGAACGGCGTGTCGACCATGCCCGGCTCGACGACCGTGACGCGGACCCCGCTCCCGTCGACCTCCTGGCGCAGCGACTCGCCCATGGCCGTCACGGCCCATTTCGTCGCGGAGTAGAGCGATCCGGGCAGCGCCTTGCGCCCGGCGACCGAGCCCGTGAGAACGACGTGCCCCTTCGACTCGGTCACCGCCGCGAGCGTCGCGCGAATCGTCAACGCGGCGCCGTAGACGTTCGTCAACACCATGCTCTTCCAGTGTTCCGGCGTCGACTCGAGGAAGCCCCGTGTCGCCCCGAAGCCGGCGTTCGCGAAGACGACGTCGATCGAGCCGTAGGCGTCGAGGGCGGCGGCCGCCAGGGCCTCCTGGTCGGCCCACTCGGTGACGTCGCAACCGACGGCTAGCGCCCGGCCGGTGCCGCCGATCTCCGAGGCAAGCCGTTCGAGCTCGTCGAGGCGCCGGGCTGCGACCACCACCCGGAAGCCCGCTGCCGCAGCGCGCCGCGCGGTCGCGGCGCCGATTCCGCTCGAGGCGCCGGTGACGAGGAAGACGGGGTCGGCCATGCGAGATTCCTAGCCCGGGCTCGTGCCCGCGATCTGCGTCAGGCGGTTCCTGACCTGCCAGAGCTCCGGATAGTAGCGATGGTTGATCAGCTTCCCGAGCAGCTCGACCGGAGTTCCCTGGGTGCCGACGGCGTCGAAGCCGATGATCCGCTCGACGACCTTGAAGTGGCGGACTCGCCACAGCGTGAGGCGCTCGTCCCAGTCGGTCAGGAGCTCGGCGAGCTGGTAGAGCTCCTCGTGCTCGCGGCCCCGCTGGTAGAGCTCGGCGACGGTGAGGCGGTGCTCGCGGAGCAGGCGGGTGAACGCCTGCCCGAGCGCCGGCGAGACCTCTCTGACACGCCGGAAGCCGGGTGAGTCGAAGCCGCTTCCGTGGCCGAGAATGCGGCGGACGTCCTGGTACTCCCAGGGTGAGAGCTGCTCGAGCATCGAGAGCGCCTCCGTGACGAGCGAGATCCCGAGCGTCGCGCGGCGCAGCAGCCTGATCGCGCCCGCCAGGTCGCGCTCGTCGATCAGCGACGTCGCGGTCTCGACCTCGAAGGAGGCGTGCTTCAACCAGAGCTCGGACGACTGATGGACGGTCTGGAAGAGCAGCTCGTCTCGATGGGCCCATTCCGCGGGTGTCCTCTGGAGCGCGAGCAGCTCGTCGGTTCGCAGGTACCGCTCGTAGTCACTCGCCCCCCTTCCCGGGAGGATCGGCTCGAGAGTTCCCTGCTCCGGCGCGCTCTCCGTCACGGCAGCTCCTTTCCTCGGGGTGAGGATATGTGCAGGTCCTACCGCTCGCCCGCCTCGAAGATGCGAACAGGGATCTGCGAGAGCCGCTCGCCGCCGCCGGCGCCGACCCGCCACGTGTCCTGCATGTAGAGGCACTCGCGACCGTCCTCCGTGATCGCGTGCGGGTGCATCGCGACAACCATGTTCTCGCGCAGCACCGTCTCCACCCCCTCGCCGATCTTCGGGTGCTCGATCATGGTCATGCCGATCGAGTGGCCCGTCACGTGTCCCAGCCGGTACCCACGCTCGACGAAGCCCCTCGAGACGGCGCGGTGGAGGTCGTGCGCCGTTGCCCCGTCCTTCATCGTCGCCTCCGCCGCCTCGGCGTACTCGGTGTAAGCCTCGGC
Source organism: uncultured Thermoleophilia bacterium (assembly GCA_963819905.1). Taxonomy (GTDB): domain Bacteria; phylum Actinomycetota; class Thermoleophilia; order Gaiellales; family Gaiellaceae; genus CAWCQC01. The sequence goes on from CAWFXP010000010.1 coordinate 186,318, forward strand.
CATCCTCTGCGCGTCGCCGCTGGCCTCGCCGCCGGCGGAGATCGCCCGCGACACCTCGACCCAGTGCCTGCCCGGGCCCGCGACCTCGAGCGACGGGAGCACCAGGTCGCCCTCCCGGATCCGCCGTGTCGGGCTCGCGATGCGAAACTCCGGCGTCGCGGCTCCGTTCTCGCCGACGAGCACCATGTCCATGGTGAGGCGCCCGCAGCCCTGCTCGACGAAGTAGCGCTCGCACGGCGCCAGGATCTCGGCCTCGGTGCGCCCCGCCGCGAACGCCTCGAGGAAGAGCCAGAAGCCCTCGGTGTTGATCCGGACGCTGTCGCGCACCGATTCGAGCTCGGCGTCGCTCTTCACGGCCCGCGCGAGGTCGAGCTCCACGTCCCAGGAGACGAGCTCGACGCTCTCCGCGAGAGCTCGGTAGTCGCGCACGGTCATCACGTAGTCGAGCCCGTAGACTCCGACCCGCTTCCAGCCGCGCTCCCGGAGCCGGTCGCGCAGCCAGTCCCCGGGGCGATCGACGAAGACCTGCTCCTCGATCCAGGTCGTGCCGTGCTCCCCGACGTAGCGCGCCTCGCTCGGGAAGACGATCGCCGGCTCCCCGTCGACCGGCAGGAGCACGTAGGCGTAGCGGTGGACGATGACGAAACCGGAGAGATACGTCACGACCCCTTCGAAGCCCGTGTACTCGTTCCCGGAGACGACGACCGCGTCGAGCCCGTCCCTCGCGGCCGCCTCGCGGATCAGCCCGTAGCGCCTCTGGATCTCAGCCTGCATCAGCGTCCTTTCCCTGGGTGAAGGAGCGCTCGATGCCCTTCACGAGCGCCCAGATTGCCTCGTTCAGCTGCACCGGAACGCCGAGCTCGCGCCCCACGCGGACGATGCCGCCGTTCAGGTAGTCGATCTCCGTGGGCCGCCGCGCTTCGACGTCCTGGAGCATGCTCGCCTTGTGGTCGTAGGCGACCTCGGGACGGGCGGCGTAGTCGATCAGCTCCTCCGGGTCGGAGTCGAGCTCGATGCCCTGGGCGGACGCGACCGCCTTCCCCTCGTCGACGAGCCCGCTGACGAGCCTGCGCAGGGCCTCGGCTTCGCAGACCCGGCCGTGCGTCAGACCGGTCAGCGCCCCCACCGGGTTGGTCGCGGCGTTGAAGATCACCTTGCGCCACTGGGGGCCGCGCGCGTCGGCCAGCGCCGTCGTCGGCATGCCGGCCCGCGTGCACGCATTCGCCAGCCGCTCGATCTCCGCGGGCGCCGCGGGGCTCGGCTCGTAGGGGCCGATCGTCGTGTCGCCCCGCACGTCCCAGCGCACGTGTCCGGGGCCGACGACACTCCCGGCCGGGAACGTCGTCCCGCGAATGACCCGCTCGACGTGGAGCGCGATCGCCTCCTCGTTCCCGATCCCGTTCTGGACGGAGCAGACCGCGCCGTCCGCGAACGCGTGCGCGGCCGCCCGGGCGGCCGCCTCCGTGTGCATCGCCTTGGTCGCGACGAGGCCGAAGTCGCAGGGTGGAAGCTCTGCGGCGTCCGCCGTCGCGCGCAGCCGGCCGACCAGGTCGCCGGCGCCGGACAGGCGCAGGCCGTGCTCGTTGATCGCCTCCACGTGATCTCGCGCGAGGTCGTACGCCCACACCTCGACGTCCTCGAGCTGCGCCAGGTTGGCGGCGAACAACGAGCCGACGGCCCCGCAACCGACCACGCAGATCCTCATGCCTCTCCCCCCTTCTCCGCCGGTCTCACCGGCGCCGCCGGCCTGTGCCGGCCCAGCCGGTCGATCGGCAGCGAGAACTCCTTCCCGCCGGTGATCCCGCGCGGCCGGAAGAGAAGGATGAGCGCCATCAGCGCGCCGATCGTGACGAGGCGCGTCCCGGTCGGCAGGTCGACGGAGCCGACACCGTTCTCGAGCTCGTTCAGGAGGGAGTTGAGGCCGCTGATCAGGAGCGCGCCGACCGTCGCGCCCCAGAGGCTGCCGGCGCCGCCGATGATCAGCATGGCGAGCGTCGTGAACGCGAGGTCGAGGTAGACCTGCTCGGTCGTGATCGAGCCGAGCAGGTGGACGAGCAGCCCCCCGGCGAACCCGGCGAGCGCGCCCGAGATCGTGAACGCCACGAGCCGCTGGCGGTGGATGTTGATCCCGGAGCCGGTGGCCGCGGCCGGCTCCTCGCGGGAGGCGCGCAGCATGCGCCCGTAGCGGCTTCGCTGGTACGCGTACGCGATCAGGGCCGCCGCCACCGCGCCGGCGGTCGCCTGCCAGAGCGTGGTCGTCTCGGGAACGAGCGACAGCGTCTTCGCTCCCGGGCCGATCTTCGGCCAGTTGCGCAGGACGTTGTGCACGATCTCGAGCACCGCGAACGTGGCGATGCCGGCGGCGAGCCCGGAGAGGCGCATGAGCGGCACGCCGAACAGGAAGGCGAAGACGCCGCCGACCACCGCCGCGATGACGAGCGAGAGCCAGTTGTCGACCTGCGCGTTCGCGATGAACCCGAACAGCTCCGGGCTGACCGACAGCTTCAGGGCCGCCTGGACGCTGACGAGCCCCGCTGCCATGGCGCCGAGCGCGACGAAGCTCACCTGCCCGAACGAGAGGACGCCCGAGTTACCGATGAAGACGTAGAGCGCGATCACGATCACGGTCGTGACGAGCGCCGAGCGGAACTGGAGCGCGATCGCCGCCGACATGAAGCTGCCGACCACTGCCACCGCCACGATCAGGAGCACGGGCGCGGACAGCTCGCGGAGGGTGGTCAGCCGGTTCATACGCGCTCCGCCGCGGTCCGCCGGCGGGAGAAGAGGCCGTTCGGGCGAAGGAGAAGCACGAGGATCACGAGCCCGAACACGACCGAGGTCAGGAAGACGCGCGCGCTTCCGGGGAGCACGTCGGCGAGCACCGCGGTCGCGAAGCCGAGCGCGAACCCGCCGGCCGTGCCGGTGACGAGCCGGTCGAGGCCACCGACGACGACGCCGACGAGGGCGGGGATCGCGACCTGGAATCCGAAGATCGGCGTGACGAGCGGCCGCTGGACGACGAGCAGCACGGTGGCCGCCGCGGCCAGGACCCCGCCGATGACGAACACCAGCGTGATCACCTTCGCCGCGCGGACGCCGAGGATGCGCGCCGTCCGGAAGTCGTGCGCCGCCGCGCGCATCTGCAGGCCGACGGTCGTCCGGCCGAGGAACAGCACGGTGCCTGTGAGCAGGATCGCTCCCACGCCGATCGAGGCGAAGGTCACCCAGCGAATCCGCAGGTCGCCGAGCTCGACTGCCTTGTTGAGCTCCGAGAGGAACTTCGCGTTGTCGCCCTGAGCGCCCCACACCAGCAGGAAGATGCTCTGGAGCAGGAAGCTGAACGCGAACGTCGTCACGAGCAGCGTGGCCGGTGAGGCGTTCCGCAGCGGGCGCAGGCTGAACTCGGTGGCGAGCGAGAAGAGGATCACGGTCACGAAGAGCACGACGATCCGGACGGCCACAGGCTGGTCGATAGTGACGATGAGGGAGTACGCGCCGGCGGTGAGGAGCTCGCCCTGCGCGAAGTTGACGAGCCGCATGACGCCGAAGATCAGCCCGATCCCCATGGCGACGAGGGCGTAGATCGAACCTAGCGCTACCGCGTCGATGATCGTTTGGAGCGCGCTCATCCGCTGAAGTAGGCGCTCGTCATGAGCTCGGTGTTGCCGGCGTCGGCGGGTGTCAGGGTGAGCCGCAACTCACCGTTTGCGAGCACGTACGTCCGGTCGGCGAACGCCACGGCCAGCTGGGCGCGCTGCTCGACGACGAGGAGCGTCACGCCGGCCCGGCGGATCCCGTCCAGGGCGTCGAACACCGAGTCGACGACGGCCGGAGCGAGGCCGAGCGACGGCTCGTCCAGGAGGAGGACGTCAGGTGAGGCGACGAGGGCACGCGCGATCGCGAGCTGCTGCTGCTGGCCCCCGGAGAGGACGCCGGCCTGGCGCTTGCGGAACTGCGAGACGACGGGGAACAGCTCGTAGACGCGCTCGACGTCCTCGGCGAGCCCCGCGCGGGACCGGCGGGCGGTCAGGCCGAGCTTCAGGTTCTCCTCGACGCTGAAGCCGGCGTACACGTGCCGCCCCTCGGGAACGAGCGCGACTCCGGCGCGGGCGATCCGCTCGGGCGGCCAGCCGACGATCGAGCTGCCTCGGTGGCGGATGTCGCCCGAGGCAGGCGGAACGACGCCCATGATGGCATGCAGGGTCGTCGACTTCCCGGCGCCGTTCGGTCCGACAAGGCCGACGCACTCCCCCTCGGCGAGGGCGAACGAGAGGCTCCGGACGGCGGGCACCCGCCCGTACCTGACCTCGAGGCCGTCGACCTCGAGCACCGGGGGCGGCGCGTCAGGCATCCGCGCCTCCGGCCGCGTGCCCGCGCCGGCCGAGGTAGGCGACCGAGACGTCGAGGTTGACGCGGATCTCCGAGGGCGTGCCCGAGGCGAGCGTTCGTCCCTCGTCGAGGACGTGGATCCGGTCGCAGACGTCGAGGATGAGACCGATGTTGTGGTCGATCAGCAGCACGCCGGCGTTCCGCTCGTCACGGACGCGGTGGACGACGCTCGCGAAGTCCTCGACCTCTCCCTCGTGGAGCCCGGCGGCCGGCTCGTCGAGGAGGACGAAGCGCGGCTTGGTCGCGAGCGCCCGCGCGACCCCGAGCTTGCGCTCGTCGCCGTGCGGCAGGATCGCCGCCGCGGCGTCGGCCCGGTCGAAGAGCCCCAGCATCGCGAGCAGCTCGGCGGCGAGGCTCCGGGCCTCGGCAGGGCGCGAGCCGACGCCGAGGGCCGTCACCTCGACGTTCTCGCGGACGGTCAGGCCGCTGAACAGGTGGCCGTGCTGAAACGTCCGCGCGAGCCCGGTACGGGCCCGCCTGTGCGGCGGCCAGGCGGTGATGTCCTCTCCGTCGAGCTCGACGGTCCCGGCGTTCGGCCGGTCGAAGCCCGTCAGGATGTTCACGAGGGTCGTCTTGCCGGCGCCGTTCGGCCCGATCAGGCCGACGACCTCGTGGCGGTGCAGGTCGAGGCTCACCTCGTCGAGGGCGTGCACGCCCTCGAAGTGGCGCGTCACGGCAGCGGCCCGGAGAAGACCTCCGGGCCGCTGCTGAGTCGTGGCCGAATCGACGTCGGTCATCGTCCGTGTCTACCCTCCGATGTCCGCCGGTGACGTGGCCGCCCGCGTCTCGACGAGGCTCAGCTCGCCGTTCTGGATCTGCATCACGCGGTACTCGCGGCCGGTGACGGCGTGGAGCTCGGGCGTGAAGCTCATCGGCCCGAGGATCGTCGGCACGTCCTGGAAGGCCTCCATCGTGGTCGCCAGCGCGTCGCCCTCCGTGCTGCCCGTCTGCTCGATCGCGGCCTTGAGCGCGTCGATCGTGGCTGCGCCCTGGACGAAGCCCCCGGTCGTGATCAGGGCCGGGTCCTGCGCGGACAGCGCGTCCGCCAAGGCCTGAACGTCGGGGTTCGGGTCGTCGCCGGACACCGACGCATAGGTCACCAGGTAGAAGTTCGACAGCCCCTCCGGGTTCCAGTACGTCCCGTCGCAGGCCCACGAGCAGATGATCGGCGTCTCACTGCCGAGGCTGCGGATTCCCTCGACGAGGGCCGGTAGGTCGCCGAACGCCGTCGAGGTCGCAATCACGTCGACGTCGGCCTCCGCCAGCGCGCTCGCGACGTTGCCGACCGTCCCGTCACCGTTCGTCCAGGACTCCTCGACGGTCACCTGGCCGCCGAGCTCCTCGAACCGCGCCTTGAACGCGGCCGTGACGTCCTGGAAGTAGACGATGACGTTGTCCGTCGCCGTGGCGGCCGTCTGCCAGCCCTGATCCCAGGCGAACTCCGCCATCGCAGCGCCCTCGTCCTGGGCCGCGTTGCCCATCGTGAACGCGAGCTTGCCCGCCTCGCCGAACCGCTGCGGGCCCATCTGGTCGGTCCCGATGCACATCGAGACCGCGAGCACACCGCGGTTGATCGCCTCCTGGACGGCCGGCGTCGCGAAGTCGACGTCACAGGTCACGAGCAGGATCTGCGCGCCCTGGTTGTCGATCAGGTCGATCGCGGCCGCCTTCGTCTGCTCGGGGTCGAGCTGCGTGTCGATGAAGGTCAGCTCGACCGGCTGGCCGTTGATGCCGCCGGCGGCGTTCAGCTGGTCGATCTGGTACTGCGCCGAGGCGAGCGCAGGACCGTCGAACGGCGCCATGTTGCCGGTCAGGTCGATGGCGGCGCCGATGACGATCGGCTCGCCGGTCGGCGCCGCGCCGCCGGTGTCCGCAGGCGCCTCGGTCTCGGCCGGTGCGCTGGTCTCCGGCGGGGGTGCCGCCTCGGTCGTCGCACTCTCGTCGCCGCCGCCGCCACACGCCGCGCCTGCGAGCGCGAGCGCGACGACGACCAGCGCGAGGATCCAGCGTCGCTTCCGTTCCATGCACTCAACCTCCTCGACAGGGCCCGCTCATCTCCGTTGCGGGCCGATCTGCATGCGTCTGCCTCGCCGTGTCTCGCCCTCAGCTCGCTCAGGAGCTCACCACGACGCCTCCTTCCCCTTGACGAGGCGGTACATCGCGAGATGGAGCGGTACCGCCACCTCCGCTCGCTCCGCCTCGCGCATCAGCGCCCCGGTGATGTAGTCGACCTCGGTCGGCCGCCTGGCGAGCACGTCCTCGAGCATGGACGGCAGATGGGCGTAGTCGCTCTTCGCCGTCTCGCCGCGCTCGACCGCGTGGACGTTCATCTCCCAGGGATCCTCGTGCAGCTCCACACCGCGTGCCTCTGCGACCCGCTTTCCCTCCTCGACGAGGTCGTAGACGAGGTGGCCGAGGTCGGTCGGCCTCTCGCGCGCGGCGAAGAGGGAGACGTGCGGAAGCTCCGTGAGCGCCGCGACCGTGTTCACGGTCGCGTTGAAGACGAGCTTCGACCACTGCGCCGGCAGCAGGTCGGGGAAGCTCCGGGCGCGCAGGCCGGCCTCGACCAGCAGCGCCTCCACCTCGACCGCCGCCTCGTAGGGCGTGGCGGTCGGCGCATAGGGGCCGAGCCACGTCTCGGTGTCGAGCTCGTACTCGACGTGGGCGTCGGAGCGCCGGATGCCGCTCATGAACGTCACCGCGGAGATGAGCGGCCAGTCCCCGTACCGCGCTACCAGCTCCTCCGCGCCGAGCCCGTTCTGAACGGTCATGACCGTCGCGCCGGGGAAGCGGCCCGAGAGCACCGCCGCCGCGTCCGCGAGCTGGGTCGCCTTGGTCGCGGCGATGACCAGGTCGCATTCGGGCACCGTCGCCGGATCGGTCGCTGCAAAGACGGAGGCCGTGAAGTCCGACTTCCCGCTGATGCGCAGCCCGTCACGGTTGAGGGCCTGCGCCTGCTCCGCCCGGCGGGTCAGCACGCACACCTCGGCGACGCGGGTGAGGTGAGCCGCGTAGAGGCTGCCGATGGCGCCGGCACCGATCACGAGCACCCGTCGCACGACCCCGCCTCAGGCGAGGGCGGCCTCGGCGACCGCGGCCGGGCGGAAGTGCGGGATCACGAGGTCGGCGAACAGCTCCTGGGCTTTGATCGCCTGCCAGTGGGCGAAGCCACCTGGGTTGACCGTGATCGAGACCTCCGTCAGGCCTTCGCAGACCTCCTTGACCGCCTCGATGCGCTCGATCACGTCCTCAGCGGTGCCGACCCAGACGATGTCGCCTTCGACCATCTGCTGGTAGGGCGTCTCCGCCAGCTTCTCGAGGATTCCGGCGGCGTAGAATCCGTAGCCGGCCGCGCCCAGCTTGTCGGCGGGCGGCGGAGCGTGCTCGGTGAGCGGCGACGCGTTCCCGGCGAGGAATTGCCGCATTCCCTGCTCGGCCTCCCGCAGCGCGACCTCTCGGTCCTCGTCGATGTAGCACGCATGGATCCAGACGATGTCGGGCTCCGTCCCGTGCTCCGCGCACTTCGCCCGGTAGAGGTCGAGCTGGTCCTTCAGCGCCGCGTAGGGAAGCAGCGGCGGCACCACGACCGCCCAGCCCTTCTCGGCCGCGAGCTCGTACGTGCGATCGCTGGTCCCGCCGAGGAACACGCGGAACTTGCGGGTCGGCGGCGGGACGACGGCGGTATCCTCGAGGTGGAAGTACTCGCCCGAGAACGAGAAGCGCTCGTTCTCGAGCGCGGTGATCAGCACCTCGAGCGCCTCCTCGTACCGCGGGCGAGACTCCTCGTCGAGCGGAACCCCGACCTTGGGTGGAATCCAACCGTGACCGCGGCCCACTCCCCACTCGTAGCGCCCGCCGGTGAGGATGTCGGTCTGGACGATCTGCGCCGCGAGGACGAGCGGGTTGTAGTAGGGAAGCGGGTGGAGGAGCGTCCGGAACTTGATCCGGCGCGTCCGCTGCGCCGCGGCGGCGAACAGCGCCTTCGGATCGACCGAGATCGAGAACTTCGGAAACGCGAAATGCTCGATCACCGCGTACGCGTCGTACCCGAGCCGGTCCGCGTGGACGATCTGCTCGAGCACCTCGGCGAACATCCGCTCGGGCGAGCGCCCCGGCCAGTGCTGGATTTCCGAGTAGACCGAGAACTTCATGCGACAACCTCCTCAGCGACGCCTCGCCACGGCTGCTGCCCGGAGCGGCAGCCCACGTTGACCGATACTTGATCAGCTGTCAAACCCGCCACGAAACCCCTCTACTCCCTTCGACGTCAGTCCTTTCCCACGAGTTTGCGCGCGCGTTTCGCGAGCGTCGGCCGGAGCAGCGTCCGGGCGACGAGAGCGCCCGAGCCGGCGCCGAGACCGGGCCCCGGATGGGTGCTGGCGCCGATGTGGTAGAGACCCGGAACCGGCGTCGCGTGGCCGGGCTGGCGGGGGCTCGGCCGCCAGACGAGATTCTGGTCGAGCGCGCACGAGCCGCTGTAGATGTCGCCGCCGACCATGTTCACGTTCGCAGCCTCGATGTCCGCCGGCGAGAGCGCGACCCGCTTCACGAGCGCGCTCTCGAGGTTCGGGACATGGCGTGCCAGCCGTGCCTGGATCCGGTCCGCGTAGCGCTCCCGGAGCGACTCCGTCCAGCTCCCGTCACCCGTGTCGATTTCCCCGGCCGCGTCCCCCTTGGCCCGCGCCGGGAGCTCCTGCAGCTGGATCCAGACGATCCAGGAGCCCTCGGGCGCGCGCGACGGGTCGACGGCGAGCGGCTGACCGACGACGATCGTCGCCTCCGCCGGCAGCAGACCCCGCTCGGCCTCGTTGACCGCCCGCGAGACACCGTCGAGCCCGGGCGTCAGGTGCACGATCGCCGTCCTCCCGAGACGCTCGTCGCCCGCCCAGCGCGGAGGCTCCGAGAGCGCCATGTGGATCTGCATCCCCGCCCGGCCGTAGCGGTATGCCCGCGCGGCCTCGAGCACGGGGCCCGGTAGGCGGACGTCCGTCAGGAGCCGGCCGTAGAGCTGCGTCGGGGTGACGTTCGCGACCACCGCCTCCCGCGCCTCCTCGACGCGCCCTCCGACGAGCCGGACGCCGGCGGCTCGGCCTCCGCGGACGACCACCTGCTCGACGTCGGCTCCGGTCTCGAGCTGACCCCCGGCGTCGCGGACGATCCCGGCGAGCGCCTCGACGAGACGGATGCCCCCGCCGCTCGGCACGGGCATCCCGCCGAGCTCGACGGCCACGGCGATCACGCGCGTCATGAAGCCCGAGGACGCGGCGTCGGGACCGAGGCCGGTGTGGAGCACCCAGGGCGCGAGCAGGGCGTGCGCCTGCTCCGACGCGAACGTGGCCGTCGCCCAGTCCCGGCAGCTCGCGAGCACGCCGCCCGTGAACTCGAGCGCCCCGCGCTTGCCCAGCCGGCGCAGCGCGCCGCCCGCCAGCTTGAGCCCGGCCGGCGACCACAGCTCCGTCGTCAGGACACCGAAGGAGAGGTCGGCGTGCGGCATGAACTCGGACACCGTCCGGTCCCAGGCGGCGCCGTCGCCGTCGGCATGGCGCTCGAGCTCCTCCACGTTCGCCTCGTGCGAGGTCGTCAGGAAGGCGCTCGAGCCGTCGGCGAGCAGGGTCCCCGTCGGGAGGTCGGTGTTCAGGTACTCGAGGCCCCGGGCGCCCAGCTCGTCCTTCAGCTCGGCGTAGACGCTCGAGCCGACGAAGAGCGGATGCCACGACGAGAAGACCTCGTGGACGAACCCCGGCTCGGTGATCTCCGCCGTGCGGATCGCGCCGCCCAGGTAGTCGTTCCGCTCGAGCACGAGCACCCGCTTCCCGCCGCGGGCGAGCAACGCAGCGCAGGCGAGCGAGTTGATGCCGCTGCCGACGACGACGACGTCGTGCGGCAGGCTCACGTGATCGACCTCCCGAGCGTGTAGAAGGTGCGGTTGAAGTAGAGGAGCGGCCCCGCGAGGTCGTCCTCCGCACCCGCCCCGGGAATCGCCGCCTCGACCACCCCGACGATGAGCGTGTGGTCGCTCACGTCGAACGCCTGCTCGACGCGACAGTCGAGGTGGTAGAGGGCGCCGGCGAGCATCGTCGCGGCGTGCTCGCCGCCGCGCTCGCAGAACGCGTCGACGTGCTTCGGGCCGCCCGGGACGGCGCCGAGCTCGGCGAGCGGCTTCTGATGACCACGCAGGATGCTCACCCCGAAGCGTCCCGTCTCGAGGACGACCGGCCGGGCGCTCGCCCCGTGGCCGAGCGAGATCAGGATCTGCGGTGGGCTGGCCGAGACCGAGCAGCAGGAGCTGATCGTCAGCCCCCACACCCGATCCTCGGCCCGAGCGGTGACCATCACCACGCCGCCGGCCAGCACCCGCATCGCCGCCAGGAACGCTTCGGCGTCGACGCCGGACGGCCGCTCGGGCGAAGGCGCGAAGGCGCTGTCGGCCTCGATCTGGCCGAAGAGCACCTGCGGATCGAGCTCGAGATCCGCGTAGTCGCTCATGCGCGCTCCTCGCCGGCTGCGGCTCCCGCCCGGCGGAGCCGGGCTCCGCCGCCTGACGCCGCCCGAGGAGCACGCATGAATCGAGAGATCCAAACGAAACGCATCATCCTGCCGTCACCGCCGTGCACTCGATCTCGATCAGGAGCCCCGGCACGGCCAGGCCGGTGACGCCCAGGATCGTCTGGGCGGGGTGGTCGGCGCCGCCCGTGACCTCGTCGATCGCGGCGGTGATCGTCTCGTACTCCGTCGGGTGAAGCGTGTAGATCGTGCGGCGCACGACGTCGTCCCACGTCGCGCCGCCCGCCGCGAGCGCGCGGCCGACGTTCCGCATCGCGGCCTTCGTCTGCTCGCCGAGGTCGTCGCCGCCGAGCAGGGCGAAGTCCTGGCCGAGCGCCACCTGGCCTGCCACGAAGACGTGGCGCGTGCCCGACGCGACGGCGACGTGGGTGAAGCCGGGCGCGGGATGGAGATCGGGAGGGTTGACGAGCTCACGCGGCATGGTGACCGCACACCACCTTTCTGAAGTCGTCCGGGAACGCGCAGAGCTTCTCGTTCCCGTCGTCGGTGACGAGGAAGTTGTCCTCCACGCGAAGGCCGCCGCCGCCCTCCCAGTAGATCCCGGGCTCGATCGCGAGCACCATGCCCTCGCGGATGACGCCGCCTCCCGCCTGGTGGGCGTAGGGCGGCTCATGGGCCCGTGCGCCGACGCCGTGCGCGACCGGGTGCGACGGCTGGCCTGGATAGCCGCCCTCGGCGATCCGCGCGCGGATCAACCGGTCGAGCTCCGGCAGGCTCGCGCCGGCGACCGAGTGGGCACGCGCCTCCTCGAAGACGGCCAGGAGCAGCTCGAGCAGCTCCGCGTAGTCGGTGCGGAGCTCCCCCAGGCAGAGGTTCTTCGTGTGGTCGCACCAGTAGCCGTCCGCGCAGACCCAGATCTCGAACAGGGTCGGCTCGTCCTCCTTGACGGGCCGGCTGCCGGTCGCGGTGAAGGTGCGGATCCCAGGCCCCGACCAGACGAGCGAGTACCCGCGTGCGTGCTCGACCCGGCCGCGGTACCCGGTGCCGATCCCGTGGACGGCCCCCTCCCAGATCGCCGCCGCCTCCGCCTCGCTCATGCCCGGCCGTAGCCGCTCGGCGACGTGCTCCATCGCGAGCGCGGCGATCTCGTTCGCGAGGCGCATGCGTTCGACCTCCTGCTCGGTCTTCAGCGCACGCGCCTCGGCCAGGAGCGGGGACGCGTCGACGCAGCCGGGAAACGCCTCGAAGAACGCCGCCGTCGGCACCGTCGGCTCGCCGACCATCAGGTCCGCCGTCTGCGTCCCCTGCGAGAGCTCGAGCCCCACCTGCTCGGCTCCGAGCTCGCGAACCGCCGCCAGCGCCGCCTCGAGTGACCGGGCGGTCGGCGGTCGCGGATCCCGCTCGTCATAGCCCCGGAACAGCCTGATCTCGTCAGTCCAGGCGATCCGCGCCGCCTCCTCCGCCTGCGGCTCGAGCACGATCAGCACGGGCTCGCCCTCGCACGGGAAGACGAGGACGTCGTAGCCCTTCATGGGCAGGTAGTTCGACAGGTACAGGACGTTGTCGGGCGCCCGGACGACGAGCGCGTCGAGGCCCCGGTCGGCCATCAGAGCCCGCATGCGGTCGAGCTTCAGCACGTCGCGGGGCCAGCCCACGTCACCACCGCACCCGCGCGGGCGCCGGCCCCGCGTGGGCGTCCTGCCACGAGACGACCGGGTTGCGCAGCACGCCGATGCGCTCGATCTCGCACTCCATCACGTCGCCGGGCTTCAGGTAGAGGGACGCGGCGTCCTCGCTGAAGCCGGCGACACCCGACACGGTGCCGGTGGAGAGAACGTCCCCGGCCGAGTACCCGAGCGCCGAGTAGTGGGCGATGATCTCCGGGATCGTGACGGACATGTTGCCCGAGTGCGAGACCTGGCGTGACTCGCCGTTGACCCGCAGCTCCATCCGCAGGTCGTGGGGGTCGGGCACCTCGTCGGGGGTCACGATCCACGGTCCGAGCGGGCAGAACGTGTCGATCGCCTTGCAGAAGGAGAACACGCCGGAGCGCATCTCGCGGCGCTGGATGTCGCGGGCCGTGATGTCGTTGAAGATCAGGTAGCCGCCGACGTAGTCCATCGCCTCCGCGGCCGAGAACCACGCGCCGCTCTTGGCGATGACGACGGCCAGCTCGAGCTCGTAGTCGAGCTCCTCGGTCAGGTGCTCCGGAAAGACGACCGCCTCGTCGGGGCCGATGATGGCGTCGACGTTCTGGAAGAAGACGATCCAGGGCGCGATCTCGTGCGCCCAGCCGACGCGCTTCGACTCCTCCTCGTGCTCCCGGAAGTTGCCGGCCGTGTGGAAGAACTTCTTCGGCACGATGGGGGCGCGCAGGCGCACGTCGGCGAAGGGAGCTCGCTCACCGCTGTCGTCGGCGCCGCCCCGCTCGAAGTACGTCCGCATGTCGGGGACGTCGAGGACGACGACCTCGTCGCCGTCGACCCGGCCGACGCGCCCCTCGTCGAACGTGACGAGCCTCACCGCGAGACCCCGCAGATCCGCTGGGCGGCCAGCGCGTACACGGTCGCCGTCCTGACGAGCCCGTCGATCGCGAGGTTCTCGCCCTTCACCGTGTCGAGCAGCCCGGTCGAGGTGCCGTAGTTCACCGTCGGGATGCCGTAGCGGGTCAGGGCCGAAGCGTCCGAGAACCAGCGCGTGACGTCCCGCTCGGGGGGAGCGCCGAAGACCTCCGCGTGGCAGGCCTCGACCGCGCCGACGAGCGGGTGATCCTCGGCGATCTCGGCGCCCGGAGCCGTCACGTACACCTCGGCTTCGACGCCGTGCTCGGGAAAGCGCTCGGCCAGCCCGCGCACCATGTCGAGCACCTCGCGGCGGGCGAGCGCCATCGGCTTCGTCGGCGGGACGCGTACGTCGAGGAAGAGGTCTGCCCGGTGCGGCGTGCGGCTGACCCGCCAGCCGAAGCCGCCCTGGACGGCCCCCACGTTGACGATCGCCTTCGCGCCCCGGTAGGCGTTCGCCGGGTCGTCCTCCCAGCTCGGGATCCACTCGACCACCGCGTCCAGTACGTCGCGCAGGCGCAGGATCGCGTTCAGGTCGCGCTTCCCCTCGGTGAAGGCCGTGTGGACGAAGTGCCCCGTCGTCGAGATCCGCAGCCACAGCGAGCCGAAATGGCCGATCACGAGCTTCGATTCCGTCGGCTCGCCGAGGATGCACATGTCGGCGACGCCGCCGTGGGAGACGAGGTGGCGGCTGCCCGTCGCGTAGCCGCGGTACTGCGCTCCCCGGGCCTCCCCGTGCTGGCTCTTCTCGATCTCGCCGCACACGGCGGCCACCATGACGTCGCCCGCGAGGCGGACGTCCGCTTCCGCGAGCGCGCGCAACGCCTCGACGTAGCAGGCGAGCGCGCCCTTCATGTTCGAGATCCCGAGCCCGTACAGCCGGCCGTCCTCGACGAACGCGCTCGGCTGGAAACCAGGCACGCCGGCGAGCCACGGCTCCCGGCCCGAGTACGACGTGTCCGTGTGCCCGTTGAACATGAGCGTCGGGCCGCCGCCCGTGCCCTCCCGGATCCCGAGCACGTTCGCCCGGCCATCCTCCACCTGCTGCCACTGGACGCGGAGGCCCATGCCGGCGAACGTCTCGGCCATGAGCTCGGCCATGGCTTCCTCGTCGCCGGTGAAGCTCGGCGTCTCGATCGCCCGGCTCGCCCACTCGACGAGGCGGTCGCCGTCGACGCGAATCGCGCTCACGAGGGCTTCCTGCCGCTCGCGATCTTCACGGCGGCTGGGATCGCGAAGCCGTCCCCGCGAGCCCACGGCTCGAGCCGGCCGGCGAGCGACTCCCGCAGGCGCTCGTGCTGGGCGTCGTCCGCCGCCCGCAGGAGGGCGCCGGTGCGAACGGTTCCTTCCTCGAGCGCGACGACGAGCTGCTCGGGGGAGTCGAGCGGCACCTCGAACGTCGCCGTGCCGACGTGGACGTCCGCGAAGCCCGCCCCGGCGAGCAGCGCCGCGAACGTCGCCTCGTCGGCGAACTCGAAGAACGCCGGTCCGGGCGGGATCTCGCTCGGAGGAGGCACCTCCGCGTCGGCGACGGCTGCGAGGATCGCGGCGAAGAACGGCGACCGCTCCGGGCCGTCCCACGTGGACAGGGCGACGCGCCCGCCGAGAGCGAGCACGCGCGCGAGCTCCGCCGCCGCTCGCTCGGGCTCGCCCACGTGCTGGATGACGACGTTCCCGACGGCCGCGTCGAACGACGCGTCGGCAAGCGGCAGCTGCGTGACGGAGGCGCAGACGAACCTCGCCGCCGGATGGCGGGCCGTCGCGATCGCGACCATCGCGGCAGAGGCGTCGACTCCCGTCGCCTCGGCTCCCCGCGCAGCCGCGCGCGCGGCTGCGTCTCCCGGCCCGGTCCCGACGTCCAGGACCCGCATGCCCCTCCCGACCTCCGCCGCGTCGAGCAGCGGGTCGATCGCCTGGGACGTCGTCGCGCTCCAGAAGCTGTGGTAGGCGTCGGCGACCGCCTCCCAGCCGGACGACTCGTAGGCGTCGAAAGCGTGCGGGTCGAAGTAGCTCACGGCCTGACCTGCGGCAGCACCTTCTCGCCGAAGAGCCTGATCTGCTCGTGGCGCTTCCCGCCCCAGAGCTCGAGCATGACGTGGGTGCAGCCCGCCTCCCGGTACTCCTCGATCGCCTCGATGCAATCGGCCGGGATCCCGGCGATCGGCTTGCAGCGGTCGAGGATCGAGTCGCTCACCTTTGCCTTCGCGGCGAGCCGACCGCCCTCGTCCATCGCCGTCGCGACCGGCCGGATCTCCTCGGGGTCGATCTCGGCGAGCTCGAGCAGCGTGTCGGCCGCCCCCTTGATGTTCTGCACCTTGTTCGCCAGGTACATGCCGGCGATCTCACGGGCGCCGTCCCGCCCCTCGTCCCGGTCCTCGGCAATGGAGGCGACGACGGTGCAGCCGATATCGATGTCGGTTCCGACGTTGTCGCGCGT
Source organism: uncultured Thermoleophilia bacterium (assembly GCA_963819905.1). GTDB lineage: Bacteria > Actinomycetota > Thermoleophilia > Gaiellales > Gaiellaceae > CAWCQC01. Next base: position 202,209 of record CAWFXP010000010.1, read on the forward strand.
GTAGCGCACGAACGCGGGCGTCGTGATCGAAGGGGTGAGGCAGCCGTCGGCGATCTCCCCGGCCAGCGCCTGCATCTTCGGCGCCGTCGCCGCCACGTAGACGGGCGGCACCTCCCGCGGCGTCACCGCTTCGTCCCGGAGGCCCGGCACCGAGGCGCTCCACGTCTCGCCCTGATAGTCGAACGGCTTCCCCGCCAGGCAACCCCGGACGATCTCGACCGCGTCCCGCATCGGTCCGAGCGTCCGGCTCGCCTGGATGCGGGCGTTGTTCAGAAAGATCTTCGAGGTCCCGAAGCCGAGGATGAAGCGACCCGGCCCCGCCGCTTCCTGGACGACCCGCGCGTCCATCGCCACCTGGACGGGGTGGCGGGTGAACGGCGAGATGATTCCCCAGCCGACGGTCAGCCGCGACGTCTCCTTCGCGATCAACCCCGACACGACCGTGGACGAGCGCGCTTCCATCCCGTGTTTTCGCCACCACGGGTACGCCTCGGCGAGCCAGATCGTGTCCAGTCCCGCCTCGTCCATCACGCGGGCGCTCGCGAGCATCTCGTCGAGCGGCTCCATCGTCAGCTGCATGATCCCGACGCGGAACGGCGGAGCCATCGGCTACGAGCCGGTCGAGGTCGTCGGGCCGGCCTTCACCTCGCGCTCGAGCGCTGCCAGCACGTCCTCGACCTGCTGGTTGACGATTGGTTGAAGCACCCGCTGGCCCATCGAGCCGACCTGGCCCAGCACGTTCACGTCGGCGACCCAGTCCATCGACGTGCGCCCGTCGGCGTCGTGGAGCTCGAAGTGGGTCTCCATCGACACCACCGCGCCGACGCCCTTGCCCTTCGCCCGCAGCGCGGCGTGCTCGGGCGGCCGCTCGTCGAGCTTCTCGAAGGCGAAGCCGAGCTTCAGCCCGCCCATCCCGAGCGGCACGCGGACCTTGGCCGCCCAGTGCGTGTCGTCCTCCACCTCGAAGCCCTCGACGCCGGGGAGCAGCTTCGCGAGCCGCTCCGGGTCCATGAGCACCGCCCAGACCGCTTCGCGCGGCGCGTCGAGGAGCTTCGTCCCCTCGACCTTCATCGCGGCGTGACGGTGACGCGGCTGCGGCTCTCGTCCGGCTGCTCGAGGAGCCGGTAGACCCGCTCGGGCGGATTGTGCGAGTCGGTCACGATCCCTCCGCCGGCTCCCCGCAGCGCATCCTGGATGGCCGCGCAGATGGCGTGGATCGACGCTCCGCCGCCCTCGCCCATGCCCTTCGCTCCCAGCGGCGTGAACGGCGACGGGCTCTCGATCGAGGCGGTCTTCAGCTCGGGCAGATCGAGCGCGTGAGGCACGTGATAGTCGTAGAAGTTCGCCGTCAGCAGGCTCCCGTTCTCGTCGTAGGCGTAGACCTCCCACAGCGCTGCGCCGATGCCGTGCACCGTGGCGCCGAGCACCTGGCCCTCGACGATCTTCGGGTTGATGCGCGTGCCGCAGTCGTCGACAGCCGCGTAGTCGACGACCTCGACCTCGCCTGTCTCCCGGTCGATCTCGACGACGCAGGCATGGATCTGCGTCGCGTAGGTCAGCGTCAGGTTTCCGTACTTGCGCTCCACGTCCGGCACCTCGAACGGAGGCCGGTAGACGAAGCGGCAGTTCATCGTGATGTCCTCGGTCTCGGGCGGCAGCCCCGCGTTGTTCGCGTTGACGATCGCGCCGAGCGCCATGAAGGGGAGCGCCGCCTCGGGGTTGTCGGCGCGCTTGGCCAGCGACTCCTCGAGGACGATCTGGTCCGGGGTCGTGCCGAGGACGATCGCGGCGAGGCGCCGCATCTGCTCGGCGAGCTGGTCGGCGGCGCCCTTGACCGCGCCCAGCCCGGTGACGGCGAACTGGCTGGCGTACGTGCCCGAGAAGCCCGCGTGCGAGTTCCAGTAGCTGTCGTGGCCCGGCCGGACGTTCACGTCGTCGGGAGAGCACCCGATGATGTCCGCTACGACCTGGGAGGCGGTCGTCTCGTGCCCCTGGCCCTGCGGCGTCGTCCCGAGCGTGACGACGACCTCCCCGAAGATGTCGAGCTTGACCGAGGCGACCTCGTTGTTGCCCGAGAACTGGAGCTCGGGGTTGAGGAGGCGGGACTGCCCGAAGTTGTTGGTCCCCGAGTCGAGGGTCGACCCGATGCCCAACCCGAGCAGCTTCCCGCGCGCCTCGGCGTCCGCGCGGCGGGCTGCGACGCCGCCGTGGTCCACGAGCTCGAGGGCGAGGTCGAGACAGCGGGCGTAGTCCCCGGAGTCGTAGACGCAGCCGTTCGGCGTCGTGTAGGGCATCTCGTCGGCGCGGATGTAGTTGCGCTTGCGCACCTCGACCGGGTCCAGCTCGAGCTCGTGCGCGACGATGTCGACGATGCGCTCCGTCAGCCAGAGGTGCTGCATGCGCGAGTAGCCACGGTTCGGCGAGACGGGCGCCTTGTTCGTCATCACCTGCGTGAAGTCGACGCGGATGTTCCGCCAGCGGTACAGGCCCGGGGTCACCTGGGCCCAGATCACGCCCCCGAGGGGCTCGTAGCGGAGGAACGCGCCCGCGTCGTCGAGCGCCTTGCACCGGAACCCGAGCAGCGTGCCGTCCGCCTTGACGGCCACTTCGACGTCCTGGAACCAGCGCTCGTTCCCGTGCGACATCGACTGGTGGAAGTCCGTCCGCCACTCCGTCCACTGCACCGGCCGCCCGAGCTTCCGGGCGAGCAGGCAGAGCGCGACGAGCTGCGGATGCGAGGTGATCTTGTTCCCGAAGCCGCCGCCGATGTCCTGGGTGACGAAGCGCAGCCTGTCGAGCCCGACACGCAGGGCGGGGCCCATCATGATCGCCGCGAAGCCGGGGAACTGGTTGTTCGCGTGGATCGTCCACTGGCCCGTGCCGCGGTTGTACTCGACGAGCGCGCCGTCGCACTCGATCGGCGTCGAGTTGAACCGGTTGAAGTGGAGCTCCTCGATCCGCACCACGTGGTCGGCCTCGGCGAAGGCGGCGTCGAGGTCGCCCCACTCGTAGACGCCGGTCCACGAGAGGTTCGAGCCGACCTCCTCGTGCAGGACGGGAGCGTCCTCGTCGAGGGTGACCCGGGCGTCGACGACGACGGGCAGCGGGTCGTAGTCGACCTCGACGAGGTCGGCGGCGTCCCGGGCGAGCTCCCGCGTGGCGGCTGCGACGGCGACGACGGCCTCGCCGGCGTAGCGAACCTTCCCCACGGCGAGCGCGTAGTCACGCACGTTCGAGCCGGGCGCGGTCGTGATCTGGAAGAACGGGTCGGTCGAGATCGCGACCTCGTCGCCGGTGAGCGTCCCGAACACGCCCGGCAGCTCGAGCGCCGCGGAGACGTCGATCGAGACGATCTTCGCGTGGGCGTAGGGAGAGCGCACGAAGTGCACGTAGCCCATCCCGTGCCGGCGGACGTCGTCGACGAAGACACCCTGGCCCTGGACGAGGCGGCGGTCCTCCTTGCGCGGGATCGACCGGCCCTGGTACGCGCCGCGCTCCAGCTCCACCCGCTCGGGCGCGGTGGTCGTCACGAGCGCCCCCCGGCGGTGGCGAGAATCGCCTCGACGATGCCGGCGTAGCCGGTGCAGCGGCAGAGGTTCCCCTGGATCGCCTTGCGCACCTCCTGCTCGCTCGGGCTGGGGTTCCGGTCGAGCAGGTGCTTCGCGCTCATCAGCATCCCGGGCGTGCAGTAGCCGCACTGGAGGGCGTGATGCTCGGAGAACGCGCGCTGCAGCGGGTGGAGCTCGCCGTCGACCTCGGCGAGCGACTCGACCGTCTCGATCGTGGAGCCGTCGGCCTGGACGGCCAGCAGCATGCAGGACTTCACGGCCTTGCCGTCGAGGATGACGGTGCAGGCGCCGCAGTTCCCCGTATCGCAGCCGATGTGCGTTCCGGTCAGGCCGCAGTCGTCACGGATGAAATGGACGAGCAGGCGCCGCGACTCGACGCCGAGCTCGACGAGCTCGCCGTTCAGCCGGACGGAGACGCGCCGCTCGAACAGGGGCTCGGGCGTCACCGCACCGCCTCCCCGAGCGCCTCGAGCGTCGCGCGCACGGCCATCACCTCGGCCAGGTGACGGCGGTAGTCGGCGGATGCGTGGACGTCGGAGGGCGGGTCGAGCGCGGCGCCGAGACCCTGCGCCGCTTGCCGGACGCCCGCCTCGGTCGGAGCCGAGCCCTCGAGAGCTGCCTCCATCGCGCTCGCGCGGGCCGGCACGGCGGCGACGCAACCGATCGCCACGCGCGGGCCGGCGATCGCCCCGTTGACCGTGACCCGGGCGGCGACGTTCACGATGCCGGTGCCCTCTCTGCCGATCGTCAGCGACGCGAAGCCGGCACCCTCGCCCGGCGAGGGCGGAGGGAAGGTGACTCGCGTCAACAGCTCTCCGGGCTGGACGGCCGTCAGGTAGACGCCCTCGAAGAAGGCGTCGGCGCCCACCTCGCGCTCGCCGTTCGCGCCGAGGATCGTCATCGACGCGCCGAGGGCCACCACGAGCGGCGGAAAGTGGTTCGTCGGGTCGTTCGAGCAGAGGTTCCCCCCGATCGTCCCACGGTTTCGCACCTGCTGGTCGGCGATCACCGAGGCTACGCGACCGAGCACCGGACGGACCTGCGCCAGCGCCTCGTCGCGCTCCATGGCGTCGTAGGTGGCCGTCGCTCCGAGCACGACGGTTCCGTCGGGACGAACCTCGATGCCGTCGAGCCCGGGCACGTGGCCGATGTCGACGACGACGTCCGGGGCCGCGAAGCGGAGCTTCATCACGTTGACGAGCGTCTGACCCCCGGCGATCGCGCGGGCGTTCTCGTGCTCGCCGAGCAGGCGCACCGCCTCCTCGACGGAGCCCGGCCGTGCGTACGCAACGCGGGGAAGGAGCATCAGCCTCGCACTCGCATCGTGATAGGTGATCGTTGATAACACCTGCCCGGAGGGGGGTCAAGCCGAAGGCGGGCGCAGCGGTTCATCGCCTCGGGAAGAGCTCGTCCCCGCCCATCGCACCGGCCAGGAGGTTCGCGGTCAGGGCCAGGTGGTTCCACATCGCCCTTGCCGCGCGCTCCGGCTCGTGGCGCGTACAGGCCTCGAGGATCGCCTCGTGCTCGGCCTGCCGCTCGCTGAGGCTCCGCTGGACCTCGGGCGACGCGCGACGGTAGCGCTCGCTCGTCTCCCACAGGGGAGTGATCAGCCGGATGAGCCAGCGCGAGTCGGACTCGGCGTAGAGCGCGAAGTGGAACGCCGTGTGGGCCGCCCAGATCTCCGCCGAGTCGTCACGCCGCCGGGCCTCGACGTAGCGGGCGAGGCTCCGCGAGGCCGTCTCGGCCGCCTCGTCGCTCAGCCTGACCGCCGCCAGTTGCACCGCGAGCGGCTCGAGCGCGAGCCGGGCCTGGTACACGTCACGAAGATCCGTCAGCGAGAGCTCGGTGACGCGTGTCGCCTTGTGCGGTGCCAGATCGACGAGCCCGGCCGCGTCGAGCCGGCGGATCGCCTCTCGGATCGGCATCGGGCTCATGTCGAGCGTCTCGGCCAGCTGCTCGATCCGCAGACGCTCGCCGGGCGCCAGCTGCCCGCTCAGGATCGCGTCGTGAAGCGCGGCGTAGGCCTTCTCGGCCAGGGTCCTGTGCCCTCCCGAGGGCGCCCAGAGCGCCTGCGCCGTCGAGCCGCTGGATCCCATCATCGATATTCGATCACGAATCGACGCTGGGCGCCGCGAGAGGTCCACTATCGTGAAGGGATCGAGGTCGAGCCCAGTGTGAACACGTCGCTCGGCGTCACGCCGCCGGCCGCCGTGCTCGAGTTCCGCCGGCGCTTCCCGATCTTCGAGCGGCGGATTCACCTCGCGAGCAACTCGATGGGCGCGCTCGCCGACGCCGTCGCCCAGGCGCACGAGCAGTACCTCGAGGACCGGCAGGAGCACGGCGCTTCCTGGCATCTCGCCGTCCCGCGCCACGAGGAGCTGCGGGCGGCCTTCGCCGAGCTGATCGGTGCCGGAGCCCACGAGGTCGCGCTCTGCTTCTCGGCCACCCAGGCGCTCGGCGCGGTGGCGTCGGGCCTCACCTGGCGGGACCGTCCCGCCGTCGTCTTCGACGACTTCGGCTTCCCGTCGGTCACGCACCTGTGGCACGCCCAGGCTCGGAACGGAGCCGAGATCCGGCGTGTCGGCCCGGACGGGCACGACCTGATCGACCCCACGGCTTTCGACCGGGTGCTCGACGAGCGGGTCCGCCTGGTCTCGGTCGCGCACGGCTGCTACAAGAACGGCCATCGCCTCGACCTGCCCGCGGTCGCCGAGCGGGCGCACGACGTCGGCGCGTGGCTCGTGGTCGACGATTACCACGTCACCGGCACCCGTCGGCTCGACGTCCGGGCGAGCGGGATCGACGTCCTCGTCACCGGAACGGCGAAGTACCTGCTCGGCTCGGCCGGCGTCGGGCTCCTGTACGTCCGGGAGGAGCTGCTCGACACGCTCCATCCGACCGTCACGGGCTGGTTCGGCCAGGCCGACCCCGACGCGTTCCAGATCGACCGTCACGTCGAGGCGCCGGGCGCCGCCCGCTTCCAGAGCGGAACGCCCGCCTTCCCGGCGATCTACGGCAGCCTGGCCGGCCTCCAACTGATCCGCGCTGCGGGCCTCGCGAGCATCGAGCGATGGGTGGACACGCTCACCGCGCTCCTGGTCGAGCGTCTCGAAGAGCAGGGTTTCGTCTCGGCCACTCCCTCCGACCCACGGAAGCGTTGCGCGCTGGTCGCGATTCGTTCGCACGACGCCGAGCGGGTCGTCGGCGAGCTCGCCCGGCGCGGCATCGTCGTCTCGAGCCGTGACGGGAACGTCCGGACGGGCTGGCACTACTACAACACGCCGGAGGACATCGCCGTGCTGCTCGAGGCGCTCGGCGAGCTGAGAGAGCTGATGGTTACCCGGGACTGAGAGGGCGAGGCCCTCCCTCGCGTCGGTCGGTCGCACCATTCCCCGCGGCTCCGGGGCGTCGTTAGAATCGCCGCACCCGTACCCGGCCCACCAACGAGAGGAACGAGGTTGATGGCTTCGGAGGTTCTCCTCCCCCGCTCGCCAGACGAGACGGCGGCCGCGTTCGGCGAGGGCGACGGAGTGACCGTCGTCGGCGGCGGGACGATCCTGATGCCCCAGCTGACCGAGGGCCGCCTCACGCCGACGAAGGTGCTTCTTCTCGCGGAGAGCGGCCTCGCCGGTATCACGCGAGCCGACGGCGAGGTCGTCATCGGCGCGACGACCCCGGTCGCCGACCTGACGGGCGGCGACGAGCCGCTGGCGTCGGCGGCAGGATACGTCGCCGACCCCGAGATCCGCGCCCAGGCCACCGTCGCGGGCAATCTCTGCGCCGGCCCCGGCGCCGAGACTCCCCGCGGCGACCTGCAGGCGCCGCTCCTCGCCCTCGGCGCCCGTGTGCGCTCGATCGGCGCCGGAGGCGAGCGAACCGACGATCTCGAGGAGTTCCTCGCGAACGGCCCGGCGGGAAGGCTCGTCCTCGACGTCCGCTACCCGGACGAGAAACGGCGCGCCGCCCACGCGTCCGTGCATCGACCCCACAGCCAGCACTACACGATCATGGCCGTCTCCGCGACCCGCACCGCCGCCGGCACGAGGCTCGCGGTCTGCGGCGCCGGCCCGCACGCCGTTCGCCTGCGCTCGGTCGAGCAGGCGCTCGAGGCCGGCGAACCGGCCGGGATCGCAGCCCACAAGGGCCTCGACGACGTCGAGCCGCGCGACGACGCGCTGGCGTCCGCCTGGTACCGGCGCCGGGTGCTGCCGGCGCTCGTGACACGTGCGATCGAAGACCTCGAGGAGACCGCATGAAGCTCACCGTCAACGGCCTCGAGCACGAGGTCGAGAGCCCGCCGCTCACGACGCTGCTCGCCGTGCTCCGTGAAGAGCTCGGGATCCTGAGCCCCAAGGCGGGCTGCCAGCAGGGTGGGTGCGGTACCTGCACCGTCCTCGTCGACGGCGAGGCCCGGAGATCGTGCCTCCTCCCGGTCGGCATGCTCCGCACCGCGGAGGTCGTCACGGTGGAAGGCCTGGGAACGCCGGAGCGGCTGTCTCCCGTCCAGGCGGCGTTCAACGCCCACTACGCCGCCCAGTGCGGCTACTGCACGTCCGGAATGATCATGGCCGCCGAGGCGCTCTTGCGGTCGAACGCGACCCCGTCGAGAGCCGAGATCGAGAGCGCGCTCGCAGGCCACGTCTGCCGCTGTACGGGCTACGTGAAGATCATCGAGGCGGTCGAGGGAGTCGGCCGCGGCGAGGCGCTCGACCTCGACCGCCATCTCCCCCGTGACCAGCAGGAGCCCGACGTCGAGATCAGAGGAGCCCCCGCATGAAGGCAGTCGGCGCTCGTCTTCCACGCTACGACGGCGTCGCCCACGTAACCGGCCGCACCCGGTACGTCGACGACGTCCGCGTCCCCGGGATGCTGTGGGCGAAGGCGCTCCGTTCGCCGATTCACCGCGGTCGGATTCTCGGGCTGGACACCAGCAAGGCCGAGCAGCATCCAGGCGTCCGGGCGATCGTCACGCACGAGGACGTCCCGAAGAACGTCTACGGGCACCTCGAAGCCCTCGGCGTACCCGCCGACGAGCCGCTCCTCGCAGTGGACGAGGTTCGCTTCAAGGGGCAGCCGATCGCGGTAGTGGCCGCGGAGGACGAGGACACGGCCCGCGAGGCCGTGGAGCTCCTCGACCTGAACCTCGAGGAGCAGGAACCACTCCTCGACGTCCGCAAGGCGTTCGATCCGGACGCGCCGCAGATCCACCCCTGGGGCAACTGGTACCCGCACTTCGAGAACGACATGGACCGCCGCCAGATCCGCAAGGGCGACGTCGACTCGGCCTTCGACCAGGCCGACGTGATCGTGCAGGGTGTCTATCGGCCGGCCGCGATCGAGCATTCGCCGCTCGAGACCCAGATCTCGCTCAGCGTCCCGGAGCCGGACGGCCGGCTGACGATCTACTCCTGCACGCAGGCCATGTACTTCTCGCTCGGAGTCGTCGCGGCGCACCTTCAGGTTCCGCTGAACAGGCTCAAGCTCGTGGGCGGTACCGTCGGCGGCGGCTTCGGGGGCAAGGTGGACACGGCGACCGAGACGCTGACTGCGCTGCTTGCGCTCAAGTCAGGGCTTCCCGTGAAGTGGCGCTTCACACGCGAGGAGGAGTTCCTCTGCTCGTCGACACGCGCCGCCTGGCACATCGAGATCGCGGACGCGCTCACGAAGGACGGCTGGATCCTCGGCCGGAAGACGCTGACGATCCACGACTCGGGCGCCTACGCGCGTTTCTCCCCCTACGGCCTGACCAAGCACTCGTTCCACCACGTCGGCGCGTACACCGTGCCGAACGTCCACTTCGACGGCTACGTCGTCTTCACGAATCGCGTGCCGACGACGGCCATGCGCGGCTTCGGCGTCACGTCGGTGTCGTTCGCGGTCGAGACCCATATGAGCCGGATCGCGAAGGTGCTGGACATGGATCCCTACGAGCTGCGCCTGAAGAACGGGAACCGCATCGGGGACACCACCCCGAACACGGTCGTCCTCGGCGATCCCTCGACCGTGCCGGTGATCCAGGCGGTCGCCGAGGCTGCCGGCGTCGAGCTCGCCGCCGGGCTGCGGGCGATGACGAGCAGCCCGCGCGAAGGCGACCTCCTGCCGGAGCACCTGGCCGCGCAACAGGTTCTGAACGGAGGGAGCGACTGATGGCCAAGCACCGCGGACGCGGCCTCTCGTCGATCGAGTACCCGACCGGGATGAACCAGAACGGTGACCCGAGTCAGGCCTGGGTGAAGCTGAAGCCGGACGGACGCGTCGACGTGTTCGCCGGGACGGTCGACATCGGGCAGGGATCGAGGACCGTGCACACCCAGATCGTCGCGGACACGCTCGGCGTGCCGTACGACTGGGTGACGATGGACAACACGAACACCGACTCGTCTCCGGTCTGTACCGGCACCTTCGCCTCCCGCGGGACGTTCATCGGCGGCAACGCGGTTCGCTACGCCGCCGAGAAGGCGCGGGAGCGCGTGCTCGACATCGCCTCCCGCCAGCTCGAGGCCGACGCAGCGGATCTGGAGATCACCGACGGCGTCGTCACCGTCAAGGGGGCGCCCGACCGGAACATCGGCGTCAACGACGTCGCCGCCGTCGCCACCTGGGTCGAGGGCGAGCTGATCACCGGCACCGGGGCTGCGCTCAAACCCTTCGCCACACTCGATCCCGAGACAGGTGCCGTCGACCTCGACCCCCATTCGGCGATCTCGTACGCGGCCTCCGTCGCCGAGGTCGAGGTCGACGACGAGACCGGGGAAGTTCGGGTCCTGAAACTGATCGAGGCCTACGACGTCGGCCGGGCGATCAACCCGACGCTCGTCGAAGGCCAGATCCACGGCGGCGCGATGATGGGCCTCGGGCTCGGCCTGCTCGAGAGCGCCTACCCGTACTACCCGTCGGTCGACCACCGGGGCGGCGAGTACGGCGCCTACCTCGCCCCCGGCATCGAGGAGCTGCCCGAGATCGTTCCCGTGATCCTCGAGAACCCGTCACACGACGGGCCGTTCGGGGCCAAGGCGATCGGCGAGATGGCGAACAACGCCCAGTCACCGGCGATCGTCACTGCGATCTACGACGCGATCGGCGTCTGGATCACGGAGCTGCCCGTGACGCCCGAGCGGGTGCTGCGCGCGCTCGACGCGAAGGCCGAGGGCAAGCCCGAGAGCCGCACCGACGGCAGGCGCGTCATCTTCGACGAGGACATCTCCGTGAACACCGTCGGCAACGGATCGGTCAGGTTCGAGATCGATGGCTGAGGCACGACCGCGGGCGACGCCCTTCCGGACCTGGAACGGCGTCGAGCCGCACGAGTTCGTCGACGGCGTCACGCTGAACGCGATCGGCGGCGAGCAAGTCCTCCTCTGCAAGGTCACGTACGAGCCGGGCAAGCGCGTTCCCCTCCATGCGCATGCCGACACCGAGCAGGTCATGGTCATCGTCGACGGGTCGGTCGACATGGCGATTGAGGGGGAGTGGCAGACGCTGCGAACCGGCGACGTCGTCGTCGTGAACCGCGGCCTCGAGCATGAGCTCCACTCGCCGGCGGGCGTCACGTTCTTCGAGGCGCTGTCGCCCGTGCCGCTCGACCACGTCCCCGACTACGAGCGCGACCTCGTGCTCGGCCCGGACGGCGGCTCGCAGCACGTCGAGCGCTGAGCTGCGTCCGGGCCGTCGCGCCCGGTCGCACGCGCTGATTCGCGCCAAAGACGCGCGAACCTCCCACAGCGAGCGAGGCCGCCAGGCCGTCCAGGGTCGGGGTCGACGCCGGCGCTCACCGTCCCTTCGGGACAGCAAGTGTGCCGATTCGCGCACGCCCTTGCGAAGACTTCGTGACGCCTGTTCGAGGGGTCTGACCCCGCGTCGAGCGTCGGGACGCGTCCGCCTACTCGACGCGCGGCCGACCGCCTCGCTGCGGGATGCCGAAGACGCCGTCAGGTGACGGGCCGGCCGATGCGCGAGCCGAGCCCGGCCACCGCCTCGCGCGCGTTCGCGACGAGCTCGCGCCCGTTGACCCCGATCAGCTCCCCGTTCCGCTTCCGCGCCACGCCGTCGATCCAGACCGAATCGACGTTCCGCGGCTGGGCGGCGAGGACGAGCTGCCCGTCCGGAACGTTCAGCGGCCCGATGTTGAGCTCGTCTGTCCGGACCAGGATCACGTCTGCCCGCTTGCCCGGGGCGAGTGACCCGGTCACGTCGCCGAGGCCGAGAGCCTTCGCACCGTCGATCGTCGCTTGGCGGAGGACCTGGTCGGGCTGGTAGCAGGTCGCGTCCTCGTGCCGGCCTCGCTCGACGCACATTTGCGCCCGCATGCCGGCGAACATGTCCGAGTTGTCGGAGGCGGCCATCGTGTCTAGGGACAGGTTCACCGGCACCCCGGCACGCATCATCTCGACCACGGGCGGGATCCCCATGCCACACCGAAGCTCCGACCAGATCGAGACGGAGACCGGCGTGCCGGTCTCGGCGAGCACGGCGATCTCCTCCTCGTTCGCGTGGACGGCGTGGACCAGGAGATGGTCGGCGCCGAGGTAGCCCGCGTCGCGGTACGCGAGGATCGCGCGCGGTTGCTCGGGGTCGGGCCTCGTGAAGGTCGTATGGGTCGTGAACGGAAGACCCTGCTCGCGGGCCCACGCGTACTCCGTCTGCCAGATCTCGGGCTTCGAGAACTCGACCCCGCGGCAGGCGATGCCGAGGCGGAGGAGGTCGTGCTCCCGCGCAAACTCGCCGTGCTTCAGCTCCAGCACGTGCTCGAGGTCGATCGTCTCCGATCCCTGCGCGAACGAGCTCCCGGCCGCCGGGTCACTCGACGGGCCGTACGAGAAGCGGCCGCGTAGGCCGGAGTCGCGCATCGCCTGGATCGCGGCCCGCGCGTGGTCGCGCGTCTGCAGGTTGTGCTCCCAGGCATGCATCGTCGTGATGCCCGCGTCGACCGACTCGGCGAGCCCGAGACGGATCGACGTGTACGTGTCGTCCGCGGTGAAGTTCGCGCCGTAGGTGAAGACGACGTCGTGGAAGTACTGCCCGAGGTCCCCGTAGCAGGCACAACCGCGGAGCATCGCCCCCCACATGTGCCGGTGCGTGTCCACGAACCCGGGCAGGCAGACGGTGTCGGCGCCGTCGATCACGTCGGCCCCCGTCGCGTCGAGATCGGCGCCGACCGCGGCGATCCGGTTGCCCTCGATGAGCACGTCGCCGTCCGGGATCGTCCCGAGATCCTCGTCCATCGTCAGGACGCGCGCGCCTCTGATCAGCGTGCTGGTCATTCGTGGCTCCTCTCTGCCTGTTCGCGGATCTCGGTCAGTGACGCCCGAGGCGTGATCGCCTCGGGGTCGACCCGAAGCTCGATCAAGGCCGGCTGCCCGGTCGCGAGCGAGCGCTCGAACGCCGGCGGGAAGTCCTCGGTTCGCTCGACGACCTCGCCGTGGGCCCCGAATGCGCGGGCGTAGGCGGCGAAGTCCGGATTGACGAGATCGGTTCCGTACGGACGCCCGGGGAACTGGCGCTCCTGGTGCATCCGGATGGTTCCGTACATGCCGTTGTTCACGAGGACGACGACGATCGGCAGCTCGTAGTGGATCGCCGTCGCCAGCTCCTGGCCGTTCATCAGGAAGTCGCCGTCGCCTGACAGGCAGACGACGACCCGGCCGGGGTGAACGACCCTGGCCGCGACCGCGGCCGGCACCCCGTAGCCCATCGCCCCGCTCGTCGGGGCCAGTTGCGTCCGATAGCGCCGGAACCGGTAGAAGCGGTGCGCCCAGACCGTGAAGTTGCCGGCGCCGTTCGTGAGGATCGCGTCGTCCGGCAGGCGCTCGGACAGGTAGCCGACGACCTCGGAGACGTTGACCGGGCCCGGTGACGGAAGCGGCGACGAGTGCGCCAGGAAGTCGGCGCGGCCGTCGGCCGCCCACCCCGCCCAGCGTCCGCCGTCGACGGGCTCGAGTCGCCGGAGTGCCGCGCAGAGCTCAGGGAGGCCGGAGACGATCGCCAGCTCGGCCTGGTAGACGCGGCCGAGCTCCTCGATGCCCGGATGCGCGTGCACGAGCCGCTGGCGCGGCCTGGGAGCCTCGACCAGCGTGTAGCCCGAGGTCGTGGACTCGCCGAGGCGGGTGCCGAGCGCGAGCAGGAGGTCGGCTTCGCGTACGCGCTGCGCGAGCGCCGGGTTGATCGCCAGCCCGACGTCCCCGACGTAGCAGGACGAGCGGTTGTCGAGGTAGTCCTGGCAGCGGAAGGAAGCGCCTGTCGGCAGGCCGTTCGCCTCGACGAACGCGAGCAGGTCGGCGGACGCTTGCTCCGTCCAGCCGCCGCCGCCGACGATCGCGAGCGGGCGCTCCGCACGGGCGAGCAGCTCGCGCAGCCGGGCGAGGTCATCGGAGCCGGGATACGCCTGCACCGCCCGGTACGGCGCTGCGTCGTCGACGTCGCACCGCTCCACGAGCATGTCTTCCGGAAGCGCCAGGACGACCGGTCCGGGCCGGCCCGACGTGGCGACCGAGAAGGCCCGCGCGAGGAGCTCGGGGATGCGAACGGGGTCGTCGATCTCGGCCGCCCATTTGGACTGACCGTCGAAGATCCGGTCGACGTCCACCTCCTGGAACGCCTCACGGCCACGGGCGCCGCGGGCGACCTGGCCCATGAGCAGGATCATCGGCGTCGAGTCCTGGAACGCCGTGTGGACGCCGACCGACGCATTCGTCGCGCCGGGGCCTCGCGTGACGAAGCAGAGACCAGGCCGGCCGGTGAGCTTGCCGTAGGCCTCGGCCATGTTCGCGGCGCCGCCCTCCTGGCGACAGGTGATCAGCCTGATCGCGTCGCGCGCTTCCCGGAGGGCGTCGAGCGCCGCGATATAGCTTTCGCCCGGGACGCAGAAGACCGTGTCGGCCCCGTGGAGACGGAGCTGGTCGACGAGGATCTGCCCGCCGCTGCGGCTCACGGCAGCTCGATCGCCCGCTCGAGGAGGATCGACGCCCGCTGCGTCTTCGGCTTCTCCGCGTCCGCCGGATCGACGTAGGCGATCGTGCGCCTCCCCTCCCACTCGCGCGGGAGCACCATGACGCGCACGAACGCCGTCTGCTCGGTCGCCGACGCCTCGGCGAGGACCGGCTCGGGCCCCGACTCGAACCACGATTCGAGCGGCCCGTAGGCCGTCGTCCGTCCCTCCGTCTCGATCCGGATCGTGCCTCGGAGCAGGCAGCGGATGCCCGGGCCGGGGTGCGTGTGCCGGTAGGCGACCCCGCCCGGAGGGAAGTCGACGCGATCGCAGCGGACGAGCCACTGGTGCGACAGGTCGAGCTCGATCTCGGCGGAGAGCAGGGCGCCGTCGAGCGTCACCGCCGAGCTCCCAGACGAGGACCGGGCCGTCCACCCGGGCGGAGCCGAAGAACGCCTCGTCCCGCCCGACGTCGTAGACGACGCGGGCCCCGCCGGCCGTCTCGGCACCGTCCGGCCGGTGCCACAGCACGAACCTCATCGGCTCAATGGAAGGTCTGGCCGCCGTCGATCACGATCGTCTGGCCGGTGATGAAGTCGGAGCCGGGGCCGGAGAAGAAGACGGCGGCCCCGACGACGTCCTCGGGAAGCTGGTCGCGCTGGATCGTCCGCGCCGCAACCGAGACGTCGCGCAGCTTCTCCACCACCTCCGGGTGCTGCTTGTACCCCTTCGGACAGCGTGAAGCCGGGCGCGACGCAGTTCACGTGGACGTTGTCCTTTCCGAGCTCTTTCGCGAGCGCGCGGGTGAACGCGACGATCGCGCCCTTGCTCGTCACGTAGTGGAGGAGGAAGGGGACGCCGCGGAACGGCGTGCCCGACGAGATGTTGACGATCTTCCCGCCGCCCTGGGCGCGCATGACCGGCACGGCCGCGCGGCAGGTGAGGAACATGCTGGCGACGTTCACGTCCATGACCCGGCGCCATTCCTCGAGCGGGATCTCCTCGAAGGGACGCATCGGCGAGCGACGCGTAGAGGCCCGCGTTGTTGACGAGGACGTCGATCCGGCCGCAGCGCTCGACCGACTCCGAGACCAGCCGGGAGACATCGTCCTCCGAGGCGACGTCGGCCGTGATCCCCACGCCCTCCGGGAGCTTCCGCGCTGCGTCGTCGGCACCCTGCAGGTCGGCGACGACCACCTGCGCGCCCTCCGCGGCGAGGCCGTGCGCGATCGCGTTCCCGATGCCCTGCGCGCCGCCGGTGACGATCGCGACCTTGCCGTCGAGGACGGGCATCCGTCAGCGGATGGGAGAGAACGGCGCCGGGATCAGGATCCGGTTCTCCTGCGTGAGGATGAACGGCCTCACCTTCTCGACGTACGCCTGCCAGTCCTCGTTCCCGAGCAGCTCGGAGCGGCGGCGCGTCCGCTCCTCGAAGCTGTCGTAGCCCCACATGTGGACGATGAGGTTCAGGTCTCCGATCTCGCTCGAGAAGTACCCGATCAGGTTCCCGAGGATCGGACGCTGGATCGCCAGGCCCTCCGCTTCGTAGAGGCGAAGGTACTCGGGCACCTTCCCGACCTCGAGCGTGTAGATCCGCTCCTCGACGATCACGTGATCCCACCCAGCGCGAGGTACTTCAGCTCGAGCCATTCGTCGATTCCGTAGGAGGAGCCCTCGCGGCCGATTCCGGACTCCTTGACGCCGCCGAAGGGCGCGACCTCGGTCGAGATGAAGCCGGTGTTGACGCCGACGATGCCGGTCTCGAGCGCCTCGGCCACCCGCCAGATCCGACCGACGTCCCGGGCGTAGAAGTAGCCCGCGAGCCCGTACGGCGTGTCGTTCGCGGCAGCCACCGCCTCCTCCTCGCCGGCGAAGCGCATGAGCCCGGCGACCGGGCCGAATGTCTCGTCGCAGGACATCGCCATGTCCTTCGTCACGCCGGTCAGCACCGTCGGCTCGAAGAACGTCCCACCCAGCGCGTGCGCGCCACCGCCGACGAGCACCTCGGCACCACGTGCGGTGGCGTCGTCGACGTGGCGCTGCACCTTCGCGAATCCCTGCTCGTCGATCAGCGGGCCGATCTGGGCGCCGGCCTCGAGACCCTGCGCCACCTCGAGGCCCTCTGCCGCCGCGGCGAGCCGCGCGGCGAAGTCGTCGTAGACGCCGTCCTGGACGAGGATCCGGTTGGCGGAGATGCACGTCTGGCCCGAGTTTCGGAACTTGCAGAAGAGCGCCCCGGCGACCGCCTCGTCGAGATCGGCGTCCTCGAAGACGATGAACGGCGCGTTACCCCCGAGCTCGAGCGACACCTTCTTCACCTGCCGCGCGCACTGCTCCATCAGCAGCTTGCCCACGGCCGTCGAGCCGGTGAAGCCGAGCTTGCGGACGACGGGGTTCGACGTGAGCTCTCCGCCGATGTCGGGCGCGCCGTCGGCGTCGGTCGTGACGACGTTGAGGACGCCCGGAGGGAGCCCGGCCCGTTCGGCCAGGTCGCAGAGCGCAAGCGCCGAGAGCGGCGTCTGCTCGGCCGGCTTGAGCACCATCGTGCAGCCCGCGGCCAGCGCGGGAGCCGCCTTGCGGGTGACCATCGCCGACGGGAAGTTCCACGGCGTGATCCCGGCGGTGACGCCCACCGGTTGCTTGAGGACGACGATGCGCCGGTCAGGGAGCGGCGGCGGGATCGTGTCGCCGTACACCCGTTTCGCTTCCTCGCCGAACCACTCGAGGAACGAGGCCGCGTAGTGGATCTCGGCACGGGCCTCCGCGAGCGGCTTTCCCTGCTCGAGCACCATCAATACGGCGAGATCCTCTGCGTGCTCCACCATCAGGTCGGCGAAGCGACGCAGGATCGCCGCGCGCTCCTTGGCAAGGAGCGCCCGCCACGCCGGGTACGCGCGCTCGGCGGCGGCGACGGCACGGCGCGCGTCGTCGGCGCCCATTCGCGGAACGGAGGCGATCGTGCCGCCCGTGGCCGGATCGAGGACCGGGAAGGTCTCGCCCGACGCCGCGTCGACCCAGGCTCCGTCGACGTAGGCCTGCTCGCGGAGAAGCGCGCCGTCCGCGAGCGGTGGACGGCGCGTCCCGGCCTGCCGCTGTGTGGCAGTCACGCCCGGGAGTGTACTTCTACGGTGCCGGGGCCCCCTTCGAGATCCAGAAGCGGTTCAGCTGGCCCTGCACCTTGATGAACCACACGAACCAGCCGAAGATCAGCCAGCTGCCGAGCCACCAGAGCCCGGTGGTTCCGCTGATCGAGGACTCTTCGCCCTCGGCCTCCATCATCGTCTTGATCTCGGAAGGAATGATGAACCAGGTCACCACGCCGGCGAGGCCGACGTCACCGTGAAGATGATCCAGATCACGAGCCCGAGCCAGCCGCCGACGCCCTTCGCCTGAATACTCCTGGATCTCCTTGTGCGTCCGGAATACCCAGATGAACGAGTAGATCCCGAGCGTCAGGATGGCCCAGACGATCGAGAGCGGCACCGACCTGGTACTTCCCGATCGGCCCGCGTGCAGGCTGACGCCCCCGACGGGCACGCTCACGGCGCCGGCGCCCCCTTGGACATCCAGTAGTCGTTCAGCGCGTTCTGCACCGGGATGAACCAGAAGAAGGCGCCGATGATCGGCAACAGGACCCAGAGCCCGCGCCAGGGTCCGACGGGCGACTCTCGTCCGTCGTGCTCGTACATGTCCTTGATCTCGGCGGGAACGAGGAACCAGGTGATCGGAGCGAAGACGAAGTAGATGATGAACCCGAGCCAGCCGCCGACGCCGCTGCCGGTGTGCTCGTGCATCTCGCCGGTGCGTCTTGAAGACCCAGATGTACGTGTAGATCCCGAGCGTCAAGATCGCCCACAGGATCGAAAGCCCCACGGAACGGGTCTCGCCGATAGGGCGTCCGTCGTTCGACGCCGGTTGCGCGGCAGGCGCCGGAGGCTCGGGTGGTTGCTCCGGCTCGGTCGGGGGCGTGTACTCACTCATGCGAGTTCCCTCCATGCGCTCGCTCGACGGGTTGCGAAGAGAGTATCGGTGGCTTCTGACGGCTCCGTGAGCGCGCGTCTGATAGATAAGCCGTCCATGATCACCTACGACTTCAGCGGGCGCGTCGCGCTCGTCACGGGTGGAGCGAGCGGAATCGGCCGTGCGGTGGCCGCGCGCGTGCTCGAGAGCGGCGGTCGGGTTGCGGTGCTCGACCTTCGCGCCGACGCGGTGGAGGCGGCGGCGGCCGAGCTCGGCGCGAATGCTGTCTCGGTAACTGCGAACGTCGCGCGCTCCGAGGAGGTCGACGCTGCCGTTGCCCGCGTCGAGGAGAGCTTCGGACGCGTGGACGTACTGGTCTGCTGCGCGGGAGTGAGCGGCGACTCGCTGCGGACGACCGAGGTCGCGGACGCCGAGTGGGAGCGCGTCTTCGCCGTCAACTGCCACGGCGTCTTCTACTGCAATCGCGCCGTCGTCCCGGGGATGACGGAACGCGGGTACGGGCGCATCGTCAACATCGCCTCCGTCGCGGGCAAGGAGGGCAACCCGATGGCCGCCGCCTACTCGGCGAGCAAGGCAGCGGTCATCGCGATGACGAAGGCGATCGGCAAGGATCTCGTCGACACGGGCATCCGTGTCAGCTCGATCGCGCCGGCCGTCGTCGAGACGCCGATGCTCGGCGACATGTCACAGGAGCACATCGACTACATGGTCTCGAAGATTCCGCTCGGCCGGCTGGGCCGCGCCGAGGAGGTCGCAAGCCTCGCGTGCTTCCTGGCGAGCGAGGACACGGACTTCACCACCGGCGCCTGCTTCGACCTCTCCGGCGGCCGAGCGGTCTATTGAGCGAGCGCTTCCTCGTCACGGGCGTCCTCGGCTGCCTCGGCGCCTGGACGGCACGGGTGCTCGTCGCCGAGGACGCGGAGGTCGTGGGCCTCGACCTCGGCACGGACGCACGTCGGCTCCACGAGATCATGGATGAGACGGCGGTAAGCCGTGTCTCGCTCGTCCAGGGCGACATCACCGCCCGGGCCGAGCTCGAGCGCGTCCTCGACGATCGCGAGATCACCCACGTCATCCACCTCGCCGCCCTCCAGATCCCGTTCTGCCGTGCCGACCCGTCGCTCGGCGCCGCCGTGAACGTGGTCGGGACGGTGAACGTCTTCGAGGCCGTGAAGGCACGCCGAGAGCGGATCACGGCTCCGATCGTGTTCGCGAGCTCGGCCGCGCTCTTCGGTCCTGCCGACGCCGGTCGGGCCGAGCACGACGAGCAGGCGGATGCCCATCCTGCGACGCACTACGGCGTCTACAAGCAGGCGAACGAGGGAAGCGCCCGCATCTACTGGCAGGACGAGGGCGTCCCGTCCCTCGGGCTCCGTCCGTACAACGTGTTCGGACCGGCGCGTGACCAGGGAGTCACGGCCGAGCCGACCCACGGCGATGGCTGCTGCGGCCCGTGGCGACGGCTACCACATCGACTACGGCGGACGGCTCCTCTTCAACTACACCGCCGACGTCGCCCGGGCACTCGTTGCGATGAGCCGGTCGGGCCACGAGGGCGCAGCCGTCTGCAACATGCCCGGCTCGCTCGCGGACATGGACGAGGTCATCGCCGCGATCGAGGCGGCCGCTCCCGGCAGCGGCCGGAAGGATCACCCACGCGGACACCCGGTTGCCTCTTCCGGAGGAGCTCGCGACCGGTCGCCTGGCCGAGATCGTCGGCCCGGTGCACGTGACGCCGCTCGCGGAGGCTGTGCGCGAGACGGTCGAGCACTTCCGCCGCCGCGAGGAGACGAGCTAGACCGGAGCCGGCTGCTCGGCCACGCCCCGGCGAAGGCGCTCGCGGCTGAGCGTCGTGCAGAGCGCGAGGAGCAGCGCCGCCGTGCCGGCGATGATCCAGAGCGCCGTCGTGAAGCTGCCGGTGGCGTCCCTGGCCACGCCCAGGACGAGCGGTGCGAGTGCGGCGAGGCAGTAGCCGGCGCCGAGCATCAGGCCGGCGACCGCACCCACGCCGGCCGGCGTCGCTGCGACGTCGAGCGGAAGCGTCATGACGAGGGCGAACATGACGCCGTTCACCGCCCCGTAGGCCGTCACCCAGAGCCATCCCGCATCGGGGAGGACGATGATTCCGAAGAGGCACACGAGCTGGGTCGCGGCGCCGCTCACGAGGTAGAAGCGGCGTGAGCCGTGTCGGTCGGCGAGCCACGAGACCGCAAATCCGGCCGGGATCGCAGCGATGTTCAAGACCGCGAGCAAGGCTCCCGCGCTGCCCTCGCTCCAGCCCCGCTCCACGTACGAGTCGGGGAGCCAGGCGTTCAGCCCGTAGTAGCCGGTGCCGAGGAGCGCGAAGACGGCCACGAGCGTCCAGGCCGTCGGGCTGCGGAGCGGGAGCCGCGGCGGCCGGAACTCGGTCCGCTCATGGTGGGGCTCCCGGCGCGTCTGGAACACCCAGAGCGCGAGCAGCCCGACCGTGACGGCCGAGAACGCGATCAGCGCCCCGCGCCAGCCGCCCGTCAGCGCCGCGAGCGGTACGGCGAGCGCGGAGCGCGAGCGCAGAACCGACGTTGATTCCGGTCGTGTAGACGCCCGTCGAGAAGGCAGGGCGATCGGGGAACCGCTCCTTGACCGCGACCGGCATGATCGCACCGGCAAAGCCGATCCCCACGCCGAGCGGAAGCGTGAGCAGGATGAGCAAGACGGGTCCCGGGGCTCCGGCCCGCGCGAGCCCGAAGAAGCCGATGAGCGCGAGGCTGAGCGCGATCGCGAGCCTCGTCCCGGCGCGACCCGACAGGTAGGGCGCCGGCGGCGCGAAGGCTCCCATGCAGAGCACCGGGATCGTCCCGAGCAGCCCCGCGGCCGCGTGCGACATGTCGAGGTCGTCCTGGATCTCCGGGAGCAACGGGCCGATGCCCACGATCTGGGGACGGAGCGCAACGGCCCCGAGAAAGAGCGCGAGCAAGAGACCGGTGCGGCGACTGGTCACGGCCGGTGAGTCTCGCAGGTCGAAGGACACCCGCCGCACCGTGTTGTTCCCTCGTCCTCGTTCGCCGGCGCACCCCGAGCGAATAAGCTTTCCCGCCACGGCTCACCCGGCTCCCGGACACGCGATGAGCGACGACCCTCTGGACGGAATCGACACCCTCGCCGCCGCCACCTCGGCGATCGTCGCGGACGCCCTCGACGGCATGGGCCACCGCGACCAGGTTCTCGATCCGGCGATCCGGCCCGCGTGGTCGGGAGCACGGCTCGCCGGCAGGATCGTGCCGGTCCGCGTCGAGGCGAGCGACTCGATTCCGGAAGAGCCCTACGACGGCGAGATGGCCGCGCTTGACGCGCTCTCGCGCGGGGACGTGCCGCTGTACGCCCTCGAAGCCGGCGCCCGCGCGGCGGTCTGGGGCGAGCTCTTCTCGTGTGCGGCGCTCGGCCGTGGCGCCCGCGGCGCGATCGTGGACGGGCTGATTCGCGACGCTGCGCAGATCGAGGCGCTCGGCTTTCCCGTCTTCGCCCGCGGGTACTCGCCGCTCGACACGCTCGGACGGGCCGAAGTGACCGAGTGGAACATGGAGACGGTCTGCGGCGGTATTCGGGTCAGCCCGGGCGACTACGTCGTCGCCGACGTCGACGGGATCGTCGTCGTGCCGGGCGACCGGATCGACGACGTCCTCGAGGCGGTGCGCGTCAAGTCACGCCTCGAGGCGGACGCCCGCGCCGACCTGCTCGGCGGTATGGGCGTCCGCGGGGTGTGGGACAAGCACGGCGTCTTCTGACGCTTAGAGATCCCACGTCTCGTAGAAGGCGCGCTGCCGCGACTCCAGCCTCGGGATCGCGTCGCCGAACCCGTGGGCCTGCATGTGCTCGGACTCCACGTGCGAGTCGTAGGCAGCCTTGTCGGCGTACTGCTCGTAGAAGAAGAACACGTTCGGGTTCTCGGGATCGCGATGTGGCTGGTACTGGAGGATGCCCGGCTCTGCCCGGGACGGGCCGACCATCTTCTCGACGGCGACGGCGACGTTCTCCGCTTCGCCCTCCTTCGCGATCCAGGTTGCGCAGACGACATAGGCCATGGTGCTCTCCTTTCAGTCGGTCGCTCGTTGGTCGAAGTAGCGCTTGATTCCTGCGTAGGTGAGGTCGAACCCCGGCAGCTGGCGGTAGAGGTCGAGGGTATCGCCGGCCTCGTCGCGAAGCAGAGCCTCGACGCGTGCGACGAACTCGGTCTCGGGCAGGCCTCGCTCGATCCAGCCCGCCCAGTCGCGGAGGCGTGCCCTCGTCCGTGCGACGTGGGCCGCCGGCGCCTCGATCTCGCCGTAGTGGGTCACTCTCAGCGCGGTCGGCGCCCTGGCCTCGATGGCGTCGAGCGAGCGCTCCCACGCGGCGAGATCGACCTCGGGCGGGGCCGCCGCCGGATACAGGAACCGGCCGGGCGGGATTAGACAGCCGACGGCGTCGCCGGCGTAGCAGACGCCCTGCGCGTCCAGGAACGACACATGGTGGGAGGCGTGGCCGGGGGTCGGGAAGACCTCCATGCCGGCGACCGCATCGCCGAAGACATGGACGTTGGTGGCGGGCACCGGGACGATCTCGCCGAAGAGGCGATCGAACTCGTCTCCGTAGAGGCGACGGGCGCTTCGTTCGAGGCGGCTCGGATCGACGAGATGCGGCGCGCCGATGTCGTTGACGTGCACCTGGAGGCGAGGGTTGCGGCGGACAAGCGTGCCGGCCCCGCCGGCGTGGTCCGGGTGGATGTGCGTCAGGAGCACCGCCTCGAGCTCGGCCAGGCGAAGGCCGCGGTCAGCCAGGCCGGCCTCGAGCGCGTCGGCGCAGACGGACGGCCCGCAGTCGACGATCGCGGGCACATCCCCGCCGAGCAGGTAGCTGCCGATGACGTGCTCGCGGCCCAGGTGGACGAGATCGAGGAGCTGCGCCACGGCGTCAGGATGCCGCCAGACGAACGGCGTCGAGGATCTTCACGTAGCAGCCGCAGCGGCAGAGGTTGCCGGCCAGCGCCAGCTTGATCTCGTCGTCGGACGGGCTCGGGTTCTCGGCGAGCAGGGCAGCAGCGGTGAGAACCATTCCCGGGGTGCAGAAGCCGCACTGGAACGCGTGGGCGGCAGCGAAGGCCGCCTGCACGGGATGGTCTCCCTCTCCGAGCCCTTCGGCAGTCGTGATCTCGACGCCGTCCGCAAGCGGCGCCAGGAGGAGGCAGGAGGAGATCGGCTCACCGCCGACGAGCACCGTGCATGCCCCGCAAACACCGATCCCGCACGTCTCGCGGACGGACAGGACGTCGAGCTCACGCCGGAGCACGGTGAGGAGGGTCTCCCCCGTTCCGGCCTCGATCTCGACTGGATCGCCGTTCAGCCGAAACGCAACCTTCACGACAACCCCGCGACGCATTCGACACACCTCGCGCACCACACGCGCGTTTTCCGCCGATAGGCTGAAGCCGGAGGGAGGAAAGCGGCGGTCCCCGGGCTCATCCCGGCTCCCCGGCGTCGCGGCGCTCGACCGCGTCGAGCACCGCCTCTGCGGTGATCGGCAGCTCGTGAACCCGGATGCCGAGCGAGCCGAGCGCGTTCCCGATCGCGGCCGGGACGGGCGGGACGGCGGTCTCGCCGAGGCCGTGGACCTCCGCACCGGCCTGCTCGACCAGCTCGTGGGTCAACTCGGGGACGTCGGCGATCGACGGGATCTCGTAGTCGGACAGGTTCGCGTTCACGACCTGCCCGTCGGCGAACGAGACACCCTCGTAGAGCGCCCCGCCGAGGCCCATGATCATCGCACCCTCGTTCTGCAGCTCGGCTCCCGGCGGGTTGACGACTCGACCGGCGTACACGGCGGCATGGAGCCGGACCACCTCGACCTTCCCCGTCTCCTCGTCGACCTTCACTTCGGCGGCAGCGGCGCCCTGGTGCCAGTGGGAGGAGGCGAGCCCCTGCCCGGTATCCGGGTCGAGCCCGCCCTCGTTTCGGATCTCGCCGAGCCCACGCTTGCCGTCTCGTCGCAGCTCGCGCACGGCCTCCTCGAGCGCCCGGCTCATCATGTACGTGGAGCGGCTGGACGTCGCCCGGGTGTCGTACGGGACGAGACTCGTGTCCGGGTCCGGAAAACGCACTTCCTCGGGCGTCACACCGAGCAGCTCGGCGGCGACGAGGGACAGCGCCTGCCGCGACCCCTGGCCCATCTCCGCGGTCGCGCAGCGCAGGGTGTACGTGCCGTCGCCCTCCGCCTCGACCGCGACCGACGCCCGGCTCGGGGTCTGCATGCCCTTGAGAAGGACGCACAGCCCCTTGCCACGCCTCCCCTCCTCCCAGCCGATCGCGCCCGCGGCCCGCTCGAGGCAGTCGGCGAAGTGCACGTCGTTCACGGTCTCCCCCGTGCAGAATGTGTCTCCGCTGCGGAGCACGTTCTTCAGCCGGAGCTCGAGCGGATCCATTCCGAGCCGCTCGGCGAGCACGTCCATGAGCGACTCGGACGCCCAGACCGCCTGCGTCGCGCCGAACCCGCGAAACGCGCCGCAAGGCGGCAGGTTCGTGTACACGCACCGGGACTCGACGTGGACGTTCGGTATCCGGTAGGGGCCGACAGCCGAGTAGCCGATCTTGACGGCGACACCCGGCCCGCAGTCGGCGTACGCGCCGGTGTCGATCCACGACTCCACCTGCTTTGCGACCAAGGAGCCGTCGGCGTCGGCGCCGATTCGTACCCGGATCAACGACGGATGCCGGTTGTTCGTGACCCACTCCTCGGCGCGGGGCAGCACCACGCGAACCGGGCGATCCGCCTTGCGGGCGAGCGCCGCGACGACCGCCTCGAGGCGGACGAAAGTCTTCGCTCCGAACGAGCCGCCCATCGGCGGGCAGACGATGCGCACCTGCTCCTCGGGCAAGCCGAAGACCCCGGCCAGGTCCTCGCGGACGTTGAACGGCGTGTGCGTGCCCGTCCAGACGTCGAGCCTCCCATCGTCCCAGGCGGCGAGGGTGGCATGCGGCTCCATCGGCGCGTGCTGAGCGGCCGCCGTCCGGAACACGCCCTCGACCACCACCTCCGAGCGCTCGAAGCCCGCCTCTCCCTCACCATGGACGATCCGGAAGCGGTGGCAGACGTTCGTTCCCTGTTCCGGGCGCATGCCGAAGTAGGCGGCGTCGTTGTCCGACACCTGGATGCGCTCGTGCACGAGCGTCGGGCCGGCGAGCGCCTCGTCGATCCCGAGGACGGCCGGGAGCTCCTCGTATTCGACGTCGATGAGCCAGAGCGCCTCCTCGGCCGCCGCCTCGCTTTCGGCTGCAACCGCGGCGACGAGGTCGCCTGCAAAGCGCGCACGGTCGAGCGCAAGCACGTTCTGATCCTTGATCTGACAGCCGAAGCGGCCCAGGTCGCGCACATCGTCCGGCACGAGCACGACGACGCCGGCCGGTACCGCCGAGGCATCGACCCGCACGATCCGTGCGTGCGGATAGGGCGAGCGCAGGATGCGACCGTGCAGCATCCCGGGCAACGAATGATCCTGCGCGTAGCGCGTGGTTCCTCGCATGACG
Source organism: uncultured Thermoleophilia bacterium (assembly GCA_963819905.1). Lineage (GTDB taxonomy): Bacteria > Actinomycetota > Thermoleophilia > Gaiellales > Gaiellaceae > CAWCQC01. Next base: position 228,215 of record CAWFXP010000010.1, read on the forward strand.
GCCGCAGCATGCGGAGAGAGACTCATGGCCCGAGCTCCTCGAGGGCACGCCGGACCTCGACGGCGATCACGCGGCGCCGGTACGAGGCCGAGCCGCGTACGTCCGAGATCGGCTCGATCGCCTCGGCATAGGCGCGGCCGATCCCGGCCGGATCGAACTCGAGACAGAGCTCCGGGAAGAGCTGCGGGCGGCCCGCCACCGCTCCCACGACGACCTTCAAGCGGCCGCCCCCGCGAGCTGCCGCGACCGACACGCACGGCCTGTCCTCATGGGAGCGGGAACGGAACTTGCGGTACACGGCAGACCCGTCGAGCGGGGGCACGCGAACCTCGACGATCAGCTCGTCGGCGGCGAGCGACGTCTCGTAGTGGCCGGTGACGAGCTCATCGACGGCGAGCTCCCGCTCGTCGCCGGCGCTCCGGACCATGACCCGCGCCCCGAGCGCGCAGAGGATCGCGGGTGGGTCCGACGCGTAGTCCGCATCGGCGAGAACCCCTCCGACAGTCGCCTGGTTCCGGATGCGCGGGCTCGCGACGAGCGAGAACGCGGACACCAGCGCCGGCCATCCCTCGCGCGCGGCGGTCGAGCGCTCGACCGCACGGTGGCGGGCCATCGCACCGAGGTGAAGGGCTCCGTTCGCGCTGATCGAGCCGAGCCCCGGCACATCCTGCAGGCTGAGAAGGCACCCGGGCTGGAGCAAGCGCTGGTTCATGAGGATGGTGAGGAAGGTCCCGCCGGCAAGAACGGTCGCCTCGTCGCCACGCTCGGCCTTGAGCGCGAGCGCCTCGTCGAGCGAGCGGGGTCGGAGAAGCTCAGGCTGCATCGACGGTGGCGAGGGCCTGCTCGTAGAGCGGCCGGGCCAGCTCGGCGGCCCGCTCGACGCTGATCCGGTCGAACATGACGGCAAGCTGCTCCTTCGCGCGCTCCCGGCTGCAGCGGCCGTCGACGTACCAGCGCGCGACGAGCTCGCCGTTCACCTCGAGAAAGGAGAGCGAGTCCGCCGCCTGCAGCAGGTTCTCGTCCGCCTTCCCGCCGATCTCGTGCGCGAGGACGAGGCGCTCGACCTCTGCGACCAGCGCTTCGTCGGCGTCCTCGTCTCGCAGCCACTCGGAAACGATGCGGGCCGACCGCTCGGAGTGCTCGCGCCGGTACTCCGGGTCGTCAGCCGGGATGGTCGCGGGATCCATCAAAGGGCCTCCGGGAAAGTGGCGCTCCATGTCGTGCGTCAGCGCCGCCAGGACGAGTGCCTCGCCGGCGTCGGCGTCGAGCACGAGCAGCCAGTGGCGGGTGCGCTCGAGGTGACGCGCGTTCCGGTACGGCGCGATCCACTGCTCGGCGCGGCCGACGAGCCGGCTCACAGGGTCGTCACCGGGCGCGACTGGAGCAGAAAGACACTTCCGCCCGCGATCGCCCATTCGACGTCCTGGGGCCCGCCGAAATGCTCCTCCAGGCGGCGGCCGAGCGCGGCGAGCTCATGAAGCTCGGCTTCGACAAGAACGCCGCCGTTCGGGAGGCTCGACCGCTTGACGGAGCCTGCGCGGTCGGTGACGTAGTGGTCCGGCGTCAGCTCACCCGACACCACCTGCTCGCCGAGCCCGCGGACGCCCTCGATCAGCATCTGGTCTCTCCTGCGCTGGACCGGATCGACCGTGAACAGCACACCGGCCTTGTCCGCGTCGACCATCCGCTGGACGACGACGGCCATTGCCAGGTCGTCGAGTGAACCCTTGTGGCTGCGGTAGAAGAGCGCCCGCTCGCTGAAGAACGACGCCCAGCAGTCCACGACGCGCGCGCAGACCTCGTCGGCGCCCTCGACGTTCAGGTACGTCTCCTGCTGGCCGGCGAAGCTCGCGTCTTCGGAGTCCTCGGCGGTTGCCGAGGAGCGCACCGCCACAGGCCCGTCCCCGAGACGGGCATAGGCGGCCGAGATTGCCGCTTTCGGAGGCTTCGCGGCCGCGACCAGGGCCTGCGCGTCGGCGTGGGAAGCGGCGAGAGCGTGCTCGCGCAGGCGGGCGGCATCGACGGCCCGGGAGAGAGCCCAGGCCGGGACGACGAACCCGGGCGGCACGGGCAGGCCGGCGACGGTCATCGCCGCGAGGCTCGCACCCTTACCGCCAGCGACCGTGACCTCCCGGCAGGAAGGGTCGTCGAACCAGACCAGCTCCTCCATCAATCCTCGACGATGGCGACTGCCCGTACCGGCGCCGCCGTCGTCCCGAGCCATTTGATCGGGAACACCGACAGCTTGAACCCGTGCGGCGGAAGCTGCTCGAGGTTCATGAGGTTCTCGAGGTGCCAGTAGTCCTCGTCCATCATCACGCGATGGGCCTCCCAGAAGTGCTTGCCCTCGAACATGGCCCAGACCGGGGGATCGAACGTGATCGCGTCGATTCCCATGAGCCGCACGCCCTGTGCGATCAGGTGGCGAGTCGCCTCGGCGGTCATGCCGCAGTGGTCGGTGCGGTAGCGCTCCTCGGTGTTGTAGGCGCCCGCGCCCGTGTGGATGAGGACGATGTCGCGCTTCTTGAGCGTGTAGCCCATCTTCGCGAGTGCCTCGTCGACGTCCGCGACGGTGATCCGATAGCCGGACTCCCGGTCCGTGAAGTCGAGCCGGACGCCGTCCGAGAAGCAGTACTCGAGCGGGATGCCCTCGACGCCCGGCGCGTCCGGGCCTCGCAGGTGCTTCACCGCGTCGCAGTGCGTCCCGACATGGTCGTTCTGGATGACGAGGTAGCTGGCCGTGAGCCAGTCGGCGCCGTGCTCGGCGGCCCCGATGCGCTCGGCGAACTCCTGCCAGCTCTCGTACATGACGAGCGTCGGCGGCGGGACACGCGGGAAGGTGAGCATGTCCCGGTGGACGGGCATGGACAGGTCGACGAGCCGGGTCAAGAGCTTCCTCCTCTGAGTACGAGCTCGCCGAACTCCTCGATGTGCCGACGGATCGCCCGGCCGGCGCGCTCCGGATCGCGCTCGGCGAGCGCGGCGAGCACCGGCTCGTGCGTCTCGGCAAGCTCGTGGTGGTCGATGCCGGTCTTGAGTGCGGTGATGATGGTGCGCGCCTCCACGCGAAGCGAGGTCCAGACGTCGCAGAGGATCGTGTTCCCCGACGCCTCGACGATCACGCGGTGGAACCGCACGTCGTGCTCGACGAGGGCATGGAGGTCGTGGTCGTCGGCCGCGTCTCGCATGGCTGCGAGCTCCTCGTCGAGGGCAACCACGTCGCCGTCGAGCCGGACGGCCGCCGCGCGCGCCGCGAGCTCCTCGACCGCAGCGCGAACGGGGTAGATCTCGGCGAGCTCGGCCGCGGTCACTTCTCGGACACGCGCGCCGCGAAAGGGCTCCGACTCCACGAAACGGAGCACCTCGAGGTCGCGAAGCGCCTCCCGCACGGGCGCCTGACTCGTCCCGAGCTCCTGCGCGATGCGGGTCTCGACGAGTCTGTCGCCGGGCTGGTAGTCGCCGGCCAGGATCCGCTCGAGCAGGTGATCCTTGACCTGCTCGCGAAGAACGGTGCGGGTCACCGCGCTCATCTGCCGGGCGATCCGGCGAGGGGCCTCCCGCGTGCCTCCTCCCAGCTCGAGCGTACTGTCGCCCGGCGCGCGTGTGGCACAACGAACGTGCCGAACCGGGAACGCGGGCGTGCCAAAACGCTCACGACAGGATCTCCACGATCCCGGTCGAGCCGTTGACGCGCACCCGGTCGCCGGTCTTGATCCGCTCGGTCGCGTTCGAGGTGCCGACGACAGCCGGGATGCCGAACTCCCGCGAGACGACTGCCGGATGGGCGGCGACGCCGCCCGCGTCGGTGACGAGCCCCGCGATCTTCGTGAAGAGAACGACCCAGGCCGGATTCGTCATGCGGCAGACCAGGATCTCGCCGTCGCGGACCTGGTCGAATTCGTCGAGCGAGTCTACGTGCCGCGCGACGCCCTCGGCGATCCCGGGCGACGCGGCGAGCCCGGTCACCCGGTCGGCAGCCGTCGGCGGCTCACGGGTGAACTTCTCCGGAAAGCCCCAGAGCGTGTAGTAGGGGAAGTCGAGCTGCGACTGGGTCGCCGTCCCCACCCAGTCGGGCGGGCGAACGGCGAACGCCGCCTCCCGCTCGTCCCGGCGCGCGGAGACGAGCGCCCGGGCATCGAGCGCCTCCGGGCTCGCGGTCAGCAACCGCAGCTCGTTGTAGCGCAGGAACATGACCTCCTCCGCGTCGTCGAGCACCTGCTCCTCGGCGAGGCGCCGTCCGATCGCGACGAGCACGAGCCGCAGGCGGGCGTTCGTTCCCTGGTCGATGAAGAAGTGGTGGTCGGGCGTAAGGGGGTTCATGCGCAGGGACAGGTCGAGCGCAGCCCGCAGCCGGTCCCGTCCTTCTCCCTCGTCGACGCCGTCGAGCAGCTCGTCGATCGCCCCTTCGAGGTCGGCCTTGACGGCGGAGAGGGCGCCCGCGTAGTCGTAGTCCGTCTCCAGATAGCCGCGGACGGCCTCGATGATGGGGGCCGGGTTCTCGCGCCACGTCGGATAGATGAACTCGTGCGACCAGATCGCCTTGGCGCCGAACTCCTGCTGGTACGGCTGCAGCCGCTCCTCGACGAACCTGCGTCCCAGCTCGGACGCACTCGAGCGCACGCAGCACCGCGGCGGCCGTGTCGCCCGCGTGGAACGCCGCCTGCAGCTCCGGTTCGCCCTTCACCTCCTCCTTCATCTTCCAGAGCGCCTCGATCGAGTCCCAGTTCCGGTCGTCGACCGAGCTCTGCAGGCGGCCGACGAGTCCCGCGTCGACGTCTCCCTTGACCTCCTGGATAGTGGCGTTCAGGGCCATCGTCGCCGAGAACTGGGCGAAGTTCAGCATCCAGTGGATCTTCCAGTGGCGATCGTGGATGTCGATCGCGTCCTCGAGGAGCACCGCCAGCTCGACGAGGGTGGCGTCGTCCATGTCGTACTCGTCGAGATAGGCGAAGTTCCGCTCGATCTCGGGCCTGAGCCGGTCGCGCCACCAGTCGAGGAAGTTGAGCGCGTAGTGGGGCAGGACGAAGCCGAGGTAGGCGCCCATCGTCGCCGCGTACTCCGGGTCGCGTGGGACCCGCGGTGTGTAGCGCGCCTCGTACTCGGTCGCCTCGACCCGCAGGCCGGCGTCGGCGGGGATGGCGGCCATGTACGCGTAGCCGTTGATCCGCTTCATCACCCAGTCGCTCCCGAACGGTGTCGCAAAGCGGCGGAACATGTGGTCGCACGTGAGCCACCAACCCCCGATGTCGAAGAAGAGAGGCGAGACGGGGTTCGGGCAGTGGAGATCGTCGAAAATCCAGAGAAGCTTCTTCTCCCCCTCCGCCCACTCGATCGGGAACTCGTCCGACCCGTAGAAGCTGCCGAGCACTTCCTCACCAGCCGCCATGCGCTCCTCCTCTCCCGGCTTCGTGGCCGGACGATCATCGATCATCGATCATGAGCGGTCAAGCGACTAGGCTGGAGAGCCGGATGGCGATGCTCGTGACCCGACAGTTCGTCGCTGCTCCCCGCGACGAGGTCTTCCCCTTCTTCGCGGACGCGCACAACCTCGAGGCGATCACACCCCCCTGGCTTCGCTTCCGCCTCCTCACGCCGGCACTGATCGAGATGCGGCCGGGGGCGAGGATCGACTACACCCTGAGGCTGCGCGGCGTTCCCGTCCGCTGGACGAGCGAGATCACCGTGTGGGAGCCGCCGCTCCGCTTCGTCGACGAGCAGCGTCGCGGCCCGTACCGGCGCTGGATCCACGAGCACACGTTCACGGAGCAGGACGGCGGCACGCTCGTCACCGATCGCGTCGACTACGCCGCGCCCGGCGGCCGGGTCGTCGAGAGACTCCTCGTCGACCGAGACCTGGAGCGGATCTTCGCCTACAGGAGAGCCCGGCTCGCCGAGCTGCTCTCGGGGCGGAACGAGGGGTGACCGGAGGGACTCGAACCCTCGACCACCGGGACCACAACCCGGGGCTCTACCAACTGAGCTACGGCCACCGTGCCGCCCTCACGATAGCCGAGCGCAGGCACCGACGGAGGCGGCGTCCGGCCCGGGATGGCCGACGGTCCCAGTGCTACGCTCGGCCCGGGCGCCTGTAGCTCAGTGGACAGAGCGACGGCCTTCTAAGCCGTTGGTCGCAGGTTCGAATCCTGCCAGGCGCACCTAGAAAGCCCTGGAAATCCGGGCTGGCTGCGGCTCGTGGTCAGCGCCGCGTTGACTTGGTCACCGCGCGGGTTACCCTGATTCCGAGCCGGCCAGGGGCGAGAACGATGTCGACCGCCCGATTGATCACAGCGCCACCAGGTACCGCGTCCTCGACGGTATCGGATATCTCGTCGGCCGCATCGATGATCCCTTCGGCTGCCCCGGCGACCGCACCCCCGGCCAGAGGGACGGCCGCCTGACCGACCTGTTTCGCGAGCGTTGCGGTGACCGTCTCAACGGAGTCGCCCATGACCTGCCGAGCGTCGTCGCGCGCGTGCTCGAACGCGACGATGCTGTCGGCAGGATCGGTCTGGATTGCACGCCACCACCGTCGCACGGACGAGCGTTCGACGGATCGTCTCACGAGGGCGAGTAGCACAACGCCCACCGTGACCCACCCGGCAGCGAGAACGAGTGGGGCGAGCCATTCAGAGAACACCGACGAGAGCCCGACAACCGCCGCCCAATTGGCGAGCGCGAATGCGGTCAGGAGGGCAAGCGCGGCCCCGAGTGCTGCGGCGGTGACGTATGCGGCGCGACGCAATTCAGGGGCGTGCTGCGCCGTCGCGAGCTCGACCTCGCGAAGCGCCAGGGTGGCCGCGTCACGTCCAGCGTGCTGGAGCAGATCGGAAACGCGCTGCTCGGGAGCCTCGGCCTCGGTCTCTTCGAGCACAGCCTCGTCTCCGTCCGCCGTGGCGCTCGTCTCTTCGGGCGCAGCCTCGGCTCCCCCGGCCGCGGCACTTGTCCCCTCGGACGCAACCTCGTCTCTGTCGGCCGCGCTCCCGCTCGTCCCGACCATGTGTACCTCATCCTCTCGCAGACCAGCAGTGGACGAACGCTGGCTCGATCCCTACGCTGGTGGTCGATCCTACAGCGAAGCACGGGCCGGGATCCCGCGCAGTACACCCGCTGCGGCCCTGCGGCGCGGAGTGGGTTGGGCGTTCCGGGAGACGCACGCCAGCTTCAAAGAATGGCAGCCTGCGACCTGGCACAAGGCCTCCCGCTCGGTTGCCGTGACCCGACAGCCCCCCGGCGGGACGGACGGGAGGCGCGCGCTCAGGAGCTCCAGCCCAGCGGGTGACGTGCCGGGCAGCGAACTGGCCGGGAGGATCCGACACGAGCTTGTCCGATCTGGTGCCCGAACGATGCCCGAGTTCGGGCACCGCGCGCTTCCCGGCGTTTCCGGGCGGGACGACGAGAAGCCCGCGAAAACGGCTTCCTTGACAGACCGGTAGCGCGAGGAATCGCCCGGAACCCGCCGGAACCCCCGAAGACGGTCTTCTAGCCGTTGGTCGCAGGCTTGAATCCTGTCAGGCGCATCGACGAACGGAACTGCAGATCGCGGGATCAGGCGGCTATGCGGAGGTGCCGCCGAGCTCGACAGCTGTCAGGCGGAGCTGCGTGGTATCAGGAGAGCCGACCGGGGTGTGCTGCCAGCGCAGCCGAAGCACAGCCCCGTCACAGCCCCCCTTGTCGGGACATCCTCGCACAAGGGCGGAGTCGGCGTCTCCGGGCTCTCGCCTCGATCGACGGCCTCGATCAGCTTGTTGAGCGGGTACCCAACCTCCGCGTCTGGGCGGGAACGACACGCCGCCTGCGCGCGAGCAGCAAGGCCCCGACGACTGCGCCGGCGGCGACCGCGAGACCCCCGAGCGTCAGGACGACCGTCAGATCACGGCGGGCAGACGCGGGGTCGGCTGACGCGGCCCGGGCTGCGGTCGTGTCAGCCGCCGGTGTGTCCACAACGGCCTGGCGCTGCGCCCGCGGTTCGGAAACCTGGAACGTCCGTGCGTCGATCAGCGCGAGCGGCTCGCTCTTCCCCGTGACGTTGACAGCCCGGCCGTCCTCGCCGACCGCGAGCCGCAGCTCGTAGAGATCCAGGTCTGCCCGCTCCGACAGCGCGTCCAGGTCGATGCAGACCGCCGTGCGGCCCACCGTATCGAGAGCGTGCACGAACGGCGCGTGCCCGGCACCGTCGTAGAGCGTGTACTCCCACCGGCCGTCCGGGCTCGTAGCACGCGTGATCGGATAGCCGCGCATGCGCTCGTCCGGCTCGCGAGGGTCGACGACCGGCTCGGGAAGCAATTGCTCCGAGGGAACGTCGTACAGGCGCACGCGGTAACGGGTCGGATCCGTGCGCGACGTGTACTCGATCAGGTAGAGCGAGCGTCCCTCGGGCGACAGGGCGTCGTAGCTGAAGTCGCCTTCGAGGGTCACGCGCTCGCGTACGCGAAGCTCCTTTGCCGCGACGACGACGAACGTCGTCCTCGCTCGGGGGAAGGCGACGCGTGGCTTGATCAGGACCAGCGTCGAGCCGTCTGCAGACAATCCCGCGGCGCTCCCGTCCAACGCGACCACCGGCACCGCGAGCTTTCCGGGCAGGAACGCAGAGCGGAGAACCTCGCCGCCGTCCTGCTCGATCTTCGCCAGGGACGTGCCCTCCCCCGACGGGAGGGCGACGTAGCGGAGGTCACCGCCGGACGACGCGATGCCGCCTGGCCCCGCGTCGATGCCGACGATCGGCAGACCGTCCGCCCCGGCAGGTACAGACGCTCCTAGCGCGACGATCGTGACGCCGACGACGAGCGCGAAAAGGCGGATTGCGCGGACCATGGCCCCTCCCTCGGACGCGGATCTGGTGCAACGGATACGCGTCCGAGCCGCTGGAGGGTCCCCAGCTACGGCTTGATGTTCTGGTTCAGGTGGAAGACATTCTCCGGGTCGTAGGCGCGCTTGACCTCGACGAGCCGGCCGTAGTTCGGGCCGTAGGCAGCCCGCACCGCCTGCTCGTCCTCGTCGTCGCCGAGGTAGTTGAGCCAGCGGCGCCCGGCGAAGTGGGGCTCGGCACGAGCGTACGTCTCGCGGGTCCAGGCGACGTTCGCCGCGGTGGTCTCCGGGTCGAGCCAGGCGGTCGGGATCAGGAGGTTGAAGCCGGGCTCGCGATGAGGCACCGCGGTCGCCGAGACCGGAATGCGCGTCACCTCACCGTGGAAGAGCTCGAACGCGATCGCGCCAAGCGGTGTCGGACAGGCCTCGAACTGCTCGACGACCGAGTCGATCAGCTCGTCGGACAGCTCGGACAGGAAGCTCGACTTCCAGTAGTTGAGCGAGCCCTCCGGCCACCCGTCGTCGAGGAGCGCCCCGAAGACCTCGTACGGCATCGGGCCCACCTGGACGTCGAGAGGCGAACCGAACTCGAGCAGCGGCTTGACCTCCTCGTCTGCCCGCTCGGGCGGGCCCGTGTGGCAGACGATGAGCGCCGAGAGCTTCACCCCGGCGCCGTCGGGCGTGTGGACGAGGCCGGCGAAGACCGTGAGCTGGTCGGAGACGTCGGCCACGAAGTCGCGGTAGAAGCGGAGCAGGTCGCGGGCGGCGTCGAACGGATGCACGACCAGCCCGCCCGTGATCATCGGCCCCACCTCGTGCAACCGGAACGTGAACCAGGGGACGACCCCGAAGTTGCCGCCGCCGCCCCTGAGCGCCCAGTAGAGGTCGGGGTGCTCGCTCTCGCTGGCCGTCAGGACGCGTCCGTCGGCGGTCACGACCTCGGCGGAGACGAGGTTGTCCGCTGCCAGCCCGTACTCGCTCATGAGCCATCCGAGACCGCCGCCGAGCGTCAGCCCACCGACGCCTGTCGTCGAGATGGCGCCGCCCGTGACGGCGAGGCTGTGCAGCTGGCTCTCACGGTTGAGGTCGGCCCACCTGGCCCCTCCCTGGACCCGCGCGATCCGGGCCACGGGATCGACGTGCACGCCCCTCATCGCCGAGAGGTCGATCATCAGGCCGCCGTCCGTGATCGCGCGTCCCGACACGTTGTGCCCACCGCCGCGAACGGAGATCTCGAGCTCCCGGTCGCGGGCAAGCTGCACGGCCGCAACGACATCCGCCGTCCCGCAACACCGCGCGACGGCGGCCGGGCGCCTGTCGATCAGGCCGTTGTGGATACGGCGAGCCTCGTCGTAGCCGTCGTCATCTGCCCGAAGGACATCACCTCGGAAGCCCTCGAGCGCTTCCGGCAGACCGTCGGTCACCGTGGCCATGCCAACCACCTCCTCTTCGACCTCGACACTTCTCCACACCCGTCGGCGCTTGTCAAGGCGCCGGATCGCCCCAGCCGGCGACAACCGGGAGGCCGGCCGACAACCAGCCGTCGACACCCCCGATGACGTCAGCTGCGCGCGAGAACCCGATCGCGCGCAGCCAGGCTGCGGCCAGGCTCGACGAGTACCCCTCCCGGCAGAGCAGGATCACCTGCGCGTCGAGTGGCAGCTTGTCGTTCCTCGTCGGGCAGTCCGGATCGAGCCGCCAAGCAAGCACGGAAATTGGGTGATGAAGCGCTCCCGGAATCCGGACCCCCTGTCTTCGGCGCTCGTCATCCGAGCGAACGTCGACGAGCGCCGCTCCGGCCCGATGCGCAGCGAACGCCTCGTGGGGAGTCAGGCGCTCGATCGTCTCACGCGCCTCGGCGAGTAGGTCGTCGATCGTCCGCGAACGGGTTTCGAGCCGCACGGGCGACCGATGCTAGACGGGTCGAAGCGTCCGAACCTTACGAGCCTGTGAAATCAGAGAGGCCGCTCTGCCTCGGCTCTCGCTGCACGCTCCCGGCGCGCTGCGAGGTACTCGCGCAGGATCACCTGAATCGCCCCGGCGATCGGAATCGCGCCGAGCGCGCCAACGATCCCGGCGAGCTCGGCGCCGATGAGGACGGCGGCGAGGACGACGAGCGGCGAGAGCTGCACGGTGCGTCCATAGATGAGCGGCTGGAGGACGTGGTTCTCGAACTGCTGGTAGACGAGGAAGAAGACCCCGACGATAAGGCCGATCACCCAGCCCTTGGTGATCGTCGCGACGGTGACGAGGATCACGGCGGCGATCGTGGCGCCGGCGAGCGGCACGAGGTCGAACACACCGGCCACGAGCGCGAGCGGAACCGAGTACGGGACGCCGGTCGCGAGGAGGATGACGAGCGCCCCGATGAACGCGATGAAGCTGATCAGCAGGTTGCCCGACACGTAACCGCCGACCGTCTTGTAGATCCCATGGGCCATCCGCTCCCAGCGGGCCCGCGGGCCTTCGGGGAGAAGATCCGCCACGGAGCGGTGCAGGCGCGGGCCGTCGATCAGCATGAACAGCGTGAGGAAGACGATGGCGACGACCCCGACGACTGCCGTGACGACGCTCTGCGCGATCGAGAGCGCCGGCGTGGTCAGACCGAGAACGCTGCCGAGCCCTCGATCCTGGAGCGCCTCGCGGATCCGCTCGACGATCTGGTAGTCGCGTTCGAGAAACCCGAGCGGGCCCTCGCCGCGGGTCAGCTCCTCGACGAGACCGGGAACGGCATCGACGAACTCGGCGATCTGGTCGATCAGCGGCGGCAGCACGAGATACAGGAAGCCGGCGATCACCGCAACGGCCAGGACGAGCACGATCAACGCCGCGAAAACCCGCCGCAGGCCGCGCCGCATGATGAACTCGACCGCCGGGTTGAGCGCCATCGCCAGGAACAGGGCGATCAGGAGCCAGGTGATGATGCGCCAGCTCGAGTAGACGAGGAAGACGAGGGCCGCGACGAGCAGCGCGAGGCCGAGCACGCCGAGCACCGTGCGCGTGCGCACCCGGACGATCCGCTCCGGTGTCGCCATCGAGACCAGCATCGCGGACGCCCCGGACGGTGACCCGCAGCCCGGAGCGGGCTACTCGCCGAGCGCGGCGACGCCGGTGACGGCCACGATTACAAGAGCGATCCCGGCGATCTGCCGTGGCAGCGGGCGCTCTCCCGAGAGGAGGCCCGCGAAGACGGCAACCGTCGCGAACTGGGCAGCGAGGACGGCAGCCACTGCCGTTGGCCCACGATCGGCAGCCGCCACGAAGAGCAGGTAGGCGGCCGAGTCGCCGACCCCCCAGGCGGCCACCCGCCAGAAGTCGCGTGTCCACGACGTCACGACACCGGCGGAGAGCGCCATCGCCAGCGCGGTCAGGAGAGCCGTCGCGCGGATCAGCAGGAATCCCCAGTAGACGCCGAGGTCGTCCGCCACCGGGACGGTGAGCGCGAGGATCGTTCCCCACATGAGGGCCGCGGAGACCGCCGGCACCAGGGCCGCCTTGCCGCCGCCGCGGCCCATCGCGGCGAGCACGACGCCGATCACGGCGACGGGCAGGAAGAACGCGACCGACGTCGAGACGTCCTCGCCGGCCGCGATCGCGATCATCGCCGCGACGGCTCCCTCGCACGCGATGATCGGCGCGACGACGGCGACTGCGCCGTCACGGAAGGCCGAGAACCCGACGCGGTAGGCAACCGCGGAGAGCACACCGACGACGAGCGCGAGCGCGACACCGCGGGTCGTCCAGTCCGGCGGGTCGACGAACAGCGCTCCAGGCAGGATCAGGCAGAAGCCGATGAGAACCGAGCCGAAGAGGACGGCGACGGGCCCGACGCTTCTCGTCGCCTGCGCCAGCCAGACGTCGGGAGCTCCCCAGCAGACCGCGCACGCCAGACCGAGGAGAATGGTGATCGTCACTCGCGCGCACCGGTCCGCAAGGGCGCTCGCTGGAAGCTGAGCGCCACCACGCTTGCGACGATGAGAACGCCGCCGACGAGCTGGAGCGCTGTGAGGCTCTCGTCGAGCACGGCGTAGGCGAGGAGCACGCTGACGAGCGGCTCGGCGACGGACAGGAGGCCCGCCGTCCCGGCACCGACGAGCCGGATGCCGCTGTAGAAGAGGCCGATCGGGATCACCGCGCCGACCACGACCGACGCGATCGCCCAGCCCCAGGCCTCGGTCGACAGGTCGAAGTCCGCCGACCGGGCGGGCAGCGCCAGCGCCAGCACGATCGCGGGGCTCGTGAACATCAGTCCGCCGAGGACGAGCGGCGTGAGCGGATAGCTGGCCATCAGATACCTGCTCGAGAGGATGAGGGCTGCGACGCCGAGACCCGCGACCAGGCCGAGCGTGATGCCCACCCAGGTGGCGGACTCCGGAACGCCGATCGTCAGCGCGACGCCGGCCAGGGCGACGACGAGGATCAGGGCCCGGCGGACGCCGAGCTCCTCCCCGAAGAGGACGGCCGCCAGGACGACCGTGATCAGCGGATACGCGAAGTAGAGGAGGGTGACGAGCGCGACCGGCGCCCGGGCGTACCCCTCGAAGAGCGCGAGGCCGACCCCGAGCTGTAGCGCCCCGAGCGACGCTCCGAGGAGTGCCGCACGTCGTCCAGGCCACGGATTTCGGAGCGCGTAGGCGATCAGCGCGAGGGCAGGGCCGGTGATCGCAAAGCGCAGGAAAAGCAGGGTGTACGCGTCACCGCCCGCATCGTAGAAGAGCTTCGAGAAGACCCCGAGCGTTCCGAAGCAGGAGGCCGAGACGAGGACGAGCAGGTAGCCGCGGGCCGGCGCGTGCACACGCGGACTCTCTCATGGGCACGGCTCGTGTTCCGCCTCGACCCGTCTCGGGCTGCCGTCCGGCGAGGCGCTAGCCCGGGGAGACGATGCAGCGAAAACCGATGTGACTTGTGCTCGTGTCGACGGCTTCTGCCTGACGGGCGGCCGGTCGGTAGCGCAGGCAGTAGTTCGGAGCGCAGAGGTGGGAGCCTCCCTTGATCACGCGCCGTGGGATCGAAAGGCCGGTGCCGTCCGTCTCGTCGCGCTCTTCGGAGCTCGGAACGCGCGGAGCCTGCGGAGCGCAACAGGGTTTCTCGGCACCGGGGCTGCCGCCGGGCGCGTAGAAGTCGGACGTCCACTCCCAGACGTTGCCCGTCATGTCGTAGAGCCCGAAGCCGTTGGGCGGGAAGCGGCGGACCGGTGAGGTCCGTTCGAACCCGTCGAGGACGAGGTTCTGCCAGGGGAACTCGCCCTGCCAGGTGTTCGCCATCGTCCGGCCTTTCGGGTTGGGATCGTCTCCCCAGGCAAAGACGGCGGACTCGAGCCCGCCGCGCGCGGCGTACTCCCATTGCGCCTCGCTCGGAAGCTCCTTGCCGGCCCAGGCGGCGTACGCGGCCGCGTCCCCCCACGCGATGTGCGTGACCGGGTGCCGTTCGCGGCCGTGAACGGTCGTCCCCGGGCCCTCGGGGTGGCGCCATTGCGCCGCCGGCACCCAGGCCCACCAGTTGCGGAAATCCCCGAGATCGACCGGTCCGGGCGTCTGCTGGAAGACGAGCGACCCGGGGACGAGCAGATCTGCGTCGGCGTCCGGGTACGCCTCGGGATCGGGCGCCAGCTCCGCCCACGTGACGTGGCCGGTCGCCTTCACGAAGCGGCGAAACTCCGCCACCGTCACCGGATGCTCGTCGATCCAGAATCCCTCGAGCGAGACCCGCGGGACCGGGCGCTCCTCGGGATAGAAGTCCTCGGAGCCCATCAGGAACTCGCCCGGCGGCACCCAGGTCATGTTCTTCGTCGGGGAGGTCGCCCGTGGCCGCTGTGCGTCTCCGGTTTCTCGCATCGGGTCGCCCAATCAGTAGCACTCCGCCCGTGCGTCCGGCGTTGCTGTCAACGACGAGAGAGCACCGGCGGGCGGCACCGGAGAAAGCACGGGCCGGACGTCTGCGGCAACATCCGGCCCGTCGCTAAAAGGGCGCATTCCTACGCCGGCACGGTACGTACCCACTCCCGCGCATGATCAACCCTGCTCGTCCGAGTCACCTGCCGGACGACAAGACCCGGATCAGCGCAAGAACGACACACGGGCGATGCGCGACAGCGAAAGGAACGCGGCGAAGCGTTGCAGCTCGGCGTCGAGCTCGCGCCGGAAAATTGCGTCGCGCGGACGTTTCGCGACGAATCCGAGCTCGACGTGCAGTTTGTCGTCGCCCGCCCGCACGTTCGCCCACCCGATGACGGCGTCACCGTAGAGCAACGGCAACGCGTAGTAGCCGAGCACGCGCTTCGGGGGCGGCGTGTAGGCCTCGAGGCGATAGCGCCAGTCCCAGAAGAGCTCGAAGCGCCGGCGATCCCAGACGACGGGATCGAAGGGCGCGAGCAGGCGCACCGTCGCGCGCGGCGCACCGCCGATGCGCTCGCCGGGCGGCACGAACCACGCGCGACCGTCGACGATCACCTTCGCGATGACGCCCGAATCGAGCGCGCGGTTGATCGAGCCGCGCTCGGTGAGGAGGGGCGCGAGCCCCGGAGCGCCGTGGCGCAGCATCATCGTCAGCTGCCGCAGCGACGACTCGGGCACCGGCGCATACAGGTGGACCAGGTGCGCGATCAGCTTCGCGACACGCTCCTGGGGCTGCGGTCCGAGCTCGCCGGCCGCGTGATGGGTCGCCATGGCGTAGATGCGGACCCCGCGCTCGCGGCGCGCGACGCGAAGCGTCCCGCGATAGTGGAGCGCGTCGAGCATGTGCGTCGCCGCCGACGAGCTCCCGCCCCAGTAGTTGATGACCGAGCGCCCGCCGTGATCCGTGTCGAGGTCGCGCGGATGCGTCGGCCCCTGCGCGCGTACGAACTCGGTGATCGGCTCGATCAGCTCCGGATGCGACTCCTCGATCCGCGTCTTCGAGGACGTCCGCGGATGCATCAGCGCCTGCAGCTCGCGGGTCATGAACCCGTAGTTGTGCAGCGCGTCCTCCTCGACGCCGAGCCGGACGTAACGGCGCTCGAGGTCGCCGTCGCGATAGCCCTTCACGCGCTGGCGGAGGATCAGGTCCTGCGCACGGGCCGGCGCGCGGATCGGATCGGCTTGGACGAAGCCCATCCGTGCGAGCGCGCGCGGCAGCGTCGTCAGCGTGAAGAGAGAACGCACGACGGCGTACGCGCGCAGGTCGTCGAGCGTGAGGGACTCGGGTTCTGGCATCGGGCGAGAAGAAATCGAGCGCCCGCGATTATCGACAATGGAGTCCGGCGTACACGCTTGAACTAGAGTTGCGCGGCGCCCGCTTGTCAGCGCGTCCGCGAACTGGAGGTCTGATCATGTACGCAACCGTCCGCCGTTACGCAGGAAGCGATCTGGCAACAAAGGTCGCCGACCGAGGCGTCGAGATCAACGAGGTAATGGGAGGAGTGGCGGGTCTGCGCGCCTACTACCTGATTCAGGCAGGCGGCGACAGCATCTCGGTAACGATCAGCGACGACGCGGCAGGCGGGCGGGCATCGAGCGAAGCCGCCGCACGCTGGCTCAGCGAGAACATGGGCGACATGGGAGCACCAGCGCCCGAGATCTCGGCGGGCGAGGTCGTCGCCAGCATGTAGTCAGAACCCGACGCACGCTCATCGCACGCCGAGCCCCGACGTCGCCATCCCGCAGCCGGGGCGCCTCGGGTATCGGCAGCGACTCGGCCCAGTCACGCCTCGGTCGCGCCAGCCCGCCGGCCGGCGGGTCGCGGGAGGCTGGCCGAATCGTTCGTGCGTTGATAACGCTCAGCCCGACCCGACGCCGCAAGTGCGTCTGGCGAGCGCGAGCCGCTACGCGCCGGGTGCTTGGTACCGGACGTCCTGAGCCTTGCTCAGCGCATCCATCGTTTCGTCGACGGTCAAGAGCACGGTCGTTTCGATCGAGCCCAGTGCACCGCCGCCCCCAATCGCCAACGCAACGGCGGCCATCGACACGTTGTCAGGCGCCTCCCAAAGGTTGTAGCCGTCGTGTTCACCGAACGCATACCAGAACCCGTGGAGCTTCCCACCGACCGACTCGATGTACGACTGAGCGGCCTTCCGACGGTCTTCCGGGTTGCTTATCATCCGAGCCCAGGTCTCCGGCGTGTAACTGAACCGCGTTAGATAGAGCGGCATCGTCCCTCCTCGTTCGCCGACCTGCAAATCAGGGGGTATCAACGGACTAGGCGGCCCAACACGAGCCTCCTGCCCGAGAAGTAGGTCTCAGGTGCGCCGATACCCGCGCACGAACGAGAACACGAGTGCGCCGAGGATCGGGGCCGCCACGATAGCCGTCAGCGCCCACCGCCCGTACAACTCGAACGCGTCGTTCGTCCACGCGACGGACATCACCCAGGCAATGCACAGGATCAACAGGACTATGGCTAGGAGCGACCGCACTAGCAGGATGATCCGTCCCACCGGCCGCCCTGTCAACCCGGTCTCCCGGATTGCACACCCCGAGACCGTTAGTCCGCCCTTCTAGCAGGGATTTCCCTAGAGCGGGCGACGGGACTCGAACCCGCGACCCTCAGCTTGGAAGATGAAAGCCGGGGGTGCCCGTTTTACGAAGTCCCTGCAAATACGTGCTTCCCCGTCCGGTTAGTTGGCGTTAGAACCGGCTAGTTGGGGACACATCCGGGGACACATTTTGAGATCACGCACCGTACAATCCGGACGACAGGACGAACAAGAAGCGCCCGCGACGTGTCAGCGCCCGGGCGCGCGGCACAGGAGGTAGTAGCTCCCATGCAAGCTCAGACTATCCGGCCAGCAAGCGGCCACGTGTTCCTCAAGAAGCGCCAGTCGGGCGCACGCTGGTACGCGAAGTACCGGACGCCCGACGGACGCCAGATCCAGAAGGCCCTCGGTCACGACTGGCAGGGGAAGGGCCGGCCGCCCACCGGCCACCTGAACCGGCGCATGGCCGAGGCCGAGCTGCGCGCCCTGCTGACCGACGCGGGCCGCGGCCTCGGGCCGCAGGGTCGCACGGGCAAGACCGTCGCGGACGCGGTGGACGAGTGGTGCGGCAGGGCCAGCAGCCCGTCAAGGTCCGCCTGCTCGGTCTCGTTCAGCGGGAGACGGCGCAGCCTGTACAGGCCGTGACGAAGGTTCGCCTGGTTGCCCGGCCGGGACGTGACCAGACGACCTCCGTTCAGCGCCGGGGACACATCCGGGGACACGTCGCTCATGACCCGGTCAACCATACGGTGCGGGGACGGCGAACCCTCAGTCTGCAAAGCCGATTCGCTGAGATCGACGACTGGCAACCATCGGCAACGAATCCCTATAGCCATGCGGGTTTGCAGCGCGTTCTCGGAGGTAACCCGCTTGCCTCATAGCCTATTTCCAAACCACTAAATTCGGGCGCCTACACCCACGATCCGGCGGTGTAGGGTGCACCGGGGATGCCGCCGACCATCAGCAGCAGCGTCCCGTCTTCGAGGGCGCGCGCTTCGCGCGTCACCTCGGGACCGACCCTCAGCAGGTCGAACGCGCCGAGTTCGACTTCCTCGCCGTCCAGCACGAACCGGGCGTGTCCACGGACGAGCACGTACAGCTCCTCCTGGCCGCGGAACTCGAGCTCGTCGTGGGGCACGACGAGCTCCTCGCCGCCGTCGGCCTCGTACGCATTGATGCCGAAGCTCATGAGGCCCAGGTGCTCGCGGATCGAGTGCCAGCGGGCCCCGTAACGACCCTTGTCGCGGGCCCACTCGTCCCACCACTCGACCGCCTTCGTCGGCGGGACGTCCGCCATGCGTGCGTGCTGCCAGCCGCTGGTCATCAGAGGGGACTCTATCCGGCCCCCCAGTTCGGACGGCGGCGTGACCTTACGGCTCGCACTGCTGAACCCGAACACAGAATGTCCTGCACGCTTACGCCGACTACTACCGCGCCCGTGAAAGACACACCAGGTGAGGGCCCCGCGAGTCGGTCGCGGTCAAAGTGCCGCCCCGAAATCGCGCAGGTGGGCCACTTCGGCGGCAGCGTCACCCTCGCCCGGTGCCCCCTGGTCCCCAGGGGTGGTTGCCAAGGAATTGCCATATCCGGCCTCGAGGATCTCGCGCATCCCGTCGGCGTGCCGCACCGAATCGAACAGGTGCGAGTACCGCTGGAGCGTGAAGCCCGGGCTCGCGTGCCCCAGCTGGCGCGAGACGAACACCGGATCAGCGCCCCCCGCGATCAACAGGGACGCGTAACAGTGCCGTAGGTCGTGCATCGTCACGTGCCGCCCGATCCCCGCCGCAGCCAAGGCGGGCCTCAGGGTCCGCTGGGCCAGGTTCCGCTGATCCAGCGGCCCGCCCGTCGCCGTCCCGCTCGTCGATCTGCGACAACCCCCTCGCTTGAGGAGAAATGGCGCCGCTGCGCCAGTTGCCCCCTGGACGAAAAGCT
The DNA here is from genome assembly GCA_963819905.1 of uncultured Thermoleophilia bacterium. GTDB lineage: Bacteria > Actinomycetota > Thermoleophilia > Gaiellales > Gaiellaceae > CAWCQC01. Next base: position 247,401 of record CAWFXP010000010.1, read on the forward strand.
ACGGCGGTAGCTTTTTGGGGACACATCGGGGACACATCGGGGACACATCCCCCTTTGCGTAGCCAACCCTGGAAAACAAAAACCCCCGATTACCGGGGGTTTTCAGAGCGGGCGACGGGACTCGAACCCGCGACCCTCAGCTTGGAAGGCTGACGCTCTAGCCAACTGAGCTACGCCCGCGTCGGGGGAAGACTAGCCGACCGGCGGGCGACCGCCCGCGACCCGGCGGCTCAGCGAGGCAACCAGGCGTCGCGTGCGTTCCCGGCCGAGCTCGGCTTCCAGCCGTTCGCGCGCCGTCGGCCGCGGCGACGTCATCTGTCCCACCGCCGCGAGGTCGGCGAGAAGGCGGGCATCGCCCCGGTGCTCGGTCCTCTCTGCCGCAGTCGTCACCTAGTCTGACCATACACCTCCTCCCGGCCGGCATCGAGTACGCGCTAGCGTGCGCACATGGCCTCCCCGTTCGTCGAGCTCGAGGTGGGCTCCCGGGTCGTCAAGGTGACGAACCCGGAGAAGGTGTTCTTCTCCGCCCGCGGCGAGACGAAGCTCGATCTCGTCCAGTACTACCTCTCGGTCGGCGAGGGCATCGTCAAGGCGCTCTACGAGCGGCCGACGCAGCTCAAGCGCCATCCGGACGGCGCCGAGGGGGAGGCGATCTACCAGAAGCGCGTGCCGAAACACCATCCGGACTGGATCGAGACGGCGCGCGTCACCTTCCCGTCGGGCCGGCACGCGGACGAGCTCTGCGTGACCGAGCTCGCGCAGGTCGCGTGGGCGGCCAACCTGGGGACGATCGACTTCCATCCGTGGCCGTCGCGTCGCCAGGACACCGAGCACCCGGACCAGCTCCGCATCGACGTCGATCCGCAGCCCGGAACGACGTTCGCCGACGGGAAGGGCGTGGCCGGGGTCGTCCGCGAGGTGCTCGACGAGATCGGCTACGTGGGCTGGCCGAAGACGTCCGGGAACCGCGGCATCCACGTCTTCTGCCGGATCGAGCCGAAGTGGGGTTTCCGGGTCGTCCGCCGGGCTGCACTCGCATTCGCGCGGGAGATCGAGCGGAGGCTTCCCGAGCAGGTCACCACCGCGTGGTGGAAGGAGGAGCGCGGCGAACGCGTCTTCATCGACTACAACCAGAACGCGCGCGACCGGACGATCGTCTCCGCGTACTCGGTGCGGGCGCGGCCGGACGGCACCGTCTCGGCGCCGGTGGCCTGGGACGAGCTCCCCGACGCCGAGCCCGAGGACTTCACGATGGCGACCATGCCGGAGCGCTTCGCGCAGCTCGGCGACATGCACGCCGGGATCGACGAGGCGATCTGCGACCTGCGAGTCCTGCTCGAGTGGGTCGAGCGCGACGAAAAGGCAGGCATCGGTGAGGCGCCGCTCCCGCCGCACTTCCCGAAAGAGCCGGACGAGCCGAAGCGCGTGCAGCCCTCACGGGCGCGCGACGACGGCTGAAGCAGTCGCGTCAGCGCGCGAGCAGGCCCGAGACCGTCGGATCGCCAGCCTTGGGCCGCGGCTTGACCTGGTCGACCGTGCACTGGTCGGGATCCTTGTCGGGCCGGAAACGGATGAGGCGCGTCCCGTGCCGGAAGCGGCGGCCCTGCCACTTGTCGTAACGCACCTCGACCACGAGCTCTGGCCGGATCGGCGTCTCCTCGAGCTCGCCGCCCGAGCCCCAGCGGTTCGGCTCCGAGAACCCTCGCGGAGGGGCCCCCTCGAGCAGCGGGCTGACGAGCGCGGCGATCTCCTCCTCTCTCTTCGGCGCGACCGCGGCCGAGCCGACGTAGAGGAGCTCGCCGCTTCCGTCGTGGAGGCCGAGGAGGAGCGTCGCGAGCCGTCCTTCGTCCTTGCGGCGGATCCCGACGACGACGCAGTCGGCGGTCACGTGGCGCTTCACCTTGACGACTCCGTCGCGCGACCCGGGCAGGTAGGGGAGCCCGAGACGCTTGGCGACGACGCCGTCGAACCCGGCGACGTCGAGCCGCTCCATCCACCCGCGTGCGACGGCGTCGTCGCGCGTGGCAGGCGAGACGTCGAACGGGAGCGCCTCGACCCGGGCCCGGCGCTCCTCGAGAGGCTCGGCGTGCGCGTCTTTGCCGTCCCAGACGAGCACGTCGAAGCAGACGTAGCCGGCCGGGATCTCGCCCGCCAGTCGGTTGATCCGGCTCTCGGCCGGGTGGAGGCGCATCTGCAGAGCATCGAAGTCGAGCGCACCCTCGCGCTCGATGACGATCTCGCCGTCGAGGGCGGATCGAGGCGGGAGCTTCTCACCGAGCGCTCGAAGCTCCGGGAAGTAGCGAAGGAGGGGCCGCGCGTTCCGGCTCCAGAGGCGCAGCTCGCCGTCCAGGTTCTCGAGCACGCCGCGGAAGCCGTCCCACTTCGGCTCGTACTGCCAGCCGTTCCCGGAAGGAAGCTCGCGCACGAGCTCGGCCTCCATCGGCGGAAACGGCAGGCCTGCCGGAACGTCCACGGCGAATCACTATCACGACTCCCGGAGCTACGCTCCGTCATGTGGATCCCTCTCCGTCGGCGTGGGAGCCCGGCTGGGTCGAGATCGCCGCCGCGCTCGCGCTGGCGGGCGGGTATGCGGCGTCGCTACGCCGCTATCCCGCATCGCGCGCCCGTCAGGGAGCGTTCGCGGCGGGCATCGCGCTCGTCGTTGCCGCGTTCGCGACCCCGCTCGAGACGCTGGCGACGACCTACCTGCTCTCGGCCCACCTCCTGCAGAACGTCGTGCTCGCCGAGTGGGCCCCGGCGCTGCTCGTGCTCGGGATCGGCCCGGCCGCCGCGGCACAGCTCGGCCGGATCGGGACGATCCGCGTGCTGACGCATCCGTTCGTCGCCCTGCCGCTGTGGGTCGTGACGTACATGACCTGGCACGTGCCCGCGCTCTACGACGCTGCGCTCCGGAACCAGGCATGGCTGCTCCCGATCGAGCACGCTTGCTACCTCGTCGCGGGGCTCCTCTTCTGGTGGCCGGTGCTGCAGGACGAGCCCCACCGCGTGCGGTCGGGGTTGCGGGCGGCCTACGTGTTCGCGGCCTTCGTGCTGGCGAGCCCGATCGGTCTCGCACTCGCGCTCCTGCCGAGCCCGATCTACGACTTCTACGAGGGCGCCGCTCGCATCTGGGGGTTGACCGCGCTGCGCGACCAGCAGATCGCCGGCGTTCTCATGGCCGGCGCCGAGGCGGCCGTCTTCTTCGCGGTCTTCACCGTCTTCTTCCTGCGCTTCCTGGCCGAGGAGGATCGCGACGGCGCGCGGGCGCCGACTACGTAGCCCCTACCCGCCGGCGGCGGTCAGGCGATGACGTCGAGCGGCGTGCCCGAGTAGCCCGGGAGGATGTGGGTTCCTTCCACGCGACCCTGACCGGAGCTCTCACACCCTCTGCTCTTCGTCGGCCCCGGCGGGAGACGCCTGAATCCCCCGCCGGGGCACTCTGCGGGAGGGGAGAGTTCCTGCTACCCAACTAGAGCGGCCTTCCCGGAAAAAACTTGCGCAAGAAGTGCAGCACCGATTGCGCCGCCCAGATCGCCGAGCTCGGCGACCACGACCTGCGGCGCGCGGGCAGGCACGATGAGGTGGGTCTTCATGGCGGCGCCGATGCGGTCGGCGTACGGCTGACCGAGCCTCGAGCCCAGACCGCCGCCGATCACGACCAGGCCGATGTCGAGCAGGTTGATCGCGGAGGCGGCGGCTGCCCCGATCGCCTCGACCGCGTCGTCGATGAGCTCGACGGCGAGCTTGTCGTTCTTGCGAAGCGCCTTCGCCCACACCCCGCTCGCGAGCCGCGGCTTTCCCTTCTCTTCCATGAACTCGAACAGCTTCGTCTCGTGTCCCTCGGCGACGAGGTGCCGGGCGCGGGCCTCCATCGCCGCGCGGCCGGCATACGCCTCCATGGTTCCCTGGAGCCGCAGCCCGGAGGGCTCGGCTCGCCCGCCGAGGTCGACGACGACGTGGCCGATCTCCCCCGCCGCCCCGCGACCGCGCCACGCCTCCCCCCCGAGATACAGCCCGCCGCCGACGCCGGTACCCCACCAGACGCCGAGCAGGGAGTCGTGATCGCGCCCCGCGCCGAGCTCGAACTCGGCTGCGACCGCGACGCCGACGTCGTTTCCGAGCGCGACCTGAGCGCCCGCCCTGGTGGAGAGCTCCGGCCCGAGCGGGAACGGAGAGTCCCATCCCGGCAGGTTGGTCGCCTGGAGCAGGACGCCGGTCTCGGCGTCCGTGGGGCCGGGAGCACCGACGCCGATCCCGGAGAGGCTGTTCGTCGTGACGCCCGCCGCGCCGGCGGCCTCTGCAAGCGTGGCCGCCATGACGTCGATCACGTCCGGCGGCCCGCCGGTCGTCGGCGTCGGCCTGCGCGCCTCGCCCAGCACCTGCTGCTTCTCGTCGACGATCACCGCCTGGACCTTCGTACCGCCGAGGTCGATGCCGCCTCGGTTCACGCTCGTGCTCGCCATGCTCCCTCCATCCGTGCCGCCCGATTGTCTCCTGCCCGGGCTCCTGCCCATCGTGTTTGCGATCCACCGTCTAGAGTCGGCGGGCGGCGTAAACGTAACGGGTCGCACCGACGCGTGGACAGAAGACGATGAACGACTACCTCCCCATCGCCGAGCACGGCGTCATCGGCGACCTGCACACCGTGGCGCTCGTGGGCACCGATGGCACGATCGACTGGTACTGCACCCCGAGCTTCGACTCGCCGAGCGTCTTCTGCGCCATCCTCGACAAGGACAAGGGCGGCTACTTCCGGATCTCGCCGCCCCACGGCGAGTACACCTCCAGGCAGCTCTACCTGCCGGATACGAACGTCCTCATCACCCGCTTCCTGACACCCGAGGGCGTCGTCGAGGTGGAGGACTTCATGCCGGTCTCGCGGGGCGAGGAGCGCCACCGCCACCGCCTTATCCGTCGTGTCGTGTGCATTCGCGGCGAGATCCCGCTGCGGATGGAGTGCGAGCCGAGGTTCGACTACGCGCGGGCGGCCCACGAGACGACCCTTCACGAGCATGGGGTCGCCTTCCGCTCGAAGGCTCTGTCGCTCGCGCTGTCCGGCCCGTCGGCGGCCGAGCTGACCGAGCAGGGCTGCCGCAACACCTTCACGCTCCGCCCCGGCGAGAGCGCGACCTTCGTTCTCGAGCAGTGCGGCGACGGCGAGCCGCGCGCGCACTCCGAGGATCACACGCGGGCCCTCTTCGAGGGCACCGTCTCCTTCTGGCGTGGCTGGCTCGCGAAATCGCGCTACGCGGGACGCTGGCGCGAGATGGTGCACCGCTCGGCGCTCACGCTGAAGCTCCTGACGTACGAGCCGAGCGGCGCGATCGTGGCCGCGCCGACCACCAGCCTGCCCGAGCAGCTCGGCGGCGAGCGCAACTGGGACTACCGCTACACGTGGATCCGCGATGCGGCGTTCTCGCTCTACGCGCTCCTTCGCCTGGGCTTCACCGAGGAGGCCGAAGCGTTCATGGGCTGGCTCACCGAGCGGTTCCGGGACGGCCGCAGCCGCGCCGCCGGGCCGCTGCAGATCATGTACGGCATCGACGGGCGCTCCCGGCTGACCGAGGAGACGCTCGACCACCTGTCCGGCTACCAGGGCTCGTACCCGGTCCGCATCGGCAACGGCGCGGCCGACCAGCTCCAGCTCGACATCTACGGCGAGCTGATGGACTCGGTCTACCTCTACAACAAGTACGGCACGCCCGTGTACTCGGACGCCTGGACCGACCTTTCCCACATCGTCGAGTGGGTGTGCGACAACTGGGATCAGCGCGACGAGGGCATCTGGGAGGTTCGCGGCGGCCGGCAGAACTTCGTCTACTCCCGGCTGATGACGTGGGTGGCGGTCGAGCGGGCGATGCGGATCGCCCGCCAGCGGGGCCTTCCGGGAAACCTCGTCCGCTGGGGCGCCGCGCGGGACGCCATCTACTACCAGATCATGGAGAACGGGTGGAACGAGGAGCGACAGGCGTTCGTCCAGCACTACGACACGGAGTACCTCGACGCGTCGGTGCTGCTCATGCCCCTCGTGAAGTTCGTCGCGCCGACCGACCCACGCTGGCTCTCCACGCTCGACGCGATCAGCAAGGAGCTCGTGTCGGACTCGCTCGTGTACCGCTACAACGCGGGCGCCTCGCCGGACGGGCTGCACGGCGAGGAGGGCACGTTCTCGATCTGCTCCTTCTGGTACGTGGAGGCGCTCGCGCGAGCCGGCAGGCTCGAGGACGCGCGGCTCGTGTTCGAGAAGATGCTGACGTATGCGAACCACGTGGGTCTCTACTCGGAGGAGATCGGCCCGACCGGGGAGCAGCTCGGAAACTTCCCGCAGGCGTTCACCCATCTCGCGCTGATCAGCGCCGCAGTCAACCTCGACCGCCAGCTGGGCTGAGGCGCGAGCCGGCGCCGAGGGGCGCTCGCGCTATCCTCGGGCCACGCCGTGGAGACCGCTGCCACGACCGTCCCGGACGCGATCGAGCCCATCGTCGGCTGGCGGGCCTGGCGCGTGCGGGATACCGGCGCCGCCTTCGTCCTGACGTCGGCGAACGAGTCGACGATCTGGGCCCCGGGCGAGACCTTGAGCGCGACCTGTGCCCGTGCGGGTGACCACGGGACGCCCGCGCCGGACTGCACCTGCGGGGTCTACGCATCGCGGCAGCCCGGTCTCGCCGTCGAGCTGCTGCCTCCCTACATCCGCTCCGTGTCGTCGATCATCGCCCCCTCGATCCTCGGCTACGACACGGTGATGGCGGTCGGGCTCGTCTCGCTCTGGGGCGAGATCGTCGTCTGCGAGTGGGGCTGGCGCGCCCAGTTCGCCTACCCGCGGGAGCTGTTCGTGCCGTCGTCGGTCAAGCACTACCGCCGACGCTCGGGCGCGGTCGAGATCTTCGACTCGGGCGACCTCGCGGAGAACCTCGCGCGAACGTACGGTGTCGCCGCCCGGGTCACGTGGAACCTCCGCCCGCTGCCGCTGCTCGAGCTCGCCCGCGGCGCCGCCTAGCCGACCAGTGAAGCGGGAGGGCCCCGTGGGGCCCTCCCGCCGGTTGCGTGCTACGCCGCGATTGCCAGGACGAGTGCGACGAGGGCGATCAGGAGCGTGAAGGACGCCGACCCGAGGCCGATCAGCCGGGCAATCCGCCTTCGCTCGGCGGCCTCAACGCCGGCCGGAGCCTGGAGCTCGAGCTCTGCGGTCAGGGCGGTCATCTCGTCCTCCTCTCGTCGTCGCGTTCTCTCTGCCGTCACCCTCGCACGCGGGCGCCGCCGCGGGAATCGGGCTAGCAGGCGTCCTGAGGTACGGCTAGCCGCACCCCCGGCGGGCTGCGGGCTAGGAGCGCAGGAAGGTGAGGACGGCGAGCACGCGCCGGTGGTCCTCGGGCGCGGCCGGCAGGCGCAGCTTCCCGAAGATGCTCGTCACGTGCTTCTCGACCGCGCGCTCCGTGACGACGAGCGCCTCCGCGATCCCCGAGTTCGAGCGGCCCTCGGCCATCAGGCTGAGTACCTCCCGCTCGCGGGGCGTTAGGTCGGCGAGCGGGTCGTCGCGGCGGTGTCGTCCGACGAGCTGCGAGACGACCGTCGGGTCGAGCGCGGAGCCGCCCTCGCCGACTCGCCGGACCGCGTCCGCGAACTCCGAGACGTCGGAGACGCGGTCCTTCAGGAGGTAGCCGACGCCTTCGGCGCTGTCCGACAGGAGCTCGAGCGCGTAGCCTGGCTCGACGTACTGGGAGAGAACGAGCACGCCGGTGCTCGGGTACTTCTCCCTGATCTCGTGCGCTGCCTTCAGGCCCTCGTCGGTTTGCGTGGGCGGCATGCGGATGTCGACGATCGCCACGTCCGGGCTGTAGGAACGAACCTTGAGCAGGAGCTCGTCGGCGTTGCCGGCCTGGCCGACAACCTCGAAGCCGGCGTCGGCGAGCAGCCTTGCGATGCCCTCGCGGAGGAGGACCGAGTCGTCTGCGATGACCACCCGCACGCGGCCAGCCTAGACGATCGGCCGGAGGCGGCTGACGACCGGGCGCGTACCCGGCCGCGGAATCACGTGCCGCCCGGCCCCAGTGGAATCTCGGCCCGGATCTTCGTCCCGGCGCCGGGCGGACTGACCACCTCGAGGCGCCCGTCGAGTGCCTCCACCCGGTCGGCGAGGCCCCGCAGGCCGGAGCCGGTCGCGGCGTCCGCCCCACCGATCCCGTCGTCTACGACCTCGACGCACACGGCGCCGTTCTCGCAGGCGACGGCGACGGTCGCTTCCTCCGCCGACGCGTACTTCGCAACGTTCGCGAGGGCCTCCGAGACCACGTAGTAGGCGGCGGCCTCGATCGGTGCCGGGAGACGCTGGTCGAGCGCGACGTCGAGCGACACCGGGAGCGTTGCCCGGCTCGCGAGCGCCTCGAGGGCGAGCGGCAGCCCCCGGTCGGTCAGGACGGCCGGGTGGATTCCGCGCGCGAGCTCACGCAGCTCGGTGAGGGCCTGGGACAGCTCCTCGTCTGCGGCTGCGAGCAGCGCCTCGGCGCCTTCGGGGTCTTTCTGGACCCGGTCGCCCGCCATGCGTATCGCCAGCGAGAGCGCGACGAGCCGCTGCTGTGCCCCGTCGTGGAGGTTTCGCTCGAGGCGGCGGCGCTCGGCATCCCCGGCCTGGACGATCCGGGCGCGCGACGCGCGCACCTCTTCCTCGGCCTGCTTGCGCTCCGTCACGTCGAGCCCCGAGGAGACCATGAACTCGATCTCGCCGGCCGGGTCGAGAAGCGCGGTGTTCGACCAGGCGATCAGGCGCCGCGTGCCGTCGCGCACGAGCCAGTGGTTCTCGTTCTCCGACGGGAAGTCGCCCGCCCAGACGCGCTGGACGGCCTTCCGCACGCCTTCTGCCTCCTCGGGCGCGATGAACAGATCCCAGTACGGGACGCCCATGACCTCCTCTGCGCTATAGCCGGTCAGCCGCTCGCACGCCTGGTTGAAGCGAACGAAGCGCCCCTCCGGGTCGGTCACGATGACGAGCGTCGCCGCGGTGTCGAGGACGGCGGCGATGAAGTCGCGCTCGTGCCGCAGCTCGTCCTGGGCGAGCTTTCGCTCCGAGACGTCGGCCGAGACGGCCATGTAGCGGACGACGTTGCCGCTGCGGTCGTAGACCGGCGCGGCGGCCAGCACGACTTCGACCAGAGACCCGTCCTTGCGCAGCCGGACGGTCTCGATGTCCCTGATCTCCTCCCCGGCGAAGAGCCGGGCGCGAAGCTCGTCCCGCTCGTTCGGGTCGGGAACGAAGGAGAGCTCCTGCCCGCGGACCTCCTCGCTCGTCCATCCGTAGAGCTGCTCGGCCGCGCGGTTCCAGAACGTGACCAGGCCGTCGAGGTCGACCTCGACGATCGCGAGGGGCGAGGCGTCGATGAGGGCGCGAAGGCGATCCTCGCTCGTCGCGAGCTGGTCGAGGCGGGCGAGCAGCTCGGCCTGGAGCTGCTCGTTTCGCAGCGCGAGAGCTGCGGCGGCCACGACCGCGTCGACGAGCTCGGGTTGGTCGAGTAGCGACTCGTCGTGCACGATCGCCCCGATACGCCTGCCGTCGCGCTCGACGATCCTGACGACCTGGTGCGGCCCCTCGGCGAGCCGCTCGATCGGCCGACCGTGCACGTCGGCGTAGCCCTGCGTCTCCGGCAGCCAGTACGCGAGCGTCACCGTCGAGTCGCCGAGCGCTCGCCCGAGCGCCTCGCGCAGGCGGCCCGGTGCGGGGTTGCGGGCGAGCTCCGCGTTCAGCCGGATGACGTTGAACGAGGCCAGCCGAATACGCAGAAGGCCGACGAGGAAGGCAAGCGGAACCGTGGCCAGCGAGACGTACGTGAGGATCCGGAGGACCGTCTCGGCGTCGTTCCAGAGGAGCACGCTGACGAAGAGGAGCACCCCGAAGCCGAGCGTCACCGAGCTCGCGAAGAGCACCGGTGCAAGGGTCTTGCGCGCAACGGGGGTCGCCGCCCGCCAGCGGCGGGCGAGTATCACGATCACGGATACCGTGATCACGACGGCGGCGACGTTCTGCGCGACGATGATCCCGTCGGCCAGGCCGTCCACCGGCGAGACGAGGATCGCGTTGTCGGGGCAGTCCCCGCAGTCCGTTCTCGACGTCGCCGGGTCGAGCACGAGCAGGACGAGCAGCTGCAGGGGCACCGACACGATGTAGGCGGCGACCACGACGGCCCGCTCGACGGTGGAGCCGAGACGCCCGTCGGGAAACGCGAGGATCACGTGGGCCGACGTCGCGAGCGCCAAGCCTGCGAAGAGGAGGCCGAGCGTGTAGGCGCCGGAGAGGCTGGAGGCGGAGAAGACCGAGAGCAGCCAGGTGAACCCGGTCAGGCACATGAGCTTGCCGATCGGATTGGCGGGGCGCCTGGCCCACGCGACGAGGCCTGCTCCGACGAACGACCAGCCGATCGCGAGGCTCAGCGCCCCGATCACGATCGCGTCGGAGAGCCGGTCGGAGGCGATAAGGAAGCCGAGGCCGGCCAGGCCGACGGCGAGCGCAGAGAGCGCGACGATGAGCCGGGAATGCCTCACTCGTGCGTCAGGAGCGCCGCGAGGGCGCCGGCGCAGAGCTCGCCCTTGGGCACGAACCCGAGCGCGCCGCAGTCGGCAACGAGCGTCCCGAAGTCGCAGGCCTCCCGGCTCGACGTGAGCACGATCGCGGGGCCGCCGTCGTCCGACCGCAGACGGCGAGCGACCTCGAAGCCATCGGCGTCCGGGAGCTGGACGTCGAGCAAGACGATGTCTGGGTGCAGCTCGCGCGCCGCGTCGACGGCCGACGCTCCGTCGGCGGCCTCGCCGACGACGTCGTATCCCTCACACTCGAGCAGCCGTCGCGCCGCGGCGCGGAAGCTCGGATGGTCGTCGACGATCAGGACGGTCATCACAGGGCAATGGTCGCACGCAACGTCGGCTGCGCCAATACGGCTAGCCACACTCTCTGCGCGCCTCGGAGACCGGGCTAAGGGAAGATCTCGGTGGTGCAGTCGCCGTTCTGGAGGCGTACCTCGTGTGCCCGCGCCGGACCGGCCGGCCGGTCGTGGAAGTCGACGAAGAAGTCCGGATCGACGGTCATCCCGCCGTCGGGATGGCAGTCCACCTTGAGGAGCCAGGAACGGAGCTCCGGATAGAACTGGTTGTCCCAGGTCGAGTAGAGCGAGTTCGTCACGTAGAGCCGGCGCCCGTCATAGGAGAGCTGCAGCATCTGGGGGCCGCCGTTCAACGGCCGCCCCCCATCCGACGGCTTGCCGAGCAGACCGCCGAGCCAGAGCTGGCCGGTGAGCTTCGGGTTCCGCGGGTCGGAGACGTCGTACTGGCGCAGGTCGCCGTGCAGCCAGTTCGAGAAGTAGAGGAAGCGATCGTCCATCGAGAGGACGAGGTCGGTGATCAGCCCGGGAACGGGGAACGGCCAGCCCTCGAGCTCGACCGACTCGACGGCGATCACCTGCTCGGCGTCCCAGGAGCCGTTCGACCGGTACCAGCGCCACATCGTGCTCGAGAGCGCGGCCCCGACGAAGCCCTGCTCCGCCTCCGGATCGTGCAGCCACCTCACCTCGAGCGGGATCAGCCCCGAGTCGCCGAGGTCGATGGTCTGCTCGAGCGTGCGCTCGGCGAGGTTCCAGAAGTGGAGCCGGCGCCCGTAGCGGCCGGCCTCGACGTCGGCGAGGTCGAAACCGCCCTCGTAGGCGTTCGGCTCGCCGAACTCCGACGAGACGAGCACGTTCTTGCGCGGCTGGTACCAGAAGTCGTAGTTGAGCGGCGGGTGGTCGCCGCCGTTCTCCCACCGGCCCTTGACGTCGAAGGTCTTGGCGTCGATCACCGCGAACCCCCGAGCCTGCGCCGCCCTCGTCACCGAGCATCGAGAGGACGACGTTGTCGCCGGGCATGCAGTGCACAGTGTGAGGCCGCGTGTAGCCGGTCTTCTCGATCAGCTCCTCCGGCTCGATGACCTTCTCGATCCGGGGCCGGCGTGGGTCGTCGGCGACGTTGACGATGTGGACGCGGGACGAGCGGAACCCCGGGACGACGAGGTGCGAGCGGTCGGGACCGTGACAGGCTGAGCTGCAGCGGTTCCAGCCGAAGTGATGCAGCTCGTCGCCGACGTTCGGCATCGGCAGCTCGTGGACGATCTCGCCGTAGGTGTCCGAGCCGGCGTTCGTGTCGACGACCGCGAGGAAGTCCGGCGCGTCCACCCCGGTGCCCTCATGGAGGCCGGCGACGTAGACGAACTCCTCCTGCGGCGCGGTCAACGCTTCGGCCGGAGAGGAGAGAAACGACGCGGGCGAATCGGAAGCGTTCGGCATTGGGCGCTCCTTCCCTGGGGTCGGGCCGCGGCTCTCTGCGAGCCGCTTGCCTCGCCGGCAGTGTAGTCCTCTCGAGGCGCCTTGGTGCCTGCGCTCGGGTCAGCTGCCCGCCGAGAAGTGCTGGTAGTCCTTCACGCCGCTCCAGTAGCCGCCCCAACCCCAGCCGATCGAGCGAAACGCCCGGACGACCGCGTCCCCGGCATGGATCATGCCCTTCTTGCGTTTCGAGCGGTCGAGGTACGGACGGCTCGCGGGGTGGGACGTGCTGCCACCGCTGACGTAGGGGTTCTCGATCGGGTTGACGTCGATCGCCATCCCGTAGGCGTGCTCCGACCAGCGCGTCGATCCGTCCACGTACCGGCAGTTGAAGGCAGACGTGTTGTCGGCCTCGATGGAGCGGAAGTCGCTCGCGCCGTACGCGTCGACGAGTCTCATACGGCGGATCGGGTAGCGCGCCTGATAGAGCCGGCGCATGACGGCGACCATGTTGCGCGCGACGTCCTCGTGGACGACGAGCTTCCCGGTCTTCGTCTTGCCGTCGAAGCCGCGGTGGGTGACCGTCACGAGACGCAGGTCACGGATGTGGACGGGACAGCCCGGCCGCCAGGAGACCATCTTCTTGCGGAGCGGCTTGCGGATGATCGAGACCGTGCCCTCGAACTCCTCGGTCGCCGCTGCTCCGGGGGCGGGGGCCGCCAGCGCGGAGAGCGCGACCGCAGCGCCGGCCAGCGCGGCCATCCTGAGAGTGGCTCGGCTCAGACCTCGGCGCCCCGCGCCTTGCGGCCGACCGCCCCGTGCAGGTCCTCGACGGCGTATGGGCCGACTGCGCCCTGCTCGAGCCAGCGCGAGCAGCGCCGACTCGCGCCGATGAGCGCGAGGCTCTGCTTCGCAAGCCGCCAGCCGCGGGAGAATCGGTTCACGCGTCGTCCTTCGCCGTACCGTCCGGGATGTCCTCCGAGGGTAGCGAGACCGCAGCTGCGCCCCCATCCGATGCGTTGTCTAATGTGAGAACATGGTGATCTCGTCCAAACCCTGCGGCGCCTGTGGCATCACGAAACCGCTCACATCGTTTCACCGGCCCGGGATGGGGGCACCAGCCCTGGTGTGTGGACTGCCGCCGCGTCTACGACGCGGCATCCCATCGGAAAACGGTGAGCGGCGGCTCGCCCAGAAGCGTTCGCATCACATCGTGTTCACCCATTGGTATCGAGAGCTCAAGGACGGACCCTGTAGTGACTGCGGCGTGAGTTTCCACCCTGCCGCAATGACTTGGGATCACCTCCCGGGCGCGGCAAAGCGAGACAACGTCAGCACGCTCCTGCGGCGGCGGAACAAGCGTCTCATCCTGGAGGAGATCTCCAGATGCGAACTCGTTTGCGCGAATTGCCATGCCGTGCGAACCTTCAATCGACAACGGGACGTGGCTCAGCCTGGTTAGAGCGCCGCGTTTGGGACGCGGAAGTCGCCGGTTCGAATCCGGCCGTCCCGATCGGTCACGCCGCTCAACCCCTAGTCGCGCTCGGGCCCCGCCTGGCGACGGCTCTGGACTTGGCACGGGCTCGCTTCGGTAGCCTCAGCCGCCGTGGTCGACGCCCCCGTCACGCCGGAGCTCGCCGAGCTCGAGGCGACGCCTGCGCGCCGGGCGCGCCCGGGGCTCGGCTACGGCATGGTGCTCGCGGCTGCAACCCTCTGGGGCGCGAACGGCGTTCTCGCGAAGGTGCTGATCGAGTCCGGCCTCAGCACCTACCGCCTGGCCGAGCTGCGCAGCGCGGGCGCCGCCCTGCTGTTCGTCGGCGCAGTCGCGCTCACCCGGCCCGGCTCGCTTCGCCTCTCGCGGCGCGAGGTGCCGTTCATGCTCGCCTTCGGCATCCTCGGGCTCGCGTTCGTGCAGTTCTTCTATCTCGTCGGGATCACGCGGCTCGACGTCGGAATCGCGCTCGTCATCCAGTATCTGGCGCCGGTCTGGGTAGCGCTCTGGGCGCGGTTCTTCGTTCACGAGCAGGTGAAGCAGCGGCTCTGGTACGGCCTCGCGCTCGCGCTGGCCGGCCTCGTGACCGTCACCGAGCTCTGGCACGGGGGCGCGCTCGACGGCATCGGCGTCCTCGCCTCCCTCGTCGCATCGGTCGCCTACGCGGGCTACATCCTGCTCGCAGAGCTTGGCCTCCAGCGGGGCCGTGACGTCATGTCGCTCCTCGCCTTCGGCTTCGTCTTCGCGACGCTCTTCTGGACGATCGTCCAGCCCTGGTGGAGCCTTCCGGCCGGCCTGCTCGACGACGAGGTCTCGCTCCTCGGCCGGCTCGCCGAGACCGACGCCCCGATGTGGGCTCTGCTCCTCGGCATGGTGATCTTCGGCACGTTCGTCCCGTTCCTGCTCATGATCGGCGCGCTCCACCACCTGCCGGCGATCCGCGTGACCGTGATCGCCATGCTCGAGCCGGTGATCGCGGCGGTCGTCGCGTACGCCTGGCTCGAGGAGGCGCTCGGCCCGGCCCAGGTGATCGGCGGGCTGCTCGTGCTCGCCGGCGTCGGTCTGGCCCAGACCGCCCGCACCGCGCGCTGACGGCTCACGACAGCGGTCGACGCAACCCGGCTACGCTTCCGGTGGTGGTCAAGCGTGTCCTCCTTGCCTCCCCCCGCGGGTACTGCGCCGGGGTGGAGCGGGCGATCGAGACGGTCGAGCAGGCGCTCGAGGCCTACGGGCCGCCCGTGTACGTCCGCCGGCAGATCGTCCACAACGTACACGTCGTCCGGGACCTCGAGGAGCGGGGAGCGGTGTTCGTCGAGAGTGAGCGCGAGGTGCCGGAGGGCGAGCTCGTGGTCTTCTCGGCGCACGGTGTCGCTCCGAGCGTCCGCGAGGCCGCCGACCGTCGTCGGCTTCAGACGATCGACGCCACGTGCCCGCTGGTGACGAAGGTGCACTCCGAGGCACGGCAGTTCGCGGCGCTCGGTTACTCGATCCTCTTGATCGGCCACGCGGGCCACGACGAGATCGAGGGAACGCTGGGCGAGGCGCCCGACGCGATCCAGCTCGTCCAGTCGGTCGCGGAGGCCGAGGTCGTCGTGCCGGCGCGCCCGTCGCGCGTCGCGTACCTGACCCAGACGACGCTCTCCGTGGACGAGACCGACGGGATCGTCGAGGTCCTCCGTCGGCGTTTCCCGGGGATCGTCGGGCCGCGGAAAGACGACATCTGCTACGCGACCTCGAACCGCCAACGGGCGGTCAAGGCGCTCCTGCCCGAGGTCGACCTCGTGCTCGTGATCGGCTCCGAGAACAGCTCGAACTCACAGCGGCTCGTCGAGGTGGCGCGCGCGGCCGGCGTCTCGGCGCATCTCATCGAGGACGAGAGCGCGATCGACAGCGCCTGGCTCGAGGGCGTCGAGTCGGTCGGCCTGACCTCCGGCGCCTCGGCCCCTGAGCGGCTGGTTCGCTCGGTCTGCGAGTGGTTCGCCGCCCGTGGTGCCGTCGAGGTCCAGCAGCAGCCGCTCGTCACCGAAGACGTGGCCTTCAGACTGCCGCTCCTGCCGCTCGCGGAGCCTGCCGCGACGTCCTGAGTCAGGACGCCTTGACGACCGACAGCTGCTGACCCTCCGCGCGCTCGATCCGTACGGCCAGCGTCTCTTCCGCGATCCTCGGGCCGTGCGCGGCGATGACGTCCTCGAGCTCGCCTTCGCCGTTCCAGCGGATCTCGATGCGATCGGTGATCTCGAGCCCCGCCTCCTTGCGGAGCCGCTGGATCGTGTGGATCAGGTCGAGAGCCCGCCCCTCGAGGGCGAGCTCCGGATCGACCTCGGTGTCGAGCGCTACCGACACCCCCGCATCCTCCTGGATGGCCCATCCCGGTAGGGCGATCTGCTCGCCACGGATGACCTCGTCCGGCTCGAGCTCGACTCCCGCCACGAGCAGCCGGCCGTCGGTGAGGTGCTCGACGTCTCCCGCTGCGAGGGCTTCGCGGACGTCGCGCAGCCGGGGCCCGAGCTTCGGCCCCAGCACGGGCAGGTTCGGCTTGAGCGACATGCGAGCGACCGGGCCCGTATCGAAGCCGACGGCCTTCACCCGAAGCTCCTCCTCGATCTCCTCGACGTGCGATCGGGCGAGAGGCGCCCCGCGGACGTGGGCCTCGCGGAGCGGCTGGCGGTTCTTGATCCCCGCCTCGGCTCGCGCCCGGCGGCCGAGCTCGACGACCTGCCGCACCTGCGCAATCTCGGCGAGCAGGGCGTCGTCCGTGAGGGACGGGTCCGGAACCGGCCAGCCGGCGAGGAAGACGCTCGCCGGCGCGTCCTCACAGGCGCCGGCCACGAGGTTTCCCCACAGGTGCTCGGTCAGAAACGGCATGATCGGCGAGAACGCGCGGAGCGCCTGCGCGAGCGCGTACCAAAGCGTCCGGAACGCAGCGTCGTCCTGTCCGTAGAAGCGCCGCCGGGAGCGACGGATGTACCAGTTCGAGAGATCGTCGACGAACGACTCGAGCGCGCGGACGACCCCGACCGTCATGAATCCTTCGAACGCCTGCTCGACCTCGGCGAGGAAGGCCTGGACCCGAGCCAGGAGCCAGCGGTCGAGGGGCCGCAGCGCAGTCTGAGCGAGCGCCCCGTGGGCGAGGTCGCCGTAGGTCGGTCGGAATCCCTCGATGGCGGCGTACGTGACGAGGAAGGACGCCGAGTTCCAGAGCGTCAGGAGACGGCGCTTGACGTCTTCGGCCGGCCCGAACCCGAAGCGGATGTTCTGGCTCGGCGGCTGCGCGCAGTACATCCAGCGCATGACGTCGGCGCCCATGCGCTCGAAGGCCTCGTCCGCGTCGATCGCATTGCCGAGGCTGCCGTGCATCTCGCGGCCGGTCTCGTCGAGGAGCTTCTCGTAGGAGAGCACCTGGCGGTATGGGGCCCTGCCGACGAGGATGACCGACATGAAGAGCTGCGCGTAGAACCAGAGCCGGATCTGCTCGCGCATCTCCGACACCCAGTCCGCGGGAAACCACTCCTCCCAGTAGGCGTGGTCGGGCAGGTCGGCGGTCGTCAGGCCGCGGGCGGCGCCGGTCGCGTTGCCGGCGGCGACCCACTCCTCGCTCTTCCAGCCGAGCGTCGAGAAGGGAACGATGCCCGCGTCGAGCCATACGTCCCCCACCTCGGGGATCCGGCGCACGTCCTCGCGACAGGCCTCGCACCGGATCGGCACCTCGTCGATCCACGGGCGATGGAGCTCCTCCAGCTGGTCGAGGCCGGCAGTTGCCCGCTCACGAAGCTCCGCGAGCGACCCGACCACGTTCAGGTGCCCGCACGAGCACGGGTAGAACGGAAGCGGCAGCCCGAAGTACCGCTTGCGCGAGATGTTCCAGTCGTCCAGGTTGCGGAGCCAGTCGTCCATCCGCTTGCTGAAGTGCTCGGGGATCCACTCGACCGCCTCGTTCGCCTCGAGGAGCGCCGCGCGAATCGGATCGGCGGCGATGAACCAGTCGTCGGTGATCCGGAAGATGAGCGGCGTCTCGCAGCGCCAGCAGAACGGGTAGCGGTGACGGATCTCGCCTGCTTCGACGAGCAGGCCGCGCTCGTGCAGGTCGCCGATGATCTGATCCTTCGACTCGGCGGTCGAGAGGCCGTGGAGCCAGCCGTAGTCGTCGTAGAAGCGGCCTGCCTCGTCGACCGGCGCGAGTACCGGCAGGCCGTGCAGCTTCGAGAGCTCGAAGTCCTCGGAGCCGCAGCCTGGGGCGATGTGGACGATGCCGCTTCCCTCGTCGAGCGAGACCTCGTCCCACGGGATCACGCGGTGCGTCGTCCCCGCGACCGCCGGTAACGCGTCGAACGGGCCCGCGTACTCGAGCCCCACGAGCTCCGAGCCGGGGACCACCTTGGTGAAGCGCAGATCCGGATAGCGGGCGACGGCCACCCAGTCCCCGTTCTCGAGCAGGCCGTACTCCGCCTCGGGCCGGACGGCGGCGGCGACGTTGGCCGGAAGCGTCCACGGCGTCGTCGTCCAGACGACGAGCGCCTCGCCGTCGCGACCGAGCAGCGGAAAGCGGACGAAGAGCGACGGGTCGGTCTTGTCGAAGTAGTAGCCGGCCAGCTCGTGCTGGGAGATCGACGTCCCGCAGCGAGGGCACCATTCGGACGAGCGATGCCCTCGCACGAGCCAGCCTCGCTCGTGAACGACCGCGAGGAAGCGCCAGATGTACTCGATGTTCGTGTCCGAGAAGGTGAAGTAGTCGTTCCCCCAGTCCATCCACATGCCGAGGCGCTGCGACTGCTCGGTGATCGCCTCCGCAGACCAGGCGACCTTCTCGCGGCAGCGGCGCGCGAACTCGGCGAGGCCGTACTCCTCGATCTCCTTCTTCGAGTTGAGCCCGAGCTCACGCTCGACGCCGACCTCCACCCACAGCCCCTGGCAGTCGTACCCGTTCTGGTAGCGCTGCCGGAAACCCCGGTACGCCTTGTAGCGCTGGAAGACGTCCTTCAGCGTCCGCCCCCACATGTGATGGACGCCCATCCGCTTGTTGGCCGTGATCGGGCCGTCGACGAAGCTCCACTTCGGCCCGTGCGCGTTGCGCTCGCGAAGCGTCGCGAAGATGCCTTCGCGCTCCCAGAAGGCGAGCACGTCGAGCTCGAGCGCAGCATGGTCGGGAACGGGCGGAAGTCGCTGGAACACGGTGGATCAGTGTAGTCCGGTGCGTCTGACCGGCCCGCGAGGACGCCCGACGTCGCCCCGCATGCGGGAAGTTTCACTTTCGCCTCGACGTTGACATGGATAGGACACATTCGGGGTAACACCCGCGCGTCTTCAGCGAATAGGATTTCGCTCGGAGGGAGGCCCGCGGCGGCCCCGGGGGATCGGAGGAAAGGATCGCATGACGACAGCCGTGACGACCACGAGTTTCGAGACCGAGGTGCTCGGCAGCGAGCAGCCGGTGATCGTCGACTTCTGGGCGGAGTGGTGCGGCCCCTGCCGCGCCGTCTCGCCGGTGCTCGATCAGATCGCGCAGGAGCGCGCCGAGCTCAAGGTCGTGAAGGTGAACATCGACGAGGAGCCTGATCTCGCCCGCCGCTACGGGATCATGAGCATCCCGACGATCATGCTCTTCAGGGCCGGCGAGCCGGCCGCGGCGGCCGTGGGCGCCCAGCCGAAGAAGATGCTCGAGAAGTCGCTCGGCCTGGCCGAGTAAGCAGACGCGAGACGAACGTAGGACGGGCCGGGGCTACCCGGCCCGACTCGTTCCCTGGCGAGCCTCAGTCCCGCGAGCTGATCAGCTCGACGACGTTTCCCTCCGGATCGTGCAGGTAGATCGAGAACTGGCCGCCGGGCCAGCGAAACGGGCCGCGCACGTCGTGGCCCGCTGCTCGAAGACGCTCGCCGGCCGGCACGAGGTCGTCCGTCCCGATCTCGATTGCGAAGTGGAGCGGCCCGTGCTGTGGCGGTGTCGCGCCTCGGCGATCGGCCGCCACGAGGAGCGCCGGCGGAAGCCCGGGCCAGTCGGGCGACGCATCCGCTTCGCGTTCCGCCAGGGCGAGGATGAGTTGCCCGCGCCCGGTCCTGAAGTGCGTCCGGCCTCGGGCCGCATCGTGCAGCGAGACCTCGAGGCCGAGGCGATCGCGGTAGAAGGCCGTCGCCCGGTCGAGATCCGTGACCACGAGCTGCACCTCGAACATCCCGACGGCGGACCCCATACGATCACACGCTAACGGCGATGCGCCACCAGTTCGCGACGATCCACGAGCTCGCCCGCATTCAGATGCTCGCCGGCCTGCCCGGGGAGACGCTCGGGCGCCTGGCCGAGCGCATGGAACGGAGGGAGCTGGGGCCGGGCGACGTCATCCTCGAGTCGGAGGACGAGCACGGCCGGTTCACGGTCGTCCTCACGGGCATGCTGCGAACGACCGGCGGGCAAATCGTCAGGCCCGGTGACACGCTCGGCGGCCTGACGGTCTTCGGCGAGCCGGTACGCGCCATGCTGCCGAGCACGGTCGCAAGCTGCGACGCCGCGACGTTCGACGAGCTCGTTCGACCGTTGCTGACGGCCACGTAGCTTCAGTCAGCCTCCGCCGTCGTCGAACGGCGGGTGACCGCGTCGACGACCGCGTCCGAGAAGGCCGGCCAGGCAGTCACCGCCCAGTCGTCGAACTCGCGGTCGGTCAGGCAGGCGAGCGCCAGGCGAAGCGACGGATCGACCCAGAGAAAGGTGCCCGCTCCGCCGAAGTGACCGAACGTCGCGGGGGAGGTCCTGGTTCCCGTCCAGTGCCCGGGCTTGGCATCACGAAGCTCGAAGCCGAGGCCCCAGTCGCACGGGTCCTGCCGGCCGAAGCCGGGAAGGACGCCGGCGAGCCCGGGGAACGCGACGCTCGTCATCTCGGCGAGGGTCTCCGGCGCGACGAAGCGCGGCGTCAAGAGCTCCAAGGCGAACGCGAGCAGCTCCTCGAGCGAGCCGACAATACCGGCGGCAGGACTCCCCTCGAGCCGCACCCCGCCGATCCCGGCCGGCTCGAGGACGGCGCCGCGTAGGTAGACCTCGAACGGCATCCCCGCACGCGCGGCCAGCAGCTCGGCGAGCAGCTCGTAGCCGGTGTTCGAGTAGATCCTCCGCTCGCCCGGCCGGCTGATCGGCTCCGGCCCGTCGAACGGCAGCCCCGAGGCATGGGCGAGCAGATGCCGGACGGTGGCGCCCGGCGGCCCCGCGGGCTCGTCGAGCTCGAGAATGCCCTCTTCCGCAGCGACGAGAACCGCGCCGGCGGTGAGAAGCTTCGTGATCGACGCCCAGCGGAAGCTCTCGTCGAGGGGGCCGTGGGTGGCGATCGTCCCGCCCTCGCGGATCACGCCTGCGGCGGCCCGGGACGCGCCCCAGCCGTCGATCGCGGCGAGCGCGTCCACGAGCGACGATACTACCGCCATGGAGCGGCACCGCGTCTTCTCGGGCTCCCCGTACGAGCGCATCATGGGTTACTGCCGCGCGGTGCGGGTCGGCGACAGGGTCTTCGTGGCCGGAACGGCGCCGATCATGCCGGACGGCGCCGATCCGCCAGCCGAGGCCTACGGGCAGACGAAGCGCTGTCTCGAGATCGTCGCGGCCGCGCTCGGCGAGGCGGGCTCGGGGCTCGAGGACGTCGTCCGGACGCGCGGGTACCTCGTCGGCCCGGAGCACTTCGACGCCTACGCGCGCGCCCACGGCGAGGCGTTCTCGGAGATCAAGCCCGTGAACACGACGGTCGTCGCTTCCCTCCTCGATCCACGGTGGCTGGTCGAGATCGAGGCCGAGGCGGTGACCGGAGCCGTTCAGAGCCGATGAGCAGCGTGCAGGATCCTCGCTTCGGCTCAGGCCCGCCGTTCACGGTGGGCGTCGAGGAGGAGTACATGCTCCTCGATCCGGTCACGTTCGACCTCGTCCAGCGCGCTGACAGCCTGCTCGCGCTCGCGCACGACCCCGAGCTCGCGGAGCGGCTCGCACCCGAGTTGTTCCAGTCCCTCCTCGAAGTACACACGCCGGTCTGCTCGACCACCGCGGAGGCCGACCAGGAGCTTCGGCGCCTTCGCACCCGCGTCGCCGAGCTCGCGGGCATCCTCGAGCTCCGCGTCGGCTCGGCCGGCACCCACCCGTTTAGCCTCTTCGAGCGCCAGCGCGTCACGCGGCGAAACCGCTACAACGCGCTGATCGACCAGCTCCAGTACATCGCGCGGCGGGAGCTGATCTTCGGCCTCCACGTCCACGTCGCCGTCGACGACGCCGACAAGGCGGTGGCGATCATGGGGGCGCTGACCGGCCACCTGTCCGAGCTCGTGGCGCTGACGGCGAACTCGCCCTTCTGGCGCGGGCTTCCGACCGGGCTTCATTCCAGCCGCCAGAGCATCTTCGCGGCGTTCCCGCGCTCCGGGCCGCCGCCCTCCTTCGGCAGCTACGCCGAGTTCGCCGACGTCGTAACCCGGCTCGAGGAGACCGGGTGCATCGCCGAGTACACGCACATCTGGTGGGACATCCGGCCGCACCCCCGATTCGGGACGATCGAGATTCGCGTGATGGATGCGGTCAGCCGCGTGGACGATGCGACCGCGATCGCTGCGTACGTCCAGGCGCTCGTCAAGCGCTACAGCGATCTCTACGACACCGGGGTGCCCCTGCCTGCGCATCACCGTCTCCTGGCGAGCGAGAACAAATGGCTCGCCGCGCGCTATGGGCTGGAGGCGCCGCTCATCGACCTCGCGACCGGGAGCAGGATCCGCGTCTCTGCCGCCCAGCTCGTGCGCCGGACCGTCCGGGACATCGAGCCACACGCACGCGAGCTCGGCTCGGAGCGGGAGTTCGAGGCCGTCCAGCGCATCCTCGTCGACGGAAACGGAGCGGAGGATCAGCTACGGCTCTACGAGGAGACGCGAGACGTCGCGGAGGTGGGCCGCCGAATCGCCGCGGTCACGGAAGCGTCGGCCATGGTTCCCGCGTGATCGCGGTCGGTCAGCCGGTTCCCCCCGCTCGCGTCTGGATCGAGCCCGACGACCGCGGCGACGGCCTGACGCTCGACTCCCTGAGCCGGGAAGGCCCGTACCTCCTCCTCTTCTACCTCTACGACTGGACGGGGACCTGAACGGACGAGCTTTTGCTCCTGCGTGACAGGAAGCACGAGTTCGAGGACGTCGGCATCGCCCTCTACGCGATCTCCCGTGATTCGATCTACAGCCACAAGGCCTGGCGGGAGGTGCTCGACCTGACGATCCCGCTCCTCTCCGACTGGAACGGGGAGGCGGTGCGGGCGTTCGGGACGGCCGACACCTATCGCGGCATGCGCGACGTGCCCCGGCGAGCCGCGTTCCTGGTCGACCGAGAGGGCATGATCCGCGGGTCATGGTCGTACGAGCCGAGCGACGTCCCGGACTTCGACGAGCTGCTCGCAGCAGCGCGCGAGCTCTAGTCACTCGCCGCGGCGCTCTCCTGACGCTGCTCTACGCGGCGGCAGCCGTGGTTGCGACTGCGCCCGCGATCGGGAGCCTCGGCACGGCCTTCATCGCCTCGGGCGGAGAGGGATACGGCGAGGCCGTTGCAGGGGATCACCTCCAGTCCGTGTACCGCTTCTGGCTCGTCGGCCACGGGCTCGAGAACGGGGAGGCTCCCTGGAGCGACCCGTACAGCTTCCAGCCACTCGCCGAGCCGCAGACGATCCTCGCCGGCTGGCCGTTCGGGATACCGTTCTGGCCGCTCGAGGCTGCCTTCGGGCCGGTCGTCGCCTGGAACCTCCTCCTTCTCGCGGGCATCACGCTCGCGGGTCTCGTGACCTACGGCTGGCTGCGATCGCTCGCGCTATCGCCGTTCGCCGCGGGGCTCGGCGGCCTCGCGTTCGCAATCGCGCCATACCGGCTCGCCCAGAGCGCCGGCCACCTTCTCGGCTGGGTGGCGATCTTCCTGCCGCTCGCGCTCTGGGCGTTCGAGCGCTCGCGGGTAGCCGCTTCTCCCCTTCGCGCGAGCGGCTGGGGCCTCCTCTCCGCGGTCGCCCTCGTCTCGATTCCCCTCTCCGGGCAGGTCCACCTCGCGCTCGGCGTGCTTCCGTTCGTCCTGGTGTACGCGGCCGTGCGCTTCAGGCCGCTGCCCTTCGCCTGGCTGCTGGTCGGTATCGGCGCCTCGGCCGCGGTCGGGCTCCTCATCAAGGATTCGCTGATCGACGACTCGGCCGCGTCGCAGGGACGGACGCTGGCTCAGGTCGAGATGTTCCAGGCGAGCTGGCTCGACCTGTTCGACCGGTTCGGCGATCCCGCGAAGGAGCAGTTCGTCTACGTGGGCTGGCTGGCCCTCGCACTGGGCGTGGCCGGTGTCTTCCTGCTCGCACGCAGAAAGCCCTGGCTCGCTGCGCTGCTCGCGGGCGCCCTGGTCATTCCGCTCCTGCTCGCCGTGGGAACCCACCTGCCGAGCTACGAGCCGCTCTGGCGCAACCTGCCTCCCTTCCGCTTCCCCCGCGTGCCCGCGCGGCTGCTTCCGATCGCGGACCTGGCGCTCGCCGCGCTCGTCGCGTTCGCGGCAGCGTGGGGAGCGCAGAGGCTTCACGGCTCGTGGCGGTGGGTAGCGGGCACGCTCGCCGTCGTGCTCGTCGCGGCCGACCTCCTCGTCTTCCCGTTCCGGGCGACGGCGGCCGATCCCGGGAACGCAGCCTACGCCGCGCTCGACCGAAGCCCACCCGGGCGGATGCTCGCGCTGCCCCTGTTCGAGCCCGGCATCCACTTCGGAAGCATCTACCAGTACTACACCCAGCAGGCGCCTCGCGAGACGCCGGGCGGCTACTCGACGCTCGCTCCGACGCTCCCGTACTCGTTCTTCTGGAGCATGAATCGCGTCAACTGCGGCTTCTGGTTCGAACGCGACCTCGACCGCCTGCGCGGCCTCGGCATCCGCTACCTCGTCTTCCACGCCGGCGCCTATCGACAGGCGGTGCGCGCCGGGGCGTGGTTCAACTGGCGCGCCCTCCAGGAGCTCGGGCTGCGCGCCACGACGGGCAACGGCTCCGTCTGGCTCATCCCGCTCGACGCAGGGGCCGGGCCGCCTCAGCCGCCGCCGGTGGAGGAGCCGCCGCGGAGCGCTCCGATCCTCTGCGAGGGCTGGCGCGGTTGGACGATGAAGCAGCGCCAGGCTCCCTTCTGGATCTTCGGCTCTGGACGCATCGAGCTCGTCGTTACCGCCCCCGAGCCGACGCGCGCGTACCTGTGGCAGGGGGATTCGTACACGCCGTATTCGGTCAGCGGCCGGACGACGATCGAGGTCGACCTCCCGGGCGAGCGCTGGCACCGCCTCATGTTCCAGGTGCCGGAGCTGTTCCTCACCACGCCGCCGCAGGGGCTCGAGCTCCTCGAGATCCGCCATGACCAGCGGTCGTAGGGCGGGCCGGCCCCGGCCCGCCCACCTACGCCGCAACGCCGAGGATGCGCCCGACGCTCTCGTCCGAGAAGAACTCGGCCGGAGACGTCACTCCTGCAGCGACGCGCGCGAACCCGTCCATTGCCTCCTGGCTCGTGCTGACCGCGCTCAACAGCTGCTGCAGCTCGGGCGGGGGAGGCGCGAGCGCCGCGAGCTCGGCCGTGAACTCGTACATCGGCAGGACCTGCTCGTCTCGACGCGCCTGGTACTCGCCCAGAGCATCCTCGAAGCTGCGTCGGCCCTCGAGGGCCTCGTCGAGCGCCGCTGCGCAGAGCTCGGCGTCGCGGAAGGCGTCGTGGATGCCCTGAGCCGTGATGAAGTCCTTGTTGTAGCCGGCGTCGCCGACCAGAGCCCAGCCGGGGCCGAAGGGCTTACGGAAGTATCCGCCGACAGCCGTGCCGACGAACCGCTCCTCGCGCTTTGCGGCCCGGGCCCGCTCGGCAAACGCCGGAGCGATCTCGAGCGTCTCGAGGTAGGTGCCTTCGATGTCCTTCCTCACGGCATCGAACTGGTCGATCGTGCGGCCCGCGATGACGAGCGTCAGGTCGTCGTTCGTGGGCCATGCCGCGTACGCCAGACCGGGGCGGAGCGCGGTCTCGAAGCGACCGCTCATCGGCAGCCCACTCCAGTAGGTGTAGTAGCTGACCTGCAGCTGCGGCTTCTCGTTGTACTCCTGGGCGTCGACCGCATCAGCGACGAGCGAATGACGGCCATCGGCTCCGATGACGACTCGGGCGCGCTCGGTGACGGTCTTGCCACCCTTGCTGTGGCCGCGAATGCCGGCGATGCGACCGTCCTCCACGACGAGGCTCTCGACCGTGAACCGCTCACGAACCTCTGCCCCCGCCTCGGAGGCGGCGTCGACGAGCAGCTTGTCCAGCACGGTCCGCCTGGGCGCGTAGGCGACCGGCGTCTCATCCGTCCCGGGCGCTCCCGAGATCGTGAACGGTCCGAGATCGAACGCATACGTGTCGATCGGCGGGCTTCCGGTCGCGATGACGGGGTCGAGCAGTCCCCAGCGCTCGAGCGACGCGACCCCCGGGGGCTGGATGAGATGCGTGGAGATGGTGTCGCTCGGGAACATCGCCCTGTCGACCAACAGGACCCGATGGCCCCGGCGGGCGAGCAGCATCGCCGTCGGCGATCCCGCGCAGCGCGCCCCCACGACAATCGCGTCATATGCCTGGCTCATGACTCCTCCTCGGTCGGATCGAGTGTTCCTGACCGACGGTAGGTGGACGCGGAGGGCGAAACTTCGGAGAGATCACCCAACTTCCGCCGTCCGGCGGATTGGGTGATTCCGCTCAGAGGAGCTGGTGTTCGTAGGCGAACGCGGTTGCAGCTGCGCGCGTCGAGACGTGGAGCTTGGCGAAGATGTTGCTGACGTGCCGCTCGACGGTCCTGTCGCTGAGGACGAGCTCGCTCGCGATCTCCTTGTTGGTCTTGCCGCCGGCGACGTGGCGCAGCACCTCCAGCTCTCGTGGGCTCAGTCCGTACGCGTTGCTCGACGGAACGGATGTCAGGAGCGAGTCCACGTGACTCAGATCTGGGCCCGCACCTAGCTCTTCGAAGATGGTGCGCGCGGCCTCCAACTCGAGCCCTGCCGCGTCGTCGTCGCCCAGCCGGCGGCAGGCCATCCCGAGTAGCGCGCGCGTTCGCGCCCCCTCGTATGGTGCTTCGAGGTCCTGCCACGTACGGAGCGCGTGGCGCAGCAAGCCCAGAGCAGCCCGGGTGTCGCCTTCTGCGAGCGCCACCGCCCCGCCCGTTTGCGCAGCCAGCGCTCCCAACAGGGCGCTTCCGTGCATTTCCGAGATCGCCTCGAGCTCGCCGGAGGCGTGGCGTGCCTTCTCGAGGTCGCCCACGACCAGCATGATCTCGACGCAGGCCGGCAGCAGGCCGGCACGCGTGAGGGGCTCTTCCGTCTCATCCGTCACGCGCACGATCGCGGCCTCGGCCGCTGCCCCGTTGCCCTGCGCCAACCGCAGGAGCGCCAGACCCGGTTGCGGCTCGAAGCCGACTCGGCTTGCCGCGCGGTACGCGTCTTCGGCGTTCGTGAACTTCCCCTGGAGGCGCTGGATTTCCCCCTGGCGGTACAGGGCACTTCCCGCGAGGCGCTGGTTGAGCACACCTTGGAGGCGCTCACAGGCTTGCTGTAGCTCTTCCAAGGCGGCCTGCCAGGCCCCCTGGAGCTGCATGACCTCGGCGCGATGCACGAGGCAGATGCCGGTGTGCGCGACCATGTCGGGCTGGCGGCTGCACCACTCTGTCAGGGCGTTGGTCCACTCGCGCGCGCGCCGCACGTCGTAGGCGTCTTGGCAGACCGCGATCGTGTTGCAGTACACGATGCCGGCGGCGATCGGCGACAACTCTCCCGTCGTGACGGCGACCATGGTCTCGTCCACGAGGCGAAACCCCTCGCCCGCCCTGCCCTGGAGGAGAAGAGCGTGGCCCTGGTCCATCCGCCCGATCGTCGCGAGATCGCGATCGCCGAACCGCTCACCGATCGCCGCCGCCTCCGCCGCGATTGCACCCGCGGTCTCGGCGTCACCCTTCGCGAACGCCCGGAGCATGACCGGCAGCAGGAGATAGCCACGCTCGACGCAATCACGAGCCTCCCGCTCTAGCAACCGGTCGCCGCGTCCGAACCAACCGGTCGCCCTGGAGGACTCCCCGCGCATGAGCAGATTGAGCCCGATCCACCACGTGCAGCGCGCGGCGCTGGGAACCTCGCCGGCATCCAGGTAGCCGTGATGGGCACGCTCGAGACCGCGGACGTAGTCGTCGTCGCGACCGAGCATGTATGCGGACATGGCCAGCAGCTCGAGGTCGTCCGCGTCCAGTGGCTCGGCCTCGTCGGCCAGTGCCAGCGAGTCGTAGGCGTCGAGCCAGGCGCGGTTCGCGTACGACGCGCGGCCGCGCTCGAGGACGCTGGCGCTCGTCACCTCGTCCATTGCGATCTCGCCGTAGCGTACGCTCGCCGGTCCGCTACATCCCCATCGAGTGGTAGCCCGCGTCGACGTAGAGGGTCGTCGCCGTGACGTTCGCCGCGTCGTCGGACAGGAGGTACGCGGCCGCTGCGCCCAGGTCGTCGCCCGCGATCTGGCGATGGAGCGGCGCCCGCTCCTCGACGATCGACTCCATCGTCGTGAACTTGGGGATCGAGCGGGCGGCGAGCGTCCGCATCGGGCCGGCCGAGATCGCGTTCACGCGGATGTTCTTCGGCCCGAGATCCCAGGCGAGGTAGCGCACGGAGGCGTCGAGCGCCGCCTTCGCGACGCCCATGACGTTGTAGTGCGGCACGGCGCGCTCCCCACCGAGGTAGGTCATCGTCAGGATCGACCCGCCGCCGGCCGCTTCCATGAGCGGCTCGGCCGCCCGGGAGGCCGCGACGAGGGAGTAGGCGCTCACGTCGAGCGCGAGCCAGAACCGCTCCCGGGGCGTGTCTGCGAAACGCCCCTCGAGGTCGGCCGCGTCCGCGAAGGCGACGGAGTGCACGAGCAGGTCGAGCTCCCCGCCGAACGCGTCTCCGGCCTCCGCGAACAGCCGCTCGACGTCGGCGTCGGAGCGGACGTCGCACTCGCTGACGAGCGGGCTAGAGACGGACTCGGCGAGGCCGCGGACGGTTTCCTCGATCCGCCCGCCCTGGTAGGTGAACGCAAGCGACGCACCCTCGTCCGCGAGGCGCTGGGCGATCGCCCAGGCGATCGACCGCTTGTTCGCGACCCCGAGGACGAGGCCTCGTTTTCCTTCGAATCGGCCGGCCATCGCGGCGCAGTGTATTCGCGTACGGTGGGCGGATGCCGCTGC
This sequence comes from uncultured Thermoleophilia bacterium, assembly GCA_963819905.1. GTDB lineage: Bacteria > Actinomycetota > Thermoleophilia > Gaiellales > Gaiellaceae > CAWCQC01. Next base: position 276,373 of record CAWFXP010000010.1, read on the forward strand.
AGGCGTTCGCCCACGACCACTTCACCTACCCACTGCCGGCCGGCCATCGCTTTCCGCTCGCGAAGTACGGGCTCGTCCGGACGGCCGTGGAGGCCGAGCCCGGGGTCGCCGTCGCCGATGCGCGGGCGGCGCGCCGCGAGGAGCTCGCGCTCGCCCACGAGGCCGCGTACCTCGCCGCGGTCGAGTCGGGCAGCCTCGATCGCCGCGAGACGCTCGCGCTCGGCCTGCCCTGGTCACGCGAGCTCGTCGAGCGCGCCCGCCGCTCGGTCGGCGCCACGCTCCAGGCAGCCTCGACCGCCCTGCGAGACGGTGCCGGCGTCAACCTCGGCGGCGGGACGCACCACGCCTTTCCGGACGCGGGCCGCGGCTTCTGTCTCTTCAACGACGTGGTCACGGCGACGCGGGCCCTGCGCCGCGCCGGGCTCGTCGGACGTGTTCTCGTCGTCGACCTCGACGTCCACCAGGGGGACGGCACGCACGCCGCGCTTCGCGGGGATGCCGACGCGTTCACGATCTCGGTCAACGGCTTCGGGAACTACCCGTTCAAGCGCGTTCCCGGCGATCTCGAGCTCGACCTGGTGGACGGGACGACAGACGAGCGCTATCTCGAGGCCGTGGCCCCGCTCGTGCCCCGTGCGATCGCGCACGCCAGGCCGGAGCTCTGCTTCTACCTCGCCGGCGCCGACCCGTACGCCGGCGATCGTCTCGGCCGGCTCGCGCTCACGGTCGAGGGGCTGCGGGGGCGCGACGAGCTCGTGCGCGACGCGCTCGCTGCCGCCGGCGTCCCTGTCTGTGTCTGCCTGGCAGGCGGCTACGCAGAGCGAATCGAGGACACGGTCGCGATCAACCTCAACACCGTGCGCACGTTCGCGTGAAGGTCGCGGTGATCACCGGCGCCTCGAGCGGCATCGGCGCCGCGCTGGCGCGCAAGCTGGCCCGTCGCTCCTTCCGCTGCGTGCTCGTCGCCCGCGGCAGGGAACGGCTCGAGCACGTCGCGGGCGAAGTGGACGGCGAGGCAGAGGTTTGCGACGTCGGCGATCGTCTCGCGGTAGACGACCTGGCCGAACGCGTCGGCCGGCGCCACCCGCAGGTGCACCTGCTCGTCAACAACGCGGGCATTCCGGGCCGGAAGAGCTTCCTCGAGCTCGAGCCGGAGAGGATCGAGGAGGTCGTACGCGTCAACTTCCTCGGCGGCGTCTGGTGTGTGCGTGCCTTCCTCCCCCTGCTCGAGGCGGCCGTGCCGTCGAGCGTCGTCAACGTCGTCTCCGTCGCGGGCGCCGTCGCCGGCGGTCCCAGCGGGCCATACACGGCGGCGAAGCACGCCCAGCTCGCGTTCTCCCGAAACGTGTCGGCCGAGCTCGCAGCGCGCGGCATCCGCGTGCACACGATCAACCCCGGGTTGACGCACACGGACGGCTTTCCCCAGGACGTGTTTCTCGACCATCGTCTGCTCCGGCACGCGGTCGTTTCGCCGGAGCGGGTCGCCGAGACGATCGTGCGGGCGCTCGCCGCCGATCGGCGCGAGGTCTTCGTGCCCGGGTACTACCGGCTCGCCGCCGTGCTGCAGGGCCTGGCGCCCTCGACCGTGAATCGGCTCGCGGCCCGGCGACGACCCCCGCGATAGAATCCCGGCGACGATGACGGGACCGCGCCCGGATGAGTACCGGCGCGCAGCGGAGTTGCGATCTGCGTTACGCCGCTTCCTGCGGCTCAGCGAGCAGGTAGCCCGGAAGCACCGTCTCACACCTCAGCGCTACTCGCTGCTCCTGATGATCAAGGGCGCGCCCGACGGGAGCGAGCGCAGCACCGTCACCGAGCTCTCGGAGCGCCTTCAGCTCGCCCAGAGCACGGTCACCGAGCTGGTCAGGCGCGCCGAGGAGGCCGGTCTCGTCACGCGGGAGCAGTCGACGCAGGACGGCCGCGTCATTCACCTCGGCCTGAGCCCGGAGGGCGAGCGCCGCCTCGCCGCGGCGGTCGGCGACCTGGGTGCCGAGGCCCGGCGGCTCGAGCAGCTGATCGCCCCGGCAACGCAGGCGAACCCGTGACGCGGGTCGCGGCCGCCTCGTCGTCCGAGCCGGATACCGCGGCCGCAGCCGCGGCCGCCGCGGGCGCGGCCGCCGCGGAGCTCGGGGCCACCGAGACGGACCTCGCGTTCCTGTTCGTGACGCCGGAGCACCGCGAGGCGATCGACGTGGCTGCCGCTGCGATCCGCTCGGCTCTTCGTCCCCGCCACCTCCTCGGCTGTGTGGCCAGCGGCGTCGTCGCGCGCGAGCGTGAGCTCGAGGAGGGGCCGGCGCTCGCCGTCTGGGCCGCCTCGCTGCCCGGCGCGTCGATCGAGTCGTTCCACGTCGAGGAGGCGGGCGACGGAGTCGATCTGCCCGACCTGGGCGCGCCCTCGCTCGTCGTGGTGCTCGTCGACCCGTTCTCGGTCCCGGCCGACCGTCTCGTGGACACGCTGAACGCCGAGCATGCCGGCGTGCCGGTCGTCGGCGGGATCGCCGCCGGGAGCGGACGCCCGGGCACCCAGGCGCTCGTCCTCGGCGACGGGGTGTACGAGGGCGGCGCCGTCGGCGCGGCCGTGAGCGGAACGGCGGTCCAGGCCGTGGTCTCCCAGGGATGCGCACCGCTCGGGCCCGACTCGATCATCACGCGCGCCGAGGGAAACGTCGTGTACGAGCTGGCCGGCCGGCCAGCGCTCGAACGGCTACGCGAGACGATCGCCGGGCTCACGCCGGACGAGCGGCGGCTGGCGGCCACAGGATTGATGGCAGGCCTCGTCATCGATGAGAACAAGCCCGAGTACAGCCGCGGCGACTTCCTCATGCGGGGGCTGCTCGGGGCGGACGACGAGTCGGGCGCGATCGCGATCGGCGAGCGCGTTCGCATCGGTCAGACGCTTCGCTTCCACGCCCGCGACGCCGCGGCGGCCGACGACGACCTCGCGCTCGCCCTGTCGGAGACGCTCTCCCGTGGTGACGGGCGCGCCGCGGGGGCGCTCCTCTTCACCTGCAACGGCCGGGGCGTGCAGCTGTTCGGCGAGAGCGACCACGACTCGCGGGCGCTCGCTGCTGCGATCGGGGCGCCGGCCCTCGCCGGGTTCTTCTGCGGCGGCGAGATCGGGCCGGTCGGAGGACGAACCTTCATCCACGGCTTCACGGCCACGATGGCCGTCTTCCTCGAGCCGGAATCCGGCTGAGCCGCCCGTCCGTACTCACCGGTGCGGCCGGCGAGAACGTCGAGACGAGGGAGGTTCGATGAAGGCTGCACGACTGCTAGCGCTTGCTGCGCTGACCGCGGCATTGCTCGTGCCGGTGGCGATGTCGGCTCCCGCGCACACGATCATCACGCGGATCGGCACGGCCGAGCTCACCCCGGGGGCCCCGGGCGGCCCTGAGGGTGTCGCCTACCTGAGGCAGCGCGGGAACAGGCTGAGCGGCTGGCTCGCGGTGTGGGGTCTCGAGCCGCTGAGCGGCCATGCCTGGCACGTCCACGGGCCGAACGGCGCCTGCACGCCGGCCTCGGCGAACAGGGGTGTCGTCGTGGGCGGGCAGGATCTGGTCGCGAACAACCTCGGGGTCGCGTACCTGAAGTTCTCGGGGCTCGTCACCTCGTCACGGGTGATCGCGAGGGGGTTCTACGTGAACGTCCACGAGATGTCGACCGCCGACGGAGTCGGCGCAGGCATCACGTGCGGCAACATCGTTCGCGTCAGGCTCAACTAGATGGTTGATCGGAAAGTGTGGTGGTGTCGGGGACATCCGAGACCGAGCATGAGGCCGTGATCGTCCGCAGCCGATAGCAGCGCTATCGGCGAGGACGAGCGGGGACTCAGGCGATGTGTCACGGATGTCATCCGGCGCCGCCACGGTTTCCGGTCAATTTCCGATCAATCATCTAGACGGCCGGGCCGGGCGGGGCGGCCGTGTCGCCCCGCCCTACGGCCCGAGAGCCTTCGCAGCGCGAAGAGCGACCTTGCCGAGGGCATACCCGACGACGACGTCGAGCACGTAGTGATTCGCCGTCGCGATCACCACGCCCGCGACGAGGGGTGGGTAGGCGGGTGCGACGGTGCGAACGAGCCGGCTCGGAGACGTCCGCCTGATTCCCTCGGCGGTCACGACCGCAATGGTCATGTGGATGCTCGGCATGGCGGCCAGCGGGTGGTAGAGCTTCGCGACGAGCCCCGAGTCGAGGTCGATGCCGCTGACCTCGGCGATCGTGTCCACGAGGTGGTCGAGCTTGCGCGGCGGCGCGGTCGGGACGAGGAGGAAGAACGGCTGGGCGCCGAGCATGCCGAGCACCGAGGCCCGCCGGTAGCGGTGGTAGCTGGGATCGAGGCGTAGGAACAGGCGGTTCAACCACAGGGCCGTCAGACCGACGTTGAACGCCGCGTAGGCGAGGTTCATGACGGCGATCAGCCTGCGCTGGGGAAGGACGAGCTCCTGCACCTGACGCTCGACGTGGATTCCGAGCCGCTCCTCGATGGCGACGATGCGACGGGCATTCGCGTGCGCCCGCTGCTCGCCGCCCCCGGCCAGGGCGGCCCGACGCACGAGAAGGTACACGGCGTACACGCCAAGACCGATCGCGACCTCCCGCCGCGCCGAGAAGCGCCGCTTCCCTCCCCCCCGTCCTTCCATCGGCGCAAGTCTCTACGATCTAGCGGAACGACGTGCGTCGGGGGATACTGGGCCGGGCATGACCAACAGGCGGCAGTTCTTCCTGCGGCTGGCCATCGGGTCGGTCGCGACGGGGGCCTTCCTCTGGCTCTTTCTGCGCATCGCCCACCTCGGCGATGCCTGGGACGAGATCACCGGCCTGCCGTGGTGGTCGGTGAGCGCCGCGCTCGGCTTCGTCCTTCTGAACAGCGTCGCGATCGCGCTCCGCTGGCGCTACCTCTTCTCAGCCGCGCGCTACAAGACCACGGCCAAGCGGCTGTTCCCGATCTACTGCGTCGGAGCGGCCGCCAACAACGTCCTGCCGGCCCGCGGCGGCGACCTGCTTCGCATCGAGTCCGTCCGCGAGCACTACCGCATCCCGCCCTTCGTGACCGCCGGCACGCTGTTCGCGGAGCGGCTGCTCGACGGCATCGTCCTGTCCGTGTGGATTCTCATGGGCGCGATCTGGATCGGGGAGACGGGGATCCTGCTGCTCGCCGGGATCGGCCTCTCCGCCGGGTGCGCGCTCGGGATCCTGCTCGTCGGGCTCGCGGCGCGCCGGCCGGAGAAGGCGGAGGAGATCGTCTGGAAGCTCACGAAGTGGCTCCCCCAGCGCTGGCACTCCCGCATCGGGCGCTGGACGGCGAACTTCGTCGAGGGGCTCGGCGCGTTCCGTGCCCGGAGGCCGCTCCTGCGCGTGCTCTGGACGTCCGTCCTCATCTGGCTGGCCGACTTCGGGATGTACTGGGTGATCGGGAAGGGGTACGGCCTCGATCTCGGCGCAGGCAGCTACTTCGTGCTCGAGGGGGTCGGCAACCTCGCCCTCGGCGTCCCGGCGACCGCGGCGGGCCTCGGCAGCTTCGACTACCTGACGCTCGTCAGCGCCGAGGAGCTGGGCGTCGGCACGGACGCCGGCGTTCCCTTCGTCCTCACCGTGCACGCGATGGTCGTCCTCCCGGTGACGATCCTCGGGATTGCTTTCGTCTTCACCGCCTTCCCGAGCCTCTTTCGCAGGCTCTTCGGCCTTCGGCGATCGCCCGAGACGGCGGGCGCGACCTCCGAGGAGGAGCGCGCGTCGAGGGCCTACCGGAAAGCCTGAGCCCGACGTCAGGCGAGGGCGAGGATGCTCTCGCGCTCGCGTGCCGCCTGCAGCACCGCCTCGTTCGCGAGGATCCGCTCGCGAACGAGTACGAGCTCTCCCCGGCCGCGGTGCTCGATCAGAGCGTCGCGGACGAGCCGATCGAGGCACTCTCCGAGGCGCGCGCGCCGGCCGCGCAGATCGGTGAGCCCTCCGTCACACGGCCGGCCGTCCTTCGCTGCGCCCGCCAACGCCGCCTCGAGATCGGCGACCTTCGAGACCCCACGCCCTTCCCGTGCGAGCCGGGCAAGCTCCGCGGCGACGACCGACCCGCACGTGACCGGCATGGCGCGGGCGAGCGCGGCCCGCGTCGACTCGTCGAGGTCGCCCGCCGCGGGCTCGACGGGCGAGCCGAACGACACGATCGCGCGGGCGCGCCCTGTCGTCAGGCGGTCGTACGCAACGCCGACCGGCTGCAGGGCCACCGGGCGGCCAAGCCGGACGAGCGTCGACAGGCCTGCCTGGAAGGGCGTCAGCGTGCCGTCGGGCGAAGGGCGGCCCTCGGGGAAGATCAGCAGCATTCTGCCGGCCCGGAGGAGCTCGACGAGCCGCCGGACGGCACCCGCGCCCTCCGCTCTCCGGCGTTGCCAGGCGTGCTGGAGCAGCGGAGAGCGAAGCTCGGAGCGGCTCCAGTATTCCCAGAGGAGGTCTGCATACGCGCCGTCGAGCACCTCGGCGGCGACGGTCGGTGCGCCGTGGCCGAGAGACCGTGCACGCTCCGTGAGGCGCTCGCTGAGCCGCTCGGGCAGCACGTCCTCGAGTCGCGTGTTCGGCGGAACCGATTCCAGGGCGCTTCCGAGCCGGAGCAGGGCTGTGCTCGGGTAGGGCACCGGGTGAACGCGCACCTTGGGCAGCACGCGCCCGGCGGCGAGCGGATAGAGGAGCCGGCGCACCGGCGGGGAGAGGCCGTTCGGAAACCCGGCGAAGAAGCCCCGCGCGAACATGTCGTCCCGGGCAACGAAGTGGATGCGCTCGGCGGTCCGCTTCGTGAGATAGCCGGCCCTGAAGTAGAACGACGGGCAGATGAGCGGAACGTCGGTCTCCGCCCGGTGGGCGCAGACGAGCACGAGGCCCGGCCGCGGCTCGAACGTCCCGAGCGTCTGAACGCGGAAGGCAGACCGGGTGTACGCCCACATTCCGAGCGCAACGGCGTCGTAGAGCGGCTCGAAGGGGGCCTCCCGCACGGCGGCGCAGGGTAGCATTCGCGGCGTGCCGCGCCTCGAGCTGGGAGACACCGCGCCGTCGTTCACCCTGCCCGGCGTGGACGGGTCCGAGCACTCGCTGGACGACTACGCCGGGCTCCCGGTCGCCGTCGTCTTCTCGTGCGTGCACTGCCCGTACGTCGTCGCCTGGGAGGACCGGCTCGACGCCATCTCCCGCGACTATGCGGGTCGCGCCGGGCTGGTCGCGATCAACGCGAACGACCACCTCGGCGACACGTTCGAGCACATGGTCGAGCGGGCGAACGAGAAGGGCTTCTCGTTCCCGTTCCTGCGCGACGAGTCACAGCAGGTCGCGGCGGCATACCAGGCGGCACGAACCCCCGAGGTGTTTCTCTTCGACGGCGAGCGGAAGCTCGTCTACCACGGCGCGCCCGACTCGAACCACCAGGATCCCGAGGCCGCAACCCCGTACCTGCGCCAGGCGCTCGACGCGGTGCTGGCCGGCGAGTCGCCGCCGGTCGCGGAGACCCCGGCCGTCGGCTGCACCGTCAAGTGGCGGTCGTAGGCCGGGGCGGCAGCACGCGCTCGAGCAGGTACCAGGCGACGGACAGGGTGAGGCCGGATCCCTCGTCGGTGCGCCGAAGCTCGAGGCCGGCGGTCTGCCCGAGCGAGAGCAGCCGCTCGACCTCGGCGTAGACGGCCCCCCGCTCGGCGCCCTCGCACGCCGCCAGATCGAGGAAGCCGTCCAGCGCGATCCGCTCTCGCTCGACCTCGGAGCGGCGCAGGACGAGGTCGTTCGTGTCGAAGAGCGCGCGAAAGTCCTGGTCGGAGAGCACACGCACGTGACTCGGGTCGCGAAGGTGCTCGATGCGGTTCTGCGCGATCGCCTCGAGGGGGTCGGCGGACGCGAGCTGGTCGATCACGAGAAGGCGCCCCCCGAACCGTGTGACGCGAGACAGCTCCGAGATCGCGATATCCGGCCATGGGACATGGTGGAGGGTGCGAGCCGTCCCGACGAGGTCGAAGCTCTCGTCCGGAAACGGGAGGGCGGCCAGGTCGCCCTCGACGAACTGGACGGCGGCGGCGCCCTCGGCAGCCCGGGCTCGCTCGAGCATCTCCGGGACGAGGTCGAGCCCGACGACGGAGCGAACGAGGGGCGCCAGCGCGAGCGCGAGGGTGCCGGTTCCCGTGCCGGCGTCGAGCGCCCTCTCGTCGCCGCGCGGGGCGAGGAAGCGCCGGATCCGGTCGCGCATGCCTTCGACCCGCCGCGCTCCGTGCGCTGCGAGCCGGTCGGCGGTCGCGGCGAAGCGCGCCCGAGTTTCCTCCTCGTGACTCACTGGCGTTCGCGCCGGGCGAGCTCGAGCGCCTCGTCGCGTGTGTGGATCGTACCTACGGCCCGCTCCTCGGCGATCAGCTCGAGGAGTCGCCCGACCTCCGGCCCGGGCGGCACCCCGAGCTCGTCGCCGCGGACGAGCGGCTCGGACGGCTCGGCCGCACGGGCGGCCAGCACCGCGTCCGCGAGATCCTCACGGCCGAGAGAGGTCAGCGCCTCGAGTGCCCAGGGCTCGGTGCGACGGCGGAAACGATGGATCGAGCGGGCGCCGGCATCCTCCGGGGCGCGGGCGGAGAGAAGGATCCGCGCGTAGCGCCGCGTCTGGTTCGAGATCGGAAGCCGCTCGACCGACCGGCCGAGCGCGGCGACGAGGAGCGCGCGGGGGAAGGGTCCCGGCCGGCCCGGGCGAGGGAGCTCGCATCGCCGCCGAGCGGCGCGAGCAGGTCGAGCTCCGCTAGGCGCCGGTACCCGTCCGGTGAGAGCCGCAGGAGCTCCGCGAGGATGCGCTCGCCGGCAGACCTCGCGACGAGCGACGCGTCCCGCTGGACGAGAGCCTCGGTTTCCGCGTCGAGGCGGAACCCGAGCTCGTCTTCGAGCCGCACTGCACGCAGCAGCCGGAGTGGGTCGTCGGTGAAGACGGTGTCTGCGACCGCCCGGATCGTACGAGTGGCCAGGTCGTCACGGCCGCCGTGCGGGTCGATCGCGTCGCCTCCCTCGAGCGGCCTCGCGAGGGCGTTGACGGTGAAGTCCCGTCCGGCGAGATCGTCCTCGATCGTGCCGCGAAGCAACGTGAAGTCGACGGTGCTGCCGTCCGCCTGCGCGACCCGCCAGGCGCCGTGGCGCTCGGACAGGAGAAACACCACTCCGCCGGCCTTCTGCCGATATGCACGCGCCGCTCCCGCCGGCTCGCGGCAGGCGACGTCGACGTCCAGCACCGGGCGACCGAGCGCTTCGTCCCTGACGGCGCCGCCGACGACGTACGCCTCCTCGCCGGCGAGCGCCGCTCTGATCAGCTCATCCATCGACGACCGTCCGCCGGGCGCGGCCCGCGGTGCTGACGATTCCGCAGGCCAGCTCGTAGGTGATCGTGCCGAGCAAGCTTGCATGCTCCTCGGCGAGCACGCCGTCGCCGATCAGCGTCACCGGATCGCCCGCGTCGCCCTCGGGGAGCTCGATCGCGAACGCGTCCATCGACACGGTTCCGAGCACGCGGCGGCGAACGCCGCCGACGAGGACTTCCGTCCCGGTCAGTCCCCGCCGGAAGCCGTCGCCGTAGCCGACCGGCACGATGCCGATCCGGGTCGCGCGCTCGGCCACGAACCTCCTGCCGTAGCCGGTGCTCTCGCCGGCCCGCAGGACCCTGACCTGGGCGACGTGGCTCCGCCAGGAGAGCACCGGCTCGAGCCCGTGCCGCCGCGGGTCGTCACCGAAGGGAGAGAGCCCGTAGACGGCGATGCCGCAGCGGACCACGTCGAAGCGGGCCTCGGGAAACCGAAACGTCGCCGCGCTGTTCGCCAGGTGAAGCGTCGCATCTCCGAACCCCTCCGCTACCGCCCGGAACCGCTCGATCTGCAGCCGCGCGAAGGTGTCGTCCTCCTCCTCGGCCGTGGCGAGGTGGCTCATGAGGCCGACGACGTTCTCCCTGCGAATATCGCGAAGCTGATCCGGATCCATCCCCCAGCGGCCCATGCCGGTGTCGACCTTCAGGTGCAAGGGCAGCCCGCGAGGAAGGTCGGGAGTCGAGGCGACCACCTCGAAGCCCGCCTCCCGGGCCGTCTGCTCCTCGCCCGGGGCGAGCCCGCCGAGCACGAGTACGCGAGCCTCGTCGGGAACCACCTTCCGCAGGGCGACGCCCTCGGCGACGGTCGCGACGCAAAGCCCGGCCGCCCCGGCCACGAGCGCGGCAGGAGCGACGTCGGCTGCGCCGTGCCCGTAGGCATCGGACTTGACGACCGCCCAGAGCTCGGCCGGCGCCGCGACCGCTCGCAGCCTGACGACGTTCCGGCGCAGAGCGCCGAGGTCGATGGTGATCTCGGAGCGGTGCATCGAACGGCGCTGCCGCGACTACTCCGGATCGGCCGGGTCGTACTCCTTGACCTCGATTCCTCCGAAGACGGCGTAGAGCCGCATGCGGATCAGAGGGCCATCTCCTTCGCGGACGTTCACCGACCTTCCCCCGAAGAGGCTGAAGCCGCTCATCGAGACCCGCGTTCCGGCCGCCACACGCAGATTGATGCCGCCGAGGATCGCAACCCCCGTAAGCAGGCCGTCCCCTGCAGGCGGGCTCTCGGTCAGGTCGACCTCACCCCCGCCGAGGACGGCGACCAGCGTCTCCGTGCTCCAGCCGGGTGGAAATGGCCGGCGATCGAAGCCTCCGAAGATCGCGACGTTCATGGCTCTCCCTTCCGCTCACGGTTCGACGGCGCCTCTCGGCGGCGAGAATACCCAGGCCCGCGTCAGGAGAGCACGGGCGAGAGGCCGGCGACGACGTCGCTCGCGATCATCCCGGCGAAGCCGCTGCTCTCGGCCGCGTGGTTCGCCGCGAGGCCCTGGGCCGCCGCTGCCGCGATCGCCGCGAGCTGCGGCTCGACTCCCTTGGCGAGGAAGGCGGCGACGACCCCCGTGAGGACGTCCCCGCTCCCCGCGGTCGCCAGGCCGGGGTTCCCGAGGTCGGCGACTACCGTGTCCTTGCCGGGGGCGGCGACGATCGTGTCGGCGCCCTTCAGCAGCACGACGGCACCGGTCTCGTCCGCTCCCGCGCGCGCCGAGTCGAGCCGGCGCGCGTCGATCCTCGCAGCCTCCCGCCCGAGGAGGCGTGCGAGCTCGCCGGAGTGCGGGGTGAGCACGGTCGGAGCCTGCCGGGCGAAGACCCAGTCGAGGTGCCCGGCCAGCGCCCACAGGCCGTCGGCGTCGAGAACGACCGGCAGGTCGAGTCGCTCGAGCAGGATCCGGACGAGCTCTCGCGTACCGTCGCTTCGGCCGAGCCCCGGGCCGAGCGCGACGGCACGCACGCGACCGGCGAGCTCGAGGATTGCCTCGGCGGCCTCCGGCGCGAGCCGGCCGCCGTCGTCGTCTGCGACCGGTCGCACCATGACCTCGAGCAGGTGCTGCTCGGCGACCGCCGCGATCGCCCTGGGAACGCACGCGAACACGATCCCCGCGCCCGACCGCAGCGCGGCGACGGACGACATGCACGGAGCTCCCGTCGTCCCGGTCGCGCCGCCGACGATCGCCACCGCTCCGGCCGAGTACTTGTTGTCGCTCGCCCGACGCCGCGGAACCGCGTCGAGAACGGCCGGAGTCGCTGCCGTGAGCGCCGTCGACAGGTGCTCCACGCCGATGTCGGCGATCTCCACGTCCCCGGCGTGGAAGCGGCCGGGCGCGACCGCCAGCCCCACCTTGCGCCCGTGGAAGGTCACCGTGGCTCGCGCCTCCACCGCCGGCCCGTCCACGCGCCCCGTCGACGCGTCGACGCCGGAAGGGACGTCCACGGAGACGACCGGGTCGCCGGCGGCGTTGAGCGCTTCGATCACCGCAGCTGCCTCGCGTCGGGGCGATCCCGAGAAGCCGGTTCCGAACAGGGCGTCGACCGCGACCTCGCCGCCGCTCGGCTCGGCCGCTAGCCGAAGGCCCGCCTCGCCTGCCCGGCGGAAGGTCTCGGCCGCATCGCCGTCGAACCGGCCGGGGTCGCCGAGCACGTGCAGCTCGACGTGCCGCCCGGCAGCGTGCAGCAGCCGGCCGACGACCAGCCCGTCGCCGCCGTTCGCGCCCGTTCCGCACCAGACGGCCACCCGCCGCGCGTCGGGGAAGCGACGGCTGACCGAGTCCGCGACAGCCGCGCCCGCGCGCTCCATCAGGTCGATCGTTGGGCCGGGATACGTGGCTTCCGCAGCCCGCATCTCCTCTGCCGTATACAACGGCTCGGTTCCGGTCACGCCTCCTCCGCCGCGTCGAGGACAGCGCAGATCGCCGCGGCCAGGTCCTTCGAGTGCGTCAGCGAGACGTCGATCGCGCCGGCACGAGCTCGCTCGGCATACGCCTTCGTCGCCCCGGAGAGGCGTACCTGCGGCTTCGGCCGGCCCGCGATCTCGATCTCCCGCCACGTGAAGTGCACGCCGCAGCCGAGCGCCTTGCCGACCGCCTCCTTCCCGGCGAAGCGAGCCGCATAGTGCTGGGCCGGGTTGGCCCGCGAGTCGCAGTAGTCGCGCTCTGCCTCGGTGAAGCAGCGCTCCCGGAAGCCGGGACGCTCGAGCGCCCTCGCGACACGGGCGATCTCGATCAGGTCGACTCCGATCCTCATCGCCTTCAGCGGAGCAGCCGGATCGCCTCGACGCGTCGCGTCGGCACCGCTGCGACTACTCGACGGTGACCGTCTTCGCGAGGTTCCGCGGCTGGTCGACGTTCAGGCCGCGCAGGCGCGCGATCCGGTAGGCCAGCAGCTGGAGCGGCACCACCGCGAGCGCAGCCTGGAGGAAGGGGTGCGTCCGCGGAACGTAGATGACGTCGGTCGCATGGTGCTGGATGTCCTCGTTCCCGTCGGTTGCGATCGCGATCACCTCGGCGCCGCGGGCGCGCGTCTCCTGGATGTTCGAGACGACCTTGTCGTAGACGTCGGAGTCGGTCGCGACGCAGACGACCGGCGTCATGTCGTCGAGCAGCGCGATCGGGCCGTGCTTCATCTCCCCGGCCGAGTAGGCCTCGGTCGGGATGTACGAGATCTCCTTGAGCTTGAGGGCCCCCTCGAGGCACACCGGCAGGCCGATGTGCCGTCCCAGGTAGAGGAAGAACGGCTTGTGGTAGTGCCTGAGCGCGATCTCGTCGATCGGGTGGTCGCCCGCCAGGTAGGTCGCGATCTTGCGCGGCAGGCTCTCGACGTCGGCCAGCAGCCGGGAGATCTCGTCCGGCGGCAGCGTCCGCCTTGCCTGGGCGAGGCGGAGGGCGAGCAGGTACATAAGTGTCACCTGCGCGGTGAAGGTCTTCGTGGCTGCGACGCCCATCTCGATGCCCGCCCGCGTGTAGAGCACCGCGTCGGCCTCCCGCGTGATCTGGGCGCCCATCATGTTCGTGATCGCGAGGGTCTTCGCGCCCTTCTCCCGCGCCAGCCGCATGGCCGCGATCGTGTCCGCCGTCTCACCGGACTGCGTGATGCCGACGACGAGCGTGTCCTTCGAGAGCACCGGGTTGCGGTAGCGCCACTCGCTCGCGATATCGGGCTCGCACGGCAGGCGCGCCCACTCCTCGACGACGTACCGGCCGACGAGGCCGGCGTGGTAGGACGTGCCGCACGAGATGACGACCATGCGGCGAAGGTTCTGGATCTCCATCTCGGTCAGCCCGATGTCCTCGAGCTGCAGGCGCCCGTGGCGGACGCGCTCGCCGATGGTCTCCGCGACCGCCTCGGGCTGCTCGTAGATCTCCTTGAGCATGAAGGTCTCGTAGCCCTGCTTCTCGGCCGCCTCGTCGTCCCAGTCGACCTCGATCTCCTCGCGCTCTACCTCGTCCCCGTTGACGTCGAAGAAGCGTGCGCCGGAGGGGGTGACGGCGACGACGTCGCCGTCCTCGATCAGCTGGGCGTGCCTGGTCTGGCGGAGGAACGCGGCGATCGACGAGGCGATGAACATCTCACCGTCCCCGACGCCGACGACGAGCGGGCACTGGAACCGCGCGCCGACGAGCAGGCCGGGGTGGTCACGGTGGCAGACGACGAACGCATAGTGGCCCTCGAGCTCGCGGTACGCCTCCCTGACGGCCTCTACAAGGTCGCCACGGTAGTGCCGCTCGACGAGGTGAACGACCGTCTCCGCGTCCGTCTCGGAGGTGAAGACGTGGCCCTCGGCCTCGAGCGACTGCTTCAGCTCGCGGTAGTTCTCGACGATGCCGTTGAGGACGATCGCGACCTTCTCGTCGGGGGAGCCGGTCAGCGGGTGGGCGTTCTCGAGGCAGACACGGCCGTGCGTCGCCCAGCGGGTGTGACCGATGCCCGTCGTGGCCAGGGAGCCGTTTGCGTCCGCCTCCACGCGCAGGTGGCCGAGGTTGCCGACCGCTCTCAGCGTCTCCAGGTGGTCACCCTCGAGCAGGCAGAGACCGGCCGAGTCGTACCCGCGGTACTCGAGGCGCTCGAGGCCCTGCATCAACAGGTCCTTCGCACCTCTTTCGCCGACGTATCCGATGATCCCGCACACCCGAAGCTCCCTTCTCCAAGTTTGCGCCCGTCCGGCCATTTCGGCAAGACGGTCTCCGAACCTCAGGCTTTAGGCGGAGCCGATCTCCCGCTCGACGAGGGCCGCCATGGTAGCACAGAGATCCTGGGCGTCTTCGGCGCGCTCGGCCTCCGCCAGGATGCGCACGAGGGGCTCGGTTCCTGAGGGCCTCACGAGTACCCTCCCGGCGCCTTCCAGCCGCTCGTTTTCCGCTTGAACAGAGCGTTTGAGGGTCTCCGGCAACACCTTCGTGCGAACACGCACGTTCTGCTTGGCCTGCGGCCAGCGCGGCATGACCGAGGCCGCGTCGGCGAGCGTCTGCCCGCTGGCGGCGAGCACCCCGCAGAGCAAGAGCGCCGCGGCGAGCCCATCCCCTGTCGAGTGGTCGCGCAGGTAGAGGACGTGGCCCGACTGCTCCCCGCCGAGGAGACCGCCTTCCCGGTGGAGGGCTTCGAGCACGTAGCGGTCGCCCACGTCGGTGGTGACCACCCTGATGCCGCGCTCGGCCATCAGCCGGTGGAAGCCGAGGTTCGACATCGTGGTGACGACGACGAGCTCGACCTCGAGGTGAAGCGCCAGGATCGCGAGGATCTGGTCGCCGTCCACCTCGTTCCCGGCGGCGTCGACCGCGAGCATCCGGTCACCGTCTCCGTCGAATGCCACCCCGAGGTCGATCGAGCCGCCGCGCACGGTCGCGGCGAGGAGCGAGAGGTCGGTCGCCCCGCAGCCATCGTTGATGTTCGTGCCGTTCGGGCTGGCGGCAACCGCCGTGACGGCCGCACCGAGACGCTCGATTGCCGTCGGCGCGATGTCGGACAGAGCCCCGTTCGCGCAGTCCACCGCGATCCGCAGCCCCTCGAGCGATCGTCCGAAGCGGTCGCAGGCGAGGTCCACGTACCGATCGGCGAGGCCGCCGAGCGCCGTCACCTCCGCGCTCGTGGCTGCCGCAGGCGCGTCGAGCCGTGCCTCGACCTCTTCCTCCTGTTCGTCGGTCAGCTTCGAGCCGCGGGCGAAGAACTTGACACCGTTGTACTCGGCGGGATTGTGCGAGGCCGACACGACGGCGCCGTTCGCCTCGGCGAGCAGCGCGACCGCGGGGGTCGGCAGCACGCCCGCCAGCGTCACCGGCGACCCGCCGGAGGCGAGACCCTCGGCGAGCGCGCGCTCGACGTCGGGGCCCGAGCTGCGGGTGTCCCGGCCGACGAGGACCGGCGCGCCGTCGCTCCAGAGCGAGAAGGCCCGGCCCAGGCGCTCGACCAGTGGGAGGGTCAGATCGGCGCCGACGACGCCGCGGACACCGTCCGTTCCGAAGTACCGGCGCAAGGCCGGGTTGCTACCGCTTCGAGAACTGCGGTCGCTTGCGCGCCTTCTTCAGGCCGGCCTTCTTGCGCTCGACCTGTCTGGCGTCGCGGGTCAGGAAGCCCTGACGCTTGAGGGTGACGCGGAGGTTCGGATCGGCCTCGACGAGCGCGCGCGCGATCCCGTGACGCAGCGCGCCGGCCTGCCCGGCGATCCCGCCGCCGTGCAGGCGGGCACGGAGGTCGAACCGGCCCTCGAGGCCGGCGACCCGAAGCGGCGCGACGGCGATCGTCCGCAGCGCCTCGCGGGGGAAGTACTCCTCGAGCGGCCTGCCGTTGATCCAGGTCGACCCGTCCCCGGGTCGCAGGATCACCCGTGCGACCGACGTCTTGCGCTTGCCCGTCCCGCGGTACTGCGCGATGTCGTTCACTCCGCTTTCGCCCTCCGTGTGTCGACTCCGAGCGGCTCCGGCATCTGCGCCTCGTGAGGATGCTCGGGGCCGGCGTAGACCTTCAGCTTCGTGATCTGGGCACGGCCGAGGCGGTTGCGCGGGAGCATGCCCTTCACCGCCTTCCGGATGACGTCCGTCGGCCGGCGCTCGAGTTGCTCTGCGAGCGTCCTCGACCGCAGGCCACCGGGGTAGCCGGAGTGCCGGTAGTACTGCTTCTGCTCGAGCTTCTTGCCCGTGACCGCGATCTTTTCGGCGTTCACCACGACCACGAAGTCGCCGGTGTCCACGTGCGGCGTGTACTCGGGCTTGCGCTTGCCGCGCAGGGCGTCGGCGATCTGGGTGGCGAGCCGGCCCAGCGTCTGGCCCTCGGCATCGACGAGGTACCAGCGGCGCTGGACGTCGGCAGCCTTTGCGTTCCAGGTCTTCATCTCGTCACAGAAAAGCGGCGGACCACGCGTCCGCCGAGCGCCGATTGTAGCAGCCCCTTCCTGAAAGCCGAGGCGCCGCCCCGTGAGGGATGGCGGATGGAATCGATCCCGAGAGCCCGGCCGGCAACGCGGCCGACTGCGATCACCAGGCGTCCTTCGGCAAGGAGCTCGACGAACGGCCGGCCCGCCTCCACCTCGACCCTCGTCGGCGGTCGGTTCGAGCGTGGCTCGCCCGGGCGGTGCGGGTGCGCCGGAAGCACGTTCCAGAGGAGCACGTCCTCGGCCAGCCCGAGGTCGGTGAGCGTCCGCTGGACGATCGTCGCCGTCGCCTCGGCGGGCCCGCTCCCGGTGAGCTGGCGCTCGGAGGTGAACGGAATGCCGGACACGCGCGCGCCGCGGTACCCGGGCGCCTCCCCGACGAGCAGGATCGCCGCCTCGGCGCGGCGCTCGAGGTAGTCGCGCAACCGTGACCGGCGCAGGGGCGCCCGCTCGCCGAGGCGGTAGAAGTTGCGAGCTACGCCGAACTCCGCCAGCGCGAGCGCATCGACGAACGCGCCCGGCTCCATGCGCATAGCGTAGACGGGATGCGGGGCACGACCCTTCCGCTCTACGCGGGCGGCTTCCTCGGGCCGTTCGGCGGCGCGATGCTCGTCGCCCTGATCCCGACCGTCGCGACGGGGCTCGACACGTCGGTCGGGCTCGTAGCCGCGGCGATCACGGCCTACATGGTCCCGTTCGCGGCGCTCCAGCTCGTCTCGGGGACGATCGGGGAGCGCCTCGGCGGGGCTCGCGTGGTGCGCGCGGGATACGTCGGCTTCGGCGCCGCGGCGGTCGTCTGCGCCGCCGCACCCGAGATCTGGTCGTTCATGGCCGGCCGGGCGCTGATGGGAGCGGCGAACGCGTTCCTCACGCCGATCCTCCTGGCTGCGCTGTCGGAAGCCGTGCCGAGCGCAGTCCTCGGGCGAAGCGTCGGCACGTTCGCCGCGGTGCAGGTGGCCGGCCTGACCCTCGCGCCGGTGCTGGGCGGGGCGCTCGGCGAGGTGTCCTGGCGTCTCGCGTTCGCGCTCGTGGCCGTCGTGTCGTTCGCCCTCGCCCTTCGCGGCCTCAGCGTGAGCGGTTCGCTCGAGAACCGTCGGGCGTCGCTGCTCGATCTCGCGAACCGCTGGATCGGCCTCGTCTCGCTGACGGCGATGGCCGGCTACCTGGGCTTCACCGCGATCGGCTTCGTGGTCGCGCTCGTGGCGGAGCAGGAGTTCGAGCTCGGCTCGGGGGCGAGCGGCCTCGTCGTCGGCGCCTACGGGGTCGGCGGCCTCGTGCTCGGCCGCTACGCGGGCAGCGTCGCCGATCGGGCCGGCCGCCCGAAAACGGCGATTGCCGGTGCGCTCGCCTGCGCGGCCGGCGTGCTCGCGATGGTGTTCGCCCCGACCGTCTGGGCGCTCGCGCTCGTCTACTTCGCCGTCGGCTGCGCCAGCGCGTTCGTCTGGGCCGGCCTCAACACGATCGTCGTCGAGTCGTTCCCCGAGAACCGGGCCGGTGCCGTCTCGGCCTACAGCGCATTCAAGTTCGTCGGCGTCGCCGTCGCTCCGCTCCTCTACGTTCCGCTCTTCGAGGAGGACACCCGCTGGCCGTTCGTGGCCGCGGCGGCCTTCTCGCTGCTCGTGGTCGTCCTCGTGATCCCGTGGCTCGGTCGCTACCGCCGGACCATGCCCCGGGCGGTCAGCCCAGATCGAGCACCCGCTTGATGCTGCGCACGGCCTGCCCGATGCGATGTTCGTTCTCGACGAGGGCGAAGCGGACGAAGCCGTCGCCGCCGGGGCCGAAGCCGACGCCGGGACTGACGGCGACCTTTGCCTCGCGCGTCAGCATCGTCGCGAACTCGAGCGAGCCGGCGCCCGCGTGGGCGCCGGGGATCGGCGCCCAGACGAACATCGTGGCCCGCGGCTTCGAAAACTCCCAGCCCGAGCGGGCGAGGCCGTCGCAGAGCGCATCTCGGCGTGACCGGTAGATGTCGCGGACGACCTCGGGGTAGTCGGGGGTCTCGTTCATCGCGATGATCGAGGCGATCTGGATCGGCTGGAAGGTCCCGTAGTCGAGGTACGACTTGAGCCGTGCGAGCGCCTGGACGACCTTCGCGTTCCCGAGGAGGAACCCGACGCGCCAGCCGGCCATCGAGAACGACTTCGTGAGCGTGTAGAGCTCCACCGCGACCTCGTCGGCGCCCTCGACCTGGAGGATCGAGGGCGGCTGGTAGCCGTCGAAGCCGAGGTCCGCATAGGCGAAGTCGTGCACCAGCAGCACCTCGTTCTCACGCGCGAAGTCGACGGCTCGTTGCATGAACTCGAGGTCGACCGTTGCGGTCGTCGGGTTGTGCGGGAACGAGAGGATGATCACGCGGGGCCTCGGCCAGGACCGCTCGAACGTCTCGACGACGTTTCCGAAGAGGTCCTCCTCCGGGCCCATCGGGACCCTGGCGACGTCGGCGCCGGCGAGCACCGGGGCGTAGATGTGGATCGGGTAGCTCGGGCTCGGGACGACGGCGGTGTCGCCCGGCTGGAGGAGCACCCACATCAGGTGGGACAGGCCCTCCTTGGCGCCGATGGTCGTGATCGCCTGCGTGTCGGGATCGAGGGCAACACCGAAGCGGCGCTCGTAGAGATCGCAGATCGCCTGCCGGAGCTTCGGGATGCCCCGGCTCGAGGAATAGCGGTGGTTTCGCGGCTTCTGCGCCGCCTCGCAGAGCTTCTCGACCACCTCGGGGGGCGACGGGATGTCAGGGTTCCCGAAGCCGAGGTCGATCACGTCCTCTCCTGCCCGTCGCAGCTCGATCTTGAGCTGGTCGATGACCGCGAACACGTACGGCGGCAGCCCGCCGATCCGCCGGAACTCGAGGCCGAAGTCCGTTGTGAGGTCTGGCCGGCGGGTCGTGCTCACGCAGCCATGCTAACCGGGGCTTCGACCGCCATCCGGCGCCCTGTCGCTACCATGGCCCCCCGATGCGGGCCCGGATCGTTTCATTCGGCACGATTTTCGCCGTCGCTCTCGCAGCGACGCTCGTCTGCGCGTCGGCCGCGGGCGCCGTCAAGGCGAAGGCGATCGACCGCGTTCTCGCGGATTTCGACTCGCCCCTCGAAGGTCACGGCAAGACGTTCGTCGAGGAGGGCAAGCGAAACGGCATCCACCCGCTGTTCCTCGTCTCGATCGCCGGCTTCGAGTCGACGCTCGGAAAGGCCGAGACCTGCGGGCGCCGGAACCCGTTCGGCTGGGGCCCGTGCAACGACTTCAAGACCTGGAAGGCCGCGATCAAACGGGTCGCGCTCGGGCTCCGACGTGGTTACGTCGAGGAGGGGCTCGACGGCCCCTGGGAGATCGGCGAGCGCTACTGCGGCTGCGCCAGCTGGAAGAAGGGCATCACGCGCTGGTGGAAGCAGTTCGCCGACCCACCGGTGCGCGCCACGATCTGATCGCCCGACGCGGCCTGGCGCCTTCGGCGCGGCCGCTGCGCGCGCGAGCACAGTCTCCCACTTGCTATTCCCACTCGATCGTTGCCGGGGGCTTGGACGAGAGGTCGAGGCAGACGCGGTTGACCTCGGGGATCTCGTTGATGATCCGGGACGAAAGGGTCTCGAGGAGCTCGTAGGGAAGGCGAGCCCAGTCGGCGGTCATCGCGTCCTCCGAGGTCACAGCGCGGATGACGATCGGGTACGCGTACGTCCGCGAGTCGCCCTGGACCCCGACCGAGCGAATCGCGGGGAGCACGCAAAAGCTCTGCCAGAGGTCGCGATAGAGGCCGGCGCGCCGGACCTCCTCCTGGAGGATCGCGTCTGCCTCGCGGACGATGTCGAGCCGAGCGCGGGTGATGTCGCCGATGATCCGAATCGCCAGTCCGGGGCCGGGAAACGGCTGCCGCCAGACCATCGCCTCGGGCAGGCCGAGCTCCTCGCCCACTCGGCGCACCTCGTCCTTGAAAAGCATCCGCAGCGGCTCGACGAGCTCGAAGTCGACGTCCTCGGGCAGGCCGCCGACGTTGTGGTGCGACTTGATCGTCTCGGCGACCCCGTGGCTCCCGCCCGACTCGATCACGTCCGAGTAGAGGGTTCCCTGCACGAGGAACGGCACCTCGCCGAGCTTCCGCGCCTCCCCCTCGAAGACGCGGATGAACTCCTCGCCGATGATCATCCGCTTGCGCTCGGGGTCGTCGACGCCCGCGAGGCGCGACAGGAAGCGCTCCTCCGCGTCGACGTGGACGAGCGGCACGTGGAAGTGACGCTCGAACGTCTCGACGACCTGCAGCGCCTCGTCCTTGCGCAGCAGGCCGTGATCCACGAACACGCACATGAGCTGGTCGCCGACCGCCTTGTGGACGAGCAGCGCGGCGACCGCCGAGTCGACGCCGCCCGACAGTGCGCAGAGCACACGGGCCTGACCGACCTGCGCGCGTATGCGCTCGACCTCGACTTCGATGACCGACGTCGGCGTCCAGAGAGGCGGCGCGTCGGCCACGCCGTAGAGGAAGTTCTTCAGGATCTCCATCCCATGGGCCGTGTGCACGACCTCCGGGTGGAACTGGACGCCGTAGAGCGCCTGCTCCTCGTTCTCGAACGCGGCGATCGGGGTTGACGGGGAGCCGGCCACGACGCGCGCGCCGGCCGGCGGCGCCGTCACGGAGTCGCGGTGGCTCATCCACGACACCTGCTCCGGCGGGAGGCCCGAGAAGAGCTTGCTCCCGGCGTTCGCCTCGAGCTCGGTCCGCCCGAACTCGGAGACGCCGGTCCGCTCGACGCGCCCGCCCAGCTCCTGCGCCATGAGCTGCATGCCGTAACAGATGCCGAGCACGGGCACGCCCGCCCGAAAGAGCCCAGGATCGACCCTCGGCGCTCCCTCCGCGTAGACCGAGGCAGGCCCGCCGGAGAGGACGACCGCGCGGGCGTTCCGGCGCCTCACCTCCTCGGGCCGGAGCGCTGCGGGGACGAGCTCCGAGTACACCCGGCATTCGCGGATCCGTCTCGCGATCAGCTGCGCGTACTGGCCGCCGAGGTCGACGACGAGTACCGGCCGCTCCTCCGGCTCCGGGTCGCGGCCCGGGAAGGGGACGACGTCGGCGTCGGCGCTCACCGGCCGGGACGGTAGTTCGGCGATTCCTTCGTGATCGACACGTGGTGCGGATGGCTCTCGACGAGGCCGGCCGCCGACATGCGCACGAATTGCGTCCTCGTCCTCATCTCCTCGATCGTCGACGCGCCGCAGTACCCCATGGCCTGCCGGAGGCCGCCGACCAGCTGATACACGATGTGCGTGACGGCGCCCTTGTACGCGACGCGCCCCTCGATCCCCTCCGGCACGAGACGGGCCACGTCCTGCCGGTCGGCCTGGAAGTACCGGTCCTTCGAGTACGAGCGGGCCCTCATCGCTCCGATCGAGCCCATGCCGCGATACTCCTTGACCCGCTCTCCCTGGTAGAGGACGACGTCGCCCGGGCTCTCGTCCGTCCCGGCGAGGAGGCTGCCGAGCATGACCGAGTCGGCGCCGGCGGCGATCGCCTTCGCGACGTCGCCGGAGAACTGGATGCCGCCGTCGCCGATCACCGGGATCCCGTACCGGGCGGCCGCCCGCGCGCAGTCGTAGATCGCCGTCACCTGAGGCACGCCGACCCCGGCGACGACTCGGGTCGTGCAAATAGACCCGGGCCCGATGCCGGCCTTTACCGCGTCCGCTCCCGCCTCGGCGAGCGCGTCCGTGGCCTCGGAGGTGGCGATGTTGCCGGCGACTACCTGGACGTCGAACTGCTCCTTGATCCGCCGCACCGTGTCGACCACCGCGTTCGAGTGGCCGTGGGACGTGTCGACGACGAGCGCGTCCACGTCCTCCTCGACGAGGGCCTCGGCACGCTCGAGCGCGTCCTGCCCGACGCCGACCGCGGCGGCGACCCGGAGCCGCCCCTGCTCGTCCTTGGTGGCGAGCGGGTACTGGATGCGCTTCTGGATGTCCTTGACCGTGATCAGGCCCTTGAGGTAGCCGCTGCCGTCGACGACCGGGAGCTTCTCGATCTTGTGCCGGTGGAGGACTGCCTTCGCGTCGTCGAGCGTCGTCCCGACCGGAACCGTGATCAGCCCTTCGCTCGTCATCAGGTTCGCGATCGGCTGCTGCATGTCGCCCTCGAAGCGCAGGTCGCGGTTCGTCAGGATGCCGACCAGCCGGTCGGTCTCGTCGGTGATCGGGACGCCCGAGATGTGGTAGGTCTCCATGAGCTCGAGCGCATCGGCGACCAGGTCGTGCGGGCGGAGGGTGACGGGCTCGACGATCATCCCGGACTCCGACCGCTTGACCTTGTCGACCTCCGCGACCTGCTCCTCGACCGAGAGGTTCCGGTGGATGACCCCGATGCCTCCCTCGCGGGCCAGCGCGATCGCCATGCGGGCCTCGGTCACCGTGTCCATCGCCGCGGAGACGATCGGGACGGCGAGCTCGATGGTGCGGGTGAACCGGCAGCTCGTGGAGACGTCGTCGGGCAGGACGTCCGACTCGGCCGGGACGAGCAGCACGTCGTCGAAGGTGATGCCCTCCTTCGAGAACTTGCGGTCGAGCGCCAGCAGGCGCTCGACCTCCTCGGGCCCGAGCTCGATGCTCACGGCGGCGAAGATCTCCTCAGAAAGCACGAAACCCAGGCGCTCACGTGCAACCTGGGCTCGGAAGTCGGCGGGTTCGCTCTCCCTCTCAACTTCCGATGCATCGTACCAGCCACGGCGTACGGTTCCGACGGCTCGGGCGAGACTCGGAGCTTCAGTCCCCCGCCACCGGCTCGAGCTCCCGAACCTGCACGAGGGCAGCCAGCCGGTTCACCTCGCGGACGTCGAAGCGCCCGGCCCCCGCTTCGAGGACGGACGCGGTGCCGGTCGCGACGGCTGCGCGAAGCGCCTCGTCCGGCGGCCGACCGGAGAAGCGGGCGGCGAGGAAGCCGGCGAGCAGGACATCCCCGGAGCCGATCGCCGAGATCGGCTCGAGATGCGGGGCGAGCGCCTCGAACCGGTGCTCGCTGCGATCCTCGCGGGCGAGGGCGAGGCACCCTTCCGGGTGCGTGAGAAGGACGTTGCGAGCGCCCAGATCGGCGATCTCGTCGAGCGCGGCGGCGAGGTCGTCGTCGCCCGAGAACTCATGGCCGACGAGCTGCTCCGCCTCGCGGACGTTCGGCGAGACGAGATACGGCTCGGCCTCGACGCCCAGGCGGAGCGGCTCCCCTTCCGAGTCGAGCACCGTGCGGACGCCGCGGCGGTTGGCCTCCCGGATCACCTCGAAGTAGAAGTCGTCGCCGACGCCCCGGGGCAGCGAGCCCGCGAGCACGAGGAACTCCGCTCCCTTGGTGAGGTACGACAGCTTGTCGCGGAGGATCGCCAGCTCGTGCTCCTCCACCTCCGGTCCCCATTCGTTGATCTCCGTGTAGACGTTCGAGGTCGGGTCGACCACCGCCGTCGAGGTGCGCGACTCGCCCCGGATGCGAACGAAGTCGTTGAGCAACCCCTCGCTCGTCAGCCGCTCGACGATCTGGACGCCCGTCCGCCCGCCGGCGAGTCCCGCGCAGACGACCGGGACGCCCAAGCGCTTGAGCGCACGCGCGACGTTGATGCCCTTGCCGCCGGCGCTCGACAGCGCCGAGCTCGCACGGTGCCGATGGCCGAGCTGCACGTTCGGAACGAGCAGCGTCCGATCGATCGCGGCGTTGAGCGTGACCGTGACGATCATGCGATCGCACCGAAGACCGAGCTCAGCATGTCGCCCACGTCGTCAAGCGCCCGGCCAGCGTACCAGCGCAGCTTCGAGCCGAGGCCCGGCTCCTCGATCGCCTCGGCTGCGACCAGCGGGCGGGTGACGAGGAGCTTGTCGCCGTCGTAGATCGACACCTCGCCGAGCTTCTGGCCCTTCCGCACCGGGAGCTCGACCATCGCCTCGGCGACGACCCGCTCGACCAACGGGTGCCCGACCTGCGTGTCTGCAAGCACGTCCTCGGTGGCGACCAGCGGGAGGGTCTCGTCGCCGTACGGGACCTGCGCCTCCGCGTACACCCGGCCGCTGCGGACGAGCGGGACTTCACGGTACTGGTCGAAGCCCCAGTCGAGAAGCTCCGCGAGATCCGCGTTCCGCGCGCCACGCGAGGGCCCGCCGAGGAGGACGGCGTAGATCGTCAACCCGTCCCGGCGAGCGGCCGCCACCTCGCTCCACCCAGCGCCGCTCGTATGACCGGTCTTGACCCCGATCATCCCCGGATAGGAGAAGAGGAGGTCGTTCCGGTTCGTGATCGGCCGGCCGCCGACCGTCGCCGAGCGGACAGCGACGAGCTTGGCAACGAGGGGCTTGCGCATGGCGATCCTGGCAAGCCTGAAGACGTCACGTGCCGACGAGTAGTGATCGGGCGCGTCGAGCCCGTCGGGCCGGGTGAAGTGGGTGTCGTCGAGGCCGAGCGCGTTTGCCTTGCGGTTCATGAGGTCGACGAAGCGCGAGACGTCCCCGTCACCGACGTGTGCAGCGAGCGCGTAGGCGGCGTCGTTCGCGCTGTACACGAGCAGCGCCGTGAGCAGCTCGCGGACCGTGAGCGTCTCACCCGCACGAAGGCCGAGGCTCGACTCCCCGATCGTGGTGGCGACCTGCGGAACCGTGACGACCTCGTCCGGATCAGCGCGGTCGAGCACGACCAGCGCGGTCATGACCTTCGTGATGCTCGCGATCGCCCGCTCCTGGGCCTGGCGCTCGCCGTGGAGGATGTGCCCGGTCGCGCCGTTCCCGACGAGGACGGCGCCGGCGTCCGTCTCGGGAGGCGGGCCGGCGAGCGCGACGGCCGCGCCCGCGAAGATCGATACAACGACCGCCGCGAGAGCGGTCAAACGGCGGTGCACGATTCCAAGCCTATACTCAGCCCGTGAGTCTGGTTGAGCGGAACCGGAGCCCGGACGAGATCCGGGGGGTCGAGCGCTCGCTCGAGATCAGGGTCGGATCGCTCGGCGGCATCGAGCTCAGGCCGACTCGGCTGTTCGTCTGGAAAGGCGAGGAGCGGGCAGGGAACGAGCAGCTAGTGCCGATCGGCGAGCGCCCCGCCGGCCTCGACTACCCGCGCCACGAGACGAACGTGAAGGCCGGCGCCGTCTCGGTTCGCACGATCGGGAACCCGCTGATGACGATGGCGCTGGCGGGAGTCATCGCGTTCCGCCGCTGGGCGGACGCTCCCGACGATCCAAAGAGCCGGTAAGACCTCAGCGCCACCACGCACGCGAGGCGAAGGTCTCGACCTCGGCAATCGGTTCCGCGAGCGTCGCCAGCCGAGAGCGAACGTGCGCGATCCACTCGCTTGCGAACGCCGCCCAGAGCATCTCCTCGATCTGGCCACGCGTCGGGTCTCGGCCGAACGACGCAAGGCAGGCACGGACGATCGCCGCGGTCCCGCCCGCGTGCGACCCCGTCGGTAGCTCGGCACCGTTCCTGCCCGCGATCGCATCGGCGACGCTGTCGACCTCGTCGTCGAGCCTGCGCGCTTCCTCCTGAATCGCGGCAGCCACCTGCGGGAAGGGCTCGATCCGGCCGTACGCGCTTGTCCGGACGACGATTGCGTCGCCGACAAGATGGAGCTGTTCACCCGTGACCAGCAGCTTGGTCCAGACCTCGATCGGCAGTCGCTTCGGACCATGCTCGTTCAGGTACGTGGAGAGGGCCTCGCCCGCCCTGAGCCCGGCGGCGCGGGCATCGCCGGCCGCCTCCGTGGGCTGCGAGCCGTGGTCGAACGTGGCGGCGAGGGCTGCTCGAACGTACGCGCTGCCGGTCTCGTACAGCGACGCCAGGCTCGCTCGCAGCTGCGCGCGGGCGCCGCGAGGCCAGAGGAGCGCCCCGACCAGGATGGCCGTCCCGGCGCCGATGAGGATGTCCTCGACCCGTATCAGGCCGGTCCGCCAGCCCTCGGGCTCGATCAGGTTGAAGAGCACGATGATGGTAACCGTGAACATCGCTTGACCGACCACGACGTGGACCACCGTCGGCGTGTAGACGGCCAGGAAGACGCAGACGGGGAAGAGCGCCCAGAGCGCCGGTTGTGCATCACCGACGCCGATCACGACCGCACTCGCGAGCGCGAAGCCGGCGAGCGTTCCGGCGAGCGCCTGCCACGCCGCATAGCCGGTCGAGACCGCGTTCGACTTGAGCACGGTCAACGTGGCCAGCACGACCCAGAAGGCGTGCTGCAGCTCGGCGAGCTCGGCGATCAGAATGGCGAGCCCGAGGCCGAGCGCGGCGCGGAGGCCTGCGCGCACCCAGACCGAGTCGAGACGCAGGTGGCTCCGCACGATCGTGCCGAGCCCCGTCACCGCCTGGAGCGCGCTCCCGGACGGCACGAGCGGCGGGATCTCGAAGTCGGTCGTTCGGGGCGGGCGGCCGGTCAGGATCGTGACGTTCTCGCCCACGGACAGCGCCAGATAGGAGAGCAGGCGAAAGCGAAACACGCGCTCGGTCGCGCCGGCGAGGCCATCGGGGGCTTCACCTCGCCGGATCCGATCCCTGGCCGACCCGACGAAGGCTTCGAGGTACTCCTCACGCCCTGCCTCGAGCGCGTCGTCGGGCGCCGAACGGGGCTGTCCGTCGAGCTCCCCGGCCGCAGTCCGAACGACGCGAAGAACGATCTCGCCGAGGCGGCGGTCAGCCGGTGTGAGCTCGTCCCCACCGATCCGCTCGACCGCGAGCTCGTCCGCGAACGAGCGCAGCCAGGGCAGCTCGTCGGTCAGGTAGGCGATCGCCTGGTCGTGGGCCGTCGGCCCCGCCGGGCGATACGGCATCGTCCGGTAGACCTGCGTCAGCGCCCGCGTGGCGGCGAGAGCGCTCGTGCGACGCTCCTCGAGCGCGCCCGGCGCGGCCTGAGGCGAGAGCAGCTCGCCCACCAGGTCGGCCACGGCTCCCACCGCGGCGGCCAACGCCTTCACCAGGTCGCCCCGCTCATAGCGTGGCCAGAGGACGAGCGTCGCGACAGCGCAGGCCCCGCCGGCCAGCCCCCAGCCGAGGAGCCTGGCGGGGATGTCGTCGACCCCGGCCGGGACGGCGACCGCGAGTACGAACGACAGGGTCGCGGCCAGACTTCCGGCGGCGACGTATCCGCCGAGCACCGAGCCGAAGGAAGCCGCGAAGCCGACGACCGCGGTCCCCACGACGGCGAGCCATACGTGCTCGCTGACGACGGTGGCGACGGCGATGAGCCCGGCGCCGCCGACCGTGAGGGCGATGTAGGCGGCGAACCGCTTCCGCGCCGGACCGCCGAAGTGCGCGAACGCGAGCATGGCGAACGAGCCGAAGGCGGCGAAGAGCGCGACCTGCGGATTGTCGAACGCCGCCTCGCAGACGGCGAACAGCCCCGGCATGAGGATGGCCGCCCTCGCCGCGCGGCGAAGCGCGACGTAGCCGGGGTCGTGCACCGTCAGCGTCATCGGCCGATCGTAGAGCCTTGCTCTTTCGGCGCCCCTTCATCTCGACGGGAGCGCTCGTAGACTGCGTCGCATGCGACCCGGGCAGCGCCGGTGACCGCCATGCTCACACCGGACGAGCAGCCGCCGGTGCGGTCGGCTTCCTGGTTGCTCGTCCCGTTCCTCGTCTTCGCGTGGGTCACTCTCGTCTTCGCGACCGCGGCCAACGTCAACCGGCTCGTGGAGGGCGACGCAGCACCGAAATACTTCGACCTCTTCTTCAGCGACACCCTCCACATGAAGGTCTGGCTGGCCTGCGTCGTGGCGTTCCTCGCGCTCTTCCAGGTGTTCAGCGCGGCCTGGATCTTCCGCAGGCTGCCTTGGTCACGCCCGCGCTGGATCAACGCGGGCCATCGCTGGTCGGGACGGCTCGCGTTCATTCTGTCGCTGCCGATCGCGTACCACTGCATCTTCCTGCTCGGCTTCCAGGACACCACGTCGAGGACGCTCGCGCACTCGCTGCTCGGCTGCTTCTTCTACGGCGCCTTCGCAGCGAAGGTGACCGTCGTGCGCCTCCACAACTTCCCCGGCTGGGTCCTGCCCGTGGCCGGGGGGCTCGTGTTCGCCCTGCTCATCGCGCTCTGGTACACGAGCTCGCTCTGGTTCTTCGAGACGGTCGGCGTCGAACGCTGAGCTCCCGAGTCAGGACACTCGGAGGCGCTGCCCGGGCTCGAGAGCGAGCGGGTCGACTCCCGGGTTGAGCTCGAGCAGCACCTCGACGGACGTTTCGAACTGGCTTGCGATCGCCTCGAGCGTATCGCCGGTCTTGACGCGGTAGAACGCCCTCTTCGCCGGCTCGGTGTCGCTCTGCGTCTCGACCAGATCGGTCGTGACGTCGACGGTCGCGCCCGATTCACCAGCGGTCGAGCCGGCGCTCGACGTCTCGTCGAGCCCGCGCTGCACGAGGAGGACGAGGACGACTACCGCGGCGAGGAACGCGATCGGCGCGACGATCCGAGTGAGCCAGATCCGCCCCCGATCCATCCCGTCACCACCCCGAAGCAGCCCAGACGTCGCGGCGGAGACGAGCAGCCGCCTGTCGTGCGGCGCTGCGCCAGTCGTCCGTGTCCGAGCGGCTCGCGTACATGATCGCCCGCGAGGCGGGAACGAGCGCGCTCGCGGGCCCGCTCGTGAAGGCACGCGCCACGTCGGCCGCACGAGCGCCCTGCGCGCCGACCCCCGGGAGCAGGAGCACCGAGCGCGGCAGCAGGCGACGCGCCTCGCCGACCGCTCGCGGATGCGTCGCACCGACCACGGCGCCGACGCTCGAGAGCCCACGCTCGCCGATCAGGTCTTCCCCCCACTCGTCGACGAGCTGCGCGACGTGATGCCAGAGCGGACGCCCGTTCGAGAGCGCGACGTCCTGGATGTCGGTGCTTCCGGCATTCGACGTCTTGACGAGGCAGAAGATCCCGGCGCCCGACCGCCGGCAGGCTGCGAGCATCGGCTCGAGGGAATCCCGGCCGAGGTACGGGTTCACGGTGAGCGCGTCGGCGAGCGGGAGGCGGTCCTCGCGGGGCTCGATGTACGCGGCGGTGTACGCCCTCGCCGTCGAGCCGATGTCGCCCCGCTTGCCGTCGGCGACGACGAGCAGGTCGGCCGCGCGCGCGTAGTCGCAGAGCCCTTCGAACGCACGGAAACCGTCGGCGCCGAGCGCCTCGAAGAACGCGAGCTGGGGCTTGATGCCGACGACGTACTGGGCGACGGCGTCGATGATCCCCCGGCAGAAGCGCTCGCAGGCCTCTGCTGAAGCGAAGCTCCCCATGTGCGCCGCGCCGCGGAGCTCGACGGGAAGCAGCTCCGGGCGCGGATCGAGGCCGACGAGGAGCTGGCTGCGCTTGCGCTCGACGGCGTCCGCGAGGCGATCGCCGAACGCGCCTGCGACCACCGCGGGAGCGTCTGTGAGCTCGCTCGCCATGCTGGAACCAAGGCTAGATGATCGATCGGCGCGCGACCTACGAGGTGCGTGGACGGGCGAGCGAGCAGAGATCGGCGACGGTACGGGCGCCCTCCTCCCCGGCGATCGCGACGAGCCGCTGCAGCACCTCTGCGGTCGCGCGGGCATCGGCGAGTGCGCGGTGGCACGGCTCGGTCGACGTGCCGAAGAACACCGCGAGCGCAGCCAGGCTGGCGCTCTCGATCCGGCCCCTCAGCAGCCGTCGTGCGAGCACCATCGTGTCCACGGCCGGCACCGCGAGCCGCCTGCCCGTGTCGCGACTGAGCTCGTGGTCGATGAACGAGAGGTCGAACCGCAGGTTGTGACAGACGAGCACGGCCCCGCTCGCCAGCGCGCTCAGGCGACGCAGGGCGGGTGCCGGAGAGGATCCCGGGCGCAGGACGACCTCGAGCTCGCGCAGAACGGCTTCGCCGCGGACGAGGACTGCGCCGACCTCGCAGATCCTCGCATTCCCTGCGACGAAGCCCGTCGTCTCGAGATCGACGACTGCGAACGTCGCCTCCTCGAGCGGGACGGACGCAGCCGGCGCGGGCGCGATCCTGAGATCGTCCCCCTGCCACGCGAGCCTGGCGTCCCCGGCGACCACGTCGTCGAGCAACGTGCGTGCGAGCACCGAAACCGGCCCGGGCAGAGCGAGCAGGATGCGAGCGGCGTCGCTTGCCCCGACCGAGCCGCGCTCCTCGACCGCGAGCACGAGCCGGTCGGCTGCCTCGAGGCGGGTGAGCACCTGGACAGTCTAGCGAACGTGTGTTCGTATAGCTCCGCCGGAGATGCCAAGGGCCGCTCGCGGCGGCCCTCGACGAAAGACTCCGCGAACGCGCGGTCCTAGCGAACTGCAGCCTTGAGCCCGCTTCCGGCCTGGAACTTCGGCACGGTCGCCGCGGCGATGCGTACCTTCTCGCTCGGGTTGCGCGGGTTGACGCCCATGCGCTCGGCACGATGCGCCGTCGAGAACTTGCCGAAGCCG
Source organism: uncultured Thermoleophilia bacterium (assembly GCA_963819905.1). Taxonomy (GTDB): domain Bacteria; phylum Actinomycetota; class Thermoleophilia; order Gaiellales; family Gaiellaceae; genus CAWCQC01. Next base: position 307,447 of record CAWFXP010000010.1, read on the forward strand.
GTGAACGTGACCGAGTCTCCCGCCTTGAGCGTTGCCTCGATCGTATCGAGCACCGCGTCTACGGCATCTGCTGCGGCGCGCTTCGACAGCCCGCTCCTCTCAGCCACACGATCAATGAACTCTGCCTTCGTCACTGCGCCCACTCCCCTCGAGGTCGACGGTAGTACCCAATGCGATTGATCGGGGCAGCCTACCAGGAGGGTCGGTTGCTCTCAACGATGCGGGTTTGCGGTCTGGTCAGGCGCCCGCCAGCTCGGCCGCCCGGAAGAGCGGCACGAGCCGGATGCCGATCTCCGCGAGGGCCTCCTTGCCGCCCTCCTCGCGGTCGACGACACAGACCGCCGTCTTGCACTCGAGGCCCTCGGCCCGCAACGCCTCGACGGCGGCCGCGGCGGCTCCGCCGGACGTGACGACGTCCTCGACCAGGCACACGAGCTCACCCGGTTCGCAGACCCCCTCGAGCAGCTGGTTCGTGCCGTACCCCTTGCTGGCGCCTCGCACGATCAGGAAGGGCATGCCGGACGCGAGCGACGCGGCCGCAGTGAGAGCCACGGCGCCGAGCTCGGGCCCGGCCAGCCGCACGGCCGTGGGCTCCTCGGCCGCGACCGCCGACGCGATGCGCGCGCCGAGCGGGCCGAGGATGTCGGGGCGCGTCTCGAAGCGGTACTTGTCGAGGTAGTAGCTCGAGCGGCGCCCGGAGCGCAGGACGAAGTCCCCTTCGAGATAGGCGGACGCCCGGATCAGCCGGGCGAGCTCCGCGTCCTGCACCGTCAGGCGGCAGAGGGAGAGCGCACGGCGGCGATCACGGCTCGCCCGAGCGGCAGCAGCCGCTCGGCGTCCGCCGAGCCCTGCTCGAGCGACACCATCGATCCGTCCGCGAAGTACAGGTCGACGTGCTCCTGCTGGCGCGAACGGCGGCGCCAGAGAACCGCTCCGGCCACCGCGGCCGCACCGATCACGATGCCGGTGAAGAGCTTACCCCGAGCCATTCGTCGAGCCCTCCTCGGGGGCCTCCTTGGCCGCCCGCGCCTTCTTCGAACCGGAGCGCGGCTTCGGCTTCGGCGCCAGCTCCTCGCCCGCGACGTGCCGCAGGCAGGTCTTCAGGTCGTAGAAGACGAGGCCGACCGTGGGATCCGGGGCGGTGACGGCGGCGACGACCCGCTCCTCGTCCCGAACGACGAAGACGCAGCCGTCGGAGAACGCAACCTGGAGCTGTACGAGCCGTTCGCGCTCCTCGACCCGGCCCATGCTGTCCTCCGCGGCGCCGAACAGCTCCCCGGCGGCCCGGGCAAGGGCGTCGGAACGGGCGCTGTCGGCACTGCTCGACGCGAGGACGGAGCCCGCCGAATCGAGGATCACAGCCGCCTCGATCTGCGCGGAGATCTCGGTGAGGTCGGCGAGCGCTTGGGAAGCGTCCATCGCCGGGCAACCTAGCACACGGCTCAGGGCCGGGCAGCCGAGTCGAGCTCGCGCCCGAGCAGCCGCGCAGCGGAGGCGCGATGGCTCTTGCGGTCCTTCCAATCCTCGCCGAGCTCCGCGACCGTTTGCGACTCCCCGGCCGGGACGAAGACGGGGTCGTAACCGAAGCCGGCTGTACCGCGGGGCGCTCGCGCGATCGTGCCGGCGAGCATGCCGCGGACGAGATGCTCCCTGCCGTCGGGCGCGATCAGGACGAGCGCGCAGACGTAGCGGGCGCCGCGCTCTGAACGCGGAACGGTGCTGAGCGCAGCCAGCAGTCGCTCGGTGTTTCCCGCGTCAGTCGCCTCGGGGCCGGCGAACCGGGCCGAGCGGATACCCGGCGCTCCGTCGAGTGCCTCGACCTCGAGCCCGGAGTCTTCGCCGAGAACGGCCGAGTCCTCCGGCGCCCGGGAGCGGCCCCATCTGGCCTTGGCGAGCGCGTTCTCCTCGAACGAGGAGCCCGTCTCCTCGCCGATGTCCGTCGTGTCGAGCACCTCGATCTCCCAGTCGGGCAGGAGCCGGCGGAGCTCGCGCAGCTTCCCGGTGTTCCCCGAGACCAGAAGCGCCTTCACGCCGTCAGGCGGCGAGCGCCTGGCGCTGGCGCTCGGCGATGAGCGCGATGCCGCCTGCTGCTAGGTCGACGAGCTCGTCGAGGCCTGCCCGGCTGAACGGCGTCTTCTCGGCGGTCGCCTGCACCTCGATGAGTCGCCCGTCGCCGGTCATGACCACGTTCATGTCGACCTCGGCCGCGGCGTCCTCGACGTAGTCGAGATCGAGGAGCGCCTCGCCGTCGACGATCCCAACCGACACCGCGGCGACCGCGTCCTGCGGCTCGGGCAACCCGAGCCGCCGTGCCGCGAGCGCCAGGGCAACCCAGACGCCCGAGATGGCCGCCGTGCGGGTACCGCCGTCCGCCTGGATCACGTCGCAGTCGAGCCAAACGGTTCGCTCCCCGAGCGCACGCATGTCGTAAGCGGCGCGCAGCGACCGCCCGATCAGCCGCTGGATCTCCACCGTGCGCCCCTTCTGCTTGCCGGCGCTTGCCTCCCGAGCGGTCCTCGTCCCGGTCGAGCCCGGCAGCATCCCGTACTCGGCCGTCAGCCACCCCTGACCGCGGCCGGCGAGCCACCGCGGCACACCGTCCTCGATCGTCGCCGTGCAGAGAACGCGTGTCTTCCCGAAGGAGATGAGCGCAGAGCCGTGCGCCTGCTCGACGAAGTCGCGATCGATCTCGAGCGCCCGCAGCTCGTCACGCCGCCGGCCCTCTCGCATCAGTCGGCTCCAGGCGGGAGCCGACCGCCGCGCAAGTCTTGGCCGCTGAGAGTGACGCTCTGGGCACGCTTCGTGCGCAACGGGCGCGGCCGCTCCCGATACGCTCGTAGCGGGTGGAGGCGCGGGGTGGCCCCTCGCGAAACCCCAGAAGGCCGGCCGATCACGCGGCTGCCCGCTCGAGCTCGTCGACCGCGACCACCTCGACCCGGTCGATCGGCAGCTGGAGAAAGCGCTCGCCGAGCGCGCGGAACTCGTCCGGCGGGCCCGTGGTCAGGAACCGGCAGGAACCGTCGCGTTCGGGGAGGTTCTCGACACCCTTGCGCTCGAGCGTCTCCGCGACCTCCCGTGCCGTCTCCTCGGCCGAGAAGACGAGCGTGACGTCACGCCCGAAGGTGCGTTCGAACACGGGCCGCACGAGCGGGTAATGCGTGCAGCCGAGGATGACGGTGTCGACCCCGGCGCTCTTCAGCGGCGCCGCATACTCCCGCACCGCGGCGACGAGGCGCCGGTCGACCTCCGGGCCTGCTTCGATCAGCGGGACGAGCTTCGGGCAGGCGACCTCGGTCACCGACACGCCGGCGTCGAGCGCGAGGACGGCGCTCGTGTAGCGGCGGCTCGAGACGGTCGCCTCGGTGGCGAGCAGGCCCACCCGCCGGTTTCGCGTCGCCTGGACGGCGGCCCGAGCCTCCGGCGCGAGGACGCCGACGACCGGTACCGCGAGTCGCGACTGCAGCGTCGGCAGGGCCGCCGCGGTCGCCGAGTTGCAGGCCGCGACGATCAGCTTGACGCCGAGCCCTTGAAGGTACGAAGCGACCTCGAGCGCGCAGCGGCGGATCTCGGCGGCAGGCCGGGGCCCGTACGGGCAGCGAGCGCCGTCGCCCAGGTAGACGAAGTCCTCGTGCGGCATCGTGACGAGGCACTCGTGGAGCACGGTCAGCCCGCCCGCTCCCGAGTCGAAGATCCCGATCGCCCGCTCGTCCACCGGCGCCGATTCTACGGATGGGCCTGGATCCCAGCGGCCTGGAGGCGAAGACCCCGAACGTACACTCTGGGTCATGCTCGAGCTGAGGGCAGCAGACGGCGCATTCGAGCGAGTCGAGACGTACCTGCGAGACGCAGGCTTCTTCACCAGCGCCGGCACGGGATTGTGCGCCGACGTCTACCTCGGCTACGGGCTGTCGACGGCGCTTCGCCGACTTCCCTGGCCGGATCCGCCGGAGCCGTGCCCGCTCCCGCTCGCCGCCTGCAGGATTCGGGCGGCCGACGAGCCGCCGCAACCGACGGGTGCGTTCCGGATCGGGCGCTGGTCGCGCACGTGGGAGGAGGACGGCTACGCCGCTGCGGTCGATGCCGCCCGGGAGGCGATCGCGCGCGGCGACGTCTATCAGGTGAACCTCGTCCAGCACCTCCACGCGCCGTTCGCGGGCGACCCGTCCGCGCTCGTGACCCGCCTCGCGGTGCTCAACCCGCTGGCACCGCGACCGCTGTGCGGGGACGCCTGGACGATCGTGTCCGCCTCGCCCGAGCTGTTCCTGACGCGCCGCGGTCGGCGCGTTTGGACGAAACCGATCAAGGGCACCCGGCCGGCCGGCTCGTCCGACGACCTCCAGGCCTCGGAGAAGGACGCGGCCGAGCACGTGATGATCGTCGATCTCGAGCGAAACGACCTTTCGCGGGTCTGCGTGCCGGGATCGGTGCGCTGGCCCGAGCTGATGGTCGAGCGTCCGCTCGCGGGGGTCAGCCATCTCGTCTCGACCGTCGAGGGGCGGCTCCGCCCAGGCGTCGGCCTCTCGGAGCTGCTCACCGCCGTGTTCCCGGGCGGGTCGGTGACAGGGGCGCCCAAGATCGCGGCGCTCGATCACATCGCGGCGCTCGAGCCCGTCGGTCGCGGCGCCTCGATGGGGGCGTACGGCGTCGTCTGGCCGAACGGCGACCTCGACCTCGCGCTGACGATCCGGACGTTCGCGATCACCGAGGACCGCATCCATCTCTGGGTCGGCGGCGGCATCGTTTGGGACTCGGATCCTCGTGGAGAGATCGAGGAGTCGCTTGTGAAGGCTCGCCCGCTGCTGGCCGCCCTCGGGGCTCCGTTACTCGAGCCGGTGGTCGCGTGACGCTCCTGGCTGTGGCCGTACGCGGTCGCGGGCTCGTCGGCGCCGACGAGCCCGTGCTCTACCCGGACGACCAGGCGCTCCAGCGCGGACGGGCGGCCTTCGAGACGCTGCGCGTGTACGGCGGCCGGCCGTTCGGCCTCCCGGAGCACCTCGATCGGCTCGTCGCTTCCGCGGGACGAATCGGGCTACCCGAGGTCGGCCGGGACGAGCTCGAGCAGCTCGCGCACCTGGCGCTCGCCGAGGGAAAGGCCGACGAATGCGTTCTTCGCCTGTACTGGACGGGGGGCCGCGAGGGAGAGGATCGGGCGACCGCGCTGGCCATGGTCAGCCCGCTCCCGAACGGGTACAAGGAGCTACGCGCCCGCGGTCTGCGCCTCATCTCGCTCGAGCTCGGGGTCGACGCCGCGCTGCGGGCATCGTCGCCGTGGCTGCTCGGAGGCGTCAAGTCGACGAGCTACGCGGTGAACATGGCCGCCGAAGCCGAGGCCAAGCGCCGGGGCGCGGACGACGCGGTGTTCGTCTCGTCCGAGGGGCTCGTCCTCGAGGGGCCGGTGACGAATCTCTGGTGGCGGGTCGGCGCGACGCTCTACACCCCGGCCCTCGAGCTCGGCATCCTCGCCGGCGTCACGCGCTCGCAGATCCTCCGCTCGGCCGGCGCGCTCGGTTACTCGGTCGAGGAGGGCCGGTTCCCGCTCGAGCGCCTGGCAGCCGCCGAGGAAGCGTTCACGTCGTCGTCCGTCCGCGAGATCATGCCGGCCGTCCGGCTCGACGGCTCACCGCTCGGAGACGGCACGCCCGGTCCCGCGGCCGGCGGGCTCCAGGCCGCGCTCCGGCGGGCGGCATACGGGACGACCGACTGCCGTTAGTACACTCGAAGGCAGTGCAGGTCCTCGCCCTCATCCACGAGCCGGGCCCGTGCAGCGGCGTCTTCCTCGACAGCGCCGCCGAGCGGGGCGCGACCGTCGAGGAATGGAGCCTCGCCTGGGGCAAGCCGCCGCTTCGGCCGCTGGACGAGTACGACGCCGTCTTCGCGTTCGGGGGCGTCATGCACACGCACGAGGAGCACCACCATCCGTGGCTCCGCGAGGAGAACATGCTCATGCAGCGCTTCCTCGATCAGGGAGTCCCCCTGCTCGGCATCTGCCTCGGCGGCCAGCTGATCGCCAAGGCGGCGCATGCGCCGGTGACGCGCGCAGAGGAGCCGGAGATCGGCTGGTGCGACGTCGACCTGCTCCCGGCTGCGAGCGACGACCCGGTCTTCACCGGCCTCCCAAGCCGGCTGAAGGCGCTGCAGTGGCACTACTACAGGTTCGGGCTCCCGGGCGGCGCAGTGCCCCTGGCGGAGAGCCCGGCCGCGCTTCAGGGCTTCCGGCTCGGTGAGCTCGCCTGGGGCGTCCAGTTCCACTGCGAGGTAACGCGCGAGATGCTCGTCTCCTGGATCGACGCGGTTCGCGGCGAGGACGAGCCCGGCGACCACGTGCTCGAGCAGATGCACGAGGGTATCGACGCGCACATCGACGACTGGAACGAGATCGGCCGCGACATCTCGGCTCGCTTCCTGGCGGTCGTCGAGCGTGCAGCCCGGCGGCTGCAGAGCGTCTAGGGCGTAGGGGCCGGACCTGTCCGGTCCTTGTCTGGGTGCATCCGGCTGGGGCGGGACAGGTCCCGCCCCTACAGGGCGAGCACGACTTCCCGCTCCGCGGCGATCGCCGGTCGTTCGAGCAGCCGGTCACGCCAGGCGACGAGCGCCTCGAACGGCGCGAGATCGAGGCCGAGCCTCGTCTCCGCACGGAAGAGCCACGGAACGTAGGCGATGTCGGCGAGCCCGTACTCGCCGCCGGCGAGGTACGGAGCGTCCGCGAGCCGCCGGTCGAGCTCCCCGAGCGCCTCGAGAACTCGTTCGGCGCTCCCTGCCGGACGATCAAAGTAGAGGTCGTAGTACGGGTCCCCGAGCTCGTCGAAGCGCCCGATCCGGAGCCGGCAAGCGGCGCGGACAGCCGGATCGGCCGGGAGAAGCGAGGGCTCCGGATAGCGCTCCTCCAGGTACTCCATGATCACCGCCGACTCCGGCAGGACGAAACCGCCCTCGTCGATGATCGGCACCTTCCCGCGCGGCGGGTTGAGCTCGAGCAGCCACTGCGGCCTTCGGTCGAGGTCGATCTCGACCGTCTCGTAGCCGATCCCCTTCTCGGCGAGGACGATGCGAACGCGGGCGCAATAGGGACAGCGGGCGGCGTCGTACAGGGTGAGCACATGCCCTCCTCGGGTCGGCTCTTGCAGATCCTATCCGGCGAGCGAATAGGATCCCCGGCCATGCCCTTCCGGTTCAGCTACGGACGGCCGCCGGCAGTCGCCGCGAACGGCATGGTGGCGACCAGCCAGCCGCTCGCGACGCGCGCAGGCCAGCGGATCCTCGAGCGAGGCGGGAACGCCGCCGATGCCGCGCTCGCGGCGGCGGCCGTCCTCGGTGTCACGGAGCCCATGTCGACCGGTGTGGGCGGCGACTGCTTCGCGCTCGTCTGGCGGGACGGGGAGCTCGTCGGGCTCGACTCCGCAGGCGCGGCCCCGGCGAACGCGGACGCCGCCGAGCCGGTCGCCGAACGCGGGCCGCGGTCGGTCACGGTGCCCGGGGCGGTCGGCGGATGGGCCGCGCTCGCCGAGCGCTTCGGCCGTCTCGGCCTCGACACGTGCCTCGCCGACGCGATCGACGCCGCCGAGCAGGGCTTCGCGGTCGCGCCGGTGACGGCGGACGCGTGGGCCGCGGATGAGGCGCCGCCCGAGCTCGGCCCGGTGCCCCGGGTCGGAGAGCGCGTTCGCCTCCCCGAGCTCGGCTGGACCCTGCGCATGATCGCGGACGGCGGACCGAGCGCGTTCTACGAGGGCGCGGTCGGAAGAGCGATCGTCGATTGCACCTGGCTCGAGGCGGACGACCTGGCCTCGTTCGCCCCCCGCTGGGTGGAGCCGCTGCGGCTCGCGTATCGAGACGTCGAGGTGGTGGAGATGCCGCCCCCGACGCAAGGCGTCTGTGCGCTCGAGGCGCTGGGACTGCTCGAAGGATGCGAGCCGACGCTCCCGAGCCGCGTCGACTGCGTTCGGCTCGCGCTCGAGGACGCGCTCGCGAACGTCAGGGACGGCGCCGACGTGTCCGGCCTGATCGAGCCCTCCTATCTCGCCCGGCGTCGGGCGCAAACGGCGCAACCGGTGGCGGAACCGCCCGGCGGCACGGTCTACCTGTGCGCGGTCGACAGCGACCGGATGGCGGTCTCCTTCATCCAGAGCGTCTACCTGGGCTTCGGCTCAGGGGTCGTCGCTCCCGGCACCGGGGTCGTTCTCCAGAATCGCGGAGCCTGCTTTGCCGTCTCGGGCCGGGTCGAGCCGGGACGCCGCCCGTACCACACGATCATCCCCGGCATGCTCCTGAGAGACGGGGCGCTGCTCGGGCCGTTCGGGGTCATGGGCGGCTTCATCCAGGCGCAGGCGCACGCCCAGCTCGTCTCCGCCCTCGTCGACGACGGGTTGGATCCTCAGGCGGCGCTCGACCGTCCCCGCTTCCGGGTGGACGAGGACGTCGTTCGGCTGGAGGAGGGGCTCTGGCCGCGGGCCGCCGAGCTCGAGGACGCCGGCTACACGGTCGCCTGCGACGCTGACCTCTCGGCCTTTGGCGGCGGCCAGGCGATCCTGCTCTCGGGCGACGCGCTCGTCGGCGGATCCGATCCACGCAAGGACGGGTACGCGGGCGGGGTCTGAGCGGTCTCGCCGCCTCGGCTACCGCTCGACGACGATCGCCCCCGGCTCGCTGCCGGCGTGCGCGTGGCCGTAGGTGGCGCCTTCGACGCCGAGCACCGAAGCGAGCGAGGCGAGGAGCTCAGGCGGAGGCGGCAGGTCGGTTGGCACGGGGGCGTTTCGCGCGACCTCTCGCACCCGTGCCGGATCGGCGCCGGTGAGGCGGGAGACGACGGTCGGGTTCGCGGCGAGCCCGACGACGTCTCCGGGCGGCAGCGGCCCGTGGAACTCCGGAACCGACACGTACTCGTCGACCACACGCCCACGCTCGTACAGCGCGTAGCGGACGATGGCTTCCTCCTCGAGCCCGACCATGAGGACGACGAAGGAGCCGAGCCGGTTCGAAATGTCTTGCGTCAGGCGCCTCAGCATGGTGGGCTCGCGGTCGCAGAGCTCGTCGTAGACCGCGGTCCAGCCGTTGCGCGGCGGGAGGACGACCGTACCGTTCGATCCGCCCGGCAGGCGCGGGACGTAGATCTCGGCCGCCCGAACGACCGCATCGACGTCGTCCGTCTGTACGTGGATCGAGCCGAACGACGCTCCGGGATCGACCCTGGCCAGGCGATCCGCGAGCGCCGTGACCGGGCTGAACAGGGCGAACGATTCCTCCTGGAAGCCGAGGCGGTAGTAGAACGACCGCGCAGCCGGGTTCGTCGCGAGCACGCCGAGGGTCAGCACCTCGGCGCCCTGCTCACCGCTCCAGCGGACGACCGCCGTCAGGAGCTCCCGGCCGACGCCCCGCGCGCGCCAGTCGGGCCGCACGTAGATGTCGCTGAGAAGGCAGATGCGCTTCGTCTCGAGCTTGGCGAGCGCGAAGCCGACCGGTCCGCCGTCGTGCTCGGCGACGAGCGCCAGGTGCCGCTCGACGTACTCGCGAACCTCCGCGTCCTCCTTCTCCGGGTCGACCACGCGGTAGGGCGCCTCGGGCACTTCGGCTTCGAACTCGCGCCAGAGCTCGTAGAGGGTCGGCAGGTCGTCGGCGGTGGCGGGTCTGACCGTCATCGCCGCGCGAGCGCCTCGTCGATTCCGTCTGCAACCCGGAAGAAGTCGTCGAACTCCTCGAACGGCACCCCCTCCTCCTCGAGGTAGGCCGCGAGGCCGCGGCGGGCGAACACCACGTCGCAGGCCCGGGCCCCGCAGCGGTCGGAGACGCCGTCACCGATGTACACCCGCAGGTGGCCGTCGGCCTCGGCGACGACCGTCCCGCGCTTGCACGGCTCACCGCAGACGTGGCAGTCGTCCGTAACCCGAAACAGCACACGCCAGCCGGCCGGGTCGGGGACGACGCGGTTCGAGAGGAGCTCGACCTCGCTGATCCCCTCCCGTTGGAGCACGGGCTCGATCAGCTCGCGGAAGCCGCTCGACACGATGACCACGCGCCAGCCGCGCTCGCTCGCGCGCTCGACGAGCTCGCGGAAGCCGGGGCGTACGGAGGCGTGCTCGAGCACCCACGAGACGACGTCGTCGAGCGGTGCCCGAACCGGCTCGAACTCCCGCCTGAGCACCTCGTTCAGGGTGATGCGCCCCTCGTCGAGCGCCTCGTCGACCTCGCGATAGACCGAGGGATTCCCGAACGTCTGGGCGATCCGGTCGAGCAGGTCCTGCTCCGTGATCGTCCCGTCGAAGTCGACGAAGATCGTCGTCACGCCGCCAGGATAGTCGCCGCAGGGCGCTACCCTGCCGCTGTGCAGAGCTCCGTCACCGTCGCCTGCGTCCAGGCCGAGCCGGTCATTCTCGATCGCGAGCGGACGATCGACCGGCTCGCCGCGCTGACCGCCGAGGCCACCGGTGAAGGAGCCAAGCTCGTCGTCTTTCCGGAAGCCTTCGTCCCCGCGTACCCGTCCTCCGCCTGGGCGAAGCACCTGGCCGGCTGGACCGACCCGCGCGCCAAGTCGGCGTTCGCGATGCTCGCCCGCGAGAGCGTCGAGGTTCCGGGCGAGGCGACCGCCAGGCTCGGCGAGGTCGCTCGCACCCACGGCGTCTGGCTCGTCACCGGCGTCACGGAGATCGAGCGGGAGCGGCCGGGAACCCTCTACAACACCCTCCTCTACTTCGACCCGGAGGGATCCCTGGCCCTCACGCACCGCAAGCTGATGCCGACGAACCACGAGCGGCTCGTCTGGGGACAGGGCGACGGCGGCGGGCTGCGGGCGATCGCGACACCGATCGGTCGGCTCGGCGGGCTCATCTGCTGGGAGAACTACATGCCGCTCGCCCGCTTCGCGCTCTACGAGTCGGGTGTCGAGATCTACGTGGCCTCGACCGCCGACGACGGCGAGCGCTGGCAGTCGACCCTCGTCCACATCGCACTCGAATCGCGCTCGTTCGTGATCAGCGCCTGCCACTTCCAGCGTGCGGGCAGCTATCCCGAGGACTTCCCGCTGCGCGAGGCGCTCGAGGGGCACGACCTGATCGGGCGCGGCGGGAGCGCCATCCTGGGGCCCGACGGCGCCTATCTCGCAGGACCGCTCTTCGACGAGGAGGGCATCCTCTATGCGGAGCTCGACCCGGCGAAGCTTCTCGAGGAACGCCAGCGCTTCGATCCGGTCGGCCACTACCACCGTCCGGACGTCCTCCGCCTCTCGGTCACCGAGCAGCCGCGCTAGCGGCTTGCGCAGCTCAGTCGATCTGGGCGGTCGGCGGCCGTGCCTGCCGGGCGATGACGATGCCGGCGGCGATGACCGCGCCGCCGAGCGCCTGGAGCCAGCCCATCGTCTCGCCGAGCGCGATCACGGCGATCACCGCGCCGAGGAACGGTTGCAGGTTCGCGTAGAGCGAGGAGCGAGCGGCCCCGACCCGTTCGACCGCCGTGAACCAGAGAACGTTGGTGAGAACGAACGACAGGAGCATGCTGTAGAGGAGCGCCAGCCAGGCGCCGGGCGTTATCTCCGACCAGTCCTGCCGGGCAAGCTGGCCGGCGGCCGTGACGACGAGCGGGAGCATCGCAGCCAGGCCGACGATCGCGCTCAAGCGGTACGGGGAGTAGTGCCTCATGAGCGGCCCGATCGCAACCGAGTACGCGGCCCAGGTGGCCGCCGCCCCGAGGCCGAGCAGGATCCCGCCGACGCTCCCCGACAGCCCGCCTCCGGCTCCGCCGGCCACGAGGGCGACGCCTGCGAACGAGACGCACACCGCGACCCAGTGCCGTAGGTGCAGCCGCTCCGTCCGGGCAAGCCACGCGATCAAGGCCACGAAGATCGGGAGCGTGCCGAAGACGAGCGCGGTCGTCGAGGCGTTCGCGAGGTCGACCGAGTAGACGAAGCACATCTGGTTCAGGTAGATCCCGACTCCGGCGATGCCGATGAGGAGCGCGATGTCACGCCTGCGGATGCGCAGGCTCCCTTCCCGGGCGTACGTGTAGCCGGCGAAGACGGCCGACCCGCCGCCGAAGCGGATGGTCGCGTAGACGAGCGGCAGGAGGCCGTGCAGGAGCCCGTACTTGACCGCGGTGAAGTTGAAGCTCCACAGCACGATCGTCACGAGCAAGAGGACGTCCGCGGGAAGGCGGTGGCGCACGGAGTCCGATGCTAAGGTCTGCCGCGTGGCGGACGAGCGGGAGCCGACGGTCGAGGACGTCGAGGCGCTGGTGTGCGCGGCCACGCCGCACTTCGCCTTCCAGATCCGCGCACGCGTTCGCGCGCTGATCGCCGATCTCCCCGACGACCACCCCACCCGGCGCTTCGGCGAGGAGAAGATCGAGATGCTCGAGCGGCTCGGCTACTCGACGACCAAGGCCCTCGAGGGACCGCTCGAGCCGGCGACTCGAATCGGCTGGGAGACGCTCCCGAGCCACCGCGCGGTTCGCGCGGCCGGCGAGCCGCGCTGAGCTTGTCGTCGCCCGTGCCGTTCGAGGGCAAGTCCGTCCTCGTCACGGGCGGCTCGCGGGGCATCGGCAAGGAGATCGCATTGCGCTTCGCGCAGCTCGGCGCGACCCGCGTCGCGATCGGCTACCTGCGCAGCGACCGGGCGGCGAGCGAGACCGCCGCAGAGCTCGAGGCGCTCGGCGCCGAGCCGCTGCTGCTTCGCGGAAATGTGGGGGACCCGAAGCGGGTGCGGGCTCTGCTCGAGGAGGCCGGGGCGCTCGACGTGCTGGTCGCGAACGCCGCGACGGGCGTAATCCGTCCAGCGCTCGAGCTTGAGGAGAAGCACTGGGACTGGACGCTGAACGCGAACGCACGCTCGCTGTTCACGCTGTCCCGTCTCGCCGCGCCGACGATGCCGCGGGGCAGCTCGATCGTCGCCATCTCGAGCCTCGGCTCGGAGCGCGTGCTCGACGACTACGTCGTGGTCGGCGTCTCGAAGGCCGCGATCGAAGCGCTCGTCCGCTACCTCGCCGTCGAGCTTGCGCCGCTCGAGATCCGGGTCAACGCCGTATCCGCCGGTCTGATCGAGACCGGCGCGCTCGCCTACTTCGCGAAGCGCGAAGAGATGCTCGCGTACTTCCGCAGCCGTACCCCGGCCGGAGCGCTGGTCGAGCCTCGCCACATCGCCGATGCCGTCTGCTTCCTCGCCTCGCCCCAGGCCGAGATGATCCGCGGCCAGACGCTCGTCGTCGACGGCGGCTACGCGGTCGTTGCCTGACCACCTCACGAGGGCGTGTAGCCGATGCCGGTCGACGAGCCTTGCTATGTTTTCGTTACGTAATGAAACTGAATGATCGTAGCGTCTACCCTCTCGGCCGGCGGCGAACGCTCGTCGTCCTCTCCGGAACGCTGCTCGGGATGCTCCTCGCGTCGGTCAACCAGACGCTCGCCGCAACGGCGCTTCCCTCGATCGTGGGCGAGCTGGGCGGCATCGAGCACTACTCCTGGGTGTTCTCGGCATACGTCCTGGCCGCAACCATCTCGATTCCGCTCTACGGAAAGCTGTCGGACCTCTATGGACGTCGGCCGCTCTTCCTCGCCGCCATCCTCCTCTTCTCGACAGGCTCGGTGCTCGCCGGTCTCGCACCAACCCTCGAGATGCTCGTGGCAGGCCGTGCGGTGCAGGGCCTCGGCGCCGGCGGCCTGATCCCGCTCGGGATCGCCGTCATCGGCGACATCATCGCTCCGCGCGAGCGAGGAAAGTGGCAGGCGATCAACGGTACGGTGTTCGCCCTCGCCGCCGTGGGCGGCCCGATGATGGGCGGGTGGATCGCGGACAACGCGTCATGGCGTCTCGCCTTCTTCGTGAGCCTCCCGCTCGCCGCCCTGGCGCTCGTGGTCGTCTGGTTCGGCTTCGGGACCTGGGGTCGTCGTGAAAACCGGAAGATCGACTACGTCGGGGCGGTGCTCCTGACGCTCGGCGCCGGAACAGGCCTCGTCGCCGCGGCCTCGGGCGGCGTCGACTACGCCTGGAGCTCACCCGTGATCGTCTCGCTGCTGGCCGTCTCGGCGCTCCTCCTGGCCGCGTTCCTGTCGTGGGAGCGCTACGCCGAGGAGCCGCTCGTGCCGCTCGACCTGCTCCGGCGCCGGGCGATCGCAAGCGCCGAGCTGGCGTTGTTCGCGATCGGCGCGGCCGCCTTCGGAACGATCTCCTTCGTCCCGCTGTACATGCAGACCGTGCTCGGCGAGAGCGCCACGAGCGCCGGGGCAGTGCTTACCCCGCTGATGCTCGCCTGGATCGGGGCCAGCATGATCGCCGGTCAGATCGTGTCGCGCACAGGCCGCTCCAGGCCGATCCTCCTCGTCGGCCCGCCGTTCATCGCGGTCGGGTTCGCCCTGCTCGCGACCATGGGGACCGACGTCTCGACGGCCGACGTGGTGCGCAACGTCGCGATCCTCGGCGTCGGCATCGGCCTCATGATGCAGACGCTCGTCGTCGTCGTGCAGAACGCCGCACCCCGGGAGATGATGGGCGCCGCGACCGCGTCCGCGCAGTTCTCGCGCTGGATCGGCTCGGCGATCGGCGTCACCCTGATGGGCGCTGTCGTCGCGTCGCGGCTCGGCTCGACGTCGAGCGGTGCCGCCACTCCGAGCGAGCTCGCGTCGGCGCTCCATCCGGCGTTCTGGTGCGGCCTCGCGATCGTCGGGATCGCCTTCAGCGCGGTGCTCGCCCTGCCCGACACGAAGCTCCGCAAGACGTTCGAGGTACCGCTCCCGGCGAGGGCCCGGTGACCTTCGACGACGTCGATCGCCTGGCCGAGGGGATCATCGGCCTGCGTGCCGAGATCATGCGGCGTCGCTCCTCGGCGGGCGAGCTCCCCGGGGCTGAGCTGACGTCACCTCAGGCGCTCGCGCTCCGGATCATCGTGCGCGAGGGGCCCCTTCGCATGGGCATGCTCGCCGACCGTCTCGGTGTCTCGGTCGCGACCGCGAGCCGCACGGTCGACGGTCTGGCCGGCCGCGAGCTCGTCCGCCGCGAGAGCGACCCCGATGACGCGCGCGCCGTGCGCGTGGCGGCAACCGCCCGCGGGCGCCGCGAGCTCCGCGTGCGCCGCGAGCGCTTCGTCGCCGCGCTCGAGAGCTTCATGGACGAGCTGTCGGAGCACGAACGGCGCCAGCTCGCGGAGTCGCTCGAGACCCTGAATCGCCTGCTCGCGCCGCGGACCGAGGAGACCCGCCGCGCGAAGGCGGGCTGACGCCTTCCTCGACACGATCGCCGCGATCTCGACACCTCTCGCGCGCCACGTGCGCGGATCTTCCCGATACGCTGGATAGCGGAGGGAGGCCCGCGGTGGCCCCGGCTCAAACCCTCAACTTCAGCGGGTTGAAGTCGGTGTCAACGTCGTAGGCGTCGAGGTGCTCCTTGCGCTTCAGGAAGCCGACGACCGCGTACGTCAGCGGCGTGGCGAGGATCTCCCAGACGACCTTGATCACCCAGATCGTGACGATCTGGTTCGCGAGCGGGACGCCCGTGCCCCCGAACGCGATCGCCGAGAACACCACTGAGTCGAGCCCCTGCCCGACGATGGTCGACGAGATGGTGCGAAGCCAGAGCCAGCGGCCCTCGGTCAGAACCTTGAGCTTCGCGAGGATGATCGAGTTCGTGAACTCGCCGACGAGATAGGCGGCGAGCGAGCCGAGAAAGATGCGCCACGTGGTGTCGAGCACGGACTCGTAGGCGCCCTGGTTCTCCTCCCAGAAGCCGGCCGGCGGCAGGAGGATCGCGATCTGGATCGCGACGATCGCCACCAGGCTCGATGCGAAGCCGACCCAGATCACCAGCCGCGCCTGGCGATATCCGTAGACCTCCGTCAGGACGTCGCCGATCAGATACGTCAGGGGAAACAGGAGCGTGGCCGCGTCGAAGACCCGCCCGTTGATCTCGACGAGCTTCACGGCGAGAACGTTCGAGAGCACGAGCGCCATCACGAACAGGCCCGTGATCAGCAGGAGATAGGGCGAGCTGCCCCTGAGCGCCGCCGTTCGCTCGGTACCGGGCTGCATTACCGGCGGCAGATTCTACGATTCACCCGTGAGCGGCGAGCGGGGAGAGACGCGTAACGACGACTGGGGACGAGCCGCGCAGGTGGCGATGGCCGTCGGCGCCTTCGTCTCGGTGGTCTCGGTTTGTCTCTTCATCCACACGATCTCGCAGCTTGCGAGCCCGATTGTGAGCGCGGGCTTCATCGCCGCAGGCATCGTCGGTCGCCGGCGCGCGACGACGCCTCTCACCACCCTGCTCTCGCTTGCGACGCTGGCCGGGGGAATCGTCGGAGCGGTGGCGTCGCTCGCCCTCGCCGCCGCCGGGCGGTAACGCGGCACCGGGGCGCCCCGGGCTACCCCTCGCGCATGAACCCCTGCCGGGCGGCCGAGACCAGGGCGACGGCCTCGGGAAAGAGAACGCGCATCGCGTCGCGCAGCGCCAGCGCCTGCTCGTCGACCGAGCCCGACACGTTGAGCCGCTTCATGGCGGCGCCCGTCAGCTCGACCGCGGTGTTCAAGGTCAGGGTCGCGAACTGCTCCCGCTGAGATTCCTGCATCGCCTCGGTCTGGCGCTCGGCGAACTCGCGCAGCCCGCGCATGAGATCGTCGGGGTCGCCTCCGAACGGAAATCCGAAACCACCTTCCATGAAGCTCCTCGCTCCCTTCCGGCCGCGCTAGCCGAGCGGCCGCTTGTAGTTTTCCACGACGTCCCTCGCGAGGTCGTCGACGGCAGGGGTAGCCGAACGCATGGCCTCGGCGAAGGGTGATGCACCGAGCGTTCCGAGCGTTCGCTCGAGCCTCGTCGCTGCAGCGCCGACCGCGTCAAGGTACGAGGGACTTGCGACGCGCGGTCCTGCCGCGATCGCCTGCTCGAGCTCGGCGGCCGCGACCTCCGCCTCGCCGATGCCGGGCGGGTCCTCGGTGGAGCGAAGCTCGGCGAGCCTGAGCCTGAGCTCGGCGACGTCACCGCCACCCGCGCTCTCCTCCGCGACCTCGCAGAGACCGATGATGGAGACGGCCTCGCGCACGAGGGTGTGGTCGCCGAGTGCGCGCCCTTCGCCGTCGAGGGCCAGCCAGGACACGCGATCGCCCGCCGCGTACGCGCACAGGTAGACGCGCCGGCCACCGCCCGGCTCGGCAGCCATGATGCCCGTGAGCTCCTCACCGTGCTCGACGAATGCTCCCGCGGCCTCGGCGACCGCCCTCAGATCGTCCTCGAGGGCCAACGCCGCAAGAATACTGGCGTGGGCATTCCTGGGACCGCACGGAACCGCCGCGCCCGCGCGCTGTTCGCACCGCTCGGGCCGAGCTACGACCGCGTCGGACGCCTGCTCAGCTTCGGACAGGATCCTCGCTGGCGCCGCCTCCTCGTCGAGCGTGTCGGCGCGCGGCCCCAGGATCTCGTCATCGACGTCGCATGCGGAACGGGGGCGGTCGCGATCGAGCTCGTGCGACGGTACGGGTGCAACGTCGTCGGCGTCGACCAGAGCTCCGAGATGCTCGCCGCGGGACGGCAGCGCGTCGCTCGTGCCGGGCTCGGCACCAGAATCGACCTCGTCGAGGGTCGCGCGGAGGAACTGCCGTTCGAGGACGCCGGCTTCGACGCATTGACGGTCACATACCTGCTGCGCTATGTCGACGGTCCCGCCGCGACCCTGCGAGAGCTGGCCCGCGTCGTCCGGCCCGGAGGACGCATGGCCTCGCTCGAGTTCCACATCCCGTCGCGGCAGCCCGAGCGCGCTCTCTGGAGCGCCTACGTCGACATCGGCCTCCCGCTGCTCGGCCGAGCCGTCTCACCGGGGTGGGGCGACGTCGGACGGTTTCTCGGCCCGAGCATTCGCGACCACTACGCGCGCTACCCGCTCGCGCGCATTCTCGAGATGTGGAGAGACGCTGGGGTCGAGGACGTGCGGGCGCGGACGCTCAGCCTCGGTGGCGGCGTCCTCGTCTGGGGCGCGCGTGGCCACTGATCTGCCGCGGCCCGCCTTCTACGCGCTCGCGCCTGGGGGTTGGCGCGACTACCTGACGCTGCTGCACCCGCCCTACACGGCCTGGCATCTCAGCTACGTCGTCGTCGGAGCAGCGCTGGCGCCCGAGCTCTCGGTGTCGACGCTGATCGCCACACTGGCGGCGTTCTTCCTTGCGGTGGGCCTCGGAGCGCATGCGCTCGACGAGCTGAACGGACGCCCTCTCAGAACACGCATTCCCTCCACGGTCCTCGTCGCCCTTGCCGTGATCGGCGTCGGCGGTGCCGCCGCGATCGGCATCCTGGGTGCCGTTTCGAGCGACCCGTGGCTCGGCGTGTTCATCGCGGCCGGGATCTTCCTCGTCTGCGCCTACAACCTCGAGCTGGCCGCCGGTCGCTTCCACTCGGATGCCTGGTTCGCGCTGGCCTGGGGCGCCTTTCCCGTGCTGACGGCGTACTTCGCCCAGTCCGGGCGGATCGACGCGGCCGCCGTGCTCGGAGCCGTGTTCGCGACGGCCATGAGCGCGGCCCAGCGCCACCTCTCGAGCCAGGTTCGCGACGTGCGGCGCCGGGTCACGTTCCTGGACGGGCGGATCGAGCGGCGGGGAGGAGACTCGGAGGCGCTGACGCGCGAAACGCTGATCGCGCCGGCCGAGCGCGCCCTGCGCTGGATGACGGTCGCCTGTCTCGCGGTCGCTGCCGCGCTCCTTATCATGCGGGTCACGTGATCGCCGCCGACACCACGCCGGCCGCCCCGTTGCAGGCGCCCCCAGCGATCATCGCTCCGGCGCGGAACCAGGTTTCGTTCGGCCGCTTCGTGGTTCGCCTCCCGGCCGGGACACGGCGGGTCGTCTTCGTCGTCGGCGGCCACCGCAAGGCCGCGAGGCCGGCGCACGGAGGCCGGGAAACGTTCCGGGTGCCCCTTCCCGCGCGCGACGTGAACGTTCGCATCGTCGCCGTCGACGCGCGCGGGCGCGAGCGCGCGTCGGCACAGGTGGGGCCCGTGTTCGGCCTGCCGCCGGCTGCGGCGCCGCGGCCGACCGGGTCCGTGCAGGAGGCAGTCCTCGCTCGGCGGCTGCGGAAGCTCCTCCGAGCCTATCCGGGCGCTGCGGGCGGCTACGTGAAGAATCTCGTCACCGGCAAGGGAGCCGCGTGGAATGCGAGGGCCCGCTTCCCGGCGGGCTCGACCCTGAAGCTCGCGATCGCCGTCGAGGCGCTGCGGAGCCTGCGCGGCCCGCCCGGCCGGGGATCGGGCCTGGACGGGCTCATGCGCGCGATGATCATCAGCTCGGACAACGCGGCCGCGAACCAGCTCGAGGTCGCCTTCGGGGGCTCGACGAGCGGCGGCTCGGCACGCGTCAACGCGATGATGCGCTCGCTCGGGCTCGTCGACAGCGAGATGTACGGCGGCTATGCGACCGAGAACCCCCGCGCCTCGGCGGCGATCCCGATCCGCGTCGACGAGCAGCCCTCGATCCAGGCCGGGAAGTACACGACCGCGGCCGACCTCGGCCGGCTCCTCCAATACGTGTATCTGGCCGCGGGCGGACGTGGGCCCCTCATCTCGACCTACGGCGGCTCGTTCTCACCCGCCGAAGCTCGCTACCTCCTCTACCTGCTCGTCCACGTGACCGACGGCGGGAAGCTCGACCGGTACCTGCAGGGCGGTACGACGCTCGCCCACAAGGCCGGTTGGATCGCCACGGCTCGTCACGACAACGGCATCGTGTTCTGGCCCGGCGGTGCATTCGTGGCGGCCGTGATGACCTACAGCCCGGGCGGCGCCGGCACGGCGTCGGACGTGCTCGCCGGCCGGATAGCGCGCAGCAGCCTCGACCGCTTTCGGGCTCTGCGCCGCGGCTGACGCCGCGCTCGCGCCTACCATGCGGGCATGATCATCGCCGCCGAGATTGCGCTGGTCGTCGGCATCGTGATCGTGGCCGGCTCGTACGTCTGGCTCGTCTTCGGGCAGCCCGGCGAGCGTGTCCTCCTCGCCGCGCTCGGCGTCATCGTCGCTCTGGCCGGCTTCGCCGCAGTCGTGTTCGCCCTGGCCGTCGCAACGGGCCGATGGGACTGGGAGGCGCCGGCGGCGTGCTTCGGCGGCCTTGTCGCGGCGGCCGCGGCGCAGGCCGCGGCGCTCGGCCTCAGGCGAGCGCTTCGCCGCCTGCGCTCGGTCGAGGAGGAAGCAGACCTCGTCCTCGCAGAGCTTGACGCCGCGGTGTCGGCGGGCGCCGCGCGGCGGCTGAAGGAACTCGAGCGGACGCTCGCGCACGAGCGGGGCGAGACCGTGCACCTGCTGGCAGAGCAGGAGCGGCGGATCCGGGAGGAACGCCGGTCCGAAGCCGGGCGCGAGGCGGAGCAGGCGCGAGAGGACCTGGTCGCGTCGGTCGCCGCGAACCAGCGCCGCCTCGAAGAGCGGCTCAGCGCGTGGAGCTCGGACCTCGAGCGGTCGCAGCGCATGCTGAAGGCGCGCCTCGAGGACCTCGTCCGGCGCCAGGCTGACGCGCTCGCCGGGCACGAGACGCGGCTGGCCGACCACGCCAAGGAGGTCGAGACCCTGGAAGAGGAGCAGCAGACGGCGATTGCCAGGGTCAGGACGGATCTCGAGCGCCTCGTCGCCGAGGCGTCCGCCACGGCGCAGGCCGAGATCGAGACGCACGCCGCCGAACGCCGCCGTGCCCTCCACGAGGTCGGTGAACGGCTGAGGACGCGAGAGCGGGCGCTGCGGGAACAGATCGAGCGTGAAGAGGTCGAGGTTCGGGCACTGCTCGCGGGCGAGACCGCGGACGTCGAGCGGCGGGCGCTCGAACAGCTCGAGCGCCTTATGGACCGAGCGACCCTGCGCCTCAGCGAGGACGCCGAGCGCCGCTTCGACGCGCAGCTGCGCGAATCACGTGAGAGGACCGCCGACCGACTCTCCCGTGAGCTCGAGCTGCAGATGGAGACCTTCTCGCGAAGCGCCGAGAAGGAGGTCGCCTCGCGGATCGCCGAGGCGGCACACGCGTCCGCCCTGAAGCTGCAACGCCAGATCGACGACGTCGTGCGGGCGGCCGAGGCCCAGACGACGCTGTCGAACGAGCGGATCCAGACGCTGAACGAGCGTCTCGAGCGCTCGCTCGAGCTCGCGAACGAGCGCCTTGCCGAGTTCGAGGCGAGCGTCGAACTCGAGGTGTCCGCGAAGCTCGGAGAGATCGAGCGGGCCCTGAGGGCCGCCGAGCAGAGCGTCGAGCGCAGCTCGTGACGAAATCCGCCTGCGGCGTGAACTTTCCCGCGCAGGGATCGTCCAACAGAGCGAGAACCACCTACGCTGAGATGGAGGAGATGCAGACTCTCGAGCCAGGACAGGACGAGCAGGCGAAGGTCAACGGCTGGCGGCTTCACGTGCTGATCGAGGCCGGCTATCCGGTCGATGTCGCGGAGCGGATCGCAGACAGCGACGCAGACCTCCACGACGCGGTCGAGCTGCTCGAGCAGGGTTGCGCGGCCGTCGTCGCCGAGCAGATCCTCCTCTAGGGCTCGCAGCGATCCGGGCGAGGCAAGCGACCCTCGGCCCTCGATGGGCTAGGGTCAGGTCGTGAAGCCCGAGCCCGTCCTCTACGGCGACAAACGCGTCTATCCGGTCTCTGCGTTCAACCGTGGAGTCGCCTCCTACCTCGAGCGACTGCCCACCGTCTGGGTGGAGGGCGAGATCACCGAGCTTCGTCGCCAGCCGGGCTGGCAGCGCGTCTTCTTCACGCTGAAGGACCTCGAGGGACCGGCGGTCGTGCCGGTTTCGATGGCGCGAACCGCCTTCGACGGCCTCCGGCTCGACCTCGCCGACGGCGACCGGGTGCACGTCTTCGCGCGGCCCGAGCTGTGGGAGACCCGAGGCGTGTTCCAGCTACGCGCTCTCACCATCGAGCCCTTCGGCGAGGGCGCCCTCCTCGTGCGGCTCGAGCGGCTGAAGCGCACCCTCGCGGCAGAAGGCCTGTTCGCGGCAGACCGCAAGCGCCCGCTCCCCTTCATCCCACAGCGGATCGGGCTCGTCACGGGCAACGACGCGGCCGCCAAGCACGACGTCCTCACGACGGTGACCACGCGCTTTCCGCCGGCCCGGCTCCTCGTCGCCGAGACCTCGGTGCAGGGCTACCGGGCGGCGGAGCGCATCGCGGAGGCGCTGCGCTCTGTCTGCGCCGCCGGTGTCGACGTCATCGTCCTCGCACGGGGCGGCGGCAGCTTCGAGGACTTGCTTCCGTTCAGCGACGAGCGCCTCGTCCGCGCCGTCGCCGCCTGTCCGGTGCCCGTCGTCTCGGCGGTAGGACACGAGCAGGATACGCCGCTCTGCGACCTGGCGGCCGACGCCCGCGCCTCGACGCCGACCGGGGCTGCCCGGCTGGTGGTGCCCGACTGGCACGAGCTGCTCGCGCGGCTCGAACGCGATCGAACGGCCCTGTCGCGGTGCCTCCGACGCCGGGTCGAGCGCGGGAGGCAGGACGTGGGGCGCGAGCGCCTGCGCCTCGCGCAGGCGCCGTCCACCCTCCTCGAGCGCAAGCGGTCGGTGCTCGCAGGCGGCCGCACCCGCCTGTCGCGCGCGCCGCGCCTTGCGCTGGAGCGCGGAAGGAGCCGACTGGACGGCCTGGCCGGGCGTCTCGCGGCGCTCTCGCCGGCGGCCACGCTGAAGCGTGGCTACGCCATCGTGCGCTCGGACGGGAGCGTCGTACGCGAGGGCCGGGCGCTGTCCCCCGGCAACGCCGTCGAGGTCGAGCTCGCGAAGGGCGGCTTCGCCGCCCGCGTCGAGGAGGTCCGCGAATGAGCGAGGAGCTGACCTTCGAGCAGGCACGGGACGAGCTGGAGCGGATTCTGGCGAAGCTCGAGAGCGGTGAGGCCGGGCTCGAAGACGCGGTCGGCCTGTGGGAGCGGGGCGAGGAGCTCTACCGGTACTGCCTCGCGAAGCTCGATGCAGCCCAGGGCAGGATCGACGAGCTCGGAAAGGAGAGCGAGGGAGACGGCGCGGACGGCTGATAGCCTCCGCCGCATGCCCAAGAAGATCTCGTTTCACCAGGCGCTGAACGCGCACATCGGCCGCGAGTATGCGGCCCAGCAGCAGTACATCGCGATCGCTGTGTACTTCGACGACCTGACGCTTCCCCAGCTCGCCGCCCACTTCTACCGGCAGGCGCTCGAGGAGCGCAACCACGCGATGATGATGGTTCAGTACCTCCTCGACCGAAACCAGGCCGTCACGGTCCCCGGCGTCGACGCGCCGAAGACGAGCTTCGAGAACACCGTCGAGCCGGTCGCCCTCGCCCTCGAGCAGGAGCGCACGGTCACCCGGCAGATCTCCGAGCTCATGGGGCTTGCCAGGGCCGAGAGCGACTACGTCGCCGAGGAGTTCCTCCAGTGGTTCCTGAAGGAGCAGCTCGAGGAGGAGTCGAGCATGTCCGACCTGCTCGACACCGTCGAGCGTGCAAGCGAGACGAACATCCTGCTGGCCGAGTCGTTCCTCGCCCGCGAGCAGGTCGGTGACGCCGGGCAGGCGCCCTACGCACCGCGCGCCGCAGGCGGCGCGCTGTAGCAGGAGCGCCCCGGCTCGAGCAAGCCCGGAACCGCGCCGGGCCGGGGACGAGGTCGCCCTCGTCCCCGGCCCAAGTCGTGTGCTAGCCGGCCGAGGCCGAGGCCGGCGCCGCGTGGCCGACGAGCCCCGGCTCGCGCTTCACCAGCACGAGGGAGGCGAGAAGCCCCAGCGCGGCCACTGCCGTGCCCGCCCAGAAGGCGACCTGGAAGCCGTCGGTCATCGCCACCGGGACGGCATCGCCGCCGGCGACCGCATCGGAGGTCACCGACGTCGCGATCGCCGAGAGCGCCGCGATCCCCAGCGCGCCACCGATCTGCTGCGTCGTGTTGATCAGCCCCGACGCGAGGCCCGCCTCCTGCTCCCGGACACCGGTCAGCCCGCCGATCGAGATCGCGACGTAGGCGAACGGCATCCCGAGCCCGATCAGCAGCAGTCCGGGCAGGAGGTCGGCGACGTACGAGCCCTGCGGCGAGATCTGCGTGAAGTACGCGATCCCGACCGTCATGATCGCCATCCCCGCCACCAGCACGGGCTTGATGCCGATGCGGTTCACGAGCTGCGCCGCGACGTTGGCCCAGATGATCGCGGTACCCGCGCAGGCGAGGTATGCGATCCCGGTCTCCATCGCCGAGTAGCCGAGAACCTGCTGCATGTACAGCGTGAGCAGGAGGAACATGCTGAACAGCATCGTCCCCATCAGGAAGGCGGCCACGTTCGAGCCGGTCAGGGTCCGCAGCTTGAAGATCGAGAACGGCACCAGCGGTGCGCGGTTCCGAAGCTCCCAGGCGGCGAAGCCCGCCAGCAGGACGAGAGAGCCGACGAACAGGGAGATCGTCTGCCAGGACGCCCAACCGAGCTCGTTCGCCTGCGTGATGCCGTAGACCAGCGCCACGAGCCCGCTCGTGACGAGGAACGCGCCCATGGCGTCGAAGCGCCGGACACGGAGGTCGCGGCTCTCGTTCAGCAGCATCGGCGCCAGAGCCAGGCCGAGCATGCCGACCGGGATGTTGACGAAGAAGATCCACTCCCACGAGAGGGCGTCGGTGAGAAGCCCGCCGAGGAGCACGCCCGCGGCCGCTCCGAAGCCGCCGACGGCGCCCCATGCGCCGAGCGCGATGTTCCGCTCCCGGCCTTCGGCGAAGGTCGTCATCAGGATCGCGAGAGCGGCGGGCGAGATGATGGCGGCACCGAGGCCCTGGATGGCCCGGCTGCCGATCAGCGAGGCCTCGTCCCAGGAGAGCCCGCAGAGGAGCGATCCGACCGTGAAGACGGCCAGACCGATCAGGAACAGCTTGCGGCGACCGATGATGTCCGCCATGCGTCCGCCGAGCAGCAGGAAGCCGCCGAAGATGAGCGCGTAGGCGCTGATGACCCACTGCAGGTTCTCCTGTGAGAAGCCGAGGTCGACCTGGATCGAGGGAAGCGCCACGTTGACGATCGCAATGTCCAGGATGACCATGAACTGCACCGCGCACAGGAGCGCCAGCGCGAGCCACTTTCGTCGAGCAGAGGCGATCATGGTTTTCCTTCCGTCGAGAGTTCGAGTGCCTTCGCATGGTCGCGCCGACGGAGGCCCGCCGGAAGGGAGCTAGCGCGAGGCGCCGGGTACGGGAAGCTCTACTGTCCGCCCGAGCCCAGGAACGCCGTTTTCAGAACGTCGCTCGAGGCGCCGTGCGCTGCGTAGCCGGAGGTGCCCTCGGACAGGAGCTCGCGAGCGCCCTCGAGCAGCGCTCCGTAGGCCGAGCTTGCGAGGAGGCTGCCGGTCGAGACCCGGCGGACACCGACCGCGGCGAGCTCGCCAACGCTCGGCGCAGCCGACAGCGCGAGCACGTTGACGGGCGCTCCGACCGCTTTCACGAGGGCGCCGATCTGGTCGACGTCCGTGAGCCCGGGCGCGTAGAGCACGTCCGCGCCCGCCTCCCGGTAGGCGACGAGCCTGGCCAGCGTGTCGTCGAAGTCGTCGACTCCGCGGATGTGGTTCTCGGCGCGCCCGGTGAGGACGAGCGGGGGATCGAGGCGGCCCGCCGCCTCGGCGGCGAGGGCGACGTTCGCCGCAGCCGACTCGACGTCGTCGATTCGCCCCGCGACCGGGTCGTAGTCCTCGATCGAGCAGCCCGCCGCGCCGGCAGCCGCCAGCAGCGCCACCGTCTCGGCCACGCCGCCGGAATCGTCCGGATAGCAGCGCTCGCTGTCGACGTTCAGCGGCAGGCTCGTCGACGCGCTGACGGCGGCGACGTGCGCGACCAGCTCGTCCCGCGAGACGCTCTGGTCGAGCTTGCCGAGCGACCAGGCGAAGCCTGCGCTCGTCGTCGCGAGCGCCTCGAATCCGCACGACTCGAGCAGACGGGCCGAGCCGACGTCCCAGGGGTTCGGCATGACGAACAGCTGCTCCCGCTCGTGCAGCGCTCGGAAGCTCGCACGTCGATCGCGTGCTGCGACGCTCATCGGCGGCGAGCCTAGCGAAGGTCGCGTTGCCCGCGCCGGCTGCGCCGCTGCCCGTCGAGCGAGGTGACCAGCCTGCCGACCCCCTCGCCGAGGAGGACGAGGTCGTCCCGTGCCCGCTCACGCCTCCCGCTGAGGGGAAGCACGGTCGTGGCGCCGAGCCGGTAGAGCCCGCGAACGCCGCCCCTGATACGGCCGCCGAAGACGATGCACGGTACGCCTGTCGAGTTGCACGCCGACGCGACCCCGGCCGGGACCTTGCCCGACGGCGAGGTCCGGTCGATCGTCCCTTCGCCGGTGATCGCGAGGACGGCGCCTCGGAGACGTTCGCGGAAGCCGACGGCCTCCAGCACGAGGTCGATCCCGGATACGAGCTCGGCTCCGAGGGCAGCGAGGGCGGCGCCGAGCCCTCCTGCTGCTCCGGCGCCGGGCAGCTCGGCGAACGGCCCGAGCTCCTCCATATCGGCAAGTCGCCGCTCCAGCTCCTCGACCTGCGCCGGCGTCGCCCCCTTCTGCGGGCCGAACGCGCGCGCCGCACCGCGCGGCCCGAGGAGCGGATTCGTCACGTCACAGGCCACGCGCAGGCGTACCCCGTCGAGCCGATCGGCCTGCAGCGCCGCCCGCAGGCCCTCCCCGCCGTCGACCGTCGCGCTGCCGCCGAGCGTGACGAGGATCTCGGACGCGCCGCCCGCAACCGCAGCCCGGATCAGCTCCCCGAGCCCCGCCGAGGAGGTGCGAAGCGGGTCACGCTCGCCGGGCGCGAGGCGCCCGAGCCCGATCGCCTCTGCCGACTCGACGACAGCAGTCCTCCCGTCGGGAAGGAGGAGAAAGCGCGCGTCGACCGGCCTCTCGAGCGGGTCGGAGACGAGCGCGTGCCGCCAGCTGCCGCCGAGTACCGATTGGAGCGCGGCAGCGGTTCCTTCGCCGCCGTCGCCGAGAGGGACCTCGTCCGGCTCGATTCCGCCGACCCGGGCGAGCCCGCGCGCGAGCGCGGCTGCCGCATCCTGCGCCGACAGCACCCCCTTGAGGCTGTCGGGGCAGCAGACGACCTTCACCGCCGGTCGGCCGCCATCGTCGCCTCGGCCTCGGGCTCCGGCCTCTGACCGTTCGCCGTCGTCGGCGTCAGCCGCTGCCGGTCGAGGTCGTCGAGCTCGTGGTCGATCTCCTCCTCGAGATCCTCTTCGAGCTCCTCGTCGGATACCCGCGGAATGTGCTTCAGCATCGCGAACGAGATCCCCTCTCGGGCCAGGAACAGGAGACCCAGCCCGATCCCGACCGACGCCTCGATCGCCTGGAGCCCGATGCCGTAGGCGAACCCGTGCCGGTACGCGACCCCGTAGGGCAGCAATGCCAGCGCCGTCGCCGCCTGGAAGAGGCCGACGCTCCCGGGCCAGAGCGGGAAGGCGAGAGCGACGTTCACGACGAGCAGCACGAGGGCGGCTGCCGAGATCGGCGCATCGATCTGAAACGCCTTGAACGCGAGGTAGACGGCGAAGAGCTGCGCCGTCCAACCGAGGATCTGAAGGAGCGCCGCGGCGATCGCCGGTCCGGGCGAGTGGAAGACATGGAGCCCGTCGAGCGCGATGCGCCAGAGCCGCCGCAGCCGCCCGATGCTCTCCATCTCGGCATGGCCGGTCCGGCGGTGATGCCAGGCGAGAGCCAGCCCGCCGAGCAGGAGCACGCCGCCGACGGCGAGCACGATCTCGATTCCCGGAAGCGCCCAGTCCGGGATCTTGGCCGCGACGAGGACGTAGACGACGAGCCCGATCGTCGGGATCACGTCGAACAGACGGTGCGCGAAGGTCGACCCGAGTATGGCCGCCCACGCCGTTCGCCCGTCCGGCACGTGCCGGGCGAGCACCGCCACCCGAGCGACCTCGCCGACACGACCGGGCAGTACGGCGTTGCCGAGCAGGCCGATGCAGAAGGCCGAGAAGACGTACCGATGCTTCAGATGGGGCGCCGGCAGAGCCTGGTTGAGAACGACGTGCCAGGCCAGCGACCGCACGACGACGGAGACGAGGTTCGCACCGATCGCCGCCGCGACCCAGATCCATTCGACCTCCCTGAAGGCATCACCGATCACGCCGAGATCGGGGCCACGCCAGACGAGCACGCCGGTGACGAGGGCGACCGCGACGAGCAGGAGCGAGATGCGCCCGCGCCGAGTGTGGAGGAGCCACCGCCTCACGGCGCGGCCGCCCCTGACGCCGGCAGCTTCCCGGTGAGCCCCAGGTAGATCGTCTCCAGCCGCTCGGCGATCCGGTCCCACGAGTACCGCTCCTCGGCCACCGCGCGGGCGCGGGTGCCGAGCGCCACCCGCCTTGGCTCGTCCTCGAGCACCTCGATCAGAGCGGCTGCGAGCGCGCGCTCGTCGCCGGGTGGGACGAGGATGCTGGTATCCGTGGTCGCGACCTCGTCGTAGCCCGGGATGTCGGAGGCGACGACCGGCGTCGCGGCCGCGTAGGCCTGAGTCAGAACCATCCCGAAGCTCTCGCCCCCGATGGACGGCGCAGCCAGCACCTTCGCACGCGAGACCTCCTCCACGAGCGTGTCGGTGGGGACGATCCCGAGAATGTCGATCGTCGCTTCGTCCATGCCGAGCCGCCGCAGCAGAAAGCGTACCGAGAGCGGATCGGCCCCGATCAGGCGCAGTCGGGCGCCCGTCCTTCGTGCTACCTCCGGCCACGCGCGCAGCAAGACCGGCAGGCCTTTGCGCGACTCGTGACGGCCGATGAAGACGACGTGCTGCTCGCGACCATGCGGGTTGGGCGCAGGCGGCAGGGCAACCCCGTTGGGGACGATGTCGATCGGGCCTCCGATCCACGGCAGGGCCGCAGCGCGCGCTTGCTCGGACACGGCGATCTTGTAGTCGATCCGGTCGGTGAGGACGTGCCAGAAGAGGTGGCCCCAGAACCACCACCGCCCACCGGATGCATGCGTGGTCATGACGACCGGGCACTCCGCCGCGTAGAGCGTGTACAGCGAGATCACCGGCGCATGCGGGTCGTGGAGGTGGACGACGTCGAAACGCTCGTCGCGGAACACCCGCCTCATCCGCGGGATGGTGGCCGGGCTGAGGACGATGTTCGACAGCGATCCGTTCGCCGGCACGATCACCGTTCGCCCGACGGGGATGACGTAGTCGGGAAGCGGCCCGTGGCGTCCCTCGCGCGGGTGCAGCAGGTGCGTGAAGCGGCCCGGCGGGTCGTTGCCGATGACGATCTTCACGTCGTGGCCTCGAGCCATGAGCGCCTTGGCCTTGTTCTCGGCGTGCTCGACGACGCCGCCCCAGTACGACCAGGAGAACGGCACCACGATGCCGATCTTCATCGCACGTGGCTCCGGCCCTCGGGGCGCGCTCGGTAGGCCGCCGTCACCAGGCGTACGGCCTCGGCCGGTTCGTCCGTGACCGAAACGATCTCGAGATCCGCACCCGAGATCGTTCCCTCGGCCAGGGCCCGTTCGCGAAGCCAGTCCAGCAGGCCGCGCCAGTAGCCGCTGCCGAGCAGCACGACCGGGAAATCGATCACCTTGTCCGTCTGTATGAGCGTCAGCGCCTCGAACAGCTCGTCGAGCGTCCCGTACCCGCCGGGAAGGATCACGAACCCGTCGGCGGCCCGGACGAACATCGTCTTGCGAACGTAGAAGTGGCGGAACGTGAGCGAGACGTCGAGGTAGTCGTTCGGGCGCTGCTCGTGCGGAAGCTCGATGTTGAAGCCGATCGACGTGCCGCCGCCCTCGCGCGCGCCGCGGTTTGCGGCTTCCATTAGCCCCGGGCCTCCGCCCGTCACGACCGCGAATCCGGCACCGGCGAACAGCCGGCCGACCTCGACCGCAGCGCGATAGGCCGGATGATCGGGCCTGAGCCGCGCCGAACCGAAGATCGACACGGCCGGACGCGCGATGTCGGCGACGACATCGAACCCGTCGAAGAACTCGTCGGCGATGCGGTCGACGTGCAGTCGCTCGTCGACGCTCTCGCCGGCCTGGGGCGGATTGCTCACCCGGCACATCCTAGGCGTGGGGCTCAAGTTCCCAGGTCAGCGGCCGATACCCACCTCGAGGGACTTCCTCTCCTCCTGCGGGCCGGGAGATGACGGCAATCACCCCTGACCGCAGCGGACTGGGCGGCGGCGCCCGCACAACGCCGCCGCCCGTCCTCTCCTCGTAGACTCGCTCCATGAGCGGATCGCCGGTCGTCGAGCGGCTCCGAGCCGCGGGGCTCGCCGAGCTGCACACGCATCTCGGCGGCTCGGTGCATCCGGCAGTGATGTGGACGCTCGCACACGAGCAGGGCATCGCGCTGCCGGTCAAGGACTACTGGGACTTCGAGAAGCTCGTCTCGATCGCCGACCCGCGAGGAGTCGACGGCCTGCCCGAGCTGGACGCCATCTACCGGTGGACCGAGTTGATCCAGTCGAGCCCGATCGCGGTGGAGCGCTCCGTCCACGGCGCGATCGGCGGCGCCTATCGCCGCCAGAACATCACGACGCTCGAGCTCCGCTTCAATCCGATGAAGCGAAACCGCGGCGGCGAGCGCGACCTCGACCACATCATCATGGCGGCCATCCGCGGGCTCGACCGCGCCGAGCTCGAGTACCCGCAGGTGCGCTGCGGTCTCATTCTCATGATGGATCGCACCTTCAGCTTCGACCAGAACGCGATCATCATCGAGAAGGCGATCCGCTACGCACCTCGGGGCATCGTGGGAATCGACATCGCCGGGCCGCGCCCCGAACCGGGCCGCTACGCCTACGGCCAGCTCGCGCCGCTCGTCGAACGGGCGCGCTCCGCCGGTCTCGGGGTCACGATCCATGTCGGCGAGGAAGGCGGCTCCGACGGCCTGGCGGAGATCGGAGAGGTCGTCGAGACGTTGCGTCCGCAGCGCATCGGTCACGGCATCCTGGCCGCGAAGGACCGGGAGACGATGCGGCTTCTCCGCGACGCCGGGATCGTGCTCGAGATCTGCCCGACGTCGAACCTCCTCACCAAGGCGCTGACCGACGAGGACGCCCTCCGCGAGACCATCCGCACGCTGATGGATGCGGGCGTTCGCTTCACGCTCGCAACGGACGGGCCCGAGATGATGCACACCCATCTCTCCGACGAATTCGAGCTCCTCGAGCGCATCGGCGCGCTCGACGGCGACGAGCTCGTCGCCGTCAACGACCTCGGGCACGAAGCCGCGTTCCTACATCGAAGGGTGTAACCACCAAGTTAGGTCGGCTGAGGAATTGGCTAGCGGTGGGGTTCCTGAGAGCATCGC
Organism: uncultured Thermoleophilia bacterium; assembly: GCA_963819905.1. GTDB lineage: Bacteria > Actinomycetota > Thermoleophilia > Gaiellales > Gaiellaceae > CAWCQC01. Next base: position 338,651 of record CAWFXP010000010.1, read on the forward strand.
GCCCATGGTCACGACGCACCCCCCCACCAAGTTCACGGAACGGCAGCGGCAGGTCATCCAGCTCATCGCGGAGGGCTGTTCCAACGACGAGATCGCAGAACGGCTCGGGGTCACGGCCCGGACGGCGAAGGCCCACTGTGACGGCCTGAGGTCGAAGCTCGGCGTCACCAGGCGGCGGTATATCCCTCTCGCCTACCGCGCCGTCACGGGCGAAGACCCGATGAGCCTCGGATCGCCGGTGTGCGAGCCAGGGACGTCGAGCGCTCGTCGATAGGCGACCCGGGGATGACGGCACCCCGTGCCCGCGGATTCACCGCGGGCACGGGCGTCCCCATGATGATCAACGGCCGGTTGCCCGATCTCGCGCTAACCTCATGCTCTCCGTCGCGACCACAACCCGGGATGGAAGCGCGACAGCCCACACGGGTCCCTTCGCTGAGCCGGCGGCACGTACCGCGTCCGCGTCTCACACGCGTGCTCGAAGCGAGCACGGCTCAGACGATCCTCCTCATCGCCCCGGCGGGCTTCGGGAAGACGTCGCTCGCCTGTGAATGGCTTGCCGGGCGGGAGAACGTCTTCTGGTACCGAGCGACCTCTGCATCGGCCGACCTGGCCGCCTTCTCGGTCGGCATCGCGGAGGTCCTAGCGCCGGTCGCGCCGGGAGCCGCGGAGCGGCTGCGACAGCGTCTCAGAGTCGGCGAGGTACCCGAGAAGGCAGCCCGTCCGCTCGCAGAGATGCTCGCCGACGACCTCGTCGACTGGCCTTCGGACGGCATCCTCGTCATCGACGACTACCACCTGGTCGTCGACTCAGCTCCGGTAGAGGAGTTCGTCGACTGGCTGCTGACGCGTGCATCGCACTTGCGCGTACTCGTCACATCGCGTCGGCGGCCCGCGTGGGCGTCTGCCCGCAGAGTTCTCTATGGCCAGGTGACGGAAATCGAAAGCGACCGCCTCGCCATGACCGATCGCGAGGTTAGCGCAGCGCTTGCCGAGCGACCAAGGGAAGCTGTCCGTACGCTTGTCTCACAAGCTGACGGTTGGCCGGCCCTGGTTGGTCTCGCCAGCCTTGCCTCAACGTCGGCGATTCCTACCGAGCATGTCTCACGCGAGCTGTTCCGCTACTTGGCCGACGAGGTCCTTCGCCAAGAGAGCCAAGAGATCCAGGACTTCATGCTGGTCGCAGCGATTCCACATTTGGTCAACCTCTCGATCGCACGCGATGTTCTTGGACTTGAGAATGTGACATCCGTGCTCGAGCGGCTGTCCAACGATGGACTGCTGCACGAATCAGGTTCGGGAAACCTTTCGTTTCACCCGCTGCTGCGAGACTTCCTGAACCAGAAGTTCCGAAACGCGCGGGCCGACGATCTTGCTCCGCTCACGCTAAGGCTCATCACCCACGCACGCGCGAACTGCGATTGGGACATGGCGTTCGACCTTGCCAGGCCGCCCCAGTACCTGGACCAAGCCCTCGCAATAGTCTCCGATGCGTGCGAAGACATGCTCGCGGGTGGTCGACTCGAAACACTTGAACGGTGGCTCGCTACGTGCGGGCCGGGAACAATCATGAGCCCCGGGACAGTAATCGCAAATGCTGAGATCAAGATGCGTCGGGGGCTTCTAGCCGAGGCAGCGGCGCTAGCTGAGATCGCGGTGGCGAAGCTGGAAGATGAACCGAGATTCAGCTCTCGTGCCTACAGCCTGTCGGGGCGGATCGCTCACCTTCGCTCATACGACCAAGCTGCTCTACATTTCCACAGACTCGCCCGCGACTCAGCTGAGACACCGGACGAGACAACCGCAGCCGTGTGGGGCATGATCCTCGCGGCTGCCGAGCTCGAGTCTGACGATGCTGTTTCGTTTCTCGATGAACTCGAATCGGCGACGAGTGACGATATCGACCTCCGACTGCGCGCGGCGCACGGACGCACCCTCTTGGGTCGCGCTCACGGCTCCCTCGAGGGTGCCTGGGCATCACTTGAGCCCCTGATCGGGGTGCTCGACTACGCGAGCGACCCGATGATCAGGAGCAGCTTTCTCAGCTGGACGTCGTTCGTGGGAGTTCTCGCAGGCAAGTACAAGCGAGCGGCGGCTATGTCACGGCGGGCTGAGGAGATATGCGAGCGTTATCGTCTCGGCCTCAACAAGCTCTACTGCACACTGACACGGTGCCACGCTCACGTCGGCGCTAGGGAGCTACGGGCTGCAAGATCAGGCATCGCAGCCATTGCAGACGACAGGATCGCGCTAGACGACCCGTACGTTCAAGCAACTCTGGCCGCGCTGAAACTCCGGCTTGCTTTCGCTGAGGGCCGAACGCAGGTGATCTCGTACGGAGTGACGTCGGTCGGAGAAGGAGCCGCGCCTGCAATCCGCGGCGAGCTTCTCGCTCTGGTAGCAATCGCAGCTGCCTCACGTGGCGATTGCGACGCCACACGTGGCTACGTCGCGGCGGCACGTGCGGCGACAAAGACGGCCGAGGTGCTCCACCTCGCCGATTATGCCGAGCTCATTCTCGACATCGTCGCCGGACATGGGCTTGCGCCGACGCGGATCAGGGATCTTCTCCGTGAGTCTTCGTCACGCGGAGTAATCGACGCCTTCGTGACCGCCTATCGGGCGTGCCCTCTGCTGATCCAGCTCGCTGCCCAAGACGACGACGCACTCGCGATTGCCAAGCCCGTCCTCGTTGCGTCGGGTGATCTGGAACTTGCGCGCGCCGCGGGAATCAAGCTCCTTGACACCCCTTCTTCGACGGCGTTTGATGCTCTCAGCCCTCGCGAGAGAGAGGTCCTATTTCTCATCGCCGAAGGCTCATCCAACGCAGAGATCGCCCGTAGCCTTGTGATCGCCGAGAGTACGGCCAAGGTCCACGTCCATAACGTGCTGACTAAGCTCGGTGTGCGAACGCGGCTTCAGGCTGCGTTGCTGGCTCGGGATCTCCCAACGGAGACCTCGGCGAGCTAGGCGGCGCTCGCTTCGGAGATTGGTGCAAGCTCCGGGTGTGCCTGCGCTTCGAGGGCGAAGTCCGCCCGTGCGCCGCGCGAGTAGTTCTCGCTGGCCGTCGCGAGAATCGCGTCGAATGCGGCAACAACGTCCGCATCGAACTGCGTCCCGGCTGCCTGAGCAAGACGTTCGCGTGCGACGCGCGGCGGCATCGCATCGCGGTACGGGCGGTCTGACGTCATCGCGTTGTACGCGTCGGCGACGCAGATGATTCGCGAGATGACGGGAATCCGGTCACCCTTGATCCCGTCCGGGTAGCCCTGTCCGTCCAGGCGCTCGTGATGATGGCGGACGATCATCGCGATCTCCTCGTAGGCCTCGACGTTGGCGAGTATTCGTTCGCCGACGACCGAGTGCTCCTCCATCTTCCTGCGCTCTTGCAGCGTCAGGGGACCGTTCTTCTCGAGCACGCCGGGAGGCACTCCGATCTTGCCGATGTCGTGGAGAAGCCCTGAGAGGTGAGCAAGCTGCTGAGTCTCGGTGGCGAAGCCCATGCGACCTGCGATGTCCCGCGCGTAGATTGCAACCGCCGCGGAGTGACCTGCTGTGTAGCGATCCCTCGCATCGAGCGTCGTCACGAGAGCGCTGGCGAAGGACAGGTTCGCACGCTCCAGGCGCTCGTTGACCACCGCCAGATCAGACGCGAGCCGGCGCTGCTCCTGGTACATGGCGAAGAGCCGCTGCGCCGCCAGGGCCGGAAAGAGAAACAGCAGTGCTGTCCAGGGTGACAACTCCACGTAGGCCAGGGCCAGCGGGGCAACGACAGCGATGTAGAGAATCACAGAAGACGGGAAGACCGGGAGCGACGTTCTGAGGAAGTCCAAAGCGGCGCTGTTCCCGCGCACCCAGGTCGTCAACGCCGCAAATGACAGATCCAGAACTTGCAGCGTTACAGCACCGCAGACGGTCGCGATCGCGATCGAGCCGACGGTGCTGGAGGCAAGGTCGCCTGACCACACAGCAACGAGGCCCGTGATCGCGCCGCTGATGGCACGTGTACTCGTGTAAACCGCCCATTTCATTGGGGGCCGCACGTCGCCCAGCATGGAAGCTGCTCCTACCGCCATCGCCGCGATTGGCCCAGCCACGACAGCGGCAAAAAGCGTCGGCAGCAAGGAGATCGAGACCTGAACGGTTCTGTTAATCCAGATCCCGCCTCGTTCTGCCGCGATGGCGAGAACGGCAAGCGGGATGATCACCCAGAGAGGCGCACCGATCTCCCACGAGCTGAGTAGCCAGACCGCCAGCGCGACGGAAGTCGCGGCTAGGCATGAAAGATACGCGACGATACGCCAGTTGGCGTCGTTCGACGGTTCCTCTTGATAGGTAACCCTTTCGGGGGATATACTCACTGGGCCGTCATCTCCCGGGGGAGAGGAGTTCTGTATGAGGAGATCCCTCATCCGCCTGGGGGTCCTGCTTGCATCCATGGCCTCGCTGGCAGTTCTCGTAGGCGGTTGGAAGAGCTGGTAAGTCCACAATCAAGGATGTAGTTAGCCATCGGCTAGGGGCATCCCTCCCTTGAGGGATGTGTGCACGGAAGCCCGTGGATGACACTGCAGAGGCCTCTGCTTCGCGGGGCGGCTCCGGCCGCCCCGCAGCCTTTCCCGGGCGCTGCGCTAGTCGATAAGGCCGCGTCGGAAGCCGATCGCGACGGCGTGGGCACGGCTTCGAGCCTGCAGTTTTGCGAGCAGGTGGCGGACGTGCGACTTCACCGTTTCTTCCGAGAGATGCAACCGCTCACCGATCTCCCGGTTCACGAGCCCGTCTGAGATCAGCTGGAGCACCTGGCTCTCGCGGGCCGTCGGCTCCTGCTCGAACCGGCGCGAAACCGGCTTCAGCGAGACGACCTCGGCGGGCTCGGCGACCTCCTGCACACGGCTTCGCCGCGCGGCGACCTCGTCGAAGCGGCGGGCGTGGTTCAGGTAGCGACTCAGGATTTCCTTGCGCTCGGCTGCGTCCACACGGAAGCCATCGGAACTCCCTCGAGCGGCGCTCACCCCCTCATCGGGGGAACCTTTCTACGCCTTTCGGGGTTGCACCAACACCCCACCCCGGGACTACGGAGTACCGAGGGTGCGAAGCTCAGGCAGCGACCGAGACGAGATCTCGCAGGGCGCCGAGTCGCTGCAGCGCCTGGCCCTCGAGCTGGCGCACCCGCTCGCGCGTCAGGCCGAGCTCGTGGCCGATCGCCTCGAGCGTCCACGGATCGCCCTCGAAGCCGAATCGCAGCTCGAGGATCCGGCGCTCTCGCTCAGGAAGGGCGTCGAGCGCGCGACGAACCCCCTGCTTGCGAAGCGATTCCTCGGCCTCTTCGAACGGGTCGGCCGCTTCGCGGTCTGCGAAGAGGTCTCCGAGCTCGCCTTCGTCGTCGGCTCCGACGCTCTGGTTGAGCGATACCGATGCCTGGGCGGCGCCCATGGCCTCCTCGACGTGCTGGATCGGAATCCCTGTGGCCTCCGCCAGCTCCTCCTTCGTGGCGTCTCGGCCGAGCTCGACCTCGAGCCGGCGCGCCGCTCGAAACAGCTTCTGCTGACGCTCGACGACGTGTACCGGCACGCGGATCGTTCGGGCGTGGTTGGCGACGGCACGCTGCACCGACTGCCGGATCCACCACGTGGCGTACGTCGAGAACTTGAATCCGCGGCGCCAGTCGAACTTCTCGACGGCACGGTTCAGGCCGAGCGTTCCTTCCTGAATCAGGTCGAGGAACGGAACGCCTAGGCCGCGGTAACCCTTCGCGATCGAAACGACCAGCCGGAGGTTGGACTCGATCATGCGTCGCTTCGCCAGCGGATCACCGGTCTCGATCCGCTTCGCGAGCGTCACCTCCTCGGACGCGGTCAAGAGCCTGTGGCGGCCGACGTCGGCGAGGAACAGCTGCAGGCTGTCGCCGGCGCCGAGCACCGGTCCGGCCGTCAGCGGCGCCGCCTCGACTTCCTCACGCGGAGGGCCGATCTCGAGGCCGATCGCCTCGAGCTCGTGCGTGAACGACTGAAGCTCCTCGTCGCCGAGGTCGAGCTCGAGAGCGAGCGCCTCGAGCTCAGCCGGCTCGATGAAGCCCCGCTCTTCCGCCGACTCGATCAGCGAGCGAACCTGCTCGGTCTCAAGGAGTTCGTGCACGGTTTCCTGTCCTCTTCCCGTTCGTGGTGGTCCCTAGTCGTTCGTGATAGTTAGTCGTTACTCATTTTACGCCACCGGCTGGTAGATCGGTTCGAGAACCGTCGCCTCTACCCCGTAACGAGTGACGTTCGGGCGCTTCGCTTGCTCTACGGATGAAAACGCCTGATCGGATCGCCTATTCCCGGCTGGCCGCCGCGATCGGCTGCTCCGTCTCCTCCGCCCCTTGGATCGCTTCCTGGGGCTGATTGGCCCACTCCTCGTCGAACTCGACGCGCCACTTCGAATCCTCGCCCTGCTCGAGCCTGAGCTTCGCACGAAACGTCCGGCCCGACCGCCCTCGAAATCCGGTGACCTGCTTCGCCGTCTTCCCGGTCGCCATCAGCTCCTTGACGACGGAGATCGGCAGGATCTTGCCTGCCTTCCTCTTCCAGATGACGAAGCCGCAGCCCGGGTCGTCCTTCGTCCAGCAGGAGTAGCCCTTTCGGTTCTCGATCACGTCGCGTCCGCAAACGGGGCACGGCCCGAGGTTTGCTCTCTCGATCTTGACGTCCTTGAGCTTGTCGAGCTCCGCGACGGTCTCGCTCGTGAACCGCTCGATATCGGACATGAAAGCTTGCCGGCTGTCTTCGCCGTGCTCGATCATCCCGAGTCGGTGCTCCCAGTCGCCGGTCAGCTCCGGCGAGGTGAGCGGATGCCCGCCGAGCAGGGAGATGACCTGGACGCCCTTCTCGGTCGCGTGGAGCGCCCGGCCGTCGCGCTCGATGTAGGCGACGTCGATCAGTCGCTCGATGATGGACGCGCGCGTTGCGGGCGTTCCGATTCCGGAGTCCTTCATCGCCTCGCGAAGCTCGGCGTCGCCGATGTCCTTGCCGGCGGCCTCCATCGCGGCGAGGAGCGACGCGTCCGAGAAGCGCCTCGGCGGCTGGGTCTCCTTGCGGAGGGCCGCGACCTCGACCGTGTCGACGGCTTCCCCGAGGGAGAGAACCGGGAGCGACTGGTCGCCGCCCGAGTCGTCGTCGTCGGCACCGAGCGCTGTCGGCTCCGCCCCGTAGACCGCCTTCCAGCCCGCTTCGAGCAGAACTCGGCCGCTCGTCCTGAACACGTGCGCCTCCACGGTGGTCTCGACCCGGGTGCGCTCGAAGACGGCCTCAGGGTGGAAGACCGCCAGAAAGCGACGGGCGACGAGGTCGAAGATCTTGATCTCGTCCTCCTTCATCCTCTCGAGCTTGTGCTCGGAGCGGGTGGGGATGACCGCGTGGTGGTCCTCGACCTTCTTGTCGTTGACCACTCGTCCGAGAGGGAGCTTCTCGAGCCCTGTGACGTACGCCGCGCTCTTCGCGTAGGCGGCGTTCTCGCCCACGAGGGCTGCGGTCGGCTTGATCTCTCCGATCATCTCGCTCGTCAGGAAGCGGGAGCTCGTCCTCGGATACGTGATCGCCTTGTGCTCCTCGTAGAGGCGTTGGGCAGCCGCGAGCGTCCGCCGGGCCGAGAACCCGTAGAGCGTGTTCGCATGGCGCTGGAGCGAGGTGAGGTCGTAGAGGAGTTGGGGCGCCTCGCGCTCCTCTTTCTTCTCGAGCTTCGTGATCTCGCCCGGCCTGCCGGTGCAGTCCCGGACGACCCCGTTCGCGACATCCTCGGCAATCCGCTTACCACCGAGGTAGCGGCCCGAGTAGCGCCGATCCTGCGGCGCCTCGAAGGACGCCTCGACGAGCCAGTACGGCTCGGGGACGAATGCCCGGATCTCGAGCTCCCTGCGAACGACGATGGCAAGGGTCGGCGTCTGCACCCTGCCGAGCGACACGGCCCCGTCGAAAGCGGAGCGCAGTCGGACGGTCGCCGCACGCGTCGCGTTCATGCCTACGAGCCAGTCGGCCTCAGAGCGCGAGCGGGCCGCTTCCTCGAGCAGCCTCATCTCGCTTCCGGGCCGAAGGTGGTCGAACGCCTCGCGGATCGCAGCCTTCGTCATCGAGTTCAGCCAGAGGCGCTCGACCGGCTTGTCGACCTTGGCCGTCTCGAACGTGTACGCGAAGATGAGCTCGCCCTCGCGGCCCGCATCGCACGCGTTGACGATCGACTCCACGTCGTCGCGCCGCATGAGCTTGTGCACCACCGTGAGCTGCTTCTTCGCACGATCGTCGTTCGGGGTCAGCTTGAACTTCGACGGCACGATCGGGAGGTCGGCGTAGCGCCACTTCTTCAGCTTGGCGTCGTACGCCTCGGGCGCTGCCAGGCCGACGAGGTGCCCGACCGCCCAGGAGACGACGTACTCGTCCGACTCGAGGTACCCCTCGCTCTTGGCGAACGAGCCGGGGAGCGCGGCCGCGATGTCGCGGCCGACGGACGGTTTCTCGGCGATGACGAGCGTCTTCGACATCGCGGAACACCATAGCGACCGCTGTCAAGGGGCGATACTGCCCCTCATGGCCCTGACGGAGACGCCCTCCGACTTCTACCGAGTCGTCATGGGGATCTCGATTCCGATCGTCGAGCACCTCTACGGTCTCCGCGTCAGCGGGGTGGAGCACGTGCCCACGGAGGGGGGTCTCGTGCTCGCTGCAAACCACACGTCCAACCTCGATCCATGGCCGCTCGGCTGCGCACTTCCCAAGCGGCAGCTGCACTTCATGGCGAAGTCCGAGCTCTGGCAGCCGGGCCTTCGAACCGTGCTCGCGGCGCTCGGGTCGTTCCCCGTGCGCCGCGGCGAGGGTGACGTCGAGGCGTTCGAGACCGCCGTACGCATCGTGCGCGGGGGAGGCGTGATGGCGATGTTCCCGGAGGGCACCCGGCGGAGCAAGGGGCTGCGAAAGAAGCATCAGCCGCGCCCGCATCGAGGAACGGTGCGCATCGCCCTGGCGGCGGGCGCGCCGCTCGTGCCGGCTGCGATCCGCGGCATGGACCGGCTCTCGCGCCTGGGCCCGTTGCGCGTGCGCTTTGGTGCACCCGTCGAGCTCGCCGATCTGGCCGGCCGTGACTCCTTCGAGGCCGCCGGAGAGGGAACCGAGCGACTCTGGTCGGCGATCAAGCGCCTCGAGACCGAGGTGGCAAGCCGGCCGTGACAACCCGCCCGCTGATGGCCGTCGACGGCGACTCGCTCGCGCATCGGGCGTTCCACGCCCTGCCCAAGTCGATTCGCGACGGCGCGGGCAGGCCGGCCAACATGCTCGTCGGCTTCGGGAACTTCCTGCTCGGGCTCTGGGACGCGGAGCGGCCGCGGACGATCGTCGCGGGCTGGGACACGCTGGACGTTCCGACCTACCGGCATGACCTCCTTGCCGGCTACCAGGCCGGGCGCGAGTTCCCGCCCGAGCTCCGAGAGCAGCTCGACCGCCTCCCCGAGCTGGTGGGGGCATTCGGGTTCGTTGCCCCGAAGGCTCCGGGATACGAGGCGGACGACTTCCTCGCAACCGCCACGGTGGCAGAGACCAACCGGGGCGGGACGACCCTCGTCGTGACGAGCGACCGCGACATGTTCCAGCTCGCAGGCGAGGCCGTGACCCTGCTGATGCCGAAGCGCGGGGTCGGCGAGCTCGACCGCGTCGGCCCCGACGAGGTACGGGAGCGGTACGGCGTCGAGCCCGAGCAGGTGACGGACTTCATCGCCCTCCGCGGAGACCCGTCGGATCGGCTGCCGGGAGCACGGGGAATCGGGCCGGCGAAGGCAGCAGCGATCCTGCGCGAGCACGGCTCGCTCGAAGCGGCGCTCGCCGCGGGACGATTCTCGACGGAAGCCGACGCTCTCCGGGCCTACCGGGCGATCGCGACGCTCCAGACGGATGCGCCGATCCCTCCGCTGCCCGACGCCGAGCCCGACTGGGAACGAGCATCCGAGCTGACGGCCGGGTGGGGCCTCAAGGCTCTGTCGAATCGCCTGCGCGAGCGGGCATGATCACGACGTGCTCCTCGCGAGGGCCGTGGACGCCGAGGGCGAGCACCTGCTCGATGTCGGCGCTCCGGCTCGGGCCCGAGACGATCGCGACTGCGCTCGGCAGGTCCCCTTCGAGCGCCGCGAGCAGCTCGCCGAGCCCGGAGAGGACGCGATCCTCCTCAACCACCGTCAGATGCACCTCGGGCAGGATCGAATGGGCCCTCGACTCGTCCGGGGAGGCGGCGAGGACGACGCTCCCAGGATCGGCGAGACCGTAGAGCGCCGTCGAGACGGTCGCATCCGGGAGCGTGGGCACGACCCGGTAGTGCACACGAAAGCCGTTCCGCTTCAGGTTCGCGGCGAAGAGCTCGACGAGGGCGGCCGTCGTCATCGGCGGCTGCGAAAGCGCCGTCTGGCCAGCCGCGGGAGCTCACGCCCCTCCCGCCAGGCCCTCGCGGGGCCGACGGCGCCGCCGATCGGCCGGCCGAGCCGTCCGAGCAGAGTCGAGAGCCGGTACCCGAGAGGCGACGACCAGGCAAGCGACCAGAGCGTCATCGCCGCCCGCTCGCGCCTGGAGGCGACCTTCTGCTCGACGAGGTCGCGCCGCAGCTCGAGCAGGAGCTCGTGGAGCGGGATCTTGACCGGACAGGCATCCGTGCAGGCGCCGCAGAGAGACGACGCATGCGGAAGCGAGGGAGCCCGCTCGATGCCGACGAGGAGGGGTGCCAGCACGGCCCCCATCGGTCCCGAGTAGACGGGCCCGTAGGCCTCGCCGGCCGTCTTGCGATAGATCGGACAGACGTTGAGACAGGCCCCGCAGCGGATGCAGGCGAGCATCTCCTCGTACCTGGTGCCGAGCAGGTTGCGGCGGCCGTTCTCGAGGAAGACGACGTGCAGCTCGTCGGGCCCGTCCGCCTCGCCGTCGCGACGCGGCCCGGTGAGGAGCTGCGTGTAGCTCGTGAGGCGCTGGCCCGTTCCCGAGCGGCCGAGGAGCTGGAGCAGCGGCCCGAGGTCGCCGAGCTTCGGGACGAGGCGCTCGATACCGGTGATGGCGATGTGAACCCGGGGCAGCGACGAGACGAGGCGCGCGTTGCCCTCGTTCGTGACCGTGACGATCGTGCCCGTCTCGGCGACGGCGAAGTTGGCGCCGGTCACGCCGACGTCGGCCTCGAGGAAGACCTGTCGGAGTTGCCGGCGCGCTGCGAGCGTCAGCTCCTCGAGCTCGGCGGGAACGGACCTGCCCTCGACGCGGCTGAACAGCTCGGCGACGTCCTCCTTCGTCTTCTCGATCGCCGGGGCGACGATGTGCACCGGGTGCTCTCCGGCCAGCTGGAGGATGTACTCGCCGAGATCGGTCTCGACCGGCCGGATGCCGGCAGCCTCGAGCGCCTCGTTCAGCCCGATCTCCTCCGTCGCCATCGACTTCGACTTCGCGACCAGCTTCGCGTCGTGCCGTGCGCAGACGTCGACGACATAGGCGCAGGCCTCCTCCGCTGTGGCGCACACCTTGACCACACCACCGCGCGCTTCGAACGCCCGGGTGAACTCCTCGAGGTAGGCGTCGAGCGATCTGACGGCCTCCATGCGGATCTCGTGCGCACGCTGCCGGAGCGCCTCGACGTCCGGAAGCTCGCCCCAGGCGTCGAGCCGATGCGAGCGCAGGCGCTCGGTCGACGAGCCGATCGCCGACTCGAGCTTGGGGTCTGCGAGCTTGCGCCGCGCGACGTCGCGAAAGCGTCCGGGGGGCTGGGACAGCTCGGTCACGCGGCGACCTCGGCTGCGTCGATGCCGCGCGCGAGCGCAGTTGCCAGATGAACGACCGGGGGGCCCCCGGCGCGCCGCACCCGGCCCGCAAGGTGCATCAGGCAGCCGGGATCGGCCGTGACGAGCACCTCGGCGCCCATCGCGGTCACGCCGCCGAGCTTGTCGTCGGCCATGGCGACCGAGAGCTCGGGCTGGCGTACGGAGAACGTCCCACCGAACCCGCAGCAGAGGTCGGGACGCGGAAGCATGATCACCTCGGCCCCGGTTGCCTCGAGCAGGCGGCGTGGCGGGGTCGAGATCCGGAGCTCGCGCAGCATGTGGCAGGAGTCGTGATAGGCGACCCGGCGACCCTCGTTCCTCGGCGGTAGCTCGATCCCCTGCGCGTCGAGGAAGGCGGACAGCTCCCAGACGTCGAACGGCTCGGCGCCGACGAGGTCGGGCAGGTAGCGGGAGGCCATCGTCGCGCAGGATCCCGACGGGCAGACGACCGGCGCCGAGCGGGCGAATGCCTTGACGAACGTCTTCGCGACGCGCCGCGCCGCCTTGCGGTGACCGGCGTTGAAGGCCGGCTGGCCGCAACACACCTGCCGGCGCGGGAACTCGACGTCGAAGCCGGCCTCCCGCAGCAGGGTCTCGGCATCCGCGACCGCATCCGGGAAGATCAGATCGCCCAGGCAGGTCGCGAACAGCTGCACGCGCTGTGCGCTCATGCAGCGAAGACTACGGACGGCGACCGACGGCGAGCGCGGAGGAGATCCCGAGCTCGGCGGGGAACTCGCCCGCCTGCTCGAAACCGGCCCCCCGCAGGAGCCCCACCACTTCGGACGGCGTCGGCGACGAGCCCCCCGAGCGGGCCGCACGTAGGAGAGCGAGCGCCTCGTCGAGGCGGTCGCGACCGCGATACAGGCCGACGACGACCCAGCCGCCAGGGCGGAGGGTCTCCCGCAGGCGCCCCACGGCGCCGTCGAGCACCGACCGAGGGAGAAAGGGGGCCGGGAGGAAGGCGAGGTCGAACGCGTGACGGTCGTCGAGCTCCTCCACGCGCGCGCCCCGGAGCTCGATCCGGTCGTCGAGGCCCGCCGCGGACACGTTGGCGCGGGCAAGCGCGAGCGACGGCTCCCATGGGTCGATCCCGACCACACGGAGGTTCGGCCACTGACCGGCCATCGCGATCGCCAGCCCGGCGACGCCCACGCCGACGTCCAGGAACGACGCGCCTTCCGCGGCGAGCCGCTCCTCGAGACCGTCGAGCTGCGGGGCGACCGTGTCCCGCAGAACGCGGGCGAATCCCGCCGACGTGCGTCCCAGGCTCTCGAGCACGTCCGCGTCGGTGTAGCTCCAGCCCGGCGCGCGGGCCGGATCCGTGAGCAGATCGTTGGCCTGGAGGAAGAGCGCCCTGATGGGCGCGAGCGCCGCGGCAAGCTCGGCCGGGCTCGCCGACTCGAGAGCGTCGGTCAGCCCGAGAGCGGCAACGACCTCGTCGAGTGCTGCCTGCACCTCGGACGCTGCCTCGCTCTTGCTCTGACGGAGGCGGAGAGCGGCGGCGAGGGCGGCGAGCGCCTCGGCCTGGGCGGAGAGCCGCATCCCGACCTGCTGGATCTCGCCCTGCGCCACGGGCCCGAGCATACGCGCTTGCCGCCGTCCTGTCGTTTCGCTACCGTTGTCCCCTCGTTCGCCGACGACGGCGCACGAGAGAGGCATTGAGGCCTCAGGAGTCGCTCGGACTCCTGGGGCTTTTTTCGTGGTCCAACGCGGGAGGAAGGATGCGATGGTCAAGGTCGAGGCAGTGGTGATCCGTGAACGCGTCGAGACGGTGATCGACGCGGTCGAGGAGGAGACGGGCCACGTCGGCGTCACGGTGGTCGAGGCGGTGGGCCACGGCAGGCAGCGGGGCATCACGCACGAGTACCGCGGCCGGATCTTCGAGTCGCGGTTCCTGCCGAAGGCGCTGCTCGTCTTCGTCGTCGACGACGACAAGGCCGACGCGGTCGTCCACGCAGTCGTCGACTCGGCGCGGAGCGGCAACGAATCCGGGGACGGCATCGTCTGGACGATGCCGGCCGGCAGCGTGACCCACAACCGGACCGGGCTGGCGCTCGAGGAGGTCGAGGTTCGATGACGCGCACAGAGCTCGGCATCGCAGCAAGCACGATCTGGGTCGTCATCGCGGCCGTGCTCGTGATGTTCATGCAGGCCGGCTTCGCGTTCCTCGAGGCGGGCCTCTGCAGGATGAAGAACGTCGCCCACATCGCGGGGAAGACCGTGCTCGTCTTCGGCCTCGCCTGCATCGTCTACTACCTGGTCGGGTTCGGCATGGCCTTCGGAGACGGTGGTAACGGCTTCGTCGGCGGCTCCGGCTTCGTCCCCTCGACAGACGACCTGCTCTCGGTCGGCAAGGCGCCGTTCAGCTGGTTCGCCTCGATCCCGGCGGCCGCCGGCTACCTGTTCGAGGTCATGTTCGCGGGCGTCTCGCTGGCGATCGTCTGGGGCGCCATGGCCGAGCGCGCGAAGCTCTGGGTCTACTTCGCGTTCGGCGGCGTCTTCGTCCTCGTCTACTCGCTCGTCTCCCACTGGATCTGGAGCCCGGAGGGCTGGCTCTTCTCGCGCGGGATGCAGGACTTCGCAGGCTCGACCGTCGTCCACTACCAGGGCGCGCTTGCGGGCCTGGCCGGTGCGATCCTGCTCGGGTCGCGGCTCGGGAAGTTCGACGCCGACGGGAAGCCGAACGCCATCCCGGGCCACAACATGGCCTACGTGACGCTCGGCGTCGTCATCCTCTGGTTCGGGTGGTACGGGTTCAACGCGGGCTCCACGCTCGGGGTCGACTTCGGCGGCGTGGGCTTCTTCGCCTACGTGGCGATGACGACCACGATCGCGGCGGCCTGCGGCGTGATGGGCGCGGCCGCCACCAGCTGGCTGAAGCTCGGCAAGCCCGACGTGTCGATGATGTTGAACGGCGCCATCGCGGCGCTCGTCGCGATCACCGCGGCGTGCGCGTTCGTCGCGCCCTGGGCCGCGCTCGTCATCGGCTTCGTGGCCGGCGGGATCGCGGTCTACGGCGTTCTCCTCGTCGAGCGGTTGCGGATCGACGATCCGGTCGGTGCGGTCGCGGTACACGGCCTCTCCGGCGTCTGGGGCACCCTGGCGCTCGGGTTCCTGGCGCTTCCCTCGCAGGCCGAGTCCCTGGCGACCGGCCAGGGAGGTCTCTTCTACACGGGCAGCTTCGACCAGCTCGGAACGCAGGCTCTCGGCCTGGCGGCCGTCGGCGCCTTCACCTTCACGGTGTCGTTCGTGATCCTCTGGGTCATGAAGCACACCTTCGGGATCCGCGTGGAGGAGAAGGTGGAGACAGCCGGCCTCGATGTCTCCGAGCACGGCATGTGGGGCTACCCGGAGTTCTACATCCCGGTTCCCGGTGGGTACGGGACGGAGGCCCATGGTCACCTCGGGCCGGTCCCCCATCCCACCCCCGCGCACGCGCACGCGCCGGCGGTCGTGCGATCGGCCGGCGGGGCGCTCCCGAGCCTGCCGGCGCCGGTGGACTAGGAAGACGGCGGCCGCGGGCAGGGCGTGCAGACCGAGCACGAGCTGCCCGCGGCCGGCATCCCTGCGCGGGGCTTCGTATCCTGTGGCATCCGCCAGCTGAAGGAGGCCGTCGTGACGCCCGCCGAGGTTCGTACCCAGACGCCGAGCATTCTGAGCGACGAGCAGCGCGAGACGTACTTCTCGAAGGGCTACCTGCTCCTCGAGCGCATCGTCCCGCCGGAATGGGTCGAGCGGCTCCTCGACGTCACGGCCGCGTTCGTCGAGCGCAGCCGGTCGCTCACCAAGTCGGATGCGGTCTTCGACCTCGAGCCGACCCACACCGCCGACAGCCCGCGCCTGCGACGCCTGACGAGCCCGGTCGAGCAGCACGAGACCTACTGGGAGTTCGCCTCTCGGTCACTGCTCGCCGACATCGCAGCAGACCTCGTCGGGCCGGACGTCAAGTTCCACCACTCGAAGCTCAACTTCAAGTGGGCGGCGGGCGGCGAGGAGGTGAAGTGGCACCAGGACATCCAGTACTGGCCGCATACGAACTACAGCCCGCTCACGATCGGGGTCTACCTGCACGACGTCGGACCGGAACAGGGCCCGCTCCGCGTCCTGCCCGGCAGCCACGAGGGGCCTCTCTACAACCTGTACAACGACGAGGACGCGTGGGTCGGCTGCCTGCCGGAGCAGGATGTCGAGCAGCTCGACCTCACCGGCGTGGAGGATCTGATGGGGCCGGCCGGCTCGCTGACAATCCACAACTGCCGGACGGTCCACAGCTCGGCACGGAACGAGTCCGACCTCGGCCGGCCGCTCCTCCTCAACGTCTACTCGGCCGCCGACGCGTTCACGTACACGGCGAACCCGCTCCCGAGCCGGTACGCCGGGGCGATCGTCCGGGGTGCTCCCGCCCGCTGGGCGCGCCACGATCCGCGGCCCTGCCTCGTCCCGCCCGACTGGTCGGGCGGGTACACGTCGCTCTTCGCCCTTCAGCAGGAGGAAGAGTGGGACTCGGAGCAGCTCGACGCGGACAAGGAACAGCACGAGCGCATGCGGAGCACCTAGCGCTCGTCCTCGTGACTCAGCCGCCGGCGCGCTCCCGGTAGTCCTCGCGTACGGGCTGGAAGACGTCGAGCACGCGGCAGCCCTCGGCCCCGGCCCGAGCCGCGTGACGGGTTCCGCCCGCGATCTGATACGCGTCGTCGGGGCCGAGCACGTGGTCGACGCCCTCGACGATCATCGTGATCTCGCCGTGCACGACCAGCCCGAGCTGCTCGTGCGGATGGCTGTGCTCGGGCACCTCGGCACGCGGCTCCAGATCGACGAGGTTCAGCATTGCCCCCTCGCCGAAGAGGGGGTACGCGCGAACGCCCTCGGTGAGCTCGAGCGGTCGCTCTGCTGTGAGCTTCAGAAACGTGGTCATCGCTCGACTCTACGCCCTGGCGAGCACCTGCGCGAACAGGTCCGGCGCGACGTTCCGGCCGGTGACGAGAGCGACGGTCGTCCCCGCCTGCTGCGAGATCCGCCCGGCGAGGATCGCGGCGGCCGCGACGGCGCCCGCGCCTTCGACGACGAGGTCGAGCTCGGCGTGAAGCGTCTGCATGGCGCGTTCGATCTCTCCCTCGGAGACGAGTACGACCTCGGCCACATGCCGACGGACGAGCTCGAACGTGATCGAGCCCGGCTCGACGTTCCCGGCCAGCCCGTCCGCGATCGTCGGCCTCTCCTCGATGCGCACGATCCGACCGGCGTCGAGGGCCGCACGCATCGTCGGAGATGCCTCGCTCTCGACCCCGACGACCTGCACGTCCGGGCAGCCCGACGCCCACAGCGCCACCCCACCGATCAGCCCGCCGCCACCGACCGGACAGACGATCGTCAGCGGCCCGTCGAGCTCGTCGAGGAGCTCGATCGCGAGCGTCCCGCCGCCCGCGACAACCTCGGGATCGTTGTAGGGCGATACGTAGCGGCGCCCCTCGCGGGCGACCTCGAGCGCGTGTGCCTCGGCCTCGTCGTAGCTCCGTCCGTGCAGAACGAGCTCGACCGGAAGGGCCTCCAGCGCCTCGAGCTTCGCCGGCGACGCCGTCTCGGCGCAGACGACCGTGGCCCGGATTCCGAGGGTCGCTGCCGCGTAGGCGATTCCGAGCGCGTGATTCCCGGCCGAGGCGGCCACAACGCGGGTCGAAGGGTCGAGCTGCGTGAGCGCGGCGAGCGCGCCTCGAACCTTGAACGAGCCGGTCGGCTGCGACGTCTCGAGCTTCAGGGAGACGCCCGGGCGAAGCGCCGGGGCGAGCGGCGTTGGTGGCAGAAAGCGGCGCGATGCGCCGTGCAGCAGCCGCGATCTCGTCTCGCTCGGTGAGGCGGACGCGCCTCACGAGGCCGGCGACAGATCGCGGCGCAGACACGGCAAGACGGACTCCGCCGTCTCGCGGAGCGCCTCGGATGGCGGTTCGCCCTCACGGCGAACGAGCGAGAGGACGAGGTGCGTGCAGCCGGCCTCGGCGAAACGCGCGAGCCCCTCGGCGCAGGTCTCCGGATCGCCGGCGACGACGTACTTCCCCGCGAGATCTCCGGTGAACCGAGGCTCGTCGTAGCGCCAGGCCAGGTGCTCGTCGCCCCGGCGGCGGGCGTCGGCCGCGTCATCGCCGACGGAGAGGTACACATATGCGCCCCAGGCGAACGAGTCGCCGAGCTCACGACCTGCTGCTTCGGCCGCCTCGCGAACGGAGGCGAACATGCCGCGGCAGCGCTCGGGCGTGACCATGTACGGCAGGAACCCGTCACCGAGAAGAGCTGCCCGCCGCCGGGTCGGCTCGGCCCGCCCGGCGACCCAGAGCGGAGGGCCGCCGGGCTGCGCGGGCAGCGGGTCGAGCCGCACGCCCTCGAGCCGGAAGATGTCCCCGTGGTAGGAGAAGGTCTCGCCGGAGTAGTAGCGGCGCAGGATCTCGAGCGTCTCTGCCGTTCGCCGGCCCCGACGCTCGAGCGGAACGTCCACTGCAGCGAACTCGGCCGGGTTGTCGCCGCCGACTCCCAGCGTCAGGATCAGCCGACCGCCGGCGATGCGGTCGACGCCCGCGAACTCCTTCGCGAGCAGCGTCGGATGCCGAAGTGGCGCGATCGTCGCCGCCGGGCCGATCGCGATGCGCTGGGTCGCGCAGGCCATCGCCGTGCACATGGTGACCGCGTCCCACACCGGCCGATGAAACAGCAGGTGCTCTCCGGTGAAGAGGCCGTCGTAGCCGAGCTCCTCCGCGGAGCGGAAGACGTCGAGCCCCCAGAACTCGCCGCCACACGAGACGCCGACGAACATTTGCGCCGATCCTACTCGTGGGTCACAGTTCCTCCGTGACGTCGATCCCGTCCACCGAAGCCGACCTCGACACGCCGGCGCTCGTCGTCGATCTCGACCGGCTCGAACGGAACCTCGAGCGCTGGCAGCGCTACGCGGACGACGCCGGCCTCGCCAACCGACCCCACATCAAGACGCACAAGTGCGTGGAGATCGCCCGGCGACAGCTCGAGCTCGGCGCCGCCGGGGTCTGCTGCCAGAAGCTCGGCGAGGCCGAGGTGATGGCGGACGCGGGGATCACCGACATCCTGATCCCGTACAACCTGCTCGGCGAGCGCAAGCTCGCCCGTCTCGTCCACCTCGCCCGCAGGACGGAGCTGCGGGTCTCGACCGACGACGAGCGGCTCCTCGCCGGCCTCGCGCTGGCGGCGGCGGAGGCGGAGCGCGACCTCGACGTGCTCGTCGAGTGCGACACGGGCTTCGCGCGCGCCGGTGTCGCGAGCCCCTCGGCTGCCGCCGAGCTGGCTGCGGCGATCGAGGCAACGCGCGGGCTCCGCTTTTCGGGCTTTCTCACCTATCCGGCACTTGCGGGAGCGACGGAGTTCCTGGACGCGGCCGGCCAGGAGGCGCGATCTCTCGGCTTGGCCGTCGAGGCGATCTCGGCGGGCGGCACACCGACGATGTGGCAGTCGGCCGAGCTCGCGCCGCCGGTGACGGAGTACCGGGTCGGCACGTACGCGTACTTCGACCGCAACTGCATCGATGCGGGTGCTGCCGAGCTCGACGACATCGCGCTGACCGTGCTCACGACCGTCGTCAGCACCCCGGCACCAAGCCGCGTGCTGCTCGATTCCGGAAGCAAGGCCCTGACCTCGGATCTCTCCGAGAGCGCGGGTTACGGGCTCATCCTCGAGGCTCCGGGCTCGAAGATCGCGCAGCTCTCGGAGGAGCACGGCCACGTCAAGCTCGCGAAGGGTGACGAGCTCGAGCTCGGTCAGCTCGTCCACGTGGTTCCGAACCACGTCTGCCCTGTCTCGAACCTGTTCGAGGAGCTCTGGGTCAGGCGAGGCGAGAAGATCGTCGACCGCTATGCGATCGCCGCCCGCGGCCGCTCCGCCTGATCACGTCGCCTTGCGGGCCACGGCCTCGACCTCGATCTTGAAGCCGAGCAGCGCGGCGCCGACCGTCGTCCTGGCCGGGTACGGCTCGTCGAAGTACTCGCGGTACACCTCGTTGTAGACCCCGAAGTCGTCGAGGTCGCTGAGGAACGCGTTCACCTTGATCACGTCCTCGAAGCCGCAGCCGGCCGCGGCCAGGCACAGGCCGACGTTCCGGAACGTCTGGTGCGCCTGCTCTGCGAAGTCCTCCGAGACGAGCTTGCGGTCGGCGTCGAACGGGGCCTGGCCGGAGGTGTAGACGAGATCGCCGCTGACGACGACCGGGGAGTAGGGCGGCGAGGGGACGGCCATGCCGTCGGGCTGGATGGCGTTACGGGAAGGCAACGAGGCTCCTTTGCTCGGGGGATGACGCGATAACGCTAGTAGAGTCGGACCGCCGTGGCCGAAGAGCCAACCGTGTCCGTTCTCGGCCTCGGGCTCATGGGCCGGCCGATCGCCCGCCGCCTGGCCGCCGCCGGCTTCGAGGTGCGTGGCTGGAACCGGACTCCGCCGGACGAGGCGCTGCCCGGCGTGGCGACGGTCGGCGCCCTGCAGGAGGCCGCCCGAAGCGACGTGCTCGTGCTCGTCCTCGCCGACTCGGGCGCGGTCGGCGACGTGCTCGCCGGCCTCGACCGCTTCCTGCGACCGAGCCAGCTCGTGATCGACATGGGCAGCTCGGACCCTCGTGATTCGGCCGAGCGGGCCGCTCGTCTGTCCGGCCGCGGCATCGGCTGGGTCGACGCGCCGGTCTCGGGCGGCGAGGCCGGAGCCGCGAGCGGGCGGCTGGCGATCATGGTCGGCGGCACCGAAGCCGACGTCGGCCGTGCCCTTCCCCTCCTCGACGCACTCGGCGAGAACGTCGTTCACGTCGGCGCCCCCGGCACGGGCCACACGGCGAAGGTCGTCAACCAGCTGATCGTCGGGCTCGCGCACGAAGCGGTAGCGGAGGCCGTCGTCCTCGCCGAGGCGGCCGGCGTCGACGCCGCTCTCCTGCGGCAGGCGCTCCGGGGAGGCTGGGCGGACTCGCGCGTCCTCCAGGAGCAGGGGGCTCGGATGTCCGCGCGCGACTATGTCCCCGGCGGGAAGGTGCAGACGATCGCCAAGGATCTCCGGCTGGCGCGAGAGCTGGCGATCGAGCACGGGCTCGACCTGCCCCATCTGAAGAGCGCGCTCTGGCTGTTCACCGGTCTCGAGGAGCTGGGCAGCGGCGAGCTCGACGCCGCGGTCGTCGTCGAGCGTCTACGGGATCAGAGATCCCGACGCGAGAAGGCGTAGACGGCGATCGCGCCTACGAGCACCGTGTAGGCCGCCGCCCACACGACGATGCCCGCCCCTGCCGGCTGCGCTCCACCGAACGGGCCGAGATCGATGGCGATCTTGGTGATGCCCCCGGTGTCGGCCGTGATCCGGCTCAACGCGTCCTGGTAGAGCGCCTCGAACGGGAGCGCCCACGAGGCGGCCCGGGCGACGTCCTCGAGTGTCTCCGAGCCGATCGCCTCGCCGACCTGCCCGAGCAGCCCGGCCGTGAGTCCCGCGCCGAAGACCATGAAAACGGCGATGCCGTTCGCGGTGGCGGTCAGGAATACCGACCCGAGGACCGACAGCGCCGCGACGATCGCGACGGCCGCTGCGAGCTCGAGACCGGGCACGACGATGCGGTCCGGCCACCAGCCACCGACGATGCCCGTGATCACCATCGCCGCGGCGTAGACGGCGGCGACGTACACGGCGCCGGTTGCAGCCGCTCCCGCGAACCGTGCGAGGAGCAACGTCGCCCGGCCGAGCGGCCTGACGACGAGCGGCTGAAGCAGGCCGCGCTCCGCGTCTCCCCTCACGACGCCGAGCGTCAAGAACGCGGCCAGGATCACACCGAGGAACAGGGTGGCGAACATCGCCAGCCCGAAGATCGTGGCGCCGGCCAGCGTCGAGGTCTCGACACCAACGTTCCCGGCTTCCTCGGCGAAGCCCGAGGTCTCCTGGAACGCCCGATCGGCGCCCAGCGCGTAGAGGGCGAGGAAGCCGGCGGTCAGGACGAGCACGACGAGAAACACCCTGCGCCGCACCGCCTCGCGCAAGGCGTAGCCGATGACGACGATCATGACGAGCGCTCGCCGACGGCGTCCAGGTAGACGTCCTCGAGCCCGCTGCGCAGGACGCGCACCCCGTAGACCTGTTCGCCCGAGGCGACCAGCTCGGCAACGATGCGCGGGACGTCCTCCCGGCCTGCGTCGGCGATCACCCGAATGCCCGCCGCCGTCTCGATCTCGACCCCGACCGGGCGTGCGAGCTCGGCCGGGCTGCCGGCCGCGACCACCCGACCCCGGTCGATGATCACGACTCGGTCGCAGACGAGCTCGACCTCGCTCAGGAGGTGCGAGTTGAGCAGCACGGCAACGCCCCGCCGGCGCAGCTCCTCGAGCAGCCCGCGGACGGTGCGCCGGCCGACCGGATCGAGAGCGCTCGTCGGCTCGTCGAGGAGGAGCAGGCGGGGAGACCCGACGAGAGCCTGGGCAATGCCGAGACGCTGCTGCATGCCCTTCGACATCGCCTCCACCTTCCGGTCGTGCGCGTCGGCCAGGCCGACGAGCTCGAGGAGCTCCTCCCGCTCTGCGCTGCCGCCGGTCGAGCCGGCGAGCCGCTGGTGGAGCACGAGCAGCTCGTCCGCCCGATACCACCCTGGAAACCTGAACAGCTCGGCGAGGTAGCCGAGGGAACCGCGCGCCGTGGCCGAGCCCGCAGGCGCCCCGCAGACCTCGGCTTTCCCGCCGCTTGCGCGGACCAGGCCGCAGGCGATCTTGACGAGTGTCGACTTGCCCGCCCCGTTCGGCCCGAGCAAGCCGACGAGCTCGCCCTCCGCGACCTCGAGATCGACGCCCGCGAGCGCCTCGGTCGACCCGTACCGCTTCGCGAGACCCCGTGCGGAGAGGGCAGCCGCCATCGTCGCCGAGTGTACGGACACCCGTCGTTCCCTCGCCCGGGGGTGCGTGCCTGCGCACGACACGCCGATGCGAGACGAGATGCGCGCCGCACGGCTCGTACTCCTGGGGATCACCTGTGCCGCGATCGCGACCGCGTGCGGCGGCGGCGAGCCGGCGCCCGCGACGCAGGCGAACGAGACGCAAGCGGCCGCGACGAGCGCCGACTGCAAGGCAGCGTCGGAGCACAACTCCCTCGCTCATGCGACCTGCCGGGCCAAGGGTGTCGACTCGCTCGACCCGGGCTTCAGCGCGAGCTTCAAGGCGCCGCAGGTCGACAGCTCGGGCTGCCACGACTCGGCCACGCTCGTCTTCTACGCCGCCGACGACTGGATGCGCCTGGCGCAGAAGCTCGCCGCGGACGCCTATCCGTGCGCCGAGTACCTCGTCTCGATCCCGCCGTCGAAGGACGGCGGCGGCACGTACACGATGCCGCGAGCCGACCAGGTCAAGCGCCTGCACGACCTGGGAAGCCGGTTCCATGCGATGGCGGAGATCCGGGTGACGGCGTGGCAGGAGTGGCTCGAGCAGCATCCGGGCAAGACCTGGTACGACGCCGGCGTCGAGGCTCGACGGCGCATGGCGAAGGTCGGGTACGTGCCCAAGGAGGGCGACACGTGGGCCGTCAACGAGCTCCCGCTGGCCATCCTGACGGACCGCGGGCTCCAGAGGAACATGCGCGAGCTGGTTCGCGGGCTCCACGAGGGCACCGGCGAGGAGGCGGCCGGGCTCGTCTACGCCGTGACACTCGCTCAGGACCAGACCGACGTCGGCGCGTACAAGGACCAGATGAAGGGCTTCCTCGCCAACGAGCCGTTCTGGCGCGAGATGAGCCGCTCGGTGCGCTTCTGGGCCGAGGAGGTCTACGCGAGCTCCCGGAACTGCTGCGTCGGCGGCACCGACCCGGTCAAGCGCTCGGAGCAGATCAACGACTATTTGCAACATCGCCTGATGCTCGCCCGATCCGGGCCCGACTCGGTGGAGACGGCCAAGGAGTTCCTGAGCCGCGCGTACACGCCGATCGCCAATGCCGCCTGGGCCTGGTCGACCGCCTACGGCTACACGGACATCCCGGCGCTCGAGATGCAGCGGTTCGTCTCCGAGCAGGCTTTTGCCATCCGCCGCTTCGAGGAGACCGCACTCGACGATCGCTTCGTCGGCTTCGGCTTCGCCTGGGCTCCCGTCGCGCCCGCCGGCATCAGTCACGAGCGGTTCGCCGCGGACACCGCGAGGGTCCTCGAGCGCATGGCGAAGGCGATCGACGACTCGTACCGCGAGGAGCGCGCGGCCGCCGCGTGTGGCGCCGGCGACCTCTGGTGTCGTTGTCGGGTGCCGGACGCGAGCTTCAACGAGGCCTGGGCGACGTTCGCCTCCTGGGGCTGAGCCTTCGTAGACTCCCGGTCAGACCCGACCTGGAGGGACGATGAGCTCGAAGTCGACGGCCACGCCGGAGAACGCACTGACGAAGGACGAGATCGACGCGCGCCTCGCGAGCACGGCGCTCGCCCGCCTCGCGAGCTACCGCGCCGACGGCATGGTTCACCTGACACCGATCTGGTTCGACTGGGACGGCGAGCGCTTCCGGCTGACGCTCGGCGCCGGGCGCGTTCACCTGAAGAACCTGCAGCGCGACCCGCGCATCTCGATCCTCGTCGATCAGGACCCCCGCGTGGAGAAGGGGCTCGCCGCAGGCGCCTGGGCGATCATGGCGCGCGGCACGGCAGAGCTGTCGCGGGACGAGGATCTGATTCGCGAGGTGACGCTGGCCGTTCTCCGAAACGCGCTCGGCGATGCGGACGCCGAGACGTATCTCGAGCCGATCATGGCCGAGGGACGCACGATCGTCACCATCACGCCTGCCGACTGGCTCACCTGGGACTACAACAAGGTGGACTGACGCCGGCGGGCCGGGCGAGTGTAGGGTTCGGCCGTGCTCGACCCCGTGCGTGGCTCCGCGCACATATGTTGAACCAACACAACCCGAATGGGAGCCCGCGTCCGGCAGACGTCGTTGGCGCAGACCGGCACGGCACCCACCTGGCTTGCCAGGTTCCTCGGGCGCGGGGCATCACCGGCGGGGTGGGGCACACCCCTGGACCGGGGCTCCCCCACCCGCCGGCTCGCGTCTGAGCTAGAGGCTTGATGTGAAATGGGCGTGCGTCTGGGGCGCCGCCTACACCAAGGAACGTGGTTGACTCGATCGGTGGCAAGGCTGGTGGCCTTGGCGCCGGTCGAGGCGGCCGCGATCCGCAGCGTGCAGACCCCCATCCAGACGGGCGTTCAACCCGCATCAAGCCTCTAGGCCAGCGGCAACGGCGACTGCAAGAGATGGCTGGAGTCGTTGACGCGCACACCGACGACCCATTTCACCCAGTCGAAGCCGCGCTGATCCGGCACGACCAGGCGTAGCGGAAACCCGTGTCCGTGGGACAAGGGTCTGCCGGCGACGTGCGTGGCGACGACGAGCTGCCGCGCGTCGCCGACCGAGAACCGGCGGGCGTAGCCTGTCACCGATTCGACCGTCACGCTCTCCGCCCGCTCGGTCAGTCCCGCCTCGTCGAGCAGGTCGCCGAGGCGCGGGCCGCTCCACTCCTGCTCGGAGTACCAGCCGCCCGTGCAGTCGAGCGTCGCGACGATCCGGCGCGAGCGGCGCCCGCCGAGATCGTCGAGCGACAACGAGAGCGGCCGTGCCACCTCGCCGTCGATCACGAGCCGCCAGGAGGCGGGGTCGACCGCGGACGGGGCGTCGTTGTACCAGCTCACCTCGGGGAACTCGCCGCCGCTCCTCCCCCGCTCATAGGAGCCGGTGAAGCGCCTCCGGCTGCCGCGTGTCTCGAGGAGCGCCTGGGCCGTGCGCTCGACCTGCCAGAGCACGACGCCCGCGACGACGACGCCCGCCATCCGCAGGAAGGCCCGGCGGTCGCGCGCGGCCGGGACGCGGACGATCCAGCGACGGTCGACGACGTGCCACGTGAGGATCACGAGGAGCACCAGCGCGAGGTAGGCGTGCCAGTTCACGAGGCTGGTGCCGGCGACGGTGATCGGCCCTGCCCCGATCCAGGCGACGCCCGTGACGAGCACGGCCAGGAGCAGCACGATCATGACGACGAGCACGATGCGCGCCTGGTCGAGCCCGGGCCGGCGACGGATCGCATGGAGGACGATCGTCCCCTTCGCGAAGAGAAGGACGACGATGCCGTACGCACCGATTGCGTGCAGCCAGAAGAGCGCCTCGTAGGGGCGGCTCGTGCCGAGCAGTCCGACGAGGCCGGTGAAGAGCTGCAGCGCCAGGAGCACGAGCAGCGCGACGTTGGCCCACGGAAGCGGCGTCGCACGGCGACCCATTTCCATCCACGGTAGCGCCGGCGGCGCCTCCGTTTCTTACAGCTTCGTGACGGCCCGATTCGACCGGCGGCTAGCATCGCGGCAGGTGAAGATCGGGATCCTCACGGGAGGCGGGGACGTCCCCGGCCTCAACGCGTGTATCAAGGCCGCCGTCACGTTCGCGCGCGAGGAGGGCCACGAGATCGTCGGCATCCGCCGCGGCTGGCAGGGGCTCGTCACCGCAGACCCCGACGATCCCGCCACGCTCGAGGAGAGCTTCGAGCCGCTCGGCGCGACCCAGGTACGGACGGTCGATCGAAGCGGGGGAACGTTCCTTCACACGTCGCGTATGAACCCGGCAAAGGTGAAACCGGACGAGGTTCCGGCGTTTCTCGCCGAGCTCGTGGCCGGCGAAGGCACGGTCGACGTGACGGAGCACGTCCTCCGCGTGCTCGAGAGCCAGGGGATCGACGTGCTCATCCCGATCGGCGGCGACGACACGCTCTCCTACGGGCTGCGGATGCACGAGGAGGGCTTCCCGGTCGTGGCGATCCCGAAGACGATGGACAACGACGTCCACGGCACCGACTATTGCATCGGTTTCTCGACCGCCGTGACGCGCGGCGTGCAGTTCATCCACCAGCTGCGAACGAGCGCCGGCTCGCACGAGCGGATCGCAGTCGTCGAGCTGTTCGGCCGCTACAGCGGGGAGACCTCGTTGATCACCGCGTACCTGGCCGGCGTCGACCGCGCCGTCATCTCGGAGGTGCCGTTCGACATCGACAGGCTGGCGGCGCTGCTCGTGGCCGACAAGAGGGGGAACCCCTCGAACTACGCGATGCTCACGATCTCCGAGGGGGCGACCCTGGCGGGCGGCGAGATGGTTCGAAGCGGCGAGGCGGATGCGTACGGCCACCAGAAGCTCGGTGGCATCGGCCAGCTCGCCGGCGAGCTGCTACGCGAGAAGACCGGCGAGGGAATCATCTACCAGCAGGTCGCGTACCTCATGCGCTCGGGCAACCCGGACTCGCTCGACCTGATGGTGGCGACGAACTACGCGGTCATGGCCGTCGCGCTCGCCTGCGAGGGAGCCACCGGGCGCCTCGTCTCGCTGCGCGGCGGCGTCTACACGGACGTCCCGATCTCGGCGACGCGCGAGGGCGTGAAGCGCGTGGACGTCGCCGGCCTCTACGACATCGAGACCTACCGGCCGAAGGTTCGCCACGTGGCCGGCAAGCCGATGTTCCTCTACTGAAACGCGCGGCCTTCACGGCCAGCGGATACGCTGCGCCTCGAGGTGACACGTCACTAGCCCGGCACTCTCCGTCCCCCGCGCAGGCCTCGCGTATCTCATGGTCTTCGCGGCGGCCGCGGTGGGCGCCGGGCTCGTGCGCACCGTCGCGACGACGTACCTGCCGGTTCTGCTGTCGGCGGTAAAGGACGCGCCCGGGTTGATCGGCGCCGCGATGGTCGTGAACGCGCTCGCCGGGTTCGCCGTTCCGCTCGTCGTCGGCCTCTGGAGCGACCGGAGCCACACGGCCAGGCACGGTCGGCGACCGTTCCTCCTCGGTGGCGCCGTCCTCACCGTCTGTGGTCTCGGGGCGATCGCGTTCGGCTACCAGACCTCGTTTCTCATGCTCACTCTCGCCGGGCTCATCACGTATGTCGGCGTGAACATCGTCACGACCGCCCATCGCACCCTTGTCCACGACTGCTTCGAGGACGGCGGCCACGCCCGGGGCAACGGAGCGCAGGAGGTCGCCGCCCTCGCCGGAGCCCTCGTCGGTCTCGTCTGCGGCGGCATGCTGAGCGAGGTGGCCGACTGGGCGCCCTTCGCGCTCGCCGCGGTCTTGATGCCGCTGCTCGTGTGGCCGACATTCCGCCGCATCCCCGTCGCCGCCCACCTGGGCGACGCACCGGTCGCCGAGCACCACCACCGGCCGTTCCACTACTACCTGCGGACGGTTGTTCGTCCCGGTGTCCGCGCGATGATCGCCGCCGAGGTGCTCTGGGTGCTCGGGTACGCCGCCCTGCCGGTGTTCTTCGTGCTCTATGCCGAGACGGTGCTCGGGCTCGGCACCGGCCTTGCCTCCCTCTGGCTCGCCGCGTTCGCCCTGGCCGCCGGCCTGGCGATGCTCGTCGGCGGCCGGATCAGGACGCGTCGGTACAAGCCCGTCCTCGTGCTCGGGGTCGCGCTCATGGGCTGCGGCTTCCTCGCGATCGCGTCCTCGACGAACCTCGTCGTGGTTTCGCTCGGCGTCCTGCCGGCGGCGATCGGCTTCGGTCTCATCTCGACGCTCGGCTATGCCCTGTTCGCGGCGATCATCCCCCAGGGCGAGGCGGGCGGCTACACCGCGCTCTACTTCGCGCTGCGGGCCGCCGCGGCGGCCGTGGCGCTGCCGCTCGCCGGCGCGATCATCGCGGCCACCGACAGCTATCGATCGATGTTCGTGCTCGGCGGCATCGCGACGCTCGCGGCCCTCCTGCCGCTCTTCTTCGCTCCGAGCCCGCGCCGCTCGGCGACCATGCGCGTTCGGGCTGCCTGAGCCGGAGCCCTCTACGCTTCTCGCTCGAGCAGGGCCTTCGCCTCGAGCAGGGCGGTCCGGTCCTCCGGCCCGACCTCCGGATAGTGGGGATCGATGCGCCGGAGCGCAGCGCCGACGATCGCGGCGACGGCGAGGCGCGCGAACCACTTCCGGTCGGCCGGGACGACGTACCACGGCGCCCACTCCGTGCTCGTGTGACGAAAGACGTCCTCGTAGGCGGCCATGTACGCGTCCCAGTGCGCGCGCTCCTCGACGTCGCGGGCCTGGAACTTCCAGTGCTTCTCGGGCTCCTCGATCCGGGCGAGGAATCGCCGGCGCTGCTCCTCCTTCGACACGTTCAGGAAGATCTTCACCACCGCCGTGCCGTTGTTCACGAGCTGTCGCTCGAAGGCGTTGATCTCCTCGAAGCGGCGCTGCCAGATGCCTCCGTCCTTGAGCTCGGGCGGCAGCCGCTGTGCTTCGAGAATCTCGGGGTGAACGCGCACCACGAGGACCTCCTCGTAGTGGGAGCGGTTGAAGATCCCGATCTTGCCGCGCTCCGGCAGCGCGACGACGTGTCGCCACAGGTAGTCGTGCTCGAGCTCGATGCCCGCCGGCGCCTTGAAGCTGACGACCCGGACGCCTTGTGGGTTGACACCCGACATCGTGTGCTCGATCGCACCGTCCTTCCCGGCGGCGTCCATCGCCTGGAGCACCACGAGCAAGGCATGTGTCTCCTCAGCGGCGAGCCGTTCCTGGTACTCGGCCAGCTCGGAGGCCGCTTCCGCGAGCACCGCGTCGACGTCGTCCGGTTTCGCGAGCCCGAACGTTTCCCGCGGATCGAGGTCGGCCAGCCGAACCGTCGAGCCCGGCGCGACCCGGAGCCTGGAGACGGCGTCCTCCGAGAGCACCGAGCGATCCTACCGCCTGGTTTGCTAGCGTCGATGTCCATGGGCACCCCGCAGTGGACGGCGTACGACGACGGCTACCTCCAGGCCTACCAGTGGGCTGGGGCGCTCGCCGGAGGCGCGGCGCTGCCTGCCGCGGACTCGCCGGTTCCGCTCGGCCCCGGTGAGACCTCGCACCTCCGTCTCGCGCCGGTCACCGTCGTCGGTTACTTCGGCGAGAACAAGGAGTACCGCAAGTCGTTCCTCCTCGTCGGCGGGCCCGTCGGCCTGGCGCTGACCGGGGCAGCGAGCCTCGCGCACAACGCCTCGAAGAAGGCCGAGGCCGAGCGCGCCGCGGTCCCGCACTGGCACACCCTCGGGAGTGCCGACCTCGCGCTCACGAACCAGCGGCTCGCGCTGGCGGGCGGCGGCAAGGTCGAGTCGCTCTGGTACGCGGAGACCGGACCGCTGCAACTGACCAGCGGCTCGGGCGGCGTACCTGCCGTCGGCCTGCAGCCCTCGGGGATGCCGCCGCTGCGGCTCGAGTCGCCGTTTGCACCGCTCCTCTACGTCTTCGGCCACTACCTCGTCGACGGTCAGGCGCCGGGAGTCCCGCTGCCGGAGGGGCTCCTCGAGCGTGCCCAAGCGCAGGGCAGGCTCGGCACCTAACGCCGAGAGCGCAGCTCCTCCCCGGAAGGCACCCTGGTACGTTTGCCGACCCACCGAACCCCTGACAAGGAGTCAGCGCCGATGTCCTCTCCCGAGGTCACGCCTGAACGGATCTTCCAGATCATCAACGCCTTCCAGTCCTCGCGCGCTCTGAAGGGGGCACTCGACCTCGGCCTGTTTACCGCTCTCGGCAACGGCAGCGCCACCGCCGAGACTCTGGCGGACCGCATCGGCGCGTCGGAGAAGGGCACGCGGGTGCTGTGCGACTTCCTCGTCATCGCCGGCCTCCTCGAGAAGGACGGCAGCGAGTACCGGTCGAGTCAGGACGCGGCCTTCTTCCTGGACGCAAGCTCGCCGGCGTACTTCGGGACGGTTGGGCAGTTCATGCTGGACGACAGTCTGGTCGCCTGCTTCGCGGACGTGGCGGCCCTCGCTCGCAAGGGCGGCACCCTGCTCGACGGCCAGGGCACGGTGGAGCCGGACAATCCGATGTGGGTCGATTTCGCCCGGAGCATGGTGCCGCTGATGATGCCGTCCGCGGAGTTCATCGCAGGGCTCGTCATCCGGGAGTACCCCGAGAACGAGCCTCTCCGGGTGCTCGACATCGCCGCGGGGCACGGCATGTTCGGCATCAGCATCGCCGCCAGGCATCCGAGTGCCGAGATCGTGGCGCTCGACTGGCCCGCGGTGCTGGACGTGGCGCTCGAGAACGCGGATCGGTTCGGGGTGTCGGACCGCTTCACCGCGATGCCGGGCAACGCGTTCGACCAGGCTTTCGGCACGGGGTACGACGTGGTGCTGTTGACGAACTTCTTGCATCACTTCGACCGAGCCACCTGCACCGACCTGCTCCGTAAGGTGCACGCCGCTCTGGACGACGGCGGACGCGCGGTCGCGCTCGAGTTCGTCCCGAACGACGACCGGGTGTCGCCGCCGGACCAGGCCTTCTTCGCGATGATCATGCTGGCGACGACGGCCGCGGGTGACGCGTACACGTTCGCCGAACTGGAGGCCATGGCGGCTGATGCGGGCTTCCAGAGCAGCGAGCTTCAGCGGCTGGACATGGCGCCGCAGTCCGTGGTCGTATCGACCAAGTAGCCGGATGGCCCAGACCTTGAGATCGCGGTCGTAGGACTGCAAAATATATGACTACTATGAGTCAGCGCACAAGGGTGCAAACAATTCGTTTTGACGCCACGCTGTACACGATCGGCAAATGGACTATCTTGCGCTTGCCTGAGAAAGCGAGCGGGAAACTGCCGTCGCGCGGGCAGGTGGCCGTACACGGAACGATCAATGGCCATGGGTTCCAGACCGTGTTGGAACCAGACGGCGATTCTGGCCACTGGATGAGGATTGATGGAAAGCTGCAACAAACCGTTGCTCTAAGCGCGGGTGACACCGCCACGCTCGAGATTGAGCCACTCAAGGACTGGCCGGAGCCGAACGTGCCACAGGATCTTGAGACAGCTCTGGTAGCTGCCCCTCAGAAGATCAAAGACCTCTGGAAGGATATTACGCCAATGGCGCGCTGGGAATGGGTTCGCTGGGTCAATGCAACCCAAAACCCTGATACGCGCAAACGACGAGTCGAAGTAAGCATCTCGAAAATGAAGAGCGGGAAGCGACGGCCATGCTGTTTCAACCTTGCCGCATGCACCGACCCGAACCTGTCAAAAAACGGCAGGCTTATTGAACCAGCGTGATCTGTCGTGTTCGACGTCGATCCGCATTAGCGCCGCACGTCGCAACGAACCTGCGAGCGCAACGATGAACGGAGAGTCGCTGTGGCCGCGGCTCGCGGGGCTGTCGCTCATCATCGACGCGTGCGAGTACGATCGGCTGCACGCCGTCCTCGCCTACGAGTTCGAGCGCATCACGACGCACGTGCGGCTCGTCGGCGCCGGCGCCGACGGGCTGGGCGAAGACGTCTCGGTGTTCCGCGAGGACGGCACCGCGCTGCACGAGACGCGGCCCTCGCTGCCGGTCGAGGGCGAGTGGACGCTGGCCGGATTCTGCGACCATCTCGCCACGCTCGAGCTGTGGCCGGAGCCGCCGGAGTGGGACGTGGCGCTGCGCTTCCGCAACTGGGCGTTCGAGTCGGCGGCGCTCGACCTCGCGCTGCGGCAGGCCGGCCGCTCGCTGCACGACGTGCTAGAGCTGGAGCCGCAGCCGGTGCGCTTCGTCAACTCGCTTAGCCTCGGCAAGAAGCCTTCGCTCGAGCCGGTGCGCCGCCGGCTCGCCCGCTCCCCCGGTGTGCGCTTCAAGCTCGACGCGGAGACGACCTGGGCGCCGGCGCTCGTCGACGAGATCGCGGCGACCGGCGCGGTCGACACGATCGACTTCAAGGGCCAGTACGGCTTCGAGGTCAAGGATCCCGAGGCGCTCGGTGTCCTGTACGACCACGTGCTCGCCGCGTTCCCGGACGCCTACCTGGAGGACCCGCACGACCTGCCCGAGATCACGCAGCGGCTCGGCGATCATCTCGAGCGCGTGTCGTACGATTCGCCGATCCACAGCGCCGAGGACATCGGCGCGACGCCGCTGGCCGCGCGCGTGGTGAACGTCAAGCCGTCGCGGATCGGTAGCCTGCGCTCGTTGTTCGAGGTCTACGCGCGCTGCGCGCGGGAGCGGCGGCCGACGTACGGCGGTGGCATGGGCGAGCTGGGCGTGGGCCGCGGTCAGATCGAGCTGCTCGCCGCGCTGTTCCACGCCGACGCGCCCAACGACGTGGCGCCGAGCGCCTACAACGAGGACGACCCGCGAGGCGGCCTGCCGGCCAGCCCGCTGACGCCGCGCCCCGAGGCCACCGGCTTCCGCTGGGCAGCGTAAACGCGCACCACCACGTGCGTGGGGCGCGTGGGCGGCTCGGAGCGAGAGGAACTCGCGCAGAGCCTCGGCGTGGTAAGAAGGGCCTGGTTTGCAGGCCCTTCCCGAGTGGAGCTAGGGGACTCGAACCCCCGACCTCCTGGCGCGGTCCGGGCTCCCGTACGGCGACAGAAGGCATGGAAACCGCCTGGTTGAGACGAGGTTCAGAGAGGAACTTGCCAACGCGCTCGAACGGCGTGACTCAACCGCCACGGCAAGACTGGCGTGGCCGACGTTGCTTCGCAGGCGCAAGTACCATCCTGCCTCTCTTACTCCAGGACGGAGGATCATCATGGAAGCTGGCTCGGGATCGGGATCTGTCGTTCTCGTCCACGGCGGTTTCGTGGACGGCTCCGGCTGGCAAGGTGTCTACGACCAGTTGAAGAAGGACGGCCACAGCGTCGCCGTCGTGCAGAATCCGACGCTCTCGCTCGCCGACGACGTTGACGTGACCAAACGGGCCATCGACGCGCAGAGCGCACCGGTCACCCTCGTCGGCCATTCCTATGGCGGGGTGGTGATCACCGAGGCGGGTACGCATCCCAAAGTTGCGGCACTCGTCTACATTGCCGCTTTCGCGCCGGACAAGGGCGAGTCGGTAAACACTCTGATTGCCGATCCGCCGCCCGGTGCGCCCGTGCCGCCGATTCTGCCGCCGCAGGACGGGTTTCTGTTCCTCGACCGCGAAAAGTTCCATTCTTCATTCGCAGGCGACGTGAGCGCCGAACAGGCCGCGTTCATGGCCGACTCGCAGGTCCCGTGGGGCGTTGATGCCCTGGGCGGCACGGTCAGCGAGCCTGCCTGGCGGAGCAAGCCAAGCTGGTACCTCGTCGCGACCGAAGACCGGATGATCCCCCCACCGGCCCAGCGCCAGATGTCTGCGCGGGCGGGTTCGACCGTTGTCGAGGTCGCGGGCAGCCACGCGATTTACGTCTCGCAGCCTGCAGCCGTGGCCGACCTCATCAAGAAGGCCGCCTCCGAAGCAAGCTCGGCCGCACGCTAAACGAAAGAGGATTCTTCGCGAGCCGCCCGCTTCTCTTCAGCATCGACGACGACCGCACCGCGCTTGCAAACCGGCCTGTGCACGTTACGGCCTAGCGCCCGGACGGCCGAAGTCAGCGGCAGCGGTGGCTTGGAGTTCCCGAAGTTGGCTGGGAGTAGGGCACCATTTCGAGTCGAAGCTGGTCGTGTCCCAGCCGGCGAGGCGGGCGCCGGCCTCGTAGGCGCTCTGGCAGAAGGCGAGCAGCGTCGTTCTTGGATCGGTTGCCGTCCGGACGGCTTCGTACGGAAGGATTGCCAGGGAGCTGGAAGAGCCGGAGGGGATCCACGAACCGAGCGCGAGCGGTTGGTCTCGCAGTTCTGGGGGCTCCGGCGCCGTGTAGGAGTAGTAGGCGGCGTCGGGGACATTGTCGTCGCCGGGCCAGAATCCGAACGAGATGACCTCGTGCGAGTACGCCTCCTGGGTGACGGGATCGGCGTCGAGCGGTCCGCCCGGTCGGCCCGAGAAGCGGGTGACGGCGAGATCCAAGCCGTGCCAGAAGAGGTGCACCGGACTCGTCTTGCCGTTGAACCAGCCGCTGAACTCCTCGAACACAGAGTCGGACCAATCGAGGATGCGGCCGAAGCGCTGGACGAATTCGCGGTCCCAGGACTGGTGCTCGAGGTCCTGCGCAAACGGCGTGGTCATCGGGACACGGTACGGCTGCTCCTTGATCTCGACGTCGACGCCGAGTTCGCCGAGCCCGGCGTGGAGTTGGGTGTCGAAATCCGCGACCGGCAATCCGTCGCCGAGCGGGAACGATCTTCTGCGACCGTCAGCGGTCACGGACGACCAGGGCGTGATCGAGGAAGTCGATCGTGATCTCGAAGGTCGTGTCGCGATGATGCAGGCGCCGGGTCGTGAGACCGCGAACGTCGACGTACAAGGGGACGTTCCACCAGTGGTTGCGCGGCGGCGTGGTCGCGAGCCGGATCTTTCCGACGATCTGGCTGTACAGATGCAGCGTGTCCTTCGTCGCGCGCCAGTCGCTCAGGTGCAGCTCGGGCAGCGTCATGGTGGACCGAGCACGAACGCGAGATTGTCGACGTAGCACCAACTCCAGTCCTCGCCCGGCTCCGCGGAGCGGATGATCGGGTGGCCGGACTCGCCGGCGTGGCGTGTTGCGTGCCGGTTCGGCGAGGAGTCGCAGCAGCCGATCTTGCCGCAGGCCATGCACATGCGCAGGTGCACCCACGTTCCCCCCATCGCTAGGCAATCGGCGCATCCGGCAATCTCGTCGGGCAGTTCCGTCACCTTGATGGTGTCGGTGTGCGTGCAGACCGCGCTCATCGGGCCAATGCCTCGATCAACGTCGCGGCGTCGTAGCCGCCGAGGTGGACGACGCCGTCGATGAAGAGGGTCGGTGTGCCCCGCACCTCGCCGGACGCCAGTCCGCTCTCGACGTCGCGACGAATACGCGCCTGGACTTCGGGGCCGGATCGGTCGCGGTCGAAGCGTGCGACGTCGAGGTCGAGCTGGGCGGCGTACCGCCGCAGATCGGCCTCCTCGAGTGCCTTCTGGCGGTGAAAGAGCAGCTCGTGCATGTCCCAGAACCGGTCTTGAAACGCTGCGGCCTCGGCCGCGGCCGCCGCCGCGAACGCGTGCGGGTGGATCTCGGCGAGCGGGAAATGCCGGAAGGCGAAGCGGACACGCCCGCCCATGTCGTGCTCGACGCGTTCGATCTCGTGAAACGCTCGCCGCGAATACGGGCATTCGTAGTCGCCGTACTCGAGGATGAGAGGACCGGCCCTCGGACCGCGGACGTGATCGACCGCCTCATCGAGCGGCTCGGTCGACTGTTTCGCTTGCATCGCCTTGGCCGTCATCAGAAACCTACCGACTGGCGAATGAGGACGACGTGGATGCGGCCGGGCAGCTCCTGGTGGATCTCGAGAACCTTTCCGATGAAGCTGTTCTGCCCATAGGCCGCGTAGGCGCGGGCGTCCTCGAGTGGCAGGCTGTGCTCGTAGATCCGCTCGCGTGCCGCCTCCGGGCTGGGGACGAGCTTCTGCGCGCCGACGACGAAGATGACGTTGGCGGCGCCCCAGGCGTAGGAGGCGAGCTGGCTGCCGGAGGCCGAGGCGATGACGAGGGTTCCGTCGCGGGTGACCGCGTGGACGCTGCCGAGCGCGTACTCGGGCTGGCCGGCGATCGCCTTCATCTCCGGCAGCTGGGTAGCGAAGTCGAGCGCCATCATCTTGGTGCGCGCCGCGTCGTACGCTCCGCCCTCGTCGATCGCATCCGCGATGCCGGTCTCCTCAAGCGTCACGGAGGTGTTGGTCATCACCGAGGAGCCCTCCGGGATGCGGGCCAGGACGGCTTCGCGCGCGGCGGCTAGGTCATCGACGACCTCGACGCTGAATCCGTGTTCCTCGAGTGCCACGACCGTGTCCGCGAGCGTCTGCTCGTCAGGAAGCGTGGTGTAGCGGTCAGGTGTTTGGGTTGTGCTCATCGGTGCTCCTCCTTTGGTCGGGGATCGATGTCTGCGACATCCGGGAGCCGACTGGAGACGAGCAGGTCGCGCAGCCGTCGAGCCGTCATCGATCCGCTCCTCTCGAGGTTGTCGGCGGATGGTCCTGGACACCGGTCAGGTCGTAGCCGAGACGGTCGGCAAGGCGAGCTGTCTCGAGCACGCCGACCGGGTCGCCGGCGTCGGGCGTAAGGAAGTAGCCGAACTCGATTGGATGTCCGTAGTCCATTTGGCTCCGGGCTAACTGCGGAGACGCAGCCCGCCAGGATGGTCGCGATGCCTTCGAGGATGAGGACCGGCGGGCGCGATCGAATCCGCCAGTGGCCAGTCGACGCAGCCTGTCCTCAGGCGTATAACGTCGGGTAACCAGCCAGATGGCCATGCTCTCCCCCGTCCGATGGCACGCGGTCGAGCTGACGGGCCGGCGCAGGGAACGCGACGTGCTCGACCGGCTCATCGAGGCTGTTCGCGCGGGCGAGAGCCGGGCGCTTGTCGTGCGTGGCGAACCGGGCGTGGGCAAGACGGCGCTGCTCGAGTATGTGCTCGAGCAAGCGTCTGGCTGCCGCGTGGTGCGCGCCGTCGGCGTCCAATCGGAGATGGAGCTTGCCTTCGCCGGGTTGCACCAGTTGCTGGCGCCGCTGCTCGACGGTCTCGAGCGTCTCCCGGCTCCGCAGCGGGATGCGCTTCGGTCGGCGTTCGGCCTCAGTCCAGGGTCGGCGCCGGATCGCTTCTTCACCGGCCTGGCTGTCCTCACCCTGCTCTCCGACGCGGCGGATGAGCAACCTGTGGTCTGCCTGGTGGATGACGAACAGTGGCTCGATCGCGCCTCGGCGCAGGCCCTCGCATTCGTCGCCCGCCGCCTGGAGGCGGAATCGGTCGGCTTGGTCTTCGCGACTCGCGGGACGGGCGACGAGTTGGCGGCCTTGCCGCAGCTCGTGGTCGAGGGTTTGCACGAGGACGACGCGCGGGCGCTGCTCGACTCGGCGTTCACCGGGCCCCTGGACGCGCGGGTCCGGGACCAGATTGTCACCGAGACGCGGGGTAATCCCTTGGCGTTGTTGGAGCTGCCGCAGGGAGTGACGCCTGCTGAGTTGGCGGGCGGGTTCGCACTCCCCGGCGCGTTGCCGCTCTCGGGGCGGATCGAGGAGAGCTTCCGACGACGCCTGGGCGCTCTTCCGGTCGAGACCCGGCGCCTGCTGCAGCTCGCGGCCGCGGATCCAGTGGGCGAGCCGTCGCTCCTTTGGCACGCTGCCGAGCGGCTCGCAATCGGGAGTGAGGCTGCGGCGCCCGCGGTCGAGGCCGGACTGATCGTGTTCGGCGCGCGCGTGCAGTTTCGTCATCCCCTGGTGCGCTCGGCGGCCTACCGGTCGGCGTCACTCCAGGAGAGACAGGAGGTCCACGGCGCGCTGGCGGAGGTCACCGATGCGGAGATCGACCCCGACCGGCGCGCCTGGCACCGGGCCCAGGCTGCGCCCGGACCCGACGAGGACGTCGCCGGAGAGCTCGAGCGCTCGGCTGGCCGCGCCCAGGCGCGCGGGGGACTGGCCGCAGCGGCCGCCTTCCTCGAGCGCGCGGCGATGTTGACGCCGGAACCCGCTCGCCGTGCGCAACGGCTGCTCGCGGCGGTCAGAGCGAAGCGCGACGCCGGCGCGCTCGAAGCGGCACTCGGACTGCTGGTCGCGGTCGAGGCTGGGCCCCTCGACCCACTGTCGGCCGCCGAGGTGGAGCATCTGCGCGGGCAGATTGCGTTGGAGCAGCAACGCGGCCGCGACGCCGCTCGGCTGCTCCTCAGCGCGGCCAGACGGCTCGAGCCGCTCAACGCCGACCTGGCGCGCGAGACGCACCTGGAGGCGCTCGTGGCCGCGATGTGGGTCGCCGACCTGGACAACCCCGGCGGCGTGCTGGCTGCCGCCGAGGCCGCACGCGCCGCGCCCACTGGTCCCGAACCGCCGCGTCCGGTTGACGTCCTGCTCGATGCGTTGGCGATCCGGTTGACGGACGGCTACGCAGCGGCCGCGCCGATCCTGACCTCGGCACTCGAGCAGGTTCTTGCTTCGGACGTCAGCACCGACGAGGTCGGCCGCTGGCTCTGGCTCGCCGGTTCGAGACCCAGCGCCACGGTCGCCGTCGAACTGTGGGACGCCGAGTCGTGGCATTTCCTGGCCGCTCGCCAGGTTCAGCTCGCCCGCGACACGGGCGCGCTCGCGCATTTGCGTCTCGCGCTCAACCTCCTGGCGGGAACCCACCTTCTCGCCGGCGAGTTGACCACGGCAGCCCAAATCATCGAAGAAGATCGGCTGATCGCGGAGGCGACCGGGAACGCGCCGATTGTCTACACCGAGATGTTGCTGGCGGCCTGGCGCGGGCGGGAGGCACAGGCCGCCGAGTTGATCGAGGCGACTTTGCAGGAGGCGACCGCACGCGGTCTGGGCAGGTTTGTCGCCTTCGCGAGTTACGCGAGCTCGGTGCTCGAGAACGGCCTCGCTCGTCACGAGACAGCGCGCGACGCCGCCTGGCGAGCGTTCGAGCGCGACCTCGTGGGGTTCGAGCCCCTTGTCGTGCCCGAGCTGGCCGAGGCGGCTTCCAGGACCGGCGACGTAGCCCTCCTCAGGACCGCGCTCGCGTGGCTGTCGGAGCGCACGCGTGTGACAGCGAGCGAGTGGGCGCTCGGGATCGAGGCCCGGGTTCGCGCCCTGCTCAGCGAGGGCGAGGCCGCCGAGAGTCTCTACCGCGAGTCGATCGAGCGCCTCGACCGTACCCCGGTGCGCGTGGAGCTTGCCCGCGGCCATCTGCTCTACGGCGAATGGCTGCGACGCGAGAACAGACGCCTTGACGCGCGCGAGCAGCTGCGCACTGCCGATGACATGCTCGCGACGATGGGCGTGGAGGCGTTCGCCGAGCGGGCCAGGCGCGAGCTCCTGGCCACCGGCGCGACCGCCCGCAAGCGCACCGACGAGACCCGCGGCGAGCTCACCGCCCAAGAGGCCCAGATCGCGCGACTCGCCCGCGACGGCCTCTCGAATCCGGAGATCGGCACCCGGTTGTTCATCAGCCCCCGGACGGTGCAATACCACTTGCGCAAGGTCTTCATGAAGCTCGGCATCAGCTCGCGCAACCAGCTCGACCGCGTCCTGCCCAGCGACGCGACCCCCGTCCGGCCGCTCTAGCGGCGGCTGGCCTGTCACGGTCGGCGGGCGCGCGCGAACTGGCCAGTGGCGCTGTGCACCGGCGGACGCGAACGCACTCCTCACGACTGACACTCACTTGAAGCGATCCGCGTAACGGCCCGAAAGGAGAGGCGATGAAAGAGCAACTTGAAGCGACAGGACGCGCAACCGCTCTCGTTGAAGACGCAGCGTTGATCCGGGTGATGGGGTTCCCCGTCCTGGAGGCCCTGCCTTCCCGCTCGATCCCGTACGAACGGGTCGATCCATTCATCCTTGTTCACGAGGGTCGCCTCCGGCTGTCGGACATGAAGGGCGTGGACACCAGGCATCCCCACCGGGGGTTCGACAACCTCTGGTACGTCCTCGAGGGGTCGGTCAGTACGGGCCACAGCACAGGGCCGGGCGGAGCTATGGAGCGGGCGCGACTGTCCGCGGGCGCGCTTCTGGCGCTGAGGACGGGGCGAGGTGCATGGCACGCCGAGGCAATCGGGGCGGATGAGCTCGAGGAGGGCCAGGCCGACAGCGAGTTCCGAGGCGTGCTGTTCTGGGTGAACCTCGCCCGAAAGGACAAGCAGGCGGAGCCGAGCGCACAGGTGCTGCAACCGGAGCAGATCCCCGTGCGACAGGAGGGGGACGCGACGGTGCGGGTGTTGGTGGGCGAGGGCTCTCCCATTCGTTTGGGGACGCCCGCGCTCATCCTCGACGTCGAGCTGCCGGAAGGCGGGGCGGTCACCACACCCGTGCCGCCCGAGTTCCAGGGCTTCGCCTACGTGCTGGAAGGCGAGGCGGCGTTCGGCGCCAACATCCGTCGGGCGAGGCCTCCCCAGCTCGTCCTCCTCGGTCGCGGCGATGAGCTCAGGGTCACCGATGCCTCCCCCGGCACTCGGTACCTGCTCATGGCGGGGCAGCCGTACGGGGAGGTACCCGTCTTCAACGGGCCGTACGTGGATTAGGTCCCGGCCAGCCCTGCCAGAGGTGATCCGGTGTTCGGCCTCGACGAGAGAATCGCCGCGTCTTCCGACGGCGCCCCGATCTGGATCGTTCTCGCCGTCGCGGTTCTTCGCGGACTACGCCATGCGACCGACGCGGATCATCTCGCCGCCGTGACGACGCTCGTGGCGAACGGACGGGAGCGCGCCGCTCGCCGCGCCGGGGAGCTCGGGCTCGCCTGGGGCCTCGGCCACGCGGCGACGCTGTTGGCCTTCGGGCTTCCGATCCTGCTTCTCGACGGTGTTCTTCCGCAGCAGGTTCAGCAGGCTGCGGAGACGGCGATCGGCTTCACCATCGTCTACCTCGCCCTCCGCCTATTGGTCCGCTGGCGCCGTGGCGAGCTCAGCTTCCATGCGCACCCGCACGCGCACGGTGCGCGCACGCGCAGGACAGCCTTCGCGATCGGGCTCGTGCACGGGATGGCCGGAAGCGCGGGCGTCGGCGTGCTCGTCATCGCATCGGTTCGCTCGACGGGCCTCGCGGTCACCTCACTCGTCCTCCTGGCCGTCTTCACGGCCGTCTCCATGAGCCTCCTGTCCAGAGGGTTCGGCTCGATGCTCGTCTCGCGTACCGCCCGCGCGGCATTCGGCGCCGTTGCGCCCGCCCTGGGCGGGGCAAGCCTTGCTTTCGGAGTCTGGTACGCCACGGCGGCCTGGAGCCTCGCTCCGTACCCGCTCTAGACCTGGCTAAGAATCGCCTGAACGCTGAGGTCCCGCCGAGGAAGGCGTGATCCCCGCTGCGTAGCAGACTGCTTCGAAGTTACACGGGCACTGCTCCGCCTTGTGCCTGCGGGGGAGACGACTGGCCACTACCGCTGTCCACTGGCGGATGCGACCCGACCCCTCAGGATCGAGGCTTGATCCCGATCGTCCAGCTGATCCAGTACGACGACCCGAACGAGGAGGGCTTGGTGTGACGAAGGGAACGGTTGGAATCATCGGCGCTGGCAACATCGGACAGGCCTTGGCTCGCACGGCGGTGCGAGCCGGCCGGAAAGTCGTGATCGCGAACAGCCGAGGCCCGGAATCTCTGGCACCGGTGGTGGGCGCTCTCGGCGAGGGAGTGTCGGCGGGCACGGTCGGCGAGGCGGCGGCAGCCGAGATCGTCGCGATCGCGGTGCCGTGGACCAGCGTCCCCGCGGCGGTCAGCGGGCTGCAATGGGACGGTCGGCCGGTCATCGACGCGACCAACGACTGGGCCGCCGACGATCTACAAGGGAGGACATCGAGCGAGCTCGTCGCCGACCTTGTCGCCGGCGCGCGGCTGGTCAAAGCGGCCAACACCCTCAGCGCGGAAGTGCTCGGGTCGGATCCACACGAGGCCGGCGGCCAGCGCGTGATCTTCATCTCCGGCGACGACGCCGACGCGAAAGCGAAGGTCGTCGCGCTGTTCCAGGACGCGGGCTTCGCCGCGATCGACCTCGGCGACCTGGCAACAGGCGGCGAGCTGCAGCAGATCCACCACCCGCTCGCCGGCGTCAACCTGATTCGACTCTAAGGAGCTTCTATCAATGGCCGTCCACAACGAACTCACCCCGGCTGAAGCCGCCGACCGCCTCGCGATTCGCGAGCTGTTCGACGCCTACGCCCACTGCGCCGATCGGCGCGACGCCGAAGCTCAGAAGGCGCTCTTCACCGCCGACACCCAGTTCGCGGTCTACATGGGCGGCGAGGGCAGCGAGCCGACATACGTGCTCGAAGGACGAGAGGCACTCACGCCGGTGTTCGCCGATCTGAATCGCTACGAGGCGACGACGCACTTCAACGGGCAGAGTACGGTCACGATCGACGGCGACCGCGCCACAGGTGAGAGTTACACGATCGCCTACCACCTCTTCTCCGAAGGCGGCAACCGCAAGATCATGATCGCCTCGCTCCGGTACCTTGACACGTTCGCCAAGATTGACGGTAGTTGGTACTTCGCCGAGCGGAAGCTCCTCCTCGACTGGAGCGAGACGCGACCGTCGACTCCGGGCACCTGATCCCGGACGGCACGCATCGGCGCCAACCGCCGTCACGGAGGAACGAACGTGTCAACACCCGCGAGCCCACTGCTCTCCCCGTCGCAACTAGCTGCTCTCGCCGAGATCGGCGAGCAGCGCTCGGCTCCTGTCGGTGAGCTGCTGTACCGGGTCGGCGATCGGACATACCCGTTCATTGCGATCCTCGAAGGAGAGGTCGCGATCATCGACCCACAGAATTCCCCGCCCCGTCCGACCTATCCTCGTCCACCACGGGCCGCGGTGGCCCGGCGGGAGAGCGGGAGACACCTGCGGAGGGTCGGATCGGGTTACGGTTCCAGCCGAATCCGTAACCGGCGGTGGCTAGCGGCTCATCCAGTTGGGCTGTCGCTCCACGGCTTGTCCGCGGACAGACCTTCCCGTCTGGACGCGTTCGCCTCGGCACGCTAGTGCTCCGGGCTGGGGTAATCCGCCGCGGCCTGGTAGCCGAGGGCAGCGGCCGCGCCGAGGATGATGACCTGGGCGCTCCTGACGCGAGTCGGCTCGGTGGCGGCGATCAAGCCTTCCCCGTCGGTCTGGCC
Source organism: uncultured Thermoleophilia bacterium (assembly GCA_963819905.1). Classification (GTDB taxonomy): domain Bacteria; phylum Actinomycetota; class Thermoleophilia; order Gaiellales; family Gaiellaceae; genus CAWCQC01. The sequence goes on from CAWFXP010000010.1 coordinate 381,847, forward strand.
AGCACGGCGAGACTCGGAACCCTCGGGAGCTCCGAGCCGCAAGGGCGACCGCCGCGCCATCCACTGGCTACCTTCGGGTTGGGCGGGTTGTACTCCTTGGGGTTCCTACGGATCTCTCAGGAGGCCGCTGCGAAGCGCCGACAACTCCTCGGGTAGCGACTTGTCTCCGAGCATCTCATCGAGGGCACGCAGGATGGTCTCGCGGTCGTCGGGCTGCAGGCTGACATCGGTCGGGAGGTCTCTGAGCTTCGCCTGGAGCGTCGCCGCGAGGTCAGCGGCTTTCGGGTGTACGTCCGTGATCGTCTCGAGGCAGTTGATCAGCCGCTGAACTCCCATTGTCGAAACGAGGTAGCGGCCGGTCGCAAGGGTGAACGCGATGGCAGCCAACAAGCGTGTGCTTCGTTGGTTGCTGGGCCGATTCCTGCCGTCGTATTCGGGCGCTGCCGGTGGTGAGTAGTGGGGGAGCCCGTGGGGCTTGGCTTCCCCCACGTTTCTAGGCTGCGAGGGCCCGCTGGTCCTCGGGTTCGTCAGCCTCCGGCCGGTACGAGCTCGGGCTCTCTCCGTGCGAGTCGAGATGGAGGTCTCGCGCTCTGATGAGGACGAGCGAGAGGGCTGCTCCGACGAGGGCCGTAACTCCGGCGATCACGAAGATCCCGTTCAGTCCGGAGAGGAACGCCTCTCGGGCGGCATCGGCTAGGAACGCCTGCGCCTCCGGCGGTGCCGCCGCGATCGCCGCCTCGGCGTTCCCCGAGGAGAAGGCGGTGCAAGCTCGCCCGCCTGTCCCTGGAGCGCCGGTGGCCCGTTCGCGAGAAGATCGCCGAGCTCGGATTCGGTCCGCCCCTGGAAGACGGCGCCGAGAGCAGCGATCCCGACCGCGACCCCCACCTGGCGGAAGGTGTTGTTGATCGCCGCTCCCGTGGCCGCCTTGGCCGCGGGCACGACACCGATCGCCGCCTCGGCGACGGTTAGGTTAACCAGGCCAATACCCGCTCCCGTGAGGAGGAGCCCAGAGAGGAGCGCCGTCCACTCGGAGTCGCCGTCGAGGCCCCGTGCGACGAGGAGGCCGGTTCCCGCCACGGCGAGACCGACGCCGATCAGCGCCCGCAGCGGAACCAGCTCGGCTCGCCCTACCTACGAGCACAAGCCGCGGTTCGTCAACGAACGCAGCGCGACGAGCTCGCCGCGCGCTTCTTCGAGGCGGTTTGGGGAGGGCGACAGGCACTGCTTGACCGTGCTGGCTCATGCGTCATGTCGCCGACGAGGCTCGCAACGTCGCGGGCGGCATCACACAGCCACCAAGATCGCGTAGCTGGTGGCGCGGCCGACGTTGCTTCGCAGGCGCAAGTACCATCCTTCCCTCTCTTACTCCATGACGGAGGATCATCATGGAAGCTGGCTCGGGATCGGGTTCTGTCGTTCTCGTCCACGGCGGTTTCGTGGACGGCTCCGGCTGGCAAGGTGTCTACGACCAGTTGAAGAACGACGGCCATAGCGTTGCCGTCGTGCAGAATCCGACGCTCTCGCTCGCCGACGACGTTGAGGTGACCAGACGGGCCATCGACGCGCAGAGCGCACCGGTCACCCTCGTCGGCCATTCCTATGGCGGGGTGGTGATCACCGAGGCGGGTACGCATCCCAAAGTTGCGGCACTCGTCTACATTGCCGCTTTCGCGCCGGACAAGGGCGAGTCGGTAAACACCCTGATTGCCGATCCGCCGCCCGGGGCACCCGTGCCGCCGATTCTGCCGCCGCAGGACGGGTTTCTGTTCCTCGACCGCGAAAAGTTCCATTCTTCGTTCGCAGGCGATGTGAGCGCCGAACAGGCCGCGTTCATGGCCGACTCGCAGGTCCCGTGGGGCGTTGATGCCCTGGGCGGCACCGTCAGCGAGCCTGCCTGGCGGAGCAAGCAAAGCTGGTACCTCGTCGCGACCGAAGACCGGATGATCCCCCCACCGGCCCAGCGCCAGATGTCTGCGCGGGCGGGTTCGACCGTTCTCGAGGTCGCGGGCAGCCACGCGATTTACGTCTCGCAGCCTGCAGCCGTGGCCGACCTCATTAAGAAGGCCGCCTCCCAAGCAAGCTCGGCCGCACGCTAACCGAAAGAGGATTGTTCGCGATCGCGCTCTCGGTCATTACTTCGACGGCGAGCTTGCGGTCGACTCCGGCGCGTTGCTGCGCCTGATCGGTCGGCGCAAAGGCGGCGACACCGCCTTCGACGTACCCGAGGTCCACGTCTTCACGCTGCGCCACGGCAAGATCGCCAGCCTCGAGGAGTACTTCGACACCTCGACCGTCCTCCGCGGACTGCAACTTCAGCCGCAGGCCTGACGCCAAAATCCCACCCGGTGGGTCGTGCAGCGATGTGGCGACTAGCCACCTGCACTGTGCACCGGCGGATGCGAGCGCGGCGGCGACGAACCAGAGTCCAGCGAAACAGGCGCGAGGAGGGAGCAATGAACGAGACGGTCCCCACGATCGATGGAGCCGGCGAGAGCGAGTCCGGCATGGATGTGGTTCTTGGCATGAGGCCCTGGCGAGAGGCGATATGCCCGGCATGCTCAAATTCCTCGATGCGGAGCTCGAGTGGCGGGCACCTGAGTCGGTGCCGTGGGGAAGACGTTCCACGGCCATGACGGGTTTCGCGAGTTCGTCGACAGGCTCTTCGGGCAGCCGGCGGAATTCCGCCGCGAGGCCGGGGAGTACCTCGACGCCGGCTCGCGGGTGGTCACGCTTCTGCGCCAGCAGGCCCGGCGCAAGGGAGGCGGCGCTGAGTACGACGTGCCCGAGGTCTGGATCTGGAGGGTACGGGACGGCAAGATCGTGGAGTTCGAGGGGTACTTCGACACGTCGACCGTCCTGCGCACGCTGCATCTCGAGCCGCGAAACTGAGGCGGCGTCGACATGAGTGAGGCCTTGACGCTGACGCGGCGCGTGGGGCCGACCTAGGTAGTCGAGAACTGCGAGCAGTAGTCCTCGAAGGGAGAGTGATGACAACAATCGATCGTGAGTCAACTGCTCCGGACGAGCGGGCGCGTGTCGCTGTCGTCTATTACAGCGCCACCGGCAATGTGCATGCTCTGGCCCTCGCGCTGGCCGAGGGCGCGCAGCAAGGCGGCGCTGAGGTCCGGCTGCGCCACGTCGAGGAGCTCGCCTCGGAGCTCATGATCTCCCAGAACCAGTACTGGGGACGGCACCGCTCCCAGGTCGAGGACGAGCCCGTTGCCACACTGGATGATCTCGAGTGGGCTGATGGAATCGCCTTGGGCACGCCGACCCGCTTCGGCAACGTTGCCGCCCAGCTGAAGCAGTTCATCGATCAAGCAGGCCAGCTCTGGCAGGAGGGAAAGCTCGCCGACAAGGTGGCGACCGCATTCACCTCCTCCCAGACCACCCACGGCGGACAGGAAACGACGATCCTCGCTCTTAACAACACGCTCTATCACTGGGGCATGCTGATCATGCCGCTTGGCTACACCGTGCAGGAGGTGTTCGCCGCCGGCGGCAACCCCTACGGGAGCTCGTTCGTTACGGGCCATACCGTGACAGGACCAGACGAGCATGCCCTCGCCGTCGCCACCTATCAGGGCCAGCGGCTCGCCCGCTATGCAGCGGTTATCGGCAAGGCCCGCCGCGACGGTGCGGTCGCCGCTAAACGACCGCATCCGGAAAGCTTTCCCGGCCGTCTCTGAGCTGTGGCGAACGGGTACGCCTGATGACGGTGGAACATGAAGTTCGATGGGCTCCTGATCGGGCATGCAACTGTCCCGTCGCTCTCGTGACTGGACGAGAGCAAGTCAGGACACGAAGGAGGACGCGATGAGCTCGACCGTTAGTCCCACCCATCTCCCGCCGATCGGAGCGCACGAGCGCGAAGAGATTGGCCGCGAGCTCCAGGCGACGCTCCTCGAGCTTGTGGAGCTCTCCCTGGTTGGCAAGCAGCTTCACTGGAGCGTCGTCGGGCCGCTCTTTCGACCCCTGCACGCGCAGCTCGACGAGCTCGTCGACTCCTGGCAGGATCTTGCTGATGCGGTCGCCGAGCGGGCGGTCGCGATCGGCTTCTGGCCGGACGGCCAGGCCGCGGCGGTCGTCGCCGGGAGCGAGCTTGCCGGGGTTGAGCGCGGCTCGGTCGAGGACAGCGCCGTTGTACGTGAACTCGCCCGGAGGCTGGCCGAAGTCGGCGAGCGCGTTCGCGCTCGCATGGATCGGCTGGCCGACCTGGACGCCGCCTCGCAGGATGTTCTGGTCGAGGTCGTGCGGGCCCTCGAGCAGCAGCTCTGGATGGTCCGCGCGCAACTCCCCCAAGCGGGAATACGGTGACGGCGGCGCCCGTCCGCAGCCACCTCGATCGGATCACTGTGACGGCGCTGCCGGAGCGATCGGGGGCCGTGAGCAGTTTCTGGGGATCGGCAGCCGCTGGGTTCATCTGCGGATGCGCATGCGCTGCGGGAAGATCGGCTGCTGCGGCTCCTCGCCCAACCGTCATGCGACCGCACACGCAGGCGAGACCGGCCATCCGATCATCCGGTCCGCCGAGCCAGGGGAAGACCTGGAGCTGGTGCGCGAACGTGAAGTCGTCACCTGGGAGGCCTGGTGGAGGGAGAAGGCGCCTCAGGCACCACACCTTGACTGTCGGCGCGATCCGGCCATGCTGCCCGCGCCCAACCCGCCCCTGGACGGGCAGGACTCAAGTGTCCCGCGAGCTCGTGGTCTGAGCCGCCCGAGAAGCGCACGGCCGCAGTCAACCACGGGCCGGCGCTCCCGAGATGACCGGGCCCGCCCTTGTCCCAAACCACGGGTAGCGGTGCAAACCGAATTGCAAACGAACGCCACATAATCGGCCATCACGAGGCGCCACCAGACGGCAGCACGGATCGCCTCGTAATCCTGGGCGCTCAGCAGGACCTCTGTAGTTCCTAAGCACGTTGGTTCATCCGGGTCTCCTTGGAGGCTGGGAGCTGCCAAGCAACCCAGTCCAAGGAGGACACCGGATGAAGCTTCACGGTAACGCGGCTCTCAGCTGGCAGGGACGTCGCCGGTTGGCGACCCGAGTTGTCGAGGATGGCTGGACGCTCAGGGCGGCAGCTGCGGCTGCAGGTGTCAGCGTGCGTTGCGCCCGCAAGTGGGTCTGCCGCTATCGCGACGAAGGCGAGTTCGGGCTGAACGACCGATCATCGGCGCCCAAGCGGGTCGCTAACCGCACGCCTCCCGAGCGGGTAGCGGCGCTGATCGCCCTACGCCGCCTGCGCTTCACGGCCGCCGAGATCGCAGGGCTGCTGGGGATGGCGCTCTCGACCGTCTCGGCGGTCCTGCGTCGAGTCGGCATGGGCAAGCTCGGCCGGCTTGGGCTCGAACAGCCCCTGCGCTACGAGCGGACACGCCCGGGAGAGCTCGTTCACGTCGACGTCAAGAAGCTCGGCCGCATCGAGGGCGGAGCAGGCTGGCGCGTCCGCGGAGGAGCCAAGCACTACAACCGCACGTTCACGGACCGCAACGGCCACCGCCGCCATACAGTCGGCTACGAGTACGTGCACGTCGCCGTCGACGACTTCAGCCGGCTCGCCTACGCGGAGGTGCTCGAAGACGAGAAGGCGACGACCGCAGTCGCCTTCCTGCGCCGCGCCGCCGCTTTCTACCGGCGCCATGGGATCCGCGTGCAGCGCGTCCTCAGCGATAACGGATCGTGCTACCGCTCGACGATCCACGCCCTCGCCTGTCGCAGGCTCGGCATCCGCCACCTTCGCACCCGTCCCTACCGGCCCCAGACCAACGGCAAGGCAGAGCGCTTCATCCGCACTCTCCTGCACGGCTGGGCCTACGGAGCCATCTACGCCTCAAGCCGCGAACGCACCGCCGCCCTTGACGGCTGGCTCTGGCAGGGCGCGTGCCCGGCCCATGAGCCGTGTGAGGTACTGGGTGGCGCCGCCACCGGGGATGAGACCGAAGGCAGATTCGAACTGCGCGAACGTCGCAGACTCTCGCGCGGCGAAGCGCATGTCGCACGACAGCACGAACTCGCTGCCTGCGGATCGAACGCGTCCTTCGATCTGCGCGATGGTGACGAGGCGGCTTGCGCTCAAATGGCGAAACAAGACAGCGATGGAAGCTTCTCCACTCAGCTTCGCGGCCTCCTCCCGGTACTCCGCGATCCGTGTCAGGTCGACGTGCGAGATGAAGTAGTCGGGGTCGGCGCTCTTGAACACCAGCACCTTAAACGCCTCGTCTGCTTCGGCTCGCTGGATAAGGGAGACGAGATCGCGAACCAGCTCGGGGCCGAGGAGATTCATAGGCGGCGCGTCGATCTCGGCAAAGAGGACGGCTGCCTCCTCCCGCACGGTGATCGTCTCCATCGGCCAGGGATCGGCTGTCGATCCGCTGCTCATCTCAGGATCCCCGGCGGTGTCTGAGCACACCGATTCTCCCGGCCATCGGAGGCCATGGTCTCTATCGAGTTCACGACTGCATCTCCTCCTTCTCGTGGTCAGGAGTCGGCGGCCCGGACGATCAGCTCTGCTTAGTCACTACAGAGCTGCATTACCCCTGACTGCGCTCCCAAGCGACAGTACGCTCGCGCACCGCCCGTCGTCTCGCTCGGTCTGGCAACACGATCAGCGAGCCTGCGTGCTGTAAGGGACATTCGCGACAACCTAGGGCCAAGCCGGCGTAGCTCTTTGCCTGAGGCGCTTGTCTGCAAGGGACAGACAGTCGGATTAGCATGGGCGGGGATGGTAAACAGGCAGGTAGGCGTCGGGTAACGCGACGGAAACGACGACGAGGCTCGCGAGACAGACCCTCCCCGGCTCTGTCGAGAGCCGCGCGGTAACCCATGGGAACGGCCACAACCGAACACCAATCGAGGAGGAGGCATGAGTACGGATTCGACACCTGACACGATCGTTCTGATCCATGGCTTCTGGGTCACTCCCCGAAGCTGGGAGCACTGGATCGAACGATATGAGCAGGCCGGCTACCGCGTGATCGCGCCTGCGTATCCTGGATTCGAAGTCGAGGTTGAGGCGCTTAATGCAGACACCTCGCCGATCGCAGCGCTGACGGTGCCGGCGGTCGTCGAGCATCTCGAGGCGATCGTCGGCGAGCTCGAGTCGCCTCCCATCCTGATCGGCCACTCTGCCGGCGGGACCTTCGTGCAGCTCCTCCTCGACCACGGGTTCGGTGCCGCGGGGGTGGCCATCAACTCTGCTCCGACCGAAGGCGTCCGCGTAACGCCGCCCTCGCAAATCAAGTCGCTATTCCCTGCCCTCAAGAATCCAGCCAACCGCCACCGCGCCGTCGGCTTCACGCCCAAGCAGTGGCACTACGTGTTCACGAACACCTTCAGCGAGGATGAGTCCCAGGCGCTGTACGAGCGCTACCACGTTCCGGCCTCGGGGGCGATCCTATGGGGGATCGTGCTCGCCAACCTGGAACCTGGCCACCAGGCCACGTGGGTCGACTACAAGAATGACAGCCGCGCTCCGCTGCTGTTCATCTCGGGCGGCGAGGACCACCTCATGCCGCCGAGCGTCCAGCGGTCGAATGCCAAGCACTACAAGTCGAACACAATCACCGAGGTCAAAGAGTATGAGGGCCGGGCGCACCTTCTCCCCGCACAGGAAGGCTGGGAGGAAGTCGCCGACTACGCCCTGGAATGGGCGCTCGCCAACGCGAGGCAGCCGGCAGCGACTCCCGCAGATCCCGCGTGATGCGGCCGAGGGCGTAGCCGCATGGGCGAGGGCAGGAGCAGGCCGGGCCGAGTTCGTCCGGCTCGCCGTCACGTCGGCGCAGGTCGACGAGCTCGCACTCCCCGAGGACCCGACGCACCGGATGGGTGCAGGCCGAGGCGATCCCGCCGGCGACGATGACCGCGCTCCTGCGCGATGCGATCGAAGGCATGCTCGACCGTGAAGCAATCGCCGGCATGGCATGGCTGGGCAGGAGTCGGAGCTCCGCGCCCGGCTCATCGCTCGCCTCGACGACGCTCTCGCCGAGTAGTGGACGACACGAAGGCGCAAACTTTCCCTTACAGAGTTACGCTCTACTGATGGCGGCCGCGGCGACACTAGTCATGTGGTTTCAGCTCCGCTCGCCGGAGCTAGCCGAGGAGTTTGAGCGTCTGATGGCCACCGATCGGGACATCGTCCATAGCTCGCTGGACACGATGCCGGATTGGCGATTGATGCGGCCGACGGATGTACCCGGACAGGCCAGTGAATCAGCCGATTACGTGCTGATCGCGGAGATCGTCAACATCGCGATCTGGCAGCAACAAGCGGAGCTACGGGTCCAGGCCTTGGCGGATGACTTGGAGCATCTGGTGTCCAGCCGGAGAATGCTGGTCCTCGAACGCATCCTTTGAAAACAAGCTTCAGCTCTGACGATATGGACCGACAGGGGCGACCAGGCTGGCGTGTCGGCAGATTCGAGGGCGCTGCAGCCAAGCGGTCCTCAGTGCATACCGTCGGCCCTGCCCCAAAGGGACGAGTCGGATCAGGCAATCGAAAGGAGAGCAGATGAAGATCGTCGTCATCGGCGGGAGCGGCCTTATCGGCTCGAAGCTCGTCGCGAGGCTCCGTGAGGCTGGCCACGACGCCGTGCCGGCGTCGCCCGACACGGGCGTCGACACGTACACCGGCGAAGGGCTCAAGCAGGCACTCGAGGGGGCGGAGGTGGTCGTCGACGTCTCGAATGCGCCGGCCTGGGACGACGAAGCCGTGCTCGACTTCTTCCAGACCACTGCTCGCAACATCCTCGCTGTCGAAACAGTTACTGGGGTGAGCCACCACGTCATGCTCTCCGTCGTCGGCACCGACCGGCTACAGGACAGCGGCTACTTCCGTGCGAAGCTCGCTCAGGAGGAAGCCGTGAAGGCCGCGTCCGTCCCCTACACGATCTTGCGCGCGACGCAGTTCTTCGAGTTCCTCGAACGCATTGCCGACTCGAGCACCGAGGGCGACACGGTTCGGCTGGCACCAGTGCTCATTCAGCCCGAGGCTGCCGATGACGTCGCCGCCGCACTGGCCGACGTCGCGGTGAGCGCGCCGGTGAACGGCATCGTCGAGCTGGCAGGCCCGGAGGCGTTCCGCTTCGACGAGCTCGCCCGGCGCGTCCTGAGCGCCAGGAACGACCCACGCCGGGTGACCGCCGACGTCCACGCGCGCTACTTCGGCGCGGAGCTCAACGAGCAATCGCTCACCCCCGGCGAAAACCCACGCCTCGCCCCGACGCGCTTCGAGGACTGGCTCAGCGAGTCCATGGCCGGGCAAGACCTCGTGACCCAAAGGAGCGTCTCATGATCACTGTCAGCGAAGACCACATCATGCCGCCCTCGGTGCAGCACTCGAATGCGAAGCACTACAAGTCGAACACCATCACGGAGGTCTACGACTTCGAGGGGCGCCCCCACTGGACATGCGGCGCACCTGGCTGGGAGGCGGTCGCCGACTACGCCCTGTCGTGGGCGACGGAGCAGGCCGCGGTGTGGGCGGCGCGAGGCCCGCTGGCAGCGAGGGCGTGACCGAAGATGGCCATTACCGCCAGAACAGCAGTCGTGCTCGAGTCGGCCTCCCAGGAGTTCGTCGACGCAACGTCCACGCCGCCGTTCCTCTACGAGCTCACCCCCGCCGAGGCTCGCAAGGTGCTCGACGACGTCCAGGCTGCGCCCATCGACAAGCTGCCGGTCGAGGACCGTTGGCTCACCGTTCCGGCAGAGGTCGGGGACGTCGAGGTCCGCATCGTGCGACCACCGGAGGCCAAGGGGACGCTGCCCGTGATCCTGTACATGCACGGTGGCGGCTGGGTGCTCGGGAACGCCGACACCCACGACCGGCTCGTCCGCGAGCTCGCCGTCGGCACCGGCGCTGCCGTCGTCTTCGTCGAGTATGACCGCTCGCCGGAGGCGCACTACCCGGTCGCGATCGAGCAAGGCTATGCCACCGCGCGGTGGATCGTGCGCGAGGGCGCTGCCAACGGCCTCGACCCGCAACGCCTAGCGGTCGCGGGCGACTCGGTCGGCGGCAGCATGACCGCGGCGCTGGCACTGATGGCCGGCGACCGCGGCGATGTCCGCTTCGTGCAGCAGTCGATGTACTACCCGGTTACCGACGCCGCCATGGACACCGGCTCGTACAAGCAGTTCGCAGAGGGCTACTTCCTCACCGCGAAGGCGATGGCCTGGTTCTGGGACGCCTACCTGCCCGACATCGACAGGCGCTCGGAGTCCTACGCGTCCCCGCTGCGCGCGAGCGACGAGCAGCTCGCCGGTCTGCCGCCGGCGTTCGTGATCGTTGACGAGGCCGACGTGCTCCGCGACGAAGGCGAGGCGTACGCCGCGCGCCTGCGAGCGGCAGGCGTTGCGGTCACGACCGTTCGCTACGACGGGATTACGCACGACTTCATGATGCTCAACGCGCTCAGCAACACACGGGCCACGCGCGCCGCAGTCGCGCAGGCCAGCTCGATTCTGCGCGACGCCCTCCACGGCGCCTGACAGACGAAGGCCGGGCCGCGCCTCGGATGCAGGCGCGGCGCGGCCAGCCAGCCGCAGCGAAAGGAGCGAGACCATGAGCAGCCCCACGACCGTCATGTTTCGGTTCCGCGTCCACGACTACGAGGCATTCAAGGCGGTCTTCGACGGCCACGAGGAGGCGCGCGTTCGCCACGGCGGCGTCGGCCACCGCATCCTGCGCGACGCGCAGGATGCCTTGGCGCTCACGGTGCTGCTCGAGTTCGCGTCACTGGGAGGCGCGACTGGCTTTGTAAAGGACGACATCTCGCTGATCTACGCCCTCGGGGCCAGCGGTGTCGAGGGCGGCGCGCACGGTGGCCGGTACCACGTCGACTACCTTGAGGAGCTGGACACCGTCGCGGAGTACCTGCAGTGACCGCCGCCTTGCCGCCGCACCCGATCGCCTGTCCCACCTGGTCCGGTCTCGCACTGGCCGAACCCTTGTCCACCTGGCCCTCGAAACGCGAGATCGGCAATAGCCGTACCTCTCCCCACTTCACAGTCCCCTGGTGGCGTCGTGGGAGGCCCACACCACCTCCAACGGAAGGTTGACCGCTTGGAGCTGGCCGACGTAACCGACTCGGCCTGGCGGTAGGACTAGCAGCTAGCAAGCAGCGGTTGACTGGCCGACGTGGGACGGCGAGCACCACCCGCGAGCACGGTGCTCGGCCGCGGGCTCGCCGAGAGTGCCTGCCGTCGGTTGACATTGGTCGCGACCGTGCTCGGCTCGTCGATGGCGTATGTGACGGCGATCAACGTTGCGTTGCCCATGATCGGTGAGGACCTCGGGATCGACCTGGGCGGCCAGCAGTGGATCGTGCTGTCGTACTCGCTTTCGCTGGCTTCGCTCTATCTGATAGCCGGTGCTCTCGGAGACCGTCTGGGGCGCCGACGCATGTTCATCCTGGGGACGATCGGGTTCGCGGCCGCCTCGGCCCTGGGCGGAATCGCCCCCAACGCCGCCGTCCTCATCGTCGCGCGAGTGCTCCAGGGTGCCGCGGGCGCGCTGCTCACAACAGGAAGTCTCTCACTGCTTCGCACGACGTTCGGTGACGCGAGTGGGCGCGCGATCGGCATCTGGACAACTGGGACGGGTGTTGTGAGCCTCGCCGGCCCGCCATTAGGCGGCGCACTGGTCGAGTGGGCGTCCTGGCGTTGGATCTTCTTCCTCAACCTTCCGCTCGCCGCGGGCGCCGTCTACTTCGCCTGGCTCGGACGCGGCGCGAGCTCCCAGCATCAGGAGATCTCGTCGAGACTCGACATCACCGGCGCCGCGCTCGCTGGCGTCGGCATCGGCTTCGTCACCTACGGGCTCGTGCAGGCAGGCGAGCAGGGATTCGCGGACGTCGCATGGGCGTTCGCCCTCGGCGTCGCCGCGCTGGCAAGCTTCCTCCTCCGCGAACGGCGGGCACGCGAGCCGCTGTTGCCGCTCGGCCTGTTTCGCAACCGCGACTTCACTCTCGTCAACGTCGAGACGTTCCTCGTCTACGGGGCGCTCGCTGGCTCGATGTTCTTTCTCGGTCTCTTTCTTCAGTCCGTCATCGGCTACACGCCTTTCGAGGCGGGACTGCTGCTGCTGCCCTCGACCGTAGTGCTGCTCGTTCTGGCGCCTCGTTTCGGCAGGCTCGCCGACCGGTATGGCCCCAGGCCATTCCTGGTAGCCGGTCCGCTGCTTCTTGCCGCGGGCATGCTGCTCTGGCTCCTGGTCGACGATCGCAACCTCTGGGACGGGCTGCTTCCCGGCCTGCTGCTGTACGGCCTCGGACTCTCAATGATCGTCGCCCCGATCACGGCCGCTGCCCTGACCACGATCCCGGAAAGCCAAGCCGGCATCGCCGCTGGCGTCAACGCCACCTCCTCCCGCCTCGGTAGCCTCGCCGCGCAGCGGTCCTCGGGCTCGTCGTCTCCCTCGTCTTCGCCGCGCGCACCGACAATCCCGACCTCGTGCCGCTCACGCTCGGCCAAGACGGACAAGAGTTCATCACCGGCTCAACCAACGCCTTCCGTGCGGCGATCATCGTTGCGGCCGCACTTGCAATCGCCGGTGCAGGAGCGGCGCTCGGACTCGCACGGCGAGCAGAACCCGCTGCGGAGTTCCCGGCGCCGAGCCTGCCACCGGTCCGACTCGACCCTGCGGCTCCCGACTGCCCCTCAGCCATTCCGATCGAGCCGACACCGCACGGCAGCGGTCTCGGCTCCCCGGCCTGACCAACTCACGGGAAGGAGACAGGGATGCAGCATCGCGACCGCAGCCGCGCCGAGCTCCCCCAAACCGCCGCGACGAACGCACCCAGTCGAACCGGCGCTGCACCGGGCAGCCAACCACCGCAACCCAATCGCCGGCGGCTGGGAGGTTATCGGGTGGTGGCCCGACCAGTGGACCGGTGAGACCCGTGTCAAGGACGCGGCCGACACCGCGAGCGATCTAACCTCGGGCGTCTACGGCTCCCTCACTGCCGGCGTGCTCCTGGTCGGCTGGAGCAAGCTCGGCTGGCCGCTCACACGCACCCCTCAGCTTCTCGCAGCGAGATGCGGCGCAGGCTAGACGGTGACTTGCAGCATGCGGACTCCGCTGAAGCCGATCCACACACGTGTGTCGTCTCTGACGATCGTCACGAGGGCGTTGTCGCAGTGTGGGCAGCGCATGACGATTCCGGCGCCACGGAAGACGTAGAGCGCCCCGACCGCGTCAGTCGCGCCACACGTATTGCACGTCCCGATCGCCGTGGTCATCTCGACGGCGAACACCTCGTGGAGGAGACCGGCGACCGCGTTGCCATCCAGCATTAGGGCGTCCATCTCTCAGCCTCCCGTCGGTCCAAAGCGCTCGGTCCTGACGCGGTGTGGCTCGTGCCCGAGCTGCACGAGCGCCTCGGCCACGGCCTCGACGAACGGCGTCGGGCCGCAGACATAGACCCCCGGCCGCTCGGCCGGAGTCGGGCCGACTTCGGCGAGCATCTTGGCGTCGACGCGCCGCGCGTAGCCCGTCCAGCCGGGTGGGTGCGACCGCGTCAGCGTGTGCACGACCGTGAGGCCGTCACCGCCGAGGCGCTCGAGCTCGTCGCGGTAGATGATGTTCTCCCAGCCGCGCGAGGACGTAAGCAGGCGCGTCTCGGCGTCGCTCCGGGCAGCGTCCCGCGCTCGGATCATCGCCATCAGCGGCACGACGCCCGAGCCGCCGGCGACGAGCAGCAGCGGCCCGCCCTGTGAAGGCTCCCAGACGAAGTAGCCCCCGACGGGGCCACGGAGCTCGACCTGGTCGCCCCGTCGGAGCTCGTCCGTCAGGTAGGGGGAGACTTCGCCGTCGTCGAGTCGCTCGACGGTGAGCTCGATGCGGGTGCCGTCGGGCTGCGACGCGATCGAGTAGCTGCGCTGCGCCTGATAGCCGTCCTCGGCGGTGAGGCGGACGTCCACGTGCTGGCCGGCCTGATGCCCGGGCCAGTCGGGACATTCGAGCACGATGCTGCGGACCTGGGGCGTCTCGTCGAGCAGCTCGACGACGGTCGCGACCTGCCAGCTCAGTCGCCCCAGTACCGTTGCTCTCGCCATGGGTCGCCGTAGTTGTGGTAGCCGTTATTCTCCCAGAAGCCCGGCTCGTCCTCGTCCCTGAGCTCGAGCCCGCGCACCCACTTTGCGCTCTTCCAGAAGTACAGGTGCGGGACGAGCAACCGCGCGGGGCCGCCGTGCTCCGGATCGAGCTGCTCGTCGTTGTACGCGAACGCGATCCAGGCCTTTCCCTCGGTGACGTCCTCGAGCGGGAGGTTGGTCGTATAGTCACCGTCGCTCCAGGCCGTGACGTAGTCGCCGCTCGGGCTAGTGTCCTCGAGCAGCACGTCCACAGGAACTCCGGTCCAAACAGTGTCGAGCTTCGACCACTTCGTCACGCAGTGAATGTCGACCGTGACGGTCTCGGAACGAAGGGCCGCGAACTCCTCCCACGTCCACGACCGCTGCTCCTCTACGGCCCCGCGGACCGTGAAGGTCCATTCCGCGAGCGGGGTGTGCGGCGTAGGACCCGCGGACAGAACCGGGAAGTCGTCGGTGATGTACTGGCCCGGCGGGACGCGCGCGGGGTCGGCGTCGCGCCGCCGGCCGCGAAAGCCACGAGAGACGAAACTCATCTCCTACCTCCTGTCTCGTACGCACGGCTCGCCTCGACCGCACCCAGATTGCGTAGTCGCTGTCGACGATGTCGGAATACGTCCTCCGCCTCTCCCTCGCAAGGAGCTGAAGGCGGCGCGGCCCTCCTCCGAGAAGAGTTGCGGCTGCTCCCAAGAGTCGAAGTGGCCACCCTTGTCGACCTCGTTGAAGTAGATCAGATTCTGGTAGGCCTTCTCTGCCCAACTCCGCGGGGCCTGATATTGCTCGCCGGAAGCGAGCTGGGTCTCAGGCATAACAGGACTCGCCGAGGGCTATTTTCTCCGTTAGGCGTCAGCAGGGTAGGTCGGGATGGCACCGTGATCCGACGACCCTATGGGGCCCCCATGCGACCCCACACCCACAGGTAGACGGCAGGCTGACGGTTCCAAAACGGTTCCAGCCGGCTTCCGCGACGCGCACGGAGAGCTCTCCAGGAACGAAAAAGCCCGCCTGGGCGGGCCTTTCCGTGTGGGCGGTGCCGGGTTCGAACCAGCGACCTCCTGCTTGTAAGGCAGGCGCTCTCCCAGCTGAGCTAACCGCCCCTCCGCCGATTGTACGGATGACGGCGAGGCGTTCTCCCGTCAAGCAGGCGCGCGGGCCCGCTCGTCGGCTACTGCCTCGGCTTCCGCGGCCGCGCCGGCATGGCCTGTCACCTCGATCAGGAAGGGCTCTCGGTCGAGTGCGTAGAGGTCGGTGTCCACGGCAGCGGTGACAGTCGCAGTCCGCGGGGCGTTGCGGAGGAGGGCCACCTCGCCAAACCCCTCGCCCCGGCCGAGCCTCGCGACGGGCGCGCCGTCGATCGTGATCTGGACCTGTCCGCCGGCGATGACGTAGTAGCGGTCGCCCTCGTCGCCCTGCTGGATGATCGTCTTCCCGGCAGGCACGGCGAGCGGGACCAGGTTACGGGCGACGCCTTCGAGCGCGGGCGGGGTCAGCAGCCCGAAGATCCGCGTTGTCCGCAGAAGCGAGATCTCGACGATCGGGACGGTGGCGGCGGCATCGACCCTCATCAATCGACGGTAGAAGAGGAGGACGAACGCCGGCAGAAGGGCTCCCGTGGCCGCGAACGCCAGCTCCGCGCCGCCGAGCGCCACGAGCGGAGGAACCAGGATCGATCCGATCGCGAGCGCGCACATCGTCAACCCTTCGTGGATCCCGAAGATGCGGGCGAGAACGTCGGGGGGCGAGATGCGCTGGAGCAGCGTACGGCCTGCGACCTCGAGCAGAGCCTGGCCTGCTCCTGCGGCGACGAGGAGTGCGAAGACGATCCACGCCTTGGACGAGAAGCCGACGAATGCGAACGCCACGCCCCAGAGCAGCGCGGCGAGGAGGAGAGGGGGCACGAGCCGTCGGCGGCCGACGAGAGCCACGGTTGCGAACGCGCCGGCGATACTGCCCGCGCCGAAAGCGGCCGTCAGGTAGCCGGCGCCCGCGTTGCCGATGTCGAGGACGTCGATCGCGAGAACAACGGCCAGCACGTCAAAGGCGCCCCAGACCACGTACGCGAGCGACAAGGCACCGACGAGAACACGGGTCGGCGGGCTCCTCATGATCGCACGAAAACCGGCTGCGAGCTCCTCGCGGGGGCCAACTGCGGCCTCGACGCCGCCGGGGCGGGCGGGCGTCCTTAGAGCCAGAGGTAGGACAAGAACAGTCGAGATTGCCGTCACCGCCGCGAAGACCGCGAACACCAGTCCGGGCGAGGAGACGGCGAGTATCGCTCCCGCGATCGCCGGCCCGGCGAGCGCCATGCTCGTTTCGATCCAGCCGGTCACGACGTTCGCCGCGGTCAGCTCCACGGGGCGTCTGGAGATCTCGGGTAGCAGCACTGCCTGCGTCGGCCGCGTGATCGTCGTCGCCGCAGCCGCGACGGCGGATAGGGCATAGGCGAGCACCGGCGGGCCGTCGGCGAGGATCGCGACGGCGGTCACCCCGAGCGTTAGCGCCTGGCCGAGGTAGCCGAGCGCGAGGACGCGGGCCGCAGGGTATCGATCGGCGAGAGCGCCCCCGATCGGAGCCGCGATCGCCGACGGAACGAGCTGGACGACCGCCACGACGGCGGCTGTCGTCGTCCCGCCACGGTCGAAGGCGTACACCAGCATCGCGACCCAGACCGCGAACTCGGCCGCCTGGAACCCGGCGAAGGCGGCCGAGACGGGCCGGAGATCGCCGTTCCTCAGCACCGGCCCGAAGACGGCGAGCGACCTGCGCATGCCGCGAGCCTACTCGGGGCCGTGAGCGATTCGGGTCTGCGCTACGGTAGGTCCGTCCCGCCCCCATCGTCTAGTGGCCTAGGACACCGGCCTTTCAAGCCGGAGATCGCGGGTTCGAATCCCGCTGGGGGTACTCACGAAGGGCCTGGAAGCAGGCCCTTTTTCGTGCCCGCGTGTTTACCGTTCTGGCTGCGAAAGGGGCGTTATGGAAACGGGATGGAAACGGGAGCACGTCCGGCCGCTGGCCGACCTACTCTGACCGCCATGACGGGGACGAACGGCAGCGGCAAACGGGGCGTCAAGCATCACCCGCCGAAGCCGGTGATCCGCCCGGGCCTGGTCGGCAACACGAGCCGTCTCACGCACGGCCTGTACAGCCGCAGGCGCCTGCCCCTGTCGAAGCCCGAGCAGGAGGAGATCGAGGCCCTGCTGGAGATGCCGCACGTGATCCCGCCGGACTGCCTGGCCGCGGAGGAGATCGTCCGGCTGCGAAGCCTGATCAAGCGGATCGACCGGGCGCTGACGGACGGCCGGGTGGAGACGTCCGCGGGCGAGGCGCGCAAACTGATCGACTTCCGGCGCAAGCTGTCGGGCGAGCTTCGCACCTGGCTGCAGGACTTCGGCATGACCCCCAAGTCGCGCGCGGACTTCGCGCAGGCGATGGCGGGGGCGGGCCTGGCGGATCAGCTGCGCCGGATCAGGGAGGAGCAGGGCGCGTGACCAGCGACCTGCGCCCCGTCCTGGAAGCGGTGATCTTCGCCGAAGACGTCACGCCCGGGGAGAGGCTGAAGGCGATCGAGCAGCTGCGCCAGCTGGACGGCGAGCACATCTGTCCGCGGTGCGCCGTGTTCGACCCGCCGCCCGACCCGGACGGCTTCTGGGAGCACACGGACGACTTGCTGTCGTCGCTGGTGCCGTTCCTTGACGCGCGCGGCCAGGCCCGGATGCCGCTGACCTCCCGGCGCATGTTGGAGATCGTCGAGCGGGAGACCGACGTGCGGGCCAGGGTGATCAGCGACGCGTCCCGGATCGAGGCGGAGATCGAACGGCGGGCCGAGGACAAGGCGAGGGAGTTGTACGAGGCCCGGTCGTTCCAGCTCGTCTCTTCGTCCGAGAGCTCCGAGAGCATCGAGCAGTCGGATAGTCCGCCCGGGCCGCAGCTGGTAGCGACGACGGAAGAGGCTTGCCCGGAGACGGTTTCGCGGCCGGACACGACGTTGGGCTGGCCGTCCCGGGAGCGGTCGGGCATTCGGCGGCTGCGGTCGGCGCCTACGACTACCCGGGTCTCGTAACGTTCTTGGGACGTTTCGTGCGGATACTTGCTAGGGATGCGTGAGGCGTGTGACCCCCGGAGGCAACGGTTGAGCGCCCGCGGAACTGCCCGCCTCGCCTGGTCGGTTTGCGCCCTTTCGCTCGCGTTGACGATTGGTGCGGCCGTTTTCTTGGTTCTGGGCCGTTCGACTTCGAGCGGTGGTGCGACTCTTGGGTCTCGTGTCTCGGATGCGAGTTTCGGGGTGGCACTGTTCGCATTTCCGATCGTCGGTGCGCTTGTGGCCTCGCGCCGCCCCGAGAACCGAATCGGTTGGCTCTTGGTCGGGACAGGGCTGGCGTTGGCGGTCGTGGCCTTCGCTTCCGGCTATGCGGAGTACGCCCTGTTCACCGAGCCCGGGAGCCTGCCGGCCGGGAAAGAGGTGGCCTGGGTGCAGTCGTGGCTGTTCGCGATCCCTCTGTTCGGGCTTGTCACGTTTCTCCTCTTGCTGTTTCCGAGCGGTCGGCTGTTGTCGCGGCGCTGGCGGCCGGCCGCGTGGCTCGCCTGCGGCGCGATCCTGCTGGCTGTCATCAGCGAGATGATCAGACCAGGCCCGCTTCAAGAGTTCGACACGGTCGAGAATCCGTTTGGAATCGAGGACGCGAGATCGATCCTCGAAGCGTCGTCAACCGTTTCGTTCTTCCTTGTGTTTCTCACCATTATCGTGGCCGCCGTTTCGCTCCTGAGGCGCTTCCGTCGTTCGCGTGATGTGGAGCGCGAGCAGATCAAGTGGGTGGTAGCTGCTTGCGGGCTTCTAGCCGCCGCCTTCCTCAGTGGTCCGATCCTATTCTGGTGGATTCCGCCAGTCGGCGATGCCTGGGAAGCTCTGATCGTCATTGCAATCGCAACGATCCCGATCGCAGTCGGCTTCTCGATCCTGCGCCACCGCCTCTACGACATCGATCGCATCATCAATCGGACAGTTGTCTACCTCGCACTCACTGCTCTGCTCGCAGGACTGTACTTCGGGATCGTCATCGGCCTCCAGGCGGCCTTCAGCAGCCTGACCCGCGGAAACGACCTCGCAATCGCCGGCTCCACCCTCGCCGTGGCCGCCCTCTTCCGCCCGGCCCGACGACGAATCCAGGAACTCGTCGACCGCCGCTTCTACCGGCAAGGCTACGACGCCGAACAGACCCTCAACGCATTCAGCCAGCGCCTCCGCGACGAGGTCGACCTCAACCAACTCGGGGCCGACCTCGGCACCATCATCCACGAGACGATGCAACCGACCCACATCTCCCTTTGGCTGCGACCCCGAGCCCAACTTCGGGACGACCGAGTAGGGTCTCGAGACCAGATCGTGGGACCGGCGCGGACCTCCAGCTGACTGGCCGCTTCGGACAGGGATGAGGCCGCGTCGGGTCGCCTGGCCGGCCATTCGGCTGTGGAGAGGTCGGCACGAACTTGTTGCGGATCGCCCCTTGACTAGAGGGCGAGGGCAAGCTCTTCGAGCTCGAGCCTCGTTACCGGGTCTTCCTCCCAGAGCATCCGTACGCCGGTCGGCGCCAGGCGACCGTTGAGGTCGGCGAAGCCGTCGAGCTCCATCGCCCAGGCGCGGACGAAGCCGGCCCGGAGCTCGTAGCGCTTCGTCTCGAAGCGGGAGAGCAGACCGGTCGCGGGGTCGAAGCGGAGCGTCGCTTCCCAGGTCTCGGCTCCGTAGGGGAACAACATGCGAGCCGTGCCGTCGTCGACCCGCTCCCAGGACACCCCGGTCACGCGGGCCGACTCGGCCGGTGCGAGCGCCAGCGACCAGGCCCAGAGAAGCGCGTACTCGGCGCGGTCGACCGACTCGCCCTCGAGGCTCCGCCCGCCGGCGGCAAGCCGCCCGCGGCCAGCTCGGTACTCCTCGACCGCTCTCCTGCGGATCCCCACGACGCGTGCGGTTGCCTGCCAGACGAACGAACGGCCGGGGCGCAGGCGGGCCTCGAAGCGAAGCGGGAGCCACAGGCCGGCACGTCCGACGAGCGCCTGGTGGATCGCTCCACTGCCCGAGAACGCGAGCTCGGTCGCGGCGGGTCGAGAGCCGAGCGCTGCGAGGTACCGGGCGACCGGCTCCGGGAGCCCGGCGATCACTCCGCGAAAGTGAGCGGGATCTCGACGACGTGAATGCGGGAGCCGTCCTCGGCGGACGACTCGAAGACAACGAGCGTCCCCTCGGACACGCCGCCAGCCTCGAACGGAACCGACACCTCGAACGTTCCGCGACAGCCGGTGCCGCAGGTCGCGGTCGTGAAGCCGCTCGTGATCTCGGCGCCGGTTGCATCCTCGAGCGAATAGGAGACGGTCGCCTCGAACACGTTCGCGGTTCCGGCGATGGTCAGTGGGCTCGAGACCGTGGCGAACGGCGTCGGCGTCTCGACGAGGATCGGCGGCGTCACGTCTTCGTAGTCCTCACGCGTCTGGGGGCCGTCGAGGACGATCCCCTCGCTCGAGAACGTCGTGACGGGCTCCCCGTCGAGCTGGAACTCGACGCTCTGCACAGTCGGGAACTGGGTCAGCGTGTAGACGACCTGAGCGAGCCGGGCGAACATCGTCGCCGAGCCCCCGCCTTCCGCGAAGGTGCTCGACAGGTTGACGGTGGCGACGCCGTCCGCCACCGAGAGGTCGAGCAGCTCGGTGCCGTCCGGGATCTGGGTCGAGAAGCCGATCTCCTGCTCCTGCCCGGTCGGGCCACCGAGGAGCTCCTCCATGGCCACCCGGCCGACTGCCTCGGTCTGGGGCACGAGGCGACTGACGACGCCGATCGTGTCGTCTCGCGTCAGGTAGACGCGCAGGTTCAGCGTCTCGTCGATGGTGATCGTCTCATCGGGCTCGGTCGGCGTCTCGCCGGTCGTCGCAGGCGCCTCCGTCTCCGTCGCGGGCGGCGGCTCGGTCGCCGGGGTCTGCGTCGTCCCGGCGCCCTCGTCGCCGCCGCCGCACGCGGCCGCCAGCCCGAGGACGGCCAGCGCGAGGAGGAGGGGGAGCGCGATTCGGCGCATCACTCCCTTAGACGATCAGAACGGGCGGATGTTCCGGGTCAGGCGACCTGTTTCGCCGAGGCGACGAGCTGCTCGAGCGAGGCCTTCGCGTCCCCGAAGAGCATCGCCGTTCGCGGATTGAAGTAGAGCTCGTTGTCGACCCCGGCGAAGCCGGCCGCCATGCTGCGCTTGAGGACGACGACGTGGTCGGCGCGATCCACGTCGAGGATCGGCATGCCGAAGAGCGGGCTCGTCGTGTCGGTTCGCGCGGCCGGGTTCGTGACGTCGTTCGCGCCGATGACGAGCGCGACGTCCGTGCGCGGGAACTCCGGGTTGGCCTCGTCCATGTCCAGGAGCTGGGGGTACGGGACGTCGGCCTCGGCGAGCAGGACGTTCATGTGCCCCGGCATGCGGCCGGCCACCGGGTGAATCGCGTACTTCACGGCGACGCCCTTGCCCTCGAGGACATCCGCGAGCTCGCGGACGGCATGCTGTGCCTGGGCGACCGCGAGCCCGTAGCCGGGAACGATCATCACCTGCCGCGCGTAGGCCAGCATGACGGCGAGGTCGTCGGGTGTCGTCTCGCGAACGGTCTGCCCGTCCGTGCCTGCGACCGGGGCCGCTCCGCCGCTCGGCGCGGCGCCGAAGGCGCTGAAGAGGACGTTCGCGAGCGAGCGGTTCATCGCGCGCCCCATCATGATCGTGAGCAGCGTTCCCGACGCGCCGACGAGCGTGCCCCCGATGATGAGCGCGTTGTTCTGGAGGCTGAAGCCGGTCGCGGCGGCCGCGAGCCCCGTGAACGCGTTCAGGAACGAGATCACGACCGGCATGTCGGCGCCGCCGATCGGCAGGACGAGCAGCGTGCCGAAGACGAGCGCGGCCACCAGCAGAAGCACCATCCAGATCCCGCTCTCGGTCGCGCCCGCGAGGACGGCGAAGAGAACCGCGGCGGCGAACAGCGCTGCGTTGACGGCCTGCTGGGCCGGGAACGTGAGCGGCCGACCGGGAAGGAGCTCCTGGAGCTTCGCGAAGGCGACGATCGAGCCGGAGAAGCTGATCGAGCCGATGAGCGCCGAGAAGAGGAGCGCGCCGAGGGTGTCACCTGCGATCGCCCCGGAGTCAGGCGCGAGCCGGTGGAACTCCGCTGCCGAGATCAGGGCCGCAGCCCCGCCGCCGACGCCGTTGAACAGCGCCACCATCTGCGGCATCGCCGTCATCTTCACCTGGCGGGCGGAGACGACGCCGATGACGGTTCCCACCGCGATCCCGCCGAGGATGAGCCCGTAGGAGTCGACTGCCGGCGAGGCAAACGTGAACGCGACCGCGACCAGCATCCCGGCCGCGGCGATCAGGTTGCCCGAGCGGGCCGTCGTCGGCGAGGACAGGCGCTTGATGCCGACGATGAAGCCGATCGCGGCGACGACGTACATGAGGTTGACGACGTTCTGCGAGAGCGCGAGCGGGACGGTCATTCCTTCCGTTGCGTCTCCTCCCGCGGCTTTCGCTTGAACATGTCGAGCATGCGGTCGGTGACGAGGAAGCCGCCGACGATGTTCACCGTCCCGAAGACGACGGCGACGAAGGCGAGCGTCTGCTCGAGACCCGAGTCGGCCGAGCCGAGGATGATCATCCCGCCGATTAGGACGACGCCGTGGATCGCGTTGGTACCGGACATGAGCGGCGTGTGCAGCAGCGTCGGCACGCGCGAGATCAGCTCGATGCCGAGGAACACGGAGAGCGCGAATACCGTGATCGAGGCGATCAACGTCGCGCTCATGCCGATCCCTCGCCGGCGGCGGCTCCCGCCCGGCGAAGCCGGGCTCCGCCGCCGCCTGCCCCCGCTCTCGGCACCCGGCCTTCCGGGCCCGTACTCCCGTACTGTGCCCTCCGGCCCGCCACCGAGAGCGGTGCCCGAGGAACCGGCATGGGCTGGCAAAGGCACACGGTGCGGCTCATGCCGACCACCTCCTCGCGCGTCACACGGCCGCCGTGGGCGACGCACGTCTCGCGGACGATCTCGTCGTCGAAGTCGAGCTCGAGCCGGCCGTCCGCCACCAGCAGGCCGAGCAGCGCCTGGATGTTCCGTGAGTACATCCGGCTCGCGTCCTGCGGCATCGCAGAGGGGAGATTGAGGAGGCCGACGACCGTGACGCCGTGCCGCTCGACGACCTCGCCCGGCACGGTCAGCTCGCAGTTCCCGCCGGTCTCCGCGGCGACGTCCACGATCACCGAGCCGTCACGCATTGCCGCGACCGCGGAGCCCGAGATGAGGACGGGCGCGGGTCGGCCCGGGATGGCGGCGGTCGTGATGACCGCGTCAGCCTCCGCGACGTGCGCCGCGATCAGCTGCTGCTCGCGCTCGTGCTGCTCCTGGGAGAGCTCCGTCGCGTAGCCGCCCGAGGTCTCTTCGCCCTCGACCGCCAGCTCGAGGAAGGTCGCGCCGAGGCTCTCGACCTGCTCGCGGACGACGGCTCTCGTGTCGAAGGCCGAGACGACCGCCCCGAGACGGCGCGCCGTCGCGATCGCCTGCAGGCCGGCCACGCCGGCGCCGAGAACGAGCACCTTCGCCGGCCGGATCGTGCCGGCGGCCGTCGTCAGCATCGGGACGAAGCGCGGCAGGCGCTCGGCCGCGAGCAGCACCGCCTTGTAGCCGGCGACGGTCGCCTGCGAAGAGAGCGCGTCTATGGACTGGGCACGCGTGATCCGCGGGATGACGTCCATCGAGAAGGCGGTCGCTCCGCGTTCGGCGATCGCCCGGACGAGGTCGGTGTTGACGAGCGGCTGGAGAAAGCAGACGAGCACCTGGCCGTCGCGGAGCCGCTCGATTTCCCCGGCCGAGGGCTTCTGCACCTTGACGATCAGGTCACAGCCTGCGTAGAGGGCGGTCGCATCGGGCGCGATCTCCGCGCCCGCCGCGGCGTACGTCTCGTCGGTGAACGAGGCGCCGACGCCCGCGCCGCTCTCGACCACGAGCCGGGCGCCCAGGCCCTCCAGGCGCGTGGCCGCGTCCGGAACGAGGGCGACACGCCGCTCCCCGGCCACGGTCTCCCTGGCGACGCCGACCCTCATTCCGTGGCTGAGGATATGCGCTGCGTGCGGCCCCGGGCCGTGACTACTGGCAGGCGGTCAGGCCGCCGTCCATCGTCAGGATCTGGCCTGTCACGAAGGCGGACGCGTCCGAGCAGAAGAAGAGTGCCGCTCCGACGAGGTCGTCCGGGTCGGCGATGCGTCCGAGCGGGATCCTGTTCACGAGCGAGGTGTAGAAGGCCTCGTCGGCGAGCAGGCTCTCGACCTGCTTCGTCCGCACGAACGTCGGCGAGATCGCGTTCACGCGGATCCCGTGCGGGGCCCACTCGACGGCGTGCTGCTTGGTGAGCATGTTCATCGCGCCCTTCGCGGCGACGTAGGGCGAGAAGCCGGCGCGCAGCGCGAGCTGGCCGCGGACCGAGGAGATGTTGAGGATGGAGCCGCCGTGGCCGGCGGCGATCATCGCCCGGGCGGCCGCCTGCGAGGGGAAGAGCGCCGAGTCGAGGTTGAGCGCCATCACCCAGCGCCAGTCGTCCTCCGGGAAGTCCTGGGCGGGGCTCAGGACCTCTCCGATGCCGCCGCCGACGCCGTTGACGAGGATGTCCACGCGGCCGAGGCGCTCGACGGTCTCCGCGATCAGGCGGTCGGCCTCCGCCTTGGCGGTCACGTCGGCGACGACCGCGATCGCTCCGTCCCCGACCTCTTCGGCTGCCGCTTCGGTTCCCTCCTGTGTCCGCCCGACGATCGCCACGCCGGCGCCGGCGGCTCGAAGCGCCTTCGAGAGCGGCAGCCCGATCCCCCCGGTGCCGCCGGTGACGACCGCGACGCGGCCGTCGAGCCGAAACCGTGCGAGCTCGTCCGACATCCGTCTCCTTCCCGAGCCAGGTCCGAAATGGGGCAAGGTGTGCTGCCCGTGCGAACCGTATCTCCCTCCGTGCCGTCCTGTCCCGAGACGTCGTGATGCTTCGCCGGGCGCTGACGCTCTCGCTCTGCCTGTTCGCCAACCAGGCAGGGACGCTCGTTCTCTCGCCGATCCTCGTCTCGGTGGCGCGCGAGTTCTCGGTCTCCACGGCGGCGGCCGGTCAGCTCCGGTCGGTGGCGGGGGCGGTCGCAGGCGTCACGGCGCTCGGCGTCGCACCGCTCGCAGCGCGGAGCGGGCTGAGGCTGCTGCTCCTGGCCGGGCTGGCTCTGCTCGCAATCGCCGCGGCCGTCAGCGCTGCCGCGCCGACCTTCGCCGTGCTCGCCCTTGCCCAGGCGCTGCTCGGGGTCGCCGTGGCGGTCCTCCTCTCGGGCGCGGTCGCCGGGACGACCGCCTGGATCGATCCGGGTCGACGCGCGGACGCGCTCTCGATCGTGTTCGGCGGTCAGGCGGCAGCCTGGCTGTTCGGGATGCCGCTCGTCGGGCTCGTCGGCGAGGTGTCCTGGCGGCTCGCGTGGATCGCCCTGCCGCTCACGTCCGCAGCCCTGGCGTTCCTGCTCGTCCTGCCGCTGCCCGACGTGCGCCTGCCGTCGGCCGGCACCGTCGGCGGCCTGCGGCTCGTCCTGCGAGACAGCGTGGTTCGCGCCTGGGCGATCGGAGAGCTTCTCGCCTTCTCGGCGTGGACCGGAATGCTCGTCTACTCGGGCGCGCTTCTGATCGAGTCGTACGGCGTCTCACTCGGCACCACCGGGCTGCTCCTCGGTCTCGTCTTCGTCGCCTACCTCCCGAGCAGCCTCCTCTTTCGCCGCTGGATCGACCGCGCCTCGGGGCCCTTGCTCGTCGCTTTGGCGCTCGGCGCGGCGTGTGTCGCCGCCCTGATCGGCGTCGTTCGCCCGGCCGTCTGGGTCTCCGTGCTCCTTCTCGCCGCCTACGTCTTCCTCAACGCGGGCCGCACGATCTCGGGTAGCGCGTTCGGGCTCGACGCAGCGCCGGGAAGGGCCGTGGCCGCAATGGGAGTCCGAGCATCCGCGACGCAGTTCGGCTATCTGGTCGGCGGCGCCCTGGGCGGTATCGCCTTGACCTTCGGCGGCTACCCGGCCCTGGGGCTCACGTTCGCCGGCCTCTACGTGCTCGCGATCGTGCCCCACGTGCTGCTCGTGATCGGCGGCTCGAGAGCGGTAGGCTTGCGTGGGTGAACGAGTGGATCGAGCAGGCACGGAGCGATCTCGCCGAGGCCGTCGGCGACGTCCCCGCCTCGATTCCTCTGAGCAAGCAGGACGTGGACGAGATCCTCGAGCTGGCACGTATCGCCGCTCACGGGAGCGGCGACCGTACGAACGCGCCGGTCGTCTCCTATCTGGTCGGGATCGTGCGCGGCCGACACCCCGAGGCCGACCTCACCGATCTGGTCTCGGCCGTCGTCCGCCGTAGCGCGGAACCGTGAGCCTGCGCACGCCGCTCTGCGACGCGCTCGGGATCGATCTCCCCATCGTGCAGGCGCCGGTCGCAGCGACCGCCGGCCTCACGGCGGCGGTCTCGAGCGCGGGCGCCCTGGGGACGTTCCAGGCGAGCTGGCTCGAGCCGGACGACCTGCGTGAGCTCGTCCGCTCGACGAGGGCTCTGACCGATCGGCCCTTCGCGGGAAACCTCGTCCTCGAGTGGCCGCAGGACGAACGTCTCGAGATCCTGCTCGAGGAAGGCGTCCGCATCGTCTCGCTCTTCTGGGGCGATCCGGCGCCGCTGGTCGGCCCGATCCACCGCGCGGGCGGCACCGTCCTCTGCACGGTCGGGAGCGCCGATGAGGCGCGCCGCGTCGTCGCCGACGGGGTGGACGTCGTCGTCGCCCAGGGTCAGGAGGCGGGAGGCCATGTCTGGGGCCAGGTCTCGACGATGGCGCTCGTGCCGGCCGTCGTGGACGCGGTGGCGCCGGTGCCGGTGATCGCCGCGGGCGGGATCGCCGACGGGCGCGGGCTGGCCGCGGCGCTCGCGCTCGGCGCCGCAGGGGCCTGGCTGGGCACGCGCTTCGTCGCGAGCGTGGAGGCCGGCCTGCACGACCAGTACAAGCAGCTGCTCCTCGGCGCGGGCGAGACGGACACCGTCTATTCGCAGCTCTTCGACGTTGGTTGGGAGAACGCGTCGCTGCGAACCCTGCGGAACAGCACCGTTCGTCGCTGGGAGGAGGCGGGGCGGCCCCCGCCGGGCCGGCGGCCCGGCGAAGGCGAGGTCATCGCGCGTGCAGGGGACGGCTCGGAGGTCGTCCGCTACGCGGTCAACGACCCGGAAGTCGGCACCGAGGGCGAGCTCGAGGCGCTCGCGCTCTACGCCGGGCAGGGCGTCGGCCTCGTCCGTGAGCTCGCGCCGGCGGGCGAGATCGTGCGGACGCTGGCCGAGGAGGCCGAGCGAACGCTCCGTAGACTCGGCGGATAAGGTCTCCCGCGTGAGCCTTGCTGGGACGACCGCGATCGTCACGGGCGCCTCGAACGGCATCGGCCGGGCAACCGCGATCGCACTCGCGGACGAGGGCGCGCGGCTCGCGATCGGGGCTCGCAGGCTCGACCGGCTCGAGGCGGTGGCGGGCGAGCTGGCCGGCAGCGGCCACGTCGTCCACGAGCTCGACGTGACGAGCCCGGCCAGCTGCGAGACGTTTGTCGAGTACGCCGCCGAGGGGCTCGGCGGCCGGGTCGACATCCTGGTCAACAACGCCGGGCTGGCCCTGGGCCGGGCCCCCGTCGTCGAGAGCGAGGAGGACGACGACCGGACGATGCTCGAGACGAACGTCCTCGGCCTGATGCGGATGACGAAGCTCGTTCACCGGCACATGGAGGCCGGGCGGGGCCACATCGTCAACCTCGGCTCCTGGGCCGGGCGGGAGGCCTACCGCTACGGCTCCGGCTACGTCGTCTCGAAGTGGGGCGTCCGGGTGCTCACCGAGATGCTCCGCAAGGAGCTCGTCGGCCAGATCCACGTCACCACCGTCGACCCCGGCATGGTGGGGGACACGGAGTTCTCCGACGTCCGCTTCAAGGGGGATCTCGGCAAGAAGGAGGCCGTCTACCAGGGTGTGAGGTACGTGACGCCGGGCGACGTCGCCGACTGCATCGTCTTCGCCGTGACGAGGCCGGCGCACGTGAACATCGACGAGATCGTCCTCAAGCCCCTCCAACAGGGGAGCCAGGAGCTCATCGTCCGGGACGAGTAGAAACGGCGTGACGCAGATCACGATTCTCGAGGGCGCGACCTTCTGCGTGTCGGACGAGTTCGGCGACCTCGGGCAGCCGACGACCGGCTTCTTCGACTCGGACACGCGCTTCCTCTCCCGCCTGGCGCTGACCGTCAACGGCGCACGGCCGCTCCTGCTCTCCCAGGGGAAGGTCGAGTACTTCTCCTCGGTCTGGTTCCTGCGGAATCCCCCCGTCGGCGGCCTGCGTCCCGACGAGGTCTCGATCGCGCGGAGGCGCTTCGTCGGTGACGGGATGCAGGAGCACGTGATCCTCGTCAACCACGCCGATCGGCCGGTCGAGTTCGAGTTGGCCGTCGACGTCGGCACCGACTTCGCGGACATCTTCGCGGTCAAGGCCTTCGATCTCGCGCTCGGCGACCCGGCCCGGGCGCTCGCGGCCGAGCTGGTGCCGGCCTTCTTCGACGAGGCGGAGAACGGGTTCCTGCTCAGCGCCACCGACGACTTCGACGGTCAGACGCAGGTGCTGTTCTCCCTGCGCGGCGAGGTCGAGGAGGGAACGGTGCGCTACCGGATCTCCCTGGAGCCCCGCGAGCGCTGGCAGCTGCGGATCGACGTGTTCGCCGTTCAGGACGGCGTCCAGGTGCAGCCGCGGGCCGCGGAGCGTCACTTCGGCGACGAGATCGACCGGATCCGGGCCTCGCTCTCCGCCTGGCAGCTCAGGGTGCCGCAGCTGCGGGCGACCTGGGACGACCTGGGACGGGCGTTCGGGCGCTCGGTGTCGGATCTCGCCTCGCTGCGTATGCGCGGCACGGGGCAGCACGGACAGCTCCCCGCGGCGGGCATGCCCTGGTTCATGGCCGTGTTCGGGCGCGACACGCTGATCACGTGCCTGCAGACGCTTCTCTTCGGCCCCGAGCTCGCGCAGAGCGCGCTTCACACCCTCGGCGAGATGCAGGCGCTCGAAGACGATCCGGAGATCGACGCGGAGCCGGGAAAGATCGTCCACGAGGTTCGCAACGGCAAGGGCGCGACGGCGTGGTTCCCGCGCTACTACGGGACCTGCGACGCCACGCCGCTCTACCTCGTCCTGCTCTCCGAGGTATGGCGCTGGACCGACGACGCGGGGCTGGTCAGCGACCTGCGTGGGCCGGCGCTGCGAGCGCTCGAGTGGATCGAGTCGCACGGCGACCTCGACGGGGACGGGTTCGTCGAGTACCAGCGCCGCTCGAGCCACGGACTCGAGAACCAGTCGTGGAAGGACTCCGGCGGGTCGCAGAAGTTCGTCGACGGGAGGCTCGCCGAGTCACCGATCGCCCCGGTCGAGGTACAGGGCTACGTCTACGACGCGAAGCTCCGGACGGCCGAGCTGGCTCGCGAGGTGTGGCGCGACCGCGAGCTGGCCGAACGGCTGGAGCGGGAGGCGGCCGAGCTGAGGACACGCTTCAACGAGGCGTTCTGGATCGACCGGCGAGGCGGCTACTACGCGCTGGCGCTCGATCGGGACAAGCAACCCGTCGACTCGCTCTGCTCGAACATCGGCCACCTGCTGATGAGCGGGATCGTGCCGCCAGAGCGCGTCGACGCAGTCGTCGACGCGCTGATGGGCGAGGACCTGTGGTCGGGCTGGGGCGTCAGGACGATGTCCCAGTCGGACGCGGGCTTCAATCCCCTCGAGTACCACAACGGCACCGTCTGGCCGCACGACAACTCGCTGATCGCGCTCGGCCTCGCCCGGAGCGGCCGTCACGCCGAGGCGCACAGGATCGTCAGGCGCATGTTCGACGCGAGCGTCTACTTCGAGCACTCGCTGCCCGAGGTCTTCGCCGGCTTCTCCCGTACCGAGACCCCGTTCCCGATCGCCTACCCGACCGCCACCCGGCCGCAGGCCTGGGCTGCGGGCACGCCGGTGCTGCTCCTGCAGCTGCTGCTCGGGCTCGAGCCCGACCACCGTCGGCACGCGCTCGTGTCCAGGGCCCCCGAGGAGTTGCCGTCCTGGGTCGGGTCGCTCAAGCTTTCCGGCGTGCGCGCGTTCGACAAGACGTGGGACGTCCGCCTCGAAGGCGGCCGGGTGTCGGTCGAGGAGTCCTGAGACGCGCGTCGGCCTGCTCAGCCCGGTCTGGTTCCCGGTGCCGCCGACCGGCTACGGCGGCATCGAATGGGTCGTATCGCTGCTCGCCGACGGCCTGGTCGACGCGGGCCACGACGTCACGCTCTTCGCATCGGCCGACTCGAAGACGAAGGCGGAGCTGCGCTCGGTCTTCGACGTCGCGCCCTCCAGTCGCATCGGGCTCGCGCTCCCTGAGCTCCACCACGCGCTCGCCTGCTTCCAGCACGCGGACGAGTTCGACGTCCTGAACGACCACTCCGGCCTCCCGGCCGCGGCGCTCGGCGGGGCCGTCGACACGCCCGTCGTCCACACGGTGCACGGGCCGCTCGACGGCGAGGCGGGACCGATCTACGAACTGATCGCGCGCGTCTCGCCGAGGGTCGGGCTGATCTCCCTGTCGATGAACCAGCGCCGGCCGAGGCCGGGCCTCCCCTGGATCGCGAACTGCCCGAACGCCCTCGACCTCACGGCGTATCCCGTGCAGCCCCATCGCGGCGACTACCTCCTGTTCCTCGGCCGCCTCTCGGAGGACAAGGGGGCACACCGGGCGATCGAGGTCGCGCGCGAGCTGGACGTGCCGCTCAAGATCGCCGGGAAGATGCGCGAGCCGCTGGAGAAGGAGTACTTCGAGGAGCAGGTCCGGCCGAAACTCGGGTGGGGCATCGAGTACCTCGGCGAGGTGTCCCACGACGAGAAGATCGACCTTCTGCAGAACGCCCGCGTCACGCTGTTCCCGATCGACTGGGAGGAGCCCTTCGGGCTGGTGATGATCGAGTCCATGGCCTGCGGCACGCCGGTGATCGCGACGCGGTGCGGGGCGGTGCCGGAGGTCATCGAGCACGGTCGCAGCGGCCTCATCGTCGACAGCGCGGGGGAGATGGCCGAGGCTCTCTCGGCCGCAGACGTCCTCGACCCGATGGAGTGCCGCGCCTACGTCGAGGAGCGCTTCTCCGCGGAGCGAATGGTTGCCGACTACGTGAGCGCCTACGAGACCGCCGTCGCCGGCGCGCTCGCGTAGACGGCTAGTGGCGGAAGTGGCGGCGATGGGTGAAGACCATCACCGCCCCGGCTCGGTCGACGGCGGCGATCACGTCCTCGTCGCGCTTCGAGCCGCCGGGCTGGATGATCGCTCGGACGCCCGCGTCGAGCGCCAGCTGCGGGCCGTCCGGGAACGGGAAGAACGCGTCCGAGGCGAGCGCCGAGCCGGTGAGCTCGTGTCCGTGCTCTCCGGCCTTCTCGATCGCGATGCGCACGGCGTCGACGCGGCTCATCTGCCCAGAGCCGATGCCGATCGTCGCGAGCTCCCTCGCGACGACGATCGCGTTCGACGCGACGTGCTTGACGGCGCGCCAGGCCAGCAGCAGGTCTCCCCAGGCCTGCTCGTCGGGCTGCGCCTCCGAGACGACGTCCATCGCTTCCCGCTCGTCGAGGGCGGTGTCGGCGTCCTGGACGAGCATGCCGCCGGGTACCCGCCGGTAGTCCTGCTCGCCCACGACCGCGAAGCCGCGCTCACTGTTGGCGAGGATGCGCGTCGAGGGCTTCTCGCGCAGCCTTCCGAGCGCGTCGTCGTCGAAACCGGGCGCCAGCAGCACCTCGACGAACTGCCCGGCGAGGCGCTCGGCGAGCTCCGAGTCCACGGGGCGGTTCAGCACGACGACGCCGCCGTACGCGGAGACCGGATCCGAGGCGAGGGCGAGGTCGTAGGCCTCGCCAACGCTCGCCGCGACGGCGCAGCCGCACGGGTTCGCGTGCTTGACGATCACGCAGGCGGGCAGCGAGAACTCCTCGAGCAGCGCGCGGGCAGCGGCGAGGTCGTTCAGGTTGTTGAACGACAGCTCGCGCCCTGAGACCTGCTCGACGTTCGAGAGCAGATGGCGCGCTGCGCCGACCTCGCTGTAGTAGGCGGCGCGCTGGTGCGGGTTCTCGCCATAGGCGAGGTCGAGCTCCTTGCGGAGCGCGATCACGACCTGCTCCGGGAAGGGCTCCCGTCCCGCGAACCAGCGCATGATGGAGGCCTCGTAGGCGGCGGTGTGCGCGAAGGCGGTGGCTGCCAGCGAGCGTCTCGTCGCGAGCGAGATCTCGCCCGTTTCGCGTAGCTCGGCGAGCACCGGCTCGTACTGGGCCGGGGAGCAGACCGGCGCCACCTGCATGAAGTTCTTCGCGGCCGCGCGAAGCATTGCCGGGCCGCCGATGTCGATCATCTCGACCGCCTCTTCCTCACGCACACCCTTGCGCCAGGCGACCTCGTCGAAGGGGTAGAGGTTGACGACTACGAGATCGAACGGCGCGATCCCGTGCCGCTCGAGGTCGAGCCGGTGCGACTCCTTGCGGCGGTCGGCGAGGATGCCGCCGTGGATCTTCGGGTGGAGGGTGACGACCCGGTGGTCGAGCATCTCGGGAACGCCCGTGACCTCCTCGACCGTCACGACGGGAGCTCCGGCCTCCCGGATCACCTGGGCGGTTCCGCCCGACGAGACGAGCTCGACGCCCAGCTCGGCCAGCCCGCGGGCGAGAGCGTCGAGGCTGGTCTTGTCGTAGGCGGAGAGGAGCGCGCGGCGAATCACTCGCGCGAACGTAAACGCTCGTCGACCAGTTGTCGAGCGACGCGCGGCAGGAGCCGGTGCTCGACGGCGTGGAGGCGCTCGAGCAGGACGTCCGCCGTGTCTCCGGGGAGAATCGCAACCGGTTCCTGAGCCAGGATCGGGCCGGTGTCGATCCCCTCGTCGACCTCGTGCACCGTGACGCCGGTCTCCCGCGCGCCGGCGGCGAGCGCGTCCGCGACGGCGCTCGTCCCGGGGAACGCGGGGAGCAGAGAAGGATGGACGTTGATCACCCGGTGCGGGAACCGCGCCAGGAACGCCGGCGTGAGGACGTGCAGGTAGCCGGCGCAGACCACGATCTCGACGCCCTTCGCCGAGAGCCAGCCGGCCATCGCCAGATCGCGCTCCTCGCGCGACGGATGATCCTCGAGCCGAAAGACTGCGTGCGGCACGCCCGCGCGCTCGGCACGCTCCAGGGCGAGCGCCCCGGCGACGTTGCTTGCCACCGCGACGACGGGCAGCCCGCCGTCGAGCAGCGCCTGGAGGTTCGTCCCCGAGCCCGAGACGAGGACGCCGATCAATCCGAGAAGGAGACGCCGGCGATGCCCGCCTCGACCCGGCCGATGACCGGGACGCCTGCCGAAGCGACCTCGCCGGCGGGCACGATCGCACAGTAGCCGACGCCGAGGTTGAACACCCGGCGCTGCTCGTCCTCGGGCACTCCCTGCTTGTCGAGCCACGCGTACACCGGCGGTCGCGTCCAGCTCGCGGGGTCGACCACGGCGCCGAGCCCGTCCGGGAGGATCCGGGCGAGGTTCTCCGGGATGCCGCCGCCGGTGACGTGCGCGAGCGCACGGACGTCGCAGCGCTGGCGGAGCGCCCTGACGGGCTCGAGGTAGAGCCGCGTCGGCGGCAGGAGGAGGTCGGGATCGAACGTCCCGTCGGCAAGCAGGCGCCGGACGAGGGAGAACCCGTTCGCGTGGAGGCCGGCGGAGGGCAAGCCGAGCACTGCGTCCCCGGCCTCGACCCGGGCGCCGTCGATCAGCCGGTCGCGGGCAACGAGCCCGACGCACGTGCCGGCGAAGTCGATCTCGCCCGGTCGGTAGACGCCGGGCATCTCGGCGCTCTCGCCGCCGAGGATCGCGCAGCCGGCCTCGCGGCAGACCGAGGCGGCGCCCTCGACGAGCTGCGCGACCTGGGACGGGTCGAGCGAGTGCGCGGCGACGTAGTCGAGGAAGAAGAGCGGGTCGGCGCCCGTCGTCAGCACGTCGTTGATGCAGTGGGCGGCGAGGTCTGCGCCGGCCCACGACAGGCGCCCGGCTTCGCGCTGGAGCACGATCTTCGTCCCGACCCCGTCCGTCGAGGCTGCGAGCAGGCGCGTCTCGTCGAGCGCGTAGAGGCCCGCGAACGCCCCGAGCTCGCCGACGACGCCGGCCGTCCGGGTGGAGCCGACGGCGGCGCGCAGCCGCTCGACGACCTCGCCGGCCTTTGCGAGGGAGACACCTGCTTCCTCGTAGGTGCGCTCCGCCACAGGACGTATCCTAACCGCGCGGGGTTCGACAGCCTGTACAACCCCGAGCCTGCCGATGCTGACCGTTCAGGACATCGTGGCGATGCCGGGCCTGGGGCTCGCGGTCGTCGCCGGCGGCGACGGGCTCGGCCGTGAAGTCCGCTGGCTCCACGCCTCGGAGCTCGCCGACCCGACGCCCTGGATGAGCGGCGGCGAGCTCCTGCTGACGACCGGTCTCGGGATGGGGGCAACCGCGAAGCGTCAGAAGGAATACCTGGGACGGCTGGCCGAGCATCGCCTGGCGGGGGTCGGGTTCGGGCTCGGGTTCGGGCACGAGCAGGTTCCGGGGGCCCTCGTGCGCGAGGCGGACCGTCTCGGGTTTCCGATCCTGACGGTGCCCTACGAGGTGCCCTTCATCGCGATCTCGAAGGCGGTCTTCTCCCACCTCGCGAGCCACCAGCTCGAGATCGTGACGCAGGCGCTCGAGGTGCACGAGCGCCTCGCCCAGACGATCGTCCACGGCCGGGGGCTGCAGGCGCTGCTGGCCGTCCTCTGCAACCACCTGGGCTGCAGCCTGGCGCTCGTGGACGAGAACGGACGCGTGCTGGCGGAGCGCCACGCACGCGGGCGCCTGTCGTTCGACGGCTCGCTCGAGCTCCCCGTTCTCGCCGACGACGAGATGGCCACGCTGAAGGCTGCTCGCGAGCACCGTGACTTCGGGGAGTACGACCTGCTCGTCCTTCACCACGGCCAGACGGCCCTCGCCTTCGAGCTCTCGAAGCGCCACGCGGTCTCGGCCGCGGAGCTGCGCCTCGCGGGCGACCTGCTCGACGACCTCGAGCACGAGCGGCTCTCGGAGCGGGACGCGTCCCGCCGGATGAGCGCCTTCGGGCTCGATCCGGAGCGCGACTACGCCGCGCTGCTCGCCGTTCCGGTCAACGGCCTGTCCGCCGAGCGACTGCGTCTCGCGGTCGCTCGCACGCTCGACCGTCGCGCGGTTCGCTACCTGTCGACGGCCCGGCCCGAGAAGGCGGCCTTCCTCGTCGAGGCGGCGAGCGAGGACGCCGTGCTCGCGCTTGCGCGGCGGATCGTGGAGGGCGAGCCGGGCGCACGACTCGCTATCGGACGTCCGGCCCAGGGCCGCGCCCTGGGGAGGAGCCTGCTCGAGGCCCGCGCTGCGCTCGACGCGTCGACCCTCGCGGTCGCCTCCTACCACGACCTCGGCTCGGTCGAGCTCCTGCTGAACCTGCCCGACGCCGCGCTCGAGGCGTTCGTCGACCGTGTCCTCGGAAGCGCCGCCGACAACGCCTGGCTCATCGAGTCGCTTACGGCGCTCCTCGAGTCCGGCTGCCGCTGGAGCGAGGCGGCCGGCCGCCTCGGCGTCCACCGCCACACGCTGCGCTACCGCATGGAGCGCCTTCGTGAGCAGACGGGTCGCCACCCGGACGACCCGGAGCAACGCATGGAGCTCTGGCTGGCCGTCAAGGCGAGCCAGGCCCTCGCGGCCCGCCGGGAGCGCGCGCCGACGTAGGCGGGCGGGCGGCGCCGACTATATTCGTCGGCGATCCGTTCCGTGACGACCACAGCCGATTGAGAGACCGGGTCGCCTACGGCGTCCTGCTCCTGGTGGGCGCCGTCGATGCGATCGGCTACGGGATCATCGGCCCGATCGTGCCGGCGATCTCCGACGAGACCGGCGCCGGCCCTGCGCTCATGGGCGCGCTCGTCGCGATGTTCGGGATCGGCATGGTGGTCGGTTTCTGGCTTGCGGGCCGGGGTGTCCAGCACGCGAGCGCGAGGACGGTGATTCTCGTATCGCTCGGCCTGAGCGCCCTGGCCGCGGCCGGATTCCTGCTCACCCCGAGCCTCCCGCTCTACTTCGCCGCCCGGTTCCTGATGGGGCTCGGCGCGGGCGGGTTGTGGCTCGGGGGAGCGTTTGCCGCGATGGAGCGCTGGCCGGGTGACGAGTACCGCCGTCTGAGCGGACTGATGGCGATGTACTCGGCGGGTGCGATCGCGGGCCCGGCACTCGCCGGGGTGGGCGGGATCCGCGGGCCGTTCGTCCTCTACATCGGCCTCGTCGTCTTGTGTCTCGCGCTGCTCCCGCTGATCGGCGCGCCGCACGGCCACGCGCCGGCGTTCCGCTCCGATCGAACGGTGTTGCGCGATCCCTCGTTCGCCGTCTCGACGGCCGCGATCACGCTCGTCGCCGTGACGATCGCGACGTTCGACGGCGTCCTGCCGCTCCACTTCGACGATCAGCTCGGGCAGGCAGGGATCGCGGCGCTCTACGCCGGCGCAGGGGTCGTCATCGCGCTCGCGACCGTCCTGGCGGCACGCTTCGCGATGCGTCCGGTCGTCGTGGCGGGGACGGTGCTGACCGTCGGTGGGCTGACCCTTGCCGGTCTCACGGGCGAGGTGTGGTGGTGGGTGATCGCGGTCGCCGCCGCCGCGATCGGGTTCGGTCTCGATCAGACCGGCTCGCTCGGCTTCCTGCTCGACGTGGTCGGGCCCGAGCGGATGATCCTGGCCATGGTCGTGTGGTCGCAGGTGTTCGCGATCGGCTACCTCGTGGGACCGCTGCTCGGCGGGCTCGTAGCCGAGACGCTCGGCTATGCGGCGATCGGGCTCGTGCCGGCGGCGTTCGCCACCGCCGTGTTCGCCGCGCTCGCGCGGACGCCGCGCGCGTCTGCCGTCAGCTCACCGGGGTAGACGCCGGCAGGACGAGCCGCTCGCGCAGGAACGGGAGCGGCACGGCGGGATTCTCCGTGTCGATCTCGCGTGCGAGCCGGTGCCCGTCGAAGATCGCGTCGGCGATCATCCTCGGTGACACGCAGTCGCCGATGCGGTAGAGCGCCTCGATTCCCTCGGCGTCGAGCCGCTCGCGGTCGGACGCCAGTTCGAGGTAGAGGCTCTCGTTCGAGAGGCGCTGCGTGACGAGCACGATGCCGTCCACTTCGAGCGCGAAGGGGTCGCCGAACTCGTCCTCGCCGGCTACGCCCGCGGGATCCACTTGTCGAAGCGTCACGCCGCGGTGCATGCAGACGCCGGCGGCGTGGAGCCGTTCGCGCAGCAACGGGCCTTCGAGAGTCTCGTCGCAGACAGGCGCGATCTGCTCGAGCGGTGTCAGGAGCTCCACGTGCCGGCCCTCCGACGCGAGTTGCTCGGCGATCCCGGAAGCCATGAAGTACCCCTCGCCGTCGTAGACCGCCAGCCGCTCCCCGGGCGGCCGCTTGCCCTCGACCATGACCTGCTCCGGGGTGAGCACGTGGGGCAGGGTCGCGTCCGCGCCCGGCAGCGGCTCGTGCGTGGGGCCGCTCAGGCCGTTCTCCGACCAGCGCGCGCCCGTCGCCACGATGACGATCTCCGCCCCGTACTCGCGCACGGCGGCTGCGTCCAGCCCGGCGCCGGTGACGACCTCGACGTTCTTCAGCTTCTCGAGCTGGATGCGGCGCCAGTTGACGACGCGGGCCCACTCCCCGAGCCCGGGCAGGGTGGGAATCCAGCGCATGACCCCGCCGATCTCGGGCTCCGCGTCGACCAGGTGCACGCGTCGCAGCCCGCGCTTGCCGAGGACGATCGCGCACTCCATGCCCGCGGCGCCGGCGCCGATGACGAGCACGTCGCGGTCTGCGTTCGCGGCCTGCTCGAACCGCTCCGGGTGCCACCCGCGGCGGTACTCCTCGCCGGCGGTCGCGTTCTGTGTACAGCCCAGGTGATGGCCGGTCTCCGACTTCGAGATGCAGACGTTGCAGCCGATGCACTCGCGCACTTCCCCGTAGCGGCCCTCCTCGACCTTCCGCGGCAGGAACGGGTCCGCGATCGACGGGCGGGCGGCGCCGATGAGGTCCCACGCGCCGCTCCGAATCACCTCGGCCATACGGTCCGGATTCGTGAAGCGCCCAACGCCGACGATCGGCTTCGAGGTCGCCTCGCGGACGCGGCCGGTCCACTCGAGCTGGTAGCCCTCGCCGAAGAAGCGCGAGGCGCCCGAGTCGAGCGACCACTCGGCGATCGAGCCGACGTTGACGTCCCAGAGGTCGACCAGGTGATCCACGAGACGAACGAACTCGAGCGCCTCGTCGACCTCGAGCCCCGGCGTCAGGTCGACACCGATCCGAACCGCGATCGCACAGTCGTCCCCCACGGCGTCGCGAACCACGTCGAGCGTCTCGATCCACATGCGGGCGCGGTTCTCGAGAGAGCCGCCGTACGCGTCGGTGCGCTTGTTGTAGAAGGGCGACAGGAACTGGGTCAGGAGGTAGCTGTGGCCCCCGTAGACGTACACGATGTCGAAGCCGGCGTCGCGCGAACGCCGGGCGGCGAGCGCCCAATCGGCCTGGACGCGGCGAATGTCGTCGAGCTCCATCGCCTTCGGGACGAGGAACGAGTCATAGTCGCTCGCGATCTGCGACGGCGCGATCGCGGGCCAGCGGCTCGCACGCTCGGGTGCGTGCACGCCCGTGTGCACCAGCTCGATGCCGGCCAGGGCCCCGTGCTCGTGCGCGGCCTCCGTCATGACGGCGAGGTTCGCGAGGTCGTCCTCGTCGAGCAGTTGCGACGAGACGTAGGGCGACTCGTCCGAGTCGGCCGAGACCGGGGCGTACTCGGTGCACACGGCGGCCCAGCCACCCTCGGCCTTCATCCCGCGATGAGCGGCCTGCGAGCCCGGCTTCTGCGTGCCGTACCCGGTGCAGTGCGGCACCTGGTAGAAGCGGTTGCGCAGGGTCTTCGGCCCGATGCGAACGGGCTCGAACAGGATGTCGTGCTTGGCGTCCCGCGCCACGGCGGGAGTCTACGGCGCGTGTCTAGGCGACGGTGGCCGAGACGCTGTCGAGCGCTGCCGCGAAGCCGGCAGCGAGCTCGTCGAGCTCGCTGCGCTCGATGGTGAGCGCGGGCGAGACCTGGAGGCCGCCGCCGACGAGCGGGCGGGTCATGACGCCCGCTTCGCGGGCGGCCGTCACGAGCCGGTCGGGGAGCTTCGGGTCGTCCGCGACGAGCGCCGGATCGGGCTGGATCGCCGCGACGACACCGAGACCCGAGCGGACCTCGGTGACGAGCGGATGGTCGGCCAGCGGGGCGAGCACGTCGGCGAGCTCCGACTCGAGCGCCCGGGCTCGTCCGGGGAGGTCCTCGCGCTCCATGATGTCGAGGTTCGGATGAGCCGCCGCGGTCGCGGTCGCGTGCCCCGAGTACGTGTATCCGTGCCGCCAGACCCCGCCGGTGTCCGACGACCAGAACGGCTCTGCGACACGGGCGCCGACGATGACGCCGCCGAGCGGAACGTACCCCGAGGTGATGCCCTTGGCGAACGTGACCATGTCGGGGTCGAGGCCGAACCGGCGGCTCGCGAACCAGTCGCCGACGCGCCCGTACCCGCAGATCACCTCGTCGGCGACGAACAGGACGTCGCGCTCGCGGCAGACGCGGCGCGCCTCCTCGAGGTAGCCGGGGGGCGGGATGAGGACGCCGCCCGCGCCGACGATCGGCTCGCAGAAGAACGCGGCGACGCGCTCCTGGGCCCGCTCCGTCGATCGCCTCGGCGAGCGCCTCGGCCGAGTTCCACGGAACCTGCAGCGTGTCGCCGACGAGCGTCCCGAGCCCGGCCCGGAAGACATCCGAGCCGGCGAGGCTCGTACCGTAGGCCGCCATCCCGTGATAGGCCCGCTCGCGGGAGATCACGACCGTTCGCTCGGTGTCACCCTGGAGGCTCCAGTACCGGCGCGCGAGCTTGGCGGCCGTCTCGATCGCCTCGGCGCCGCCGCTGGTGAAGAAGATCCGGGCGTCGGCCATCGGCGCGATCTCGGCGATTCGCTCGGCGAGGGCCGTCGTGACGGGCGTCGACAGGTCGCCGTAGGACGAGTACGAGGGAACCTTCCGCATCTGGGCCGCGACCGCGTCGACGATCTCGTCACGGCCGTAGCCGACGTTGCAGTACCAGAGGCCGGCGCAGGCGTCGAGGTACCGCCTGCCGTCCGTGTCCCACACCCATACCCCGTCCGCTCGCTCGATGAGCAGCTCGCCGGACTGGGAGACGGCGTGCATGTCCGCGACCGGATGCCAGAAGCGCGTCATCGACAGGAGCCTATCGCAGGGTGTTCAATTGCGGGTATGGATCTGGTCAGCCCGCTCGTCCGGCGGGTGCTCGCGGACGCCGAGGCGGACCCGGAGGGCTTCTGGGCGCGGGCGGCGGCCGAGCTCCCGTGGTTCCGGGGCTGGGATGCCGTGTTCGAGGCCGACCCACCCACCTTCCGCTGGTTCAGCGGGGCTGAGACGAATCTCGCCTGGCAGTGCGTCGACCACCACGTGGAGCGCGGGCGGGGCGGGCGCGCAGCGCTCGTCTACGCGAACGAGCGCGGCGAGCGGCGCGTCCTCACGTACGCCCAGCTCGCGCACGCGGTCGAGCGCGTCGCCGCGGGCCTGCGCGGGCTCGGCCTCGGCACGGGAGACCGTCTGACCGTCTACATGCCCGTGTGCCCCGAGGCGGTCGTCGCGCTGCTCGCCGCCGCCAGGATCGGCGCCGTTCACTCCGTCGTGTTCGCGGGCTTCGGCGCCGGCGCGCTGGCCGACCGGATCGAGGCGAGCGGCTCCCGACTCGTCCTGACCGCCGACCTGACGTACCGGAAGGGAACCGACGTCCGGCTGAAGGAGATCGTCGACGCCGCCCTCGAGCTGGGCGGAACGAGCGTCGAGCGGGTGGTCGTCCTGGTACGCGGCGACGAGCACGTGCCGATGACGCCGGGTCGCGACCTCACCTGGGACGAGCTCCTCGCAGCGGGAACCGGAGTGGACGGAGGCGCATGTCGTCCTCGAGGCGAACGAGCCGGCCTGGATCCTGGCCACGTCGGGCACGACGGCCAAGCCGAAGCTGACCGTGCAGCGCCACGGCGGCTACGCGGTCGGGATTCACGCGATGGCGCGCTGGTGCTACGGGCTGCACGAGGACGACGTCTGGTGGTCGACCTCCGACATCGGCTGGGTCGTCGGCCACAGCTACATCGTCTACGCGCCCCTTCTCGTCGGCTGCACGACGATCGCCTACGAAGGGGCGATCGACCACCCGGCCCCGGACGTGCTCTGGCAGATCGTCGAGGAGCTCGGCGTGACGGGGCTCTTCACCTCGCCGACCGCGGTGCGGCTGCTCATGCGCTACGGCGGCGAGGAGCCCGCCGCCGACATCTCGTCGCTCGAGCGCGTCGTCTGCGCCGGCGAGGTGCTGAACGCCCCGGCGTGGCAGTGGCTCCAGAAGACCGTGCTCGCCGACCGCGTCCCGGTGATCGACCACTACTGGCAGACGGAGACCGGCGGCCCCGTGCTCGGCAACCCGTACGGGATCTCGCTCCTTCCGATCAAGCCCGGGTCGGCCGGCATCGCGCTGCCCGGAGTCGACGCCGCCGTCGTCACGCCCGAGGGCGAGCCGTGCGGGCCGAACGAGAAGGGCGTGCTCGTCATCCGCAAGCCGTTCCCGAGCATGACCGCCGAGGTGTGGGGCGATCCCGAGCGTTACGGGCGCGACTACTGGCAGCGCATCCCGGGTGTCTACTACACGGGCGACTCGGCCCACGTCGACGAGGACGGCTACTTCTGGGTGGCCGGGCGTGCGGACGAGGTGATCAAGATCGCCGCGCACAGAATCGGGTCGATCGAGGTGGAGACGGCGTTCCTCCAGCACCCGGCCGTCGCCGAGGCCGGCGTGACCGGCCGTCCGGACGAGATCCGCGGCGAGGTGATCGCGGCGTTCGTCGTCCTGAAGCAGGGGCACGAGCCGTCGGAGCGCCTTACCGGCGAGCTGCTGCAGACCGTGCGCCGCGAGCTCGGGCCGGTGGCCGTCATCGGCGAGGTGACCGTCGTCCCGTCGCTGCCGAAGACCCGCAGCGGCAAGATCATGCGACGGGTCCTGAAGGCGGTCGTGCTCGACCAGGATCCGGGCGACGTGGCGACCATCGAGGACGAGGGCTCGATCGAGGAAGCGCGACAGGCCTGGGAGGAGCTCCGGGGAACGCCCACGGGTAGAGGCTAGGATCGCCCGCGTGGAACGGGTCGACGCCATCGTCATCGGAGGCGGCGCGATGGGCACCGCCTGCGCCCGGTCGCTCGGCGAGCGCGGACTCGAGACCGTCCTCTTCGAGCAGTTCGCGATCGGGCATGCGAGCGGCTCCTCGCACGGGCCGACGCGGATCTTCCGGCTCGCCTATCCCCAGCCGGACTACGTGCGGCTGGCGCGGCGGGCGCTCGAGGCGTGGCGTGAGCTCGAGGACGCCGCGGGCGAGGAGCTGCTCGTCAAGACCGGAGGGCTGTACGCCGGCGCGTGGGCCGAGGAGTGCGGCCAGGCGCTGACGGTGTGCGGGGTGCCGCGGGAATGGCTCCCGGCAGCCGAGGCGGCCGAGCGGTTCCCCGGGATCGCCTGCGAGGGAATCGAGCGCCTCCTCTACCAGGAGGACGGCGCCGTGTGCCTGTCCGACCGGACGATCGAGGCCCAGGCCCGGCTCGCTCGGGCGGCGGGGGTCGACGTGAGGGAGGGGTCCGAGGTGATCCACATCGCCGTCGCCGACGACGGCATCAGCGTGGACACGGGGTCGGGCACCGTGTCGGCGCAGGCGGCGGTGGTGGCTGCCGGCCCGTGGGCGGGCGGGCTTCTCTCGGAGCTCGCCGTCGAGCTGCCGCTGAGACCCGCCTTCGCGCAGGTCAGCTACTTCGCGCCCCGGCCGGGCGCCCCGGCGGAGTCGCTGCCGACGTTCATCGAGTCGGATCTCGTCGGGGGCGGCCTCGGATCGGGCGGCTACCTGATTCCCCCGGTCGCCGGGGCGAGCGAGCTGAAGGTCGGCGACGGCACGGCCGGCCACACCATCGATCCCTCGTCGAGCCCGCGTGTGGTGGACGAGGCCAGGGCGGCTCGCGACGCGGCGTGGGTCGCCCTGCGGGCGCCGGGATTCGTTCCGCAGCCGACCCGCAGCGAGACGTGCGTCTACACGATGACTCCGGACGAGGACTTCGTCATCGAGCGGGTCGGCCGCGTCGTGATCGGCTCGGCCTGCAGCGGTCACGGGTTCAAGTTCGCGCCGCTCGTCGGAAGCGTGCTCGCCGATCTCGCCACCGGCGCCGATCCGGGCATCCCCGAGGCGCGCTTCTCCGCTCGCCGACCGGCGCTGGTCGCGGAGTAGGCTGGCGGCATGGCCCAGGCAGCTTCTGTCCGCATCGGTGGGCATCTCGTCGTCGAGTCGCTCGAGGCGCTCGGCGCGGACACCGTCTTCGGGCTTCCGGGAATCCACGCCCTCGCGATCTGGGAGGCGCTCCGTACGAGCGGCCTCAGGAGCCTTGC
The DNA here is from genome assembly GCA_963819905.1 of uncultured Thermoleophilia bacterium. Lineage (GTDB taxonomy): Bacteria > Actinomycetota > Thermoleophilia > Gaiellales > Gaiellaceae > CAWCQC01. The sequence continues at coordinate 425,573 of CAWFXP010000010.1, forward strand.
CTTCCGCAGCGAGCTGAACGCCGGCTTCGCGGCCGACGGCTACGCGCGGGTGAGCGGCCGCCCGGCGCCGCTCGTCCTCTCGACGGGCCCGGGGGCGCTCATCTCGCTCGCGACGCTGATGGAGGCAGCGAGCTCCCACGTGCCGGTGGTGGCGATCGCCTCGCAGATCCCGAACGACCTGCTCGGCCGCGGCCGCGGGTACCTGCACGAGCTCCCGGACCAGCTGGCGTCGTTCGCGCCGATCGTGAAGTGGGCGCGCAGGCCGGGGTCTCCCGACGAGATCCCAGGGGCGCTCGCCGAGGCCTGGCGACGCGCGCTGACGCCGCCGACCGGGCCGGTGTTCGTCGAGATCCCGGTCGACTTCCTGACCGGCGAAGCCCAGTCCACCCCGGTCGGAGAGCTGGACGCAGGCCCAGCGGCGCTTCCGCTTCCCCCGGCCGCGGACGTCGCGGAGGCGGCTGCGATGCTGGCGGCCGCAGAGCGCCCGGTCGTCTGGGCGGGAGGCGGCGTTCTGCGCTCGGGGGCCTGGGAGGAGCTGCGCGTCCTCGCCGAGCGTCTCGACGCGCCGGTCGTCACCACGTTCATGGGCAAGGGCGCCTTTCCCGAAGACCACGCGCTGTTCGCGGGATCGGCCTGCTACGACCCGAACCAGCGGGAGATCCTCGAGAGCGCGGACGTGCTTCTCGTCGTCGGGTCGGAGCTGGGGTCGGAGACGACCTACGACTACACGCTGGCTCCGGCCGGACGCATCGTCCAGATCGACGCTACGGCGGAGCGAATCGGGACGACCTACCCGGCGTTCGGTCTGATCGGCGACGCGGCGGCGGTGCTCGAGGCGCTGACCCGCCGGCTCGACCAGGCGTCCCGTGACGGCGGCGCCCGGGCGGCCGCGGCGAGACAGGCGCTCGCCGACGGCGTGTCCGGCGCAGGCTACGACCTCGAGCTCGGCCTGCTCGAGACCGTGCGGAGCGCGCTTCCGCGCGAGGCCGTGCACGCCTGGGACATGACCATCCTCGCGTACGACGGCTCGTGCTACTTCCCCGCCCTCGCGCCGCGCCGCTACCTCTACCCGCTCGGCTCGGGGACGCTCGGCTACGCCTGGCCGGCGGCGCTCGGCGCCGCGGCCGCGCTCCCGGGAACGCCGGTGCTCGCGGTCGCCGGCGACGGCGGCATCCACTACGGGCTCACGGAGCTCGCCACCGCCCGGCAGTACGGCCTCGACGCGAAGCTCCTGATCGTCGACGACAGCGGCTACGGCGTCCTGCGCGAGTACCAGCAGGGTGCCTACGGCGAGACCCACGCGGTCGATCTCGTGCAGCCCGACTTCGTCGCGGTCTGCGAGGCCTTCGGCGTCCCCGTGCGGCCCGCCTCGCCGGAGAGCCTGGCGGACGACCTCGCCTGGGCCTTCGAGACGGCCGGCCCGGCGGTGGTGGTGCTGAAGACGCTCGTTCGCTGGATCCAGACGTGACCGACTGGGCGGGGCTCGTCAAGCCCTCCCTCGTCGGCGTCGCTCCCTACGACCCCGGCGAGAGCGTGAGCGAGCTCATGGCGCGCCACGGCCTCGAGCGGGTGTGGAAGCTGAACTGGAACGAGGATCTCTTCGGCCCGCTGGACGGGGTTCTCGACGCAGCGCGGGCAGAGCTGGCGAACTCGTGGATGTATCCCGAGCAGGCCTACGCCGACCTGCGCCGGGCGATCGGGGGCTGGATCGGCGTCCCACCCGAGAACGTCGTTTCCGCCCACGGGATCCAGGCACTGGTCGGCATGGTCGCGGCGGTGTTCGTCAGCCGGGGCACAACGGTCGTCGTTCCCGCTCCCACCTATGGCCTCTACGCACAGGTGTGCGCCGCCGCGGGCGCGGAGGTCGTGCGCGTGCCCGTCGGCGGCGACCTGCGCATCGACCTCGCGGCCACGGCGGCAGCCGCGGGCAAGCACCGGGCAGCGGCTCGTCTGGATCGCCGATCCCAACAACCCGACCGGGTCGATCGTCACGGAAGACGAGTGGCGATCGTTCCTCGACGCGCTGCCTCCCGGCTGCGTCGCCGTCGTCGACGAGGCCTATCGCGAGTACGTCGACCCCTCCGTACGCGTGGTGCGGGAACCGGATGTGCTGGCCGGCCGGCCGGTGCTGCTGCTGCGGACGTTCTCGAAGATCTTTGGCCTCGCAGGTCTCCGGCTCGGCTACGCGGTCGCGGGCGAAGCGCTCGTCTCCTTCTTCGACGTCGTGCAGGAGCCGTTCAACGTGAACCGGGCGGCGCTCGCGGCCGGCTGCGCGAGCCTGCGCGACCCCTCGCTCGTCGAGATCCGGCGCCGCGTCGCCGCGGACGCCCGCGCGCTTCTCTCCCGCCGCCTCGTCGAAGCAGGAGCCGAGCCGTATCCCTCCGAGGCGAACTTCCTGCTCGTCCGGCTCGGGGGTGACGACATCAGGCTGGCCGACGCGCTCGCCCGCCGTGGCTTCCTGATCCGTCCCGGCAGCGACTTCGGCCTGGCGGGCTTCGCGAGGATCACGGTCGGCCCCGACCAGGCGATGGAGGGTGTCTCCGGCGCGATCGCGGCCGAGCTGGAGCAGCGGTAGACTGCGGCGCCGATGCCGCCTCGCGAGTCGACGACCGAGGTGCTCGTCGTCGGTGCCGGGCCCGTCGGCCTGACCGCGGCCTGCGAGCTCCGGCGCAGGGGCGTCGACTGCCGTGTCGTCGACCGCCTCGCCGAGCCTCCGCAGTACGCGAAGGCAGTCGGGATCCAGCCCCGAACGATCGAGCATTGGGAGGCGTTAGGGCTCTCGCGCGCTGCGCTCGACGCCTCGATCCCGCTCAGGGGCCTGATCGTGCTCGTCAACGGGCAGGAGGTCGGACACGTCGAGCTGTCGCTCCCGCCGGAGGTGCCCTACGGGTTCTTCGCCCTGCCCCAGTACGAGACCGAGCGACTGCTGGCGGAGCATCTTCGCGGCCTCGGCGGCTCGCCGGAGCGAGGCGCCGAGCTGACGTCCTTCGAGCAGGACGACGAGGGCGTGACCGCGATGCTCAGGACGGCCGACGGCGAGGAAACCGTTCGCGCCGGGTACCTCGTCGGCGCCGACGGCGCACACAGCACGGTGCGCAAGGCGCTCGGGCTGAGCTTCGAGGGAGGAGCGTTCGCCGAGGAGTACATGCTCGGGGACGTGGAGGTGGACTGGTCGGTCCCGCCGGGGGTGAGCATCCGGGCGACACACCAGACGGAGGACGGCGCCACCGACGACGTCCTCGTCTGCGTCCCGCTCCCGGGCCGGGGCCGCTACCGCATGTCGATGCTCGTGCCGCCCGAGCTCGCCGCCCCCGACGACGCGGCGGACGAGGTCGAGCACGGGTTCGTGACCGATCGGCCCACGCCGACGCTCGCCGATATCCAGGCCGTCATCGACCGCCTCTCGCCCGAACCGACAACGGCGCGCAACCTGCGCTGGTCGTCGATCTTCCGCATCAGCCATCGCATCGTCGACCGCTACTCCGGCGGCCGTGCGTTCGTGTGCGGCGACGCGGCGCACATCCATCCCCCGACGGGGGCGCAGGGCATGAACACGGGCATCCAGGACGCGATCAACCTCGCCTGGAAGCTGGCGCTGGCCGTGCGAGGCACCGCCGCGGAGGGGCTGCTCGAAACCTACGACGCCGAGCGCAGGCCGGTCGGCGAGGAGGTGGTGGGGCGGACGGTCGAGCATGCGCGCAGCGGCTTCGGCGATCCGAGCGACGCGGGCCAGATGATCCTGCGCGAGGCGCAGCTCCTGGTCGGCTACCCGGACAGCCCGCTCGTGGCCGAGACCGGGAAGCTCGAGGCAGGCCCTCTACCCGGCCAGCGGGCGCCCGATGCGCGCGGCCTGACCCGCTCGGCGGTCGCCTTCCCGCTTCGCCTGTTCGAGCTGCTCGATGGGCCTGACCACACGCTGCTCGTGGCGGGCGGCGAGGCCGGCGAGGTCGATGAGCTCGTCGCCGCGGCGCGCGAGCGGGCGCACGGGGAGCTGGCCGCCTACGCCGTCGCCGGGCGGGATGCCGGCGGCGCACCCCCGCTGACTCCGACGATCCGTGACGCCGAAGGTGCGTTCGCCGCCGCCTACGGCGCCGGGCCCGCCGTCTTCCTCGTCAGGCCGGACGGATACGTCGGCTTCCGGTCGGCGGGCCTCGACCGCGACGGGTTGCTGGCCGCGCTCGGACGCGTCTTCGCCTGAACCGATCAGGGCGCCAGCACGCGCACGGCTTCCGCCGGCAGGTGCAGCGTGACCGGGGAGCCCTGCTCGTACGCCAGCGGCGCGCCGTCGTTCGGGACGACCGCCCTCACGAGGTCGCCGCCCACGAGCCGGACGTGCACCTCGCGAAAGCTCCCCAGGAAGACGACGTGCTCGAGCATCCCGGGCAGGCGGTTCTCGCCGTCCGAGCCCTGCGGCTCGACCTCGATCCGCTCGGGCCTGATCATCGCCCGCACCTCGCCGCGCGAATCGACCGCGCCCTGCTCGGCGCGCAGCGAACGCTCGCCGACCTGGAGCATGCAGCCGGTGCCGTCGGCGGAGGCCTGGGCGGCAATCAGGTTCGAGACGCCGAGGAAGTCCGCGACGAACAGCGTCGCCGGCTCCTCGTAGACGACCTGCGGCGGCCCGGCCTGCTCGACGCGGCCGTTGTTCATGACGGCCACCCGATCGCTCATGGTCAGCGCCTCTTCCTGGTCGTGGGTGACGAACACGAAGGTGATGCCGATCTCGCTCTGGAGCGTCTTCAGCTCGACCTGGAGCTCCTTGCGCAGCCGTGCGTCCAGAGCGCCGAGGGGCTCGTCGAGGAGAAGCACGCGAGGCCGCAGGACGAGCGCGCGGGCGAGCGCAATGCGCTGCTGCTGGCCGCCCGAGAGCTGGCTCGGCTTGCGGCTCCCGAAGGTGCCGAGCTGCACGACGTCGAGGATCTCGGCGACGCGCTGGCGCTTCTCCTCCTTCGTCACCCGCTTGTACTTCAGCCCGAAGGCGACGTTGTCGGCAACCGACAGGTGCGGGAACAGCGCGTAGCTCTGGAAGACGGTGTTGACGTTCCGTCGGTGCGGGGGCGTCTGGCCCACGTCGACGTCGTCGAGCAGGATCTTTCCGCTCGTCGGCCGCTCGAAGCCGGCGATCATCCGCAGCGTCGTCGTCTTGCCGCAGCCGGACGGCCCGACCATCGTGAAGAACTCGCCGGGCGGCATGTCGACGTCGATCCCGTCGACGGCGACGACGTCGCCGAACTGCTTGACCAGCGACTCGAGCTGGATCCGGCCTTCCATCGCCTACACCTCCACTCCGGCCGCCGCCTGCGCCGCTCCCGCGCCGGCGAACCGACGATAGACGAGGTACGCGAGCCCGAGCGTCGCGAGCGTGATGACGAGCGTGATCGTCGCGAGCGCGTTCAGCGCCGGTGTCGGCGCCCCGCGCGCCGTCGAGTACAGGAGCATCGAGACGGTGTTCGTGTCCGCGCCGGCTGCGAGGTACTGGGTGATGACGAAGTCGTCGAGCGAGAGCGCGAAGACGACGGCTGCGCTGGCGAGGATCGCCGGCGCGAGCAAGGGCAGGAGCACGCGGAAGAGCCGATCGCGGGCCGGTGCGCCGAGATCGGCCGCCGCCTCCTCGTACTCGCGGCCGATCGAGACCAGGCGGCCGCGCACGATGACGACGACGTAGGAGATCGCGAAGGTCACCTGCCCGATCGCCTGCGCCCAGGTGCCGAGGCCGATGAACGTGAAGATCTGCAGGAAGAGGAGCAGGAGCGCGACCCCCATGACGATCTCGGGGGTGACGAGCGGGAGCAGCATGAGCGTGTTCGTGGCGCCGCTGCCCCGCCCGCGCCAGCGCTGCAGGCCGAGCGCGAGCATCACGCCGATCGGCACGGCCACGGCGACGCAGATGACCGCCAGGAAGAGGGTGTGCTTGAGCGCCGACTGGAGCGCCGGGATCGTGGATCACGCTTCCGGTCGGATCGCCCGTGTACCAGCGCATCGAGAAGCCCTGCCACGTCGTCCTGCGAGCGCCCGTCGTTGAACGAGAACAGGACCGCGATCGCGACGGGGATGATCGACCAGATCACGTAGAGCCCCACGACGAGCGGCAGGAAGCGCGGCCGCCCCCACGGATTCCGAAGCCAGCTCATGCGCGCCCCTCGCCGGCGACGGCTCCCGCCCGGCGGAGCCGGGCTCCGCCGCCGCCTGACGCCGCTCGCGGTGTCCAGCACTCCGGGCCCGTACCTCCGTACTGTGCCCTCCGGCCGGCCACCGCGACCAGCGTCCGAGGAACCCGCATGGCCGAGGGAGCTGGCGCACGAAGCGTCACGTCGTCGCCTCGGCGTCGGCTCGCCTCGTCGTGCGCAGGTAGTACAGCATCAGCACGAGCAGCACGAGCGAGAGCAGGACGGTCAGCACCGCCCCGGTCACCTTCTCGGAGCCCTGCCGGGTGAGCTGGTCGATCTGGTTGCCGATCATCGACGTCTTCGCCGAGGCCGAGACGAGGTCGTTCGTGTAGTAGTCGCCGAACATCGGCAGGGCGATCAGGACGACGCCGGCGAGGATGCCCGGCACCGAGAGCGGCAGCGTCACCCGGCGGAACGCGCCGAACGGGCTCGAGCCGAGGTCGCGCGCCGCCTCGATCTGGCGCTGGTCGATCCGGTCGAGCGCGGCGAAGAGGGGGATGATGAGGAACGGGATGTAGCCGTAGACGAGCGCGATCACCACTGTCGCGGGCTGTCCCTCGAGCCAGCCGCCCTCGCTCGAGAGGAGGCCGAGGCTCATGAAGAGCCGGTCGATCGAGATCCAGTCGAGGAACGTCGTCGCCCAGCCGTCCGGCGAGAGCAGGTTGATCCAGGCGAGCATCCGCATCAGGTAGTTGATCCAGAAGGGAAGGACGAGCAGGAGGAGCACGACTCCCTTCCACCTGCCCGCGTGACGCGCCGCGAAATAGGCGACGGGGTAGCCGATGACGAGCGAGATGGCGAGCGCGATCGCGATGTAGGCGAACGTTCGCAGGAACACGGTCAGGAACTGGCCGCCGTCCCAGATGTTCTCGAGCACATCGAGCACGTAGCCGACGTTCCACTGCGTCGGGCTCCAGAACGGCACCACCTCGTTGAGCGTGTTCGTGTTGCCGAACGCGACGGCGAGAACGGCGTAGAACGCGATCAGGAAGAAGATCGTCAGCCAGGCGACGCCCGGAAGCGCGAGCCAGCGCCAGAGTCCGCGTTCTTCCATCCTCGACCGCTACCCGGCCTTGAACTCCGACCAGGCGTTCTCCCAGAGCCGCTCGCCCTCGACCGTCAGCGCGAGCAGCTGGTCGTTCACCGGGAACTGCTCCGGCCGGATGACGGCCGAGTCGAGCGTGTCGGGGATGAGGCCGCTGTCGATCAGCGACTCGGCCGTGATCCCGTTCTGGGGCGGGACGTAGCCGTTGAAGTTCACGAAGTTGTCGTAGGCGTTCTTCTCGTCGAGCATGAAGTTGAGGAATGTGTGCGCGAGGGCGGGCCTGTCGGTGGCGCGTGTGATGCACAGGAAGTCGTTCTGGACGACCCCGCCGCTCGGCGGGCCCCAGAAGGAGAGTGCATCGGGAGGCGTGCCCTTGGGGAGGTAGTAGATGACCGCGGCCAGGAGGTCACCCGACCAGGAGTGGTGGAGCCAGGACTTGCCCTCGGGCAGCGTCTGGTAGTCGGTGATCGTCACCTTGATGTTCGAGAGCTCCGTCAGCTGCTGGAGATCCTGGCCTGCCTTCGCGATGATCTCCGGGTCCTCGGTGTTCACGTCGGCGATCGCGCCGCGCGCCATCGCGTCGCGCTGCATGGGCATGCTCAGCGCGTCGCGCTTGTCGTCGAGCAGGCCGACCTTGCCGCGCCACTCTCCGGAGTCCCAGAAGATGTCCCAGGGGACGTCCATCGCCGCGATGTCCACGTCGATCTTGTCGTTCCGCCAGCCGATCCCGTCCTGCCAGAGGACGTACGGGACGGTGTAGCCCGCGCCGCGGTCGTAGAACGGGTCCTGGAGCTGGGGCCAGACGTTCGCCTCGAGGTTCGGTAGGTAGGAGTGGTTCAGCGGTTGCAGGAGCTGCTTCGCCATGAGCTGCACGATCACGCTCCCGCTGAGCCCGACAAGCACGTCGAAGTCGACCTGGCCGGAGGAGAGCTTCGCGACCGCCTCGTCGGAGGAGTTGTAGGTGCCCACCTCCACCTTGCGGTCGAACTGCTCCCGGAACCGCTTGAGAAGGCCCGGGTCGATGTAGTCGGGGTAGTTGAAGAGACGGAGCGTTCCGTCCTCGAGCGCCAGGCCGTCGGCGATCGGCGGGTTGTCGTCGGTGATCGACCACGTCACGCTGTTGTCCGTGCGCGGCAGCGGCAGGCCGCCCGGGCCGACGGGCTTCGGGACGACGAGCTGCGAGGCCAAGCCGCTCCCGCCGGAGGCGACGGTGCCCTCGCCCCCGTCCTCGCAGAAGCCGATCGGCGTGGTCGTGTTCTGGCAGGCCGCGAGCGCGCCTGCGGCGCCGATTCCTGCGGCGGCGCCGGCCGCGCCGCGCAGGAGCTGGCGTCGGGTCAGTCCGTCGGATCGATCCTTGGGGTGTCTCATCGTCCCTCCATGACGACGGGAGCGGACAGCTCCCGGGTGATGCTCTCCCGTAGCAGGGATTCCGCCGTGTCGTGGTCGACGAGACCGATCAGCATGAGCCCTTCGATCCCGTCGAGGGCGGCCCCGAGGCGCCAGGCCGTGCGGAGCGTCGCGTCGTCGGCCGGGCCCGGGGCGTCCTCCTGCTCGGCGAGCAGCTCGCAGAGCCGCTCGATCCAGAAGCGGTAGCGCTCCTCCACGTCCGGTCTGATGTCCGCGTCTAGGCGCATGCCGCTCCAGACCTCGCTCCAGAGTGCCCTGTTCTCGGCGAACACGGGCTCCTCGGCGAGGACGAGGAGAAGAAACTGCTCGAGGCGCAAGGCCGGATCGTCGAGCAGCGCCAGCTCGATCTCCACCCGCGCGTCCGCTACAGCCTCCGAGTGGCCGAAGGCGGCGCGGAGAAGGCCCTTACGGGTCGCGAAGTAGTAGTGGACGAGCGCCTTCGAGACTCCTGCCTCTCGGGCGACCGCATCCATTCGCAGCCCCGTCCAGCCGTCCCGGGCGATCACCCGGCAGGCCGCGTCCAGGATCTCGACGACGCGATCAGGATCCTCTCGACGCTCGGCCATCCGCTCTCCCCCGAGGACGTTGACTGACCGGACAGTCAGCGCAGGGTAGCGCCCTCGCACGAGTGATACAAGCGACAACCGTTACGCACCGCCGCGGGCGCTCGGCTACCGTGGCCGCCGTGGCGGCGACCTACCCACACGTCCGGGTTCGCGGCGCTCCGCGCGAGCGGGGACGGGCCTACGGCGAGCAGGCTCGCGACCGCGTTCGCAGGTCCGTCGACGGGTATCGCGACCTGTTCGGAGCGCTCACCGGCTGGGGCTGGGAGCGCATCAGGAAGGAAGCCGCCCGCTTCGAGGAGCCGATCGCGGCCTTCGACGAGGCGTGCGCCGAGGAGCTCCGCGGGATCGCCGAGGGAGCCGCAGTCGACCTGGTCGACGTGCTGGCGCTGAACGTCCGCACGGAGATCGTCTATGCGGCGAAGGCCCGGTCGGCGCTCCGGGCGGCAGGCGGCTGCACGGCCGTCGCGCTCCTCCCGGAGGCGAGCGCCGGGGGTGAGACGATCGTCGCGCAGAACTGGGACTGGTACCCGCACTCGCTCGACACGGTGGTCGTGCTCGAGTCGCAGCCCGACGAAGGGCCGGCGTTCGTCACCGTCGTCGAGGCCGGCCTGCTCGCCAAGGCGGGCATGAACGCGGCAGGTCTTGGGCTCGCGACGAACGCGCTGGCGACGGACGCAGACCGCGGCGAGCCGGGCGTTCCGTACCACGTCGTGCTGCGGGCAATCCTCGGCGCGCAGACGATCTCCGAAGCCCTGGCCGTGATCCAGCGCGGGCGGCGCTCGTCCTCGGCCGGCTACCTGCTGGCGCACGCCGACGGCCTCGCGGCGTACGTCGAGTCGGTCCCCGGCGACTACTCGGAGCTCAGCCTCCTCTTCCCGGTCGAGGGCGTCCTCGTTCACTCGAACCACTTCGTCACGCCTGGCTTCGCCGGGAAGGACGTGTCGCTGTGGGCGATGCCCGACAGCCCGTTCCGCCTCGACCGGATGAGCCGGCTGCTTCCCCGCCCCGCGGCCGTCGAGGACCTGCAGCGGCTGTTCGCCGACCACGCGAACGCGCCGAGCGGAATCTGCTGCCACCCTGACCCGCGGCTGCCGGCCCACGAGCAGGGCGTCACGGCCGCCTCGATCGTCATGGCCCTCGATTCCCGCTCTGTGTGGCTCGCGGACGGGACGCCGTGCCTGGCCGAGTACCGCCGCCTCGAGCTCGATTCGCTGCTCGCCCATGCCTGACGAGGGACGCGTGCTCGTCCTCGATCCCACGTGGGATCTCGACGTCGCGTCCGAGCCGTTCGCCGGGCTCGGCATACGCGTCGAGCGCGGCGAGCGCGCCGAGGGCGACGACGTCGTCGGTCTCCTCGTCTGGCCGGAGGTCTTCGTCGGGCAGGCCGAGCTCCCCGGGCTTCCCCGGCTGCGCGCGGTCGCCACGAACTCGACCGGCCACGAGAACCTCGACGTCGAGGCGCTCACGGCAGCCGGCGTCTGGTGCTCGAACGTCGCCGGCTACTGCACGGAGGAGGTGGCCGACCACACGATCGCGCTCGTCGCCGCCCTCCTGCGGCGGGTCGTCGACCTCGACCGCTCGGTGCGCGAGGGCGGCTGGGACGTGACCGACTTCCCGCCGGTGCGGATCGCCGGTGCCTGTCTCGGCATCGTCGGTTTCGGACGAATCGGCCGGGCGGTCGCCCGCCGCGGCCTGGCCCTCGGCCTGCAGGTGCTCGCGCACGACCCGCTCGTCCCGGGCTCGGACGTCGAGCGCGAGGGCGTCCGGCCGGTCGGGTTGACCGAGCTCCTCCGCGAGGCGGACGCCGTTACCCTCCACGCCGCGCTCCCTGCCGGAGCGCCGCCGCTGCTCGGTCCCGACGAGCTCGGAGCGATGAAGCCGGACGCGATTCTCGTCAACTGCACGCGGGCGGCGCTGGTCGATCACGCCGCACTCGGGGCGACCCTTGCCTCGGGCCGTCTTGCCGCCGTCGCTCTCGACGTGCTCCCGGCCGAGCCGCCGCGACCCGGCGAGCCGGCCCTCGACTGGCCGCGGACGGTGATCACGCCTCACGCGGCCTGGTACGCGCCCGAGACGGCGCAGCTTCCCTACGAGCTCGCCGCGCAGGACGTCGCTCGGGTCCTGCGGGGCGCGGAGCCCGTCTACGCGCTCGCGAGACCCGCGCGGCCGCGGACGTGAGCTCGGTCGTCGTCGTCGGAGGAGGAATCGTCGGAACCGCCGTCGCGTCGGCGTGCGCCCGCGGCGGCGCGAACGTCACTCTCGTCGAGCGCGGCCGGCTGGCCGGGGGCGCGTCGAGCCTGGCGCTCGCCCTCGTCCCCGGCGAGATCGACGCGGCTCGGTTCCTCGAGCTTCACCACTTCACGGGCGGAGCGTTCTTCCTCGACCGCTCGCCTCCCGACGAATGGCCGGCGCGCCGGATCGGCGCCGCGGCTGCCGCCGCGGCGCTCGCCGGCGAGGCTCGCTCGCACGGCGCCGAGATCCGGACCGGCTGCGACGCCAAGGCGCTGCTCGCGCGCTCCGATGCCGTTCGCGGGGTGCTCACGGACGCGGGCGACCTGCGCGCCGACGCGGTCGTGCTCGCCTGCGGCACCGACGCCCGGCGGCTGCTCGCTCCTCACGGGATCCTGCCGGAGCTGGATCGGGACGCAGGCGAGCTGGTCACGGCCCTGCCGACGGGAGAGCCGCCCGACGGCCCGACGGTCAGCGAGGACGCCTGGGTCGCTGCTGACGAGGCCGGGCTCCTGCACGTTGCTCGGCGTGACGGAGCGGCCCCGTTGCCGGCGCTCGAGGAGGTGGCCGTGCTCGACCGTCTCGAGATCGCCGCTGCAGTCGGCGTCCCGGGGCCGGTCGACGGGCTCGCGCGGGTCTTCCTCGCGACCCCGCCGGACGGCTGGGGCATCGCCCGCTCGGCAGCTCTCGGAGCCTCCGTTGCAGAATGGGTGACCCATGGCTGACGATCCCTTTGCAGACAGCTACTACGCGTCGCTCACCCCGTCGCTGCCCGAGCCGGCGTTCGGCGTGGCGGAGGAGCAGCAGCGCGTCTGGGGGCGGGTGTGGGGCTCGAGCGACGAGGTCGGGGCTCTCCGCACCGTGCTCGTGCGTCCGCCGGGCCGGGAGTGGGAGCGGGTGCGCGCGGACTGCTGGGACGAGCGCGCGAAGGCGCTCGTCGATCCGGACGGGCTCTGGTACTGGCTCTCCCGGGAGCCGCCCGACCTGGCGAAGCTCCAGGCACAGCACGAGGGGCTCGTGGCCGCCCTCGAGGCGGACGGCATCGAGGTCGTCGTCGTCGAGGGCGAGGCTCCGGAGCACCTCTCCCGCCCGATCTACACGCGCGATCCGCTCTTGACGCTTCCCGGCGGCGCCGTGATCGGGCGCATGGCGCCGGCGATGCGGCGCGGGGAGGAGCGGCTCGTCACGCAGGCAGTCGCGGGCCTCGGCATGCCGATCCTCGCGACCATCACCGGCACGGGGCTCGTCGAGGGCGGCTCGTTCGTCAAGCTGACGGCGAAGGTCGCCGCCTACGGCACGTCGGTCCGCTGCAACGAGGAAGGCGCGCGCCAGCTCGAGGAGGTGTGCCGGCGGATGGGTCTCGAGCTCGTCGTCGTGCCGATGACGGGCTGGTCGATCCACCTCGACGGCCACCTCGGCATGCTCGACGTCGACAAGGCGCTGGTCGACGTGCCGGGGCTTCCGTACTGGTTTCTCGATCGGCTCGCCGAGCTCGGGATAGAGGCCATCCCGTGTCCGCACGGCGAGGAATGGGCGATCAACTCGCTCGTCCTGCGTCCCGGACGAGTGCTGATGGCCGACGGCTATCCCCGGGCCCGGGAGCTACTCGAGAAGCGCGGGATCGACGTCGTCGCGGTCCCCTACGACGAGGTGCAGAAGGGCGGGGGCGGGGTGCACTGCTCGACGATGGAGCTCGTGCGCGACCCGGCCTGACTGCCGGGTCAGGGTTCAGACGTCTCGGGCAGGAGAACGACCGGGCCGTCGGGCTTCTGCGCGAGCCCGTTCTCGACCCGCTCGCGCGCCCGCTCGGCACCCGTGCAGCTGTCGCACTTCTCGAACTCCTCGAGGAGCTTGCGCGCCGCCTCACGGGCCTTGTCGGGATCGGGCGCGGTCGTCGCGGGAACGGGCTGCTGCGCAGGAGCGCCCTCGTCGGCTCCCCCGCACGCGGCGAGCGTCACGGAGGCGACGAGCGCAACGAGGAGGGCCGCGAGCCGCCTCATCGGATGCCCAGTCGCCGCTCGCCGAGCCGCCGGACGAGCTCGGCGATCAGCACGAGGCCGAAGCTGACGAGGATCATGATCGTCGCGATCGGTACGAGCAGCATCACCCGCTCGGCGAAGCGAAGCCCCGAGTACAGGTAGACGGGCAGGGTGACCTGGTCGCCGACGACGAAGCTCGCGATCACGACCTCGTCGATGGACACCACGAATGCGACGAGGAGTGCCGAGATCAACGCCGGCGTAACGAGCGGAAGGATGATCTTGCGGAAGGTCGTGAACCATCCGGCACCGAGGTCTTCCGCCGCTTCCTCGAGGCGTGGGTCGATCGACGCGATCCGCGGCAGGAGGATGAGCACGCAGAACGGAATCGCGATCACGATGTGCCCGATGAGGACGGCCCAGAGGCTGAGCGGGATCGGGATGACGGCGCCGCTCGGCCGGAAGAGGACGAGGAGCGCGACGCCGAGGACGACGGTCGGCACGACGAGCGGGATGAGCACGACCGCGGAGATGGCCGTGCGGCCGGCGAACCTGCGCCGCGCGATGGCGTAGGAGACGAGGAGACCGAGCCCTGTAGCGATCAGCGCCGTGCCGGCCGCGACCTTGAGCGAGGCGACGAGCGCGTCGCGGACGCCCTGCTCGTTCCACGCCTCCCGGTACCACCTGGTCGTGAAGCCCTCGAACGGGAGCGCGGCGACGACCGAGTCGTTGAACGAGAACACGGTCAGCACGATCGTCGGGGCGTACAGAAAGACGAGGAAGAGCCCGAAGAAGATGCCGAGCACCCACTTTCCGGTCCGGGAGAGGAAGACGTCGCTCATGCGGTTCTCCCGCCGCCCTGGCGGAGGTATCCGGAGGTCGACAGCGTCAGGAACAGGACGACGCCGAGCAGGAACACGGAGAGCACGGAGCCGACCTGCCAGTCGAGTGTGCCCCCGACGAACTGCTGGGCAATCGCCTGGCCGAACATGTAGCCGCTCGTCCCTCCGACGAGCGACGGGGTGATGTACTCGCCGATCGACGGGATGAAGACGAACAGGAACGCAGCGATGATGCCGGGCGCGGCGATCGGGATCGTGATCTTGCGAAGCGAGGTCAGCCTGCTAGCGCCGAGATCGGTCGATGCTTCGAGCAGGCGCCGATCCATGTTCTCGAGCGCGATGAAGATCGGCAGGACGATGAACGGGACCCAGGCGTAGAGCAGCACGAGGATGACGGTGAACTGGCTGTAGATGAGGAACGAGAGCGGGTTCTCGACGTCGCGGAGGCCCGTCTCGAAGACGGCCGTGTTGATGATCCCCTGGTCGCCGAGGATGATCTTCCAGGCGAAGATCCGAAGCAGGTAGCTCGTCAGGAACGGCGCGATCACGATCAGGAGCCACGTCAGCTTCGACTTCTTGATTCCGAAAGCCAGGAAGTAGGCGATCGGGAACGCGATCAGAACCGCGAAGACCGCCGAGGTCGTCGCCATCGTCACGGAACGGAAGAAGAGCCGCAGGAAGTCTCCCTCCGAGGAGAGCTCGCCGAGGCGCAGCAGGTTGTTGCCCCACGGAATCGTCATGAACGGGGCGAGGAGGAGCAGGAACGAGCCGGCCGCGATCCAGGGGCCCCAGCGGCGCGAGCCGCGCGCCCCGAACACGGCGCCGAGGACGAGCAGGACGAACGCGGCCGCGAGCACCCAGGTCGGGAACGAGACCGTCCACGTCCCGAGGATCTCGAGCGCGGCGTCGACCCCGAGGAAGTCTCGCCAGAGCTCCGTCGAGAACGCGCCGAGCTCCCCGGTCAGCACCGCCGCAGCCTCGGTCCGGGCGAACCGTTCGAGCCCGAGGCTGTAGCGAACGATGAAGTAGATCGGGAGCAGGAAGAAGACGATCAGCAGGACGACGATGGGCAGCGACAGCGTCCAGCCCGCCAGCCGGTCGCGCGAGCGCCGACCGAGCTCTCGCCGTCCACCGGCTTCGACCTTGGCGGTTTCCGCCGTCGCTTCCGTGGCCATTACGTCTCCTCGTCCCAGGAAGGTGGTGGGTGCGCCCTCCTCGGGCCCACCCACCCGAATCCTGCTACGCCGCTTTCACCTCCGCACCGGCCTCCGCGTACGCCTGCCGTGGCAGCGGCGCCTCAAACCACGCTCGCGGCGGCGCGAACGCCGTCGGGTCGTCGATCGAGAACTCCGTGATCAGGTCCTTGTTCTGGACCAGATCCACGACGCCGTTCTGCTGGGCCGACGTGTACTGGTAGTCGTCGATCAGCCAGGCGCCGACCTCAGGGGTGTTCGCGGCGGCGACGGCCAGCGTCGACCGGCCCGGGCGCTCGGACTGGGAGTTGAGCACGAATCCGCAAACCCAGGCGAGGCGGCCTTCCTTCGGCCACATGTACCTGACATCGACGCCTTCCATCTTCTTGTGGTTCTTGATCTTGTAGTAGCCGTCGGGCCAGGTGTACGTCGCCCACACGTTGCCGTTGACGAAGTCGTTGATCGCGTCGTTCTGGTTCGACCAGAAGTTCCGGATCTGGGGCTTCGCCTTGATCATCGTCTCCTTCGCCGCCTGGATCTGCTCGGAGTTGAACTTGTTCGGGTCAGTCGGCCCGCCCTCGTTGATGAGGCCGCCGATCTTGATGATCGTCACCGGATCGGTGAACGTGGAGATCCGTCCCGCATTGGCCGGATCGAGAAAGATGTCCCAGGACTCGTTCCCCTCGTCGAGCGGGATCTTGTCGGCGTCGGTAGGTGAGCGCCGAGAAGCCGATGTCGAACGCCACGTGGTAGACCTGCCCGTCGACGACCCCGCCCGCGCGGATGGCCTCCGGGATGCCCTCGTAGTCCGGAAGGAGCGCCGTGTCGAACGGCTGGATCAGCTCGGCCGCCTTCCAGTCCTCGACGTAGGCGACGCAGGGATGGATGAGGTCCGGGTTGTATCCCGACGCAACCTTCGCGAGTGCCTGGTTGTCGTCCTCGAGGAACTCGAACTTGAGCGGGCTCTTCTGGCCGTACTCGCCGTTGATGTAGGTCGCCCACATGTCTTCTGCCTCGTAGCCCACCCATTCGAAGGCCACGATCTCGCCGTCCGGCTCGGAAGCCGGGATCGAACGTCGGCCCCGCCGCCGCCCCGGTCGTCGCCGGGCGGCCGTCTCGGCGGGGGCCGTCTCGCCGCCGCCGGCCGCCGCGGTCGTCGCGCTCGCCTCCTCGTCCCCGCCGCTCCCTCCGCCGCCGCAGGCGGCGAGCAGCGCGCCGAGGCTCGCTGCGCCCGTCATCGCGACGAACCCGCGCCGCGAAAGCTTGCTCCGCTCGAGATCCATCCCTCATGCCCTCCTCCTTGTCCGGGCCGGCGGCTACAGCGCCTCGGCCCCTCGTTTCTCCTCCGGGAGCTGTGCCCCAGCGCCCTCCTCGATCCCCTTCTCGGTCACGTCGTCAGCCGCGCCGATCACGAAGCTGTGCTCGGCCGCCCACGACAGCGTCACGCGGTCGCCAACGCCGACGGGGCGACGGCGGACCTCGTCGTTCAGACGGTGGACGACCAGACGGTCGCCCGTGGGCAGCTCGACGATGTACTGCGTCATCGAGCCGAGGTAGACGACGTCCCGCACCGTCGCGGCGACGCGCGACGCGGGCTCCTCGACCTCCTCGAGCTTGATCTTCTCCGGCCGCACGGTCACGAGCAGGGTCCCCGTCGATGCCTCGGACGGGGTCGGCGCGAGGATCTTCTCGCCCTCGCCGAGCGTCATCCCGACGAGCCCGTTCTCGTGAACGTCCTGCCGGAGATGAACGACGTTCGAGACGCCGATGAAACCGGCGACGAACGGCGTTGCCGGGCGCTCGTAGAGCTCGCGCGGCTCGGCCACCTGCTCGACGATGCCCTGATCCATGACCGCGATGCGGTCGGACATCGTCAGCGCTTCCTCCTGGTCGTGCGTCACGTAGACGAACGTCGTCTGCGTTGCCTCCTGGATGTGCTTCAGCTCGAGCTGAAGCTCCTTGCGCAGCTTCAGGTCGAGCGCGCCGAGCGGCTCGTCGAGGAGCAGCGCCGCCGGCTTGTTGACGAGTGCCCGCGCGAGCGCGACCCGCTGCTGCTGGCCGCCCGAGAGCTGGCCCGGCTTGCGCTTCTCGAAGCCGTCGAGCCGGACCTGCGACATCGCCTCGGCCGACGCGGTCGTCCGTCTCCTTGCGCCCCGTCTTCGCGATCTTCAGGCCGAAGGCGACGTTGTCCCAGACGCGTCATGTGCGGGAAGAGCGCATACGCCTGGAAGACCATGTTCACCGGACGCTTCGAGGCCGGAACCTTGGTCACGTCCCGCCCCGCGAGCAGGACACGCCCTTCGGACGGCTCCTCGAAGCCGGCGATCATCCGCAGCGTCGTCGTCTTGCCGCACCCCGACGGCCCGAGCAAGGTGAAGAACTCGCCCTGGCGGATCTTCAGGTCGAGATCTCGGACGACGGCGTTGTCACCGAACCGCTTGGTTACGGAGTCGAGGACGATGTGTCCGTCGTCTGTTTCGAATGCCATACCGATCGTATTGGTTTGACGTCGCGAAGACCATATTGTTTGTCGTCCGGCAGACGAATGCAAGCGAAGGCCGGAGCGTGAGCCCGCGACCGAGTCTCGCCGCCGAGCGCAAGCCGCAGATTCTCCGCGCGACGGTGCGGGTGATCGGCGAGCGAGGCATCGAAGCGACGCGGCTTGCCGACGTCGCCGCCGAGGCGGGCGTCTCCGTCGGCGCGATCCAGCACTACTTCGGAACCCGCGAGCGGCTCCTCACCGAGGCCTTTGCCTTCGAGAGCGAACGGGCGGCCGAGCGGTGGCGAGTCGCCGGCGACGGCGCGGCGGACGCCTGGGCGAGGCTGACCGGCCTGATCGACGGCGTCCTCGATCCCGACCGCGCCCGTGACCGGTGGGCGCGGTGGCTCCAGTTCTGGGCTGCCTCCGCCCGCGACCCCGCCCTGCGCCCCGCCATGCGTCAGGCCTACGAGTACTGGCGGGCCCCGATCCGGCGGGCGATCGAGGCCGGGAGTCGCCGAGGGGCTCTTCCGGCCTTCCGGCCCGCTCGACGCGGTGGTCGACCGGGCGGTCGCATCCTTCGACGGGCTCGCCCTCCAGGTGCTGCTCGACGGGATGTCACTCGAGCACATGCGCGACCTGCTGACGAGCGGCCTCGCGGCCGAGCTCGGTCTCGACAGGGCCGCCTACGGTGTCCCGAAAGCCCAGAAACGGCCGAGCTCGGACCGCGCGGCCACGAGCGCCTCCCGGCCCCGCGCTGCGTCGTCCGGCACGTAGGCGAGAGGATCCGGGAGAAGCGGTTCCTCCGCACCGAGGACGCCCTCGAGCGTCGCGTGCAGGCAGAACGCAGCGTAGGTCCGGGCGTAGCCGCCCTCCTGAACGAGTACGAGCCGTCCCTCGCACAGCTCGTCGGCGAGCTCGGCGATCGACGAGCCGATCCGACGGAAGCCGGCCATCGTCACGTTCTGACGCCCGTTCGGGTCGAAGCAGCTCGCGTCCTGCCCGCAGGCGCCGATCAGGAGCCCCGGCCGGAACTCGCGCACGACCGGCGCGACCACCTCCGCCAGGGCGTCGGCGTAGGCCTGATCGCCCGATCCGACCGGCAGCTCGACGTTCACGTTGAAGCCCGCGCCTTCGTCCTGGCCGACCTCGTCCGGTGCTCCGGTCTGCGGATGCGAGGGGCCCCAGGGCCCGTGCGCCATGTGCAGCGAGACGGTGAGCACGTCTGACCGATCCCAGAAGCACGCCTGCGTCCCGTTGCCGTGATGGACGTCCCAGTCGACGACGGCGACGCGCTCGACGCCTGCGGCTCTCGCCCGCTCGGCGGCGAGAGCCGTGTTGTTGAAGAAGCAGTAGCCGTCTGCCTGCGCCGGTTGCGCATGGTGCCCCGGCGGCCGGACGAGCGCGAAGGCGATCCGCGTCTCGCCGCCGAGAACCGCGTCGGCGGCCGCGAGGCTCGTGCCCGCGGCCGCCCGGATCGGCTCCCAGGAATCGGCGGCGAGCGGCGTCGTGCGCGTCAGCCGGGCGCCGCCGGTGGCACAGGCGGCCCGCACCTCCTCGACGTACGCGGGGTCGTGAACCGTCTCCAGCTCCCCGTCGGTCGCGAGCCGGCCGGGCCGCCAGACCAGGCTCTCTGCCAGCGGCCCCCGCTCGAGCACGGAGAGCATGTTCCGCAGGCGCTCGGCGTTCTCCGGGTGGAGCTCGGGGGCCGCCAGCAGCTCGGACGGCCCGCTCTCGAAGAGACCGGCGCCGGTGTCGTGCGCCAGCACCCGCTCGTCGTAGAAGACGTGGAGCGGCGCCCGCCTCAGCAACGGACGAGAAGCAGCTCGCGGGGAACGTTCGAGAGCGCCTCGATCCCGTCGGGGGTCATCAAGAGCGTCTCCATGTAGCTCGCCGTCGCTCCCGACTCCGGGTCGAAGACGACGTTTTCGTAGTTCGTGACGTATCCGGGCTCCCAGGTGAACTGCTCGTAGGCGTCGTTCGAGAGGTACGTGTGGCCGACCCAGCTCGGTGCGAGCGCGATCCCGAGCGCGTACCCGCCGACCCACCAGACCTGCTCGGGCGGGATGCGCGCGAAGACGTGCTCCTCGGCGGCCCGCTGCGCGACGTCGAGCGGGTCGCCCGGGCGAACGGCGGCCTTGACCGCTTCGACGCTGCCGGCCGTCTGCTCGATGATCGCGCGGGCACGGGGATGGTCGTCGCCGACCGCGAAGGTGCGGCAGAGGTCTGCGTGGTAGCGATCGACGACGCCGCAGGCATCCACGTAGACGACGTCACCGCGCTCGATGGGCCGCCTCGTCGGGAAGGAATGCGTCCGGCACCAGACGAGCGGGCCGGACGAGACCATCGTCGGGATCGCCGCGGGCTCGCCGCCCTGCGCCGCCATCGCTGCGTCGAGAAGCGCGGCGGCCTCCAGCTCGGTCGTCCCGGGCCGGAGCTCGCGCTGCAGGGTCAGGAACGCGGAATCGACGATCGCCGCCGCGCGGCGGATGCGCTCGAGCTCCACGGCCGACTTGACGAGCCGCACGCGGTCGACGATCCAGTCCCCGTCGACGAGCTCGGCGCCGCGGGCGGAGAGCTCGTCGGCGACCCGGCGGACGAGCGGCGCTCCCGGCGCCGGCGTGTGCCATTCGATGCCGAGCGTGCCGCCGGTCCAGCCCCGTTCCTGAAAGGCGCGGCCGACGGTCTCGAGAGCGTCCTCGTAGCGGAAGAAGACGGCGTCGCCGAAGCGCGCGGTGGCGAGGACGAGATCGCGATGGCGCTCGTAGTCGAGAAAGACGATCCCCTCGGACCGCCGGTCGACCACCACCCCGAGCGGCGCGCGCGGCGGATACCAGATCGACGTGAACCCGGTCAGGTAGCAGACGTTCGCGGGGCTCATGACGTAGAGGACATCGACGCCGCGGCGCGCCATCTCCTCGCGTACGCGAGCCTCCCGGCTTGCGTACTCGGCCTCGTCGAACGGGTATGCCTGCTCGTCCGCGATGCGTCATCCTATGGCCCCCATGAGCACGAGAGCCATCGTGATCGGCGCCGGCTTCGCGGGCCTGGCCGCTGCCGACGAGCTGGCCCGGGCTGGACACGAGGTCGTCGTGCTCGAGGCGCGCGACCGGGTCGGCGGCCGGGTCTGGTCGACCGAGCTTCCGAACGGGGCCGTGGTCGAGCGGGGCGCGGAGTTCATCCTGCCGGGGAACGACGTGCTCCTCGACCTGTGCGGCCGCCTCGGGCTCGGGCTGTGGGAGAAGGGCATGCGCTACGGCGAGCGTGAGCCGCGCGGCGGGATCGGCGTCGAGCCCGAGGTCCTCGCCCGCTCCGTCGACGCCGTCGCGGCCGCCGTCGCGGAGCGCCGCGACTCGTCGCTCTCGGCTGCCGAGCTGCTGGCCGGGCTCGACCTCGATCCGGGCGCCCGCGAGGCGATCCTCTCCCGTCTCGAGGTGTCGACCGGGTGCGTCGGCGACCGGGTCGCGGCCGGCGAGCTCGCCGGCGTCGGTGCCCACAGCCGCGACGACTGCCCGAGCGTCGCGGGCGGAAACCAGCTCGTCGCCCGGCGGCTCGCCGAGGGGCTCGGTCCGGCCGTTCACCTGCGAAGCCCGGTCGACCGCGTGGAGTGGAGCGGCGACGGCGTGCGGGTGCGGGCTGCCGGCGGCGAGCTGGCGGGCGACGTCGCGGTGGTCGCCGTCCCGGCGGCCGTCATCGGCCGCATCTCGTTCGAGCCGGCGCTGCCCCGGCGGGTGAGCGCGGCGTACGGCGACGTCGAGTACGGCCAGGCGGCCAAGCTCTTCGTCCCGCTCCGCGAGGTGCCGGCGCCGAGCGCCGTTCTCTCGGTGCCGGAGCGCTACTGGACGTGGACGTCGGCGGCGGAGGGAGGGGCGGTGCAGCCGGTCGTCAACGCCTTCGCCGGGTCGGCCCCCGCGCTCGACGCACTCGCCGTCGACGAGGGGCCGGAGCGGTGGCTCGCGTCGCTCGCGCGGCTGCGCCCGGACCTCGAGCTCGAGCCCGAGGGCGCCGTCCTCTCGACCTGGGCCGACGACCCGTGGGCCGGGGCAGCGTATTCGGTCGCGGGGCCCGGCTTCCGTCCGGACGACGCGCGCTGGGCGCCCGTCGGCCCGCTTCGCTTCTGCGGCGAGCACACGGCCGGCGCCTACCACTCGCTCATGGACGGTGCGTTGCGAAGCGGGCTGCGGGCGGCGAAGGAGACGCTGCGCCCGGCAGCCGTGTAGGCACTCGACCGAGGAGGTTCCGATGGCGAAGCCGCGCCCGATGGTGGTGCCGCTTGCGAGCGTAGAGCCGGTGCCCGCCGCCGAGGCGGTGACGAAGGTGAGAATCGCCCGTCTCGTCACGCGCAGGCGGTGTGGCTCCGAGCTTCTGCTCGGGGCGTCGTGGATGGACCCCGGGGAGGAGACGAACCTGTGGTCGTCGCGCGAGCAGGACGACACCGGGGCAGACGACCACTGGTACGGACCGGTCGAGGAGACCTACTTCATCATCCGCGGCCGGCTCCGCCTCACGTGGGACGAGGGCGTCCTCGAGCTCGGCCCCGACGACGCCGTGTACCTCGCGCCGGGGTGGACCTACCGGCTCGCAAACGTCGGCGACGAGCCGGCGTTCTTCGTCTACTCGATGACCCCGACCCCCGAGTGAGGCCGGACGCCCCACCGTATCCCGGCCGGAGCTGGTGGCTCGTCGAGGCAGAGAACGCGGACGGAGGTCCGGAGTGTCCACCGCTTCGGGAGGACGTCGAGGCGGACGTCGCAATCGTCGGCGGCGGCTACACGGGGCTCTGGACGGCGTACGCGCTGCTCGAGCTCGCTCCGCGGGCACGCGTCGTCCTGCTCGAGCGCGAGACCTGCGGCTCCGGCCCGAGCGGGCGGAACGGCGGCTTCTGCGGCGGCTACTGGTCGAGCCTCGACGAGCTGGCCGAGCTGTTCGGCGACGATGCAGCCCTCGCCCTGGCGCTCGCCGCCGAGCGGGCGGTCGATCAGGTCGAGGAGTTCTGCGCGGTCCACGGCGTCGACGCGTGGTTCGTCCGCGCCGGCGACCTGGGTGTTGCGACGTCGCCTGCCCAGAAGGGGCGCTGGCGCGGGGCCGTCTCGGCGGCCCGCCGAATCGGCGTCGCCGATCGCGTCCTCGAGCTGACGCCGGCCGAGACGGCCGAACGGATCCGCTTGCCCCACCAGGGCGGGGGAATTCTCGTTCCGGGCGACGCGACCGTCCAACCGGCCCGGCTCGTCCTCGGCCTGCGCCGCGCCGTCCTCTCCCGGGGCGGCAGGATCTTCGAGCGAACGCCCGTGTCCCGGCTCCGCGCCGGCTCGCCGGTGGTCGCGGAGACGCCGGGCGGGGCCGTCCACGCCGAGCAGGCGGTCCTCGCGACCAACGCGTGGCTCTCGACTGCTCCTGCGTTTCGACCCGTCTGACGGTCACGGGGCACGTACATGGTGGTCACGGCGCCCGCGCCGGAGCATCTTGCCGGCATCGGCTGGACGGGAGGCGAGGCCGTCTGGAACTTCCGCTCGGCGCTCAACTACCTCCGCACGACGCGGGACGGACGGATCGCGTTCGGCACAGGCGCCATGCAGCCGGGGCTCGCCCGCTCGATCGGGCCCGCCTTCGACTGGCATCGCGGCTTCGTCGCCGAGGTCGCGCGGCAGTTCCGGGCGCTGTTCCCCTCCTTCGCGGACGTGCAGCTCGAGGCCGGCTGGGGTGGGCCGATCGACGTGTCCGGCGCCCACCTGCCGTTCGTGGGCCGCTCCCGGGACGGATCGATCCAGTACGCCGCGGGGTTCACCGGAAACGGCGTCGGTCCGTGCCGGCTCGTGGGGGAGATCCTCGCGAGGCGCGTGCTCGACATCGACGACGAGCTGACGCGGCTGCCCATCGTCGACTTCGAGCCGAGGAGCTTCCCGCCCGAGCCGCTGCGCTCGGTGGGCGCGCTGCTCGTGAACGGCGCGGTGCTTCGTCTCGACTCGTCCGAGGACTCGGGCCGCCGAGCAGATCCGCTGACCGCACTCGTCGCGGGGCTGCCGCGGCGGCTCGGCTATCACCTCGGGCCCTGATCGGAGGGGACAGGTCCCGCCCCTACGGACGTCGCCCTGAACCGGCAGGCGTGGGGCGGGCGGGGCGGGAGAGACGCAAGGTGTAGGGGCCGGACCTGTCCGGCCCGCCGGCGGGCACCATGACATCGGAGGGTCGGGCGGGACAGGTCCCGCCCCTACGGGAGTTGACGCGTCAGCCGACGAGGCTTCGGATCTGGCGGAGCGCGACCGTGATCGCGGCGAGGCTCGGCTCCTCCTGCTCCTCGAACGACTCCATGAGGCGCTCGAAGCGGTCGACTGCCTCGGAGCGGCTGGCCACGTACGCCTCGAGCGACGCCGCGACGGGCGTGTGGTCCGAGCTCTGCAGGGCGCGCAGGGCGATGTCGCGACGAAGCGCCATGAGATCGTCCGCCACGGCCTGAGCCGCCCAGCGCTGCCAGTTGGTCGCCGTCGGAACGTCCTCCAGCTCGCGCTCGAGCCAGTCGACGTGAAGCCGCTCGCCGGCGAGAACGAAGGCTTCGGCGACCTCCTCGATCGTGCGCCCGGTGCGGCTCGCGACCGATGCGATGTCGGGCGTATGAGCGAGCTCCGTCTGGAAGGCATGGCTGCGCGCGATCTCCTCGGGCACGCCCTCGGAGACGAGCTTGGTCGCGGCGCGCTCGCGGTCTGCGCGCCAGGAGTCCGAGCCGACGCGGTCGAGAACGGCGGCGAGCTCCTCGAACGGCGGCTTCGCGGAGGCGATCATGTCCCCGAGCGGGACGCTCGGCGCGTTCAGCAGGTACCAGCGCGAGAGGTCTGCGACCAGCGTGTCGACGCCGACCATCAGCTCGTTCTGGAGCACGGGGTCGATCTGGCCGTCCAGTGCCTCGACCCGGGCCCACCGCTCGGCCGCGCCGGAGACGTCGCGCGCGATGTAGAAGGCGCGGGCGACCTCCGCCGGCTCGGCGCCTGTCTCGGCGCAGAGACGGGAGACGAACGTGATCCCCTGGTCGTTGACGACCTCGTTCGCGATGATCGTCGACGCCAGCTCGCGGCGGAGCGGGTGCCGGAGGAGGACGTGCCCGAACCGCTCGATGACCTTCGCCGGGAAGTACCGGCGGAGGTCCCGCTCGAGGTAGGGGTCGTCCGGGAACGGCGAGGCGCGGATCGCCTCCTCGAGATCACGCTTGGCGTACGCGAGGAGGATGCAGAGCTCGGGCCTGGCCATGCCGCGGCCGGTGCGTTGCCGTTCGACCATCTGCTCGGCCGACGGGAGGCTCTCGAGCTCGCGGTCGAGCAGGCCGTGCGTCTCGAGCCGCAGCATCAGGTCACCGTACGACTCGAGCCGCTCGTGCGAGACCGCTTCCTCCTGCGACAGGATCTGCGCCTGGAGGTAGTTGTCGTAGAGCACGTGCGCGGCGACGTCGGCCTCGACCTCCCGGAGCAGGTCGTTTCGCTGCTTGATGGTCAGGTCGCCGTCCGCGATCGGGATCCCGAGGAGGATCTTGAGGTTGACCTCGTGGTCCGAGCAGTCGACGCCCGCGGAGTTGTCGATCGCGTCCGTGTTGATCCTGCCGCCCGCTTCTGCGTACTCGATCCGAGCCTTCTGGGTGAAGCCGAGATTGCCGCCCTCGGCCACGACCCGCGCGCGCAGCTCGTTCCCGCTGATGCGAATCGCGTCGTTCGTGCGGTCGCCGACGGCCGCGTTCTCCTCGGAGGACGCCTTGACGAAGGTTCCGATGCCCCCGTTCCAGAACAGATCGACGGGCGCCCGGAGAACGGCGCTCAGCACGTCGTTCGGCCTGAGCGGTCCGGAGGCGCCGACGCCGAGTGCGGCCTGCGCCTGCGGCGACAGCTCGATCTCCTTCTCGCTGCGCGCCCAGACGCCTCCGCCCTCGGAGATCAGCGAGCGGTCGTAGTCGTCCCAGGAGGAGCCGGGGAGCTCGAACAGGCGCTTGCGCTCGGCGAAGGAGGCAGCCTCGTCCGGATCCGGGTCGATGAACAGGTGGCGATGATCGAAGGCCGCGAGCAGGCGGATCCGGTCGCTGTAGAGCATGCCGTTGCCGAAGACGTCGCCGGACATGTCGCCGATGCCCACGACCGTGAACGGCTCGTCGACCTCGATGCCGGCCTCGCGGAAGTGGCGCTTCACCGCCTCCCACGCCCCGCGGGCGGTGATGCCGAGCTCCTTGTGGTCGTACCCGGCCGAGCCGCCCGACGCGAAGGCGTCGCCGAGCCAGAACCCGTACTCCGCGGAGATCGCGTTCGCGTGATCGGAGAACGCGGCGGTTCCCTTGTCCGCGGCGACGACGAGATACGGGTCTCCGCCGTCGAGCACGCGAACGTCGGGAGGATGCACGGTCGCACCGTCGGCGAGGTTGTCGGTCACGTCGAGCATGCCGCGGATCAGGGCCGAGTACTGGGCGAGCACCTCGGCCTTCAGCGCCTCGCCGCCGGCCGGCGGGTGCTTGAGGACGAAGCCGCCCTTCGAGCCGACGGGGACGATCACGGCGTTCTTGACCATCTGCGCCTTCATCAGGCCGAGGATCTCCGTGCGGTAGTCCTCCTTGCGATCCGACCAGCGGATGCCGCCGCGCGCGACCCTGCCGCCGCGAAGGTGGATCCCCTCCATCCCGGCCGAGTAGACGAAGATCTCGTAGAGCGGGGCCGGCTCGGGGATGTCCGGGACGCGGGCCGACTCGAGCTTGAACGACAGGTACGGGCGGCCCGGCCGGAAGGCGTTGGTGCGCACGGTCGCTTCGATGTTGCCGAGCGCCGCCCGGAGGATCCGATCCTCGTCGAGGGACTTGACCCGGTCGAGCTCGGTTCGGATGTCGTCCTGGAGGCGCTCCTCGGCCTCGGCGTCGGGCGGCCGGGCCGGTTCGAAGCGGAGCTCGAAGAGGTCGATCAGCTTGCGGGCGAGCCCCGGATTCCGCGCGTACGCCTCGTTCTCGTACTCGACGCCGAACGAGGCGCCGA
This sequence comes from uncultured Thermoleophilia bacterium, assembly GCA_963819905.1. GTDB lineage: Bacteria > Actinomycetota > Thermoleophilia > Gaiellales > Gaiellaceae > CAWCQC01. The sequence continues at coordinate 452,470 of CAWFXP010000010.1, forward strand.
CCCGAACGCGGTACGTGCGGTAGGCGCGGAGGATGCCCACCTGCCGCCAGGTCAAGCCGGCCAGGCAGACAAGGCGGTTGAGCGAGTCGGACTCGGCCTCGCCGCGCCAGACCGCCGAGACGGTGTCTGCGACCAACTCGCCGCACTCGTTCAGCTTGAGGGGCTTCCCGTCCTGGTCGAGGACACCGAAGTCGTGGAGGAACGTCTCGCCGTCACCGCCGAGGAGTCGCGTCGGGACCTCCTCGATGACCGTGAGACCGAGGTCCTCGAGGATCGGCAGGAAGTCCGACAGCACGACCTTCCCGCCGGTCTTGTAGAGCCCCACGCGGGTGAGGTTCTGATCCTTGTCCCGCTCGTTCTGGAGCCCGACGACGAACGGCTCGCCCGCCTCCAGCCGCTCGAACTGCTCGACGTCGAGAACGGCCAGGTAGACGTCCGTCGAGGACTTGTAGTAGACGGGAAATCTGCCGGCGTACCTGTCGGCGAGCTCCGATCCGCGTTCCTCGCCGTAGGTCGTCACGAGCCGCTCGCGCAACCGGTCGTCCCAGGTGCGCGCGAGCGCGACGACCTCCTGCTCGAGATCCGTGAGCGAGACCTCGGGAATGGCGCCCGCGACGTGCACGGTGAAGTGGATCCGCGCCTGCTCCTCCTCGCTGAGCGAGAGGTGGTAGTCGATCGAGGAGCCGTCGAAGCGCGCGAGGAAGAGATCCTGGAGCCGGTGCCGGAGCTCGGAGTTGAATCGGTCGCGAGGCAGCGCGACGAGGACCGCGACGCGGCGCTGCTCGATGTCGGGCCGGATGAAGAGCTGTGTGTGCTGGCGTTCCTGGAGGTCGAGGAGGGAGACGAGCTGCTCGCGCAGCTCCTCGGCGCTCGCGACGAAGAGCTCGTCCTTCGGGAACGACTCGAACAGCTCGACGAGCGCCTTGTGGTCGTGGGAGCCCTCGAGGAAGTCCTCGGCGACCGCGATCTGGCGAAGCTTGCGGCTGAGGATCGGGATCCGGCTGGCCGGCGCCATGTAGGCCTTGCGCGTGAAGATCCCGACGACGCGAAGCGCGCCGACCGTGCTGCCGTCCGGCCCGACCCGCTTGACCGTGAGGTCGTCCATCTTCACGCGCCGGTGAACGGTCGCGAAGCGATTCGTCTTCGAGACGACGAGCAGGGGCCCCTCGACGAGCCGCTCGCGCAGCCCGGGATCGATCGCCTCGAGCCGAACCGGCTCGGCGTAGGCCGAGCCCACGTCGCCGGCGAGGATGCCGAGCCCGCGGCCCGGAGCCACGCTCAACAGCCCGCCCTCCAGCACGTAGTCGCGGCAGCCGAGGAACACGAAGTTCCCGTCGAGCAGCCACCAGAGGAAGAGCTCGGTCTCCTCGATCTCGTCGGGTGCGTAGCGGGCGCCGCTCGCGCGCGCCGCCTCGACGAGCTCGGGCACGCGATCGGTCATCTCCTTGAAGTCGCGCACCGCCGCCTGCACGTCCGTGAGCACGCGCCTGATCCGGCCGTCGAGCGCCGCCAGCTCGTCGGCTCGGAGGTGGCGGCCGACCTCGAAGTGCATGACCGATTCGCGGGCAGGCGCCTCCCGGGCGTGCAGCACGTGCGCGAGGCGCCCGTCGGCGCCGCGCTCGGCGCCGATCACCGGATGGACGACCAGCCGGATCTCGAGACCGCTCGCGGTCAGCTCCTCGGAGACCGAGTCGACCAGGAAGGACATGTCCGCGCTGTTCGTCTCGACCACCGAGCCGACGGTCGAGTAGCCGTCCCCCGCCAGCGTCGGGTTGAAGGCGCGCACCGCGAACGGCGCCGTTCCCCGGCTGTCGGCCAGCTCGAACAGGCCCATGACCTGACCGAACAGCTCCTCCGCGTCGAGCCGCTGCACGACGTCGGCGGGGATGCGCCTGACGTAGGCGCGGGCGAACTCGCGGACCAGGTCGGACCGCTCGGGCGCGACCCGTTCGCCGATCCGCGCGAGCAGAGCGTCGAGGAGGCGGCCCTGCGCGGGGCTCGTCATCGCCGAGTCGGTCACGCCGCTCATCGGTCCTCCTCCGGGCCGGCCGTGGCTACCCCGTCAGGTCGCTCGCCATCTCCTCGAACACCTCGACGTACCGGTCGCAGTCCTCGAAGGTGTGGGTCACCGAGAGCGTCCACTCCTCCTCGCGCCCGGGGGTCATGTAGATGCCGCGGTTCATGTTGTAGAGCCAGGCGAGATCGGCCAGATCGGCGTCCTGGTTCTCCTTGAACGTCTCGTAGTCGACGATCTTCTTGGGCGAGAACGTGACGCAGCCCTTCGAGCCGACGCCGACCGCGTAGCCGGGCAGGTTGTGCTTCTCGATGACGGCTTCGCACCCCTTGAGCAGGTGGTCGTTGAGCGCGTCGAGATGCGCGTACGCCTCGGGCGTCAGCACGTCCTCCAGGCTGGCCCTGGCCGCGGCCATCGAGAGCGGGTTCCCGTTGTAGGTGCCGACCTGGTAGACGCTGCCGTCCTCGACGACCTCCATCGCCTCCTCGGACGCGCCGATCGCCCCGGAGGGCAGCCCGCCGCCGAGCGCCTTCGCGAGCGTGACCATGTCCGGCAGCACCCCGAAGCGCTCGGTCGCGCCTCCGGCGGCGATGCAGAGGCCGGTCTTCACCTCGTCGAAGATGAGCAGGATGCCGTGCTTGCGGGTCAGCTCGCGAACCGCCTCGAGGTACCCCGGCTCGGGGAGCACGACGCCGAGGTTCATCATCGCTGCCTCCATGATCACGCAGGCCGGCTTGCGGCCTTCGTCGATCATCCGCTCGATACGACGCTCCATCGAGCCCGCGTCGTTGAACGGCACGGGAATGGTCATGTCGACCACGGACTGGGGGATTCCCTTGCCGTACGGGAGCGAGGCGAGGTTGTCGCGGTCGCCGATGCTCTCGTAGGGGACGCCGATCGAGACCATCACGTAGTCGTGGTGGCCGTGGTAGGAGCCGAAGATCTTGACGATCGTGTCCCGCCCGGTGGCGGCACGGGCGATCCGGATCGCGTCCATCGTCGCTTCCGAGCCGGAGTTGACGTAGCGCCACTTCGGCAACCCGAAACGCCGTGCGAGCTCCTCGCCTACGACGAGGTCGTCCTCGACCGGGGCGGCGAAATGGGTACCGAGCTCGACGCGCTCCTGCACCGCTTTCGAGATGGCGGGGTGCCCGTGGCCCTGCACCATCGAGCCGAACCCGTTGTGGAAGTCGAGCATGACGTTGCCGTCGACGTCCCAGACGCGGGCGCCCTTTCCGTGGGAGAGATACATCGGCCAGGGCTCGCGCACCTGGTAGGAGGACGAGACCCCGTTCGCGAGCGTCTTCTTCGCCCGCTCGTACATGTCGCGCGAGCCGGGTGTCCGGTCGTCGAGGCGCGCCTCCTCGCGCGCCGCAAGCTCGCGAATCCTCTCTCTGTCGATCTCCACCGGCGTTCGTGTTGCCATCACTCGTCCTCCTCGATCAGTTCGACCGGGTCGCCGACGCGGACGTGCCCCGGCTCCTCGACGGCGCCGTAGACGCCGAAGTCGATGTTCTTACCCTCTCGCAGGCCGCGGTACCCCTTGATCACGCGGAGCGTGTCGAAGTCCCGCTCGCCGGTGTTCGGGTCGCGCGTGGTGGTCGCGCAGCGGGCAACCGGCCCGCCGACGCGGACGAGCGCCTCGCCGACGCGCAGGAGCCGTCCGTCCCACTCGTCCTCCTCGTGGGCGCGGCAGCCGCCGAGGCCGATGAGCATGCGGAAGCGCCGGTCGTCGACCGGCTCCTCCCGGCTCGCCTGCCGGCGCAGCTCCTCGACCGACGCGTCGGAGAGGAACGTCACCGGCTCGACGTCGTACGCGGCCCCGGGCTCGTCGGTCCGGACGAGGCGAAGCTGCTTGCCGACGTAGCGGCTGAGCGCCGTGTTGAACGGGCCGTCGAGCACCCGGCCGGTCACGCGCCGCCCGTAGAACTCCGTGTCGACCGTCTCCCCGCCGCCGACAGCGCTTCCTTCGACCCGAGTGCCGTCCGGGAAGTGCAGCTCGAGGCGCTCCGCATCGGCGTCGTACTCGGCCCGCACGTTGCAGAGCGGGCCGTGGTCGATGCCGCTGAAGAGGAAGCCGACCAGGTCGACGAGATAGAAGAGCCGGTTGTCGGCCACGCCGTTCGCCGTCAGCTCGATCCGATCGGGCTGGTGGAGGGCGAGGCCCTTCACCGGCGTCACCGCGAGGCGCGACACCGTGGGCATGGGACGCAGCCTAGCTCCGGGACGGTCAAGATGGGATGGACGCATGGGAGAGTCCGCGCTCGTCGAGGTGCGCCGCGAGGGCCAAGTGGCGGTCGTGACCCTCCGCCGGGAGGCGAAGCTGAACGCGCTGTCCGCCGCGCTCGAGCGCGCCCTCGGCGACGCGATCCGCACCCCCGACGTCGTCGAGGCACGGTGCGTCGTCCTCACGGGCTCGGGCCGGGCGTTCTCGGCCGGCGCGGATCTGAACGAGCTGAGCCGGGGCGATCCCGCGGCGATCCTCGCCTCCTACCGGGAGGCCGGGGCCGTCTACGAGACCTTCGCGCGCCTCCCTCAGCCGACGATCGCGGCGGTCGGCGGCTACTGCCTCGGCGGCGGCCTCGAGCTCGCGCTCGCAGCCGACTTCCGGGTGGCCGAGGAGTCGGCCTCGTTCGGTCTCCCCGAAGTCTCGCTCGGCATCGTCCCGAGCGCAGGCGGCCTGCACCGGCTCGTGCGTCTCGTCGGTGCCGGCAGGGCGAAGGAGCTCGTTCTGCTCCGGGAGCGCTTCTCGGCCCGGGAGGCGCTCGCGTTCGGCGTCGTCACCGAGGTGGTTCCCGACGGCGAGGCACTGGGGCGCGCGCTCGAGCTGGCCGAGCGGCTCGCCGGGCTTCCGGCTGCGGCGGTCGCGGTCGCCAAGGAGTCTGCCGACCTCCTCGCCGAGTCCTCGCGCGACGCGGGCCTTCTCGTCGAGCGGCTGGCCTACGCCGCCCTGGCCCAGACGGACGACGCCCACCGCGGCGAGCCCTGATTCCGCGCGAAAGCGTCACGGGCGATCAACAGCCCCGGGCGCCGGAACGCCGAGAACGGGTGGCGTGACGAGCGCCCCGCCGCCCGAGCCGGCGACTTCGTGCCGATTCGATCGCGATCGTGTGACAACTTCGCGTCAACCTTCGGAGGGGTCTGACCCCTAACACGAGGCAGGCGGTCGGAGAGCGCGAGCTACTCGGCTGGATCGAGACCGAGACGCCCGAGGGCGAGCGCGTCGACGCCGCCGTCGACCAGGATCGTCGCGCCCGTCACGTAGGCGCCGCCGGAGGACGCGAGGAAGGCGATCACGGATGCGACCTCCTCCGGCGTTCCGAGCCGGCCGAGGGGAACGGCTCGCTCCCAGGCGCGGATCGCCTCCTCGCCGTAGCCGTCGAGCCCTTCGGTGCGAATGACGCCGGGGGTGACGCAGGCGGTCCGGATCCCGTGCGGGCCCCATTCGAGCGCGAGCGTCCGGGACAGGTTCTCGACTGCGGCCCGGGCGGCGGAGGCGTGGGCCATGCCGGTGATCGCCCGGCGCGGGCTGAGCCCGACGAAGACGACCAGTCCGCCCGCGCCGGGAATCATCGACCTGGTTGCGACGAGCCGGGTCAGGTTCCAGACGGCGTCGACGTTCAGGCGCTGCACGGCCCGCCAGCCGTTGGGTGAGATGTCTTCGGCCTTCGCGATGAACTGGCCGCCGGCGTTGTTGACGAGGACGTCGATGCGCCCGAAGCGATCGAGAGCCGTGTCGAGGAGGACGTCCACCTGGTCGGCCTCCCGGACGTCCGTCGGAACGGCGAGACACTGGGCGCCGAGCGCCTCGACCTCGGCTCGGACCGACTCGAGCGGTTCCGGCCGGCGGCCGCAGATCACGACGCGCGCGCCCGTGCGCGCCAGCTCGAGCGCGGTCGCCCGGCCGATGCCGGTGCCCCCGCCCGTGACCAGCGCCACCTTGCCGGCGTTCGCGTCGGCCGCGAGCACTGTCATCGCGGCTCACCGTAGCGGCTGTCTCGCCAGGCGAGCGCTGCCTTCAACCCCTGCTCCGCGGAGATCCGCGCGAACTCCTGTCCCTCGGGAGTCTCGGTCGCGTTCAGGATCGCCGAAAGGTCGAGGTTGGCGGCCACCGCCTCGCGCAAGCCCCCGGCCTCGGCCGCCCTGACGAGCGCGAGCTTCGTGAGACGGAGCACCGGCAGCGGCGTCGGGGCGATCTTCCGAACCAGCTCGTCGACCGCCTGGTCGAGTTCGTCGTCGGGAACGACTCGGTTGACGAGGCCGCGCCGCTCGGCCTCCGCGGCGTCCATCGTGTCCCCGGTCAGGAGCAGCTCGTTCGTCTTCTTCTCGCCGAGCACGAACGGCATGAGCAGGGTGACCGGCCCCGAGCCGAACCGGATTTCCGGCTCGCCGAAGCGTGCATCCTCAGTGGCGACGACGAGGTCGCACGCCATCGCGAGCTCGCAGGCGCCCCCGAGACACCAGCCGCGGACGGCGGCGATCGTGGGCCGCTCGAGCGTCCGCAGACGCATCGTCACGCCGACGTCGGCGGCCAGGACGTCGCGCCAGGCGTTCGCTCCGCCCTCCAGCCCCTGATCCTGGCCGATGTCGAAGCCGGCGGAGAAGGCCCGGCCTGCCCCGGTGAGGACGAGCAGCTTGATCTCCTCGTCCGCGAGCGCCTCCGTCATCGCGTCGTGAAGGCCCTCCACCATGTCCTTCGTCAGCGCGTTCAGCTTGTCCGGGCGGTTGAGCGTGACCCAGAGGGCGGGCCCGCGGCGCTCGGTGAGGACGACAGGCTCGTTCATACGGCTCCTTCGACGACGACGAGCGCGTCGACGGCGGTCGCGCCGTCCGCGCTCAGGATCAACGGGTTCACGTCGCACTCGGCGATCCGGGGATGATCCACTGCGAGGCGGCCCAGCGCCACCACGGTTCGGGCGAGCGTCTCGAGCGCAGGGCCGGAGGCGACGGCGGCAAGTCCCGGCGCCTCTGCGACCAGCTCCCGGGCCAGCTCGAGGTCGATCGGCGCGAGGCAGAAGGCCGCGAGCGAGAGCGCCTCGACCGCGCCTCCGCCCAGGCCGACAGCGACGACGGGCCCGTAGTCGGCGTCGCGCGTCATCCCGCAGAACGCCTCCGGGCCGCGCAGGTGCTGACGGGCGACGAGCACCTGGCCTCCGAGACGTTCCGCAGCCGTCGCGGCGGCGTCGGGACCTTCGATTCCGAGAGCGACGCCGCCCGCGACCGCCTTGTGCGCGGGTCCGTCCACCTTGACTACGACCGGAAAGCCGAGCTCGACCGCCGAGCGGGCGGCCTCTTCCGGCCCGGACGCGCGCCGGCGCGGCGCGAACGCGATCCCGTAGCGTTCGAGCACGAGCGCCGACTCGTGCTCGGGCAACGGCCCCTCCCGCAGCAGGTCGTCGAGGTCGACGGGCGCCTCGGACGGAGCAGGCTGCCGGGGCCGCCACCGGGCGACGGCGCCGAGCGCGCGCAGCCCGTGCTCCGTGCCGCGCAGGAGCGGCAGGTCACGCTCGCGGGCGAGCGCGGCGATGTGATCGGGCGGGTCGGTGGCGTGAACGGAGGTCACCGCCGGAAAGAGCTCGCTTCCCTCGACCGTGTCGGCGAGCGCGCGGACGATCATCTCGCACCAGACCGCCTCGTCCGAGCCGCGGTGCCGCGACAGGTCGATCTGGGCGACGAGGATGTCGTAGGCACCGGAGCCGGCGAGGAGCGAGAGCGACCGCGGGTAGACGACGCTCTCGTCGGCGATCGCCCAGGCATCGAGCGGGTTGCCGGGCGAGACGAAGTTCGGGAACTCCTCGCAAAGCGACGTCGCCACCGCGTCCGGAAGGGGTGTGAACGCGAGCCCGGCCGCTTCTCCCTGGTCTGCGAGGAGGGCACACTCCCCGCCCGATTCGGAGACCGCGGCTACACGGGTGCCGGCCGGCCGCCGCCGACGTCCGAGCACCTCGAGCGTCTCGACGAGGTCGTGGACGTCCGTGACCTCGATCGCCCCGGCGCGGCGAAGGAGCGCGGAGAACGCCCGCGCCGACCCGACGAGGGCACCGGTGTGGGCGAGGGTCGCTCGGGCTCCGGCCTCCGTGCGTCCGACCTTCAGGCAGACGACCGGCTTCGCCGTCTCCGCGGCCCGCTCGAGCGCCGCAGCGAACGCTCCGGGCCTACGCACCGTCTCGAGGAACAGCCCGATCGCCCGAGTGCCCTCGTCCTCGGCCAGGAACGCGAGCAGGTCGGCCGCGTCGCGGTTGACTTCACCGCCCGACGAGACGACACAGCGAAAGCCGATTCTCGGGCCGCAGGCGAGCAACGCGTCACCGATGGAGCCCGACTGCACGATCACGGAGACATGGCCGGGCAGGAACGTCTCGGGCACCGTGCCGATCCACGTCGACGGGCCGCCGGGGCACGCGATCCCCATGCAGTTCGGCCCGACGACAGCCGCCCCGGCCGCGTCGGCGAGCGCTCCCACCCGCGCGACGATCGCCGGGCCGTCCGCTCCCGCCTCGGCTCCGATTCCCGGGATGACGAACGAGCTCACTCCCGCTGCGAGCGCCTCTTCGAGGGCGTCGGTGACGCGCGTGTGCGAGACGAGGAGGAGAGCCAGCTCGGGCACCTGCCCGGGCGCGGCGATCGAAGGGAGACAAGGCCGTCCGGCTACCTCGTCGCGGTTGGGGTTCACCAGGACGACGTCGGCATCGCCCGCGAGCGCGCCCTGCACGGGTCGAAGGTTTCTCTCCGACGCGCCGACGATCGCGAGCGAGCGGGGGAAACAGATCTCCCGCAGGCCGCCGCGCAGCCCCTGGTCGGCGTGGATTTCCGTCATGCGAGGCGTCATCATCCCGCCTCGGAACCCGCGCATGCACGAGAAGCGAATCGAGATCCGCTGGCGCGACATGGACGCCTACCGCCACGTGAACAACGCGGTCTACCTCACGTACCTCGAGGAGGTGCGGGACGAGTGGCTCGAGCGGGTGCTCGGCGATCCGGCGCGCCCGTGGGACTTCGTCCTCGCGCGGGTCGCGGTCGACTTCCGCCGTGAGCTCCGACAGGAGGACGATGCCGTGGTCGGCCGCTGCCGCCTCGACCGCATCGGCACGTCGAGCATCAGAACCCGGGAGGAGATCGTGTTCCTCGACGGAGCGATCTGCGCGGAGGCGGAAGCCGTCCTCGTCGCCCGCGACATCGACGCACGTGCGTCCCGGCCGCTGACGACGCAGGAGCGGGCCGCGTTCGAGGCCGAGCACGACGGTGCTTGACCACCTGTTCGAGCCGCTCGCGCTCGGGCCGGCGACGCTCCCGAACCGGATCGTCTCTACGTCGCACCAGACCAGCCTCGTCCGCGACCACCTCCCGACCGAGGCGCTCGTCGCCTATCACGAGGAACGGGCGCGTGGCGGTGTCGGCTTCGTCGTCCTCGAGGCAACGGCGGTCCACGAGTCGGGGCTTCTCCATGCCCACACGCTGGCCGGCTACCGGGACGGGATCGCCGACGGCTACCGGCGCATCGCCGCGGCCGTGCAGCGGCACGGCACCCGGGTGGCCGTGCAGCTCTTCCACGGAGGGAGGGAGCAGATCGCGAGCGCGCCGCGGCCCCCGGCGCTCGCGCCCTCCGCGATCCCGAGCCAGCGCTTCGGCACCGAGCCGCGCGCGCTGAGCGACGCGGAGGTCGACGAGCTCATCGGCGGCTACGCCCGTGCGGCCGAGCTGGCCGTAGCCGGCGGCCTCGACGGCGTCGAGATCTCGGCCGCCCACAACTACCTGGTCGCGCAGTTCTTCACGCCGGAGTTGAACGAGCGCGACGATCGCTGGCGCGCTGGCCCTGCGTTCCTGCTCGCGGTCGTCGACGCGGTACGCGCAGCGGCCCCGGAGCTCGCCTTGGGAGTGCGTCTGTCGGCCGACGCGCCGGCCGCCGTCGGAGTCGCCGGCGCGCTCGGTGGGCGAGTCGACTATCTGAGCCTCGCGCTCGGCGAGTCCTCGACCTATCGCGGCTCGGTGGGGATCGCGCCGCCGCCGCCCTTCCCCGAGAACGCCGTCGCGGAGCTCACCGGGCCGTTCCAGGGCGGGCCGCCGGTCATCGCGACGACCCGGGTCGTGGATCCGGTCGCGGCCGACCGGCTGATCCGCGAGGGCCGTGCCGACGCGGCCGGAATGACCCGGGCGCTGATCACCGATCCCCACCTTCCGCGCAAGTCGCGCGAGGGCAGGCTGCGAGACGTCCTTCGCTGCATCGGCTGCAACGCGTGCATCGCCCACTACCACGCCGGCACGCCGATCGCCTGCGCCCAGAATCCGCGCACCGGACGCGAGCTCAGCCTGCCGCCGGCGAAGCGGGTCGGCGCAGCCGGGCGGATCGTCGTCGTCGGCGCCGGGCCGGCGGGGCTTGCCGCCGCCGCGGAGCTGCACGCCTCCGGGGTGGACGTCCTCGTGCTCGAGCGCTCGGACAGGATCGGCGGCCAACTCGCTCTCGCCGGCGCCGCCCCCGGCCACGCCGACACGGCGCGCGCACTCTGCGAGAACTACGAGCGGCTGCTCGACGCGGTGGAGGTGCGGCTCGGCGTCGCAGCCGACGCCGCGGCGGTTGCCGCGCTTCGACCGGAGGCGGTCGTCGTCGCGACGGGCGCCCGCCCGTACGAGCCACCCACGGGCTACGGGGCTGCGGTTCAAGCCTGGAACGTACTGGCGGGTGAGATCCCCGGCGGGACGGAAGTGGTCGTCGCGGACTGGGGCGGAGACGCGAGCGGGCTGGCCGCCGCCGAGGTGCTGGCGGCGGCCGGCAGGCACGTGATACTCGCCGTCGCGTCGGTCGCGGTCGGCGCGTCGCTTCACCAGTACACGCGGAACCTCTACCTCGAGCGGCTCTATCGCGCTGGGGTCCGGATCGAGCACCACCTCGAGCTCGTCCGAGCCGAGCCTCGGGCGGCCGTCCTCCGCAACGTGTTCGCGCCGGAGCTGGAAGCGCGCCTGCCCGCCGACGCCGTCGTCCTCGCGCTCGGTCGGGTGCCGAACGACGGCCTCGGCCGGGCGCTCGCTGAGCGCGGCCTGCGGGTCGAGCAGGTCGGCGACTGCCGCAGCCCTCGTTCGCTCGAGGAGGCGATCCTCGAGGGGACGCTCGCGGCGCGCTCACTGGCCTTGTCGCTTGCGGCGTGAGCCGAGACTTGCGCTTTCGGTCGCGCGGTGCCTAGCCGGACGCTTCGTCGCCCTTCTGCTCGTCGATCTCCCGGCGAAGCCGGTCGGCCCGGCGCTTCTCCCGGGCCGGCTTGTGGGGCCCTGCCCCCGGGCGCACGGCGAGGTTACGCCCCAGCGCGGGCCGCGAGAGCCGCTTCTTCGGACGGCGCTTCATACGCTCGAGCGTAGCGCGTGAGCGAGTCGACAACGCGATCGAAGACGTCCGCGCCGTCGAGCGAGTAGTCCTGGGTGAAGTCCGCCGCGCCGTTCAGCTCGAGAACCACGTAGCCGCCCTCGCCGTCGGGTAGCAGGTCGACGCCGACGAGGTCGGCTCCGATCGCGGCGGCCGCGCGAACGGCCAGGCGGCATGCATCCTCGGGCGGCCGTACCGCCCGGCGCTCGCCGCCGAGCGCGACGTTCGTGCGCCACTCGCCGCGCCGAGCGACCCGCTCGATCGCACCGACGACCTCTCCGCCCGCCACGAGCAGCCGGAGATCGCGGCCACGAGGCGGGATCAGCTCCTGGGCCAGGACGCCCTGCCGCTCGAACCAGGGGCGCCGTCGCAGCATGCGCATTGCGCGCCGCAGGGCAAACCGGTGCCTGCAGGCGATCACGTCATGGCCCCAGCTCCCGAACCGGGGCTTGAGCACGGCCGGGAGCTCGAGGTCACCGGGAGCGTCCCCGTCGACGTGAGAGGTTCGTGGGTGCGGGATCCCTCTGGCACCGAGCCGCAACGCCGTTGCGAGCTTGTCGTGAGCGCCGAGCAGCGCGCCCGGCGGGTTGAGCACGTCCACGCCGCGTTCCTCGAGCCGGCGCAGCGAGTCGAGCCCGGGTTCGACGCCGTCGAGCGTGGGGAGGACGTCGAGCCGTGCGAGCGCGACGTCGCCCGTACCGAGGCGACGCTCACAGTCCTCGGGCACGACGAGCGTCGCTTCGGCGCCGAGGCGCCGAGCGGCGTCGAGGAGGCGTCGATTGGTCGGCGACAGGTGTCCGGCGACGACGGCGAACCGCCGTGTGAAGCCGAGCGGGTCGCAGTGGCGTGAGAACCGGCTGGGCGTCACGGGGTACCCCCTGGGGAGTCATCGGGTCCGTTCTCGGTGCCGTTAGCAAGTAGAGCACGTAGGCCCGTGTTTCTTGCGCTTGTTCACCGGACCGGTACAGCGCGCCAATATATAACCATATGGTAATATAATACCGTGACCGCCTACGCCGCGCTCGCCGAGCCGTCGCGCCGCCGGATCCTCGATCTGCTCCGGCCCGGCGAGCTGTCGGTCAACGATCTCGTCGCCCGCCTACGGCTGAGTCAGCCCGGCGTCTCCAAGCACCTCCGCGTCCTGCGCGAGGCAGGCCTGGTCGACGTGAGGCGGGCGGGCCGGCAGCGGTTCTACCGCCTGCGGCCCGAGCCGCTCCGTGAGGTCGACGAGTGGCTCGAGCCCTACCGGGCGTCCCTGGCGGCGCAGTTCGACGCGCTCGAGCGACACCTGGAGGAGAGCCCATGATGCACGGAAGCCTGACGACTGTCGACGGACGCCCGGCGCTTCGCTTCGAGCGCCGCCTGAACCACCCGGTCGAGCGGGTCTGGCGAGCGGTCACCGATCCGGCCGAGCTCGCGTGCTGGTTCGTCGCGCCGGTCGCGTGGACTCCCGAGCAGGGAGAGCGCTTCGAGTCCCTGGGCGAGCCGGGCGAGATCAAGGAGCTCGATCCGCCCCGCCGGATCGCGTGGGTCTGGGGAGGCGAGCTCTGCAGCTTCGAGCTCCGGCCCGAGGCAGGGGGCTGCCTCCTCGTCTTCGAGCACGTCTTCGACGACCGTTCTCTCGGCGCACAGCATGCGGCGGGCTGGGATCGCTACCTCGAACGGCTGGCCGCGCACCTGATGGGCATGCCCATGCCCCCCGTGGGGGCCGGGGCCGAAGCGGGGCTCCACGAGCTCTACGCGGCCGAGCTCGGCCTCGACCCCGAGGTCGGGCGCCGGACGATCGCCTCCGTGCAGACCGGGGAGCCGCCGCGGGGGAGCCCGTAGTGCCGGGCGCCGATCAGCCAGATCCTTGTTCGATCGCACGCCGGTAGCCTGCGACCCGATGGAGACGCGCCTCCTGGGCCGCACGGGCCTCCGGGTCTCGGCGATCTCGTTCGGCGCCCTGACCTTCGGCGGTGAGAGCGGGTACGAGTCCATGGGCTCGACCGACGTCGCCGAGGCCCGTGAGCAGCTGGCGATGTGCATCGACGCCGGTGTCAACCTGATCGACACCGCGAACGCATACTCCGGGGGGCGGTCGGAGGAGATCCTCGGCGAGGCGCTGGCCGGGCGCCGCGATCAGCTCTTGGTGGCGACGAAGTGCCACTTCAGGATGGGTGACGACGCGAACGACGTGGGGCAGTCCCGGCACCACCTCGTGGAGGCTTGCGAGGCGAGCCTCCGCCGGCTCGGCACGGACCGGATCGACCTCTACCAGGTGCACGGCTTCGACGCGCTGACCGACCTGGAGCAGACGCTGCGGGCGCTCGACGACCTCGTCCGCGCGGGCAAGGTTCGCTACGTCGGCTGCTCCAACTACTCGGCGTGGCATCTGATGAAGGCGCTCGACGTCTCGGATCGCCGCGGGATCGAGCGGTACGCATCGCTGCAGGCGTACTACAGCCTGATCGCGCGAGAGCTCGAGTGGGAGCTCGTACCGCTCTGCCTCGACCAGGACGTCGGGATCCTCGTCTGGAGCCCGCTCGCCGGCGGCTTCCTGACCGGCAAGCACGGCCGCGGTCTCGAAGCAGAATCGGGGACGCGTTGGGGTGAGGGGTGGACGCCGGGGCATGTCGACCTCGACCATGGACACGAGATCGTCGACGTGTGCCGCGAGATCGCACTGGAGCGGGACGTCACCGTCGCGCAGGTCGCACTGAACTACCTGCTGTGCAAGCCCGGGATCACGTCGCTGATCGTCGGTGCCCGCACCCGCGAGCAGCTCGCCGACAACCTCGCGGCGGCGTCCTGGGATCTGAGCACCGCGGAAGTCGCCCGGCTCGACGCCGTCAGCGAGCGTCCGCTCCCCTATCCGTACTGGCACCAGCGCCAGTTCAACGAGCGCATGCCCTAGCGCTTCGGCCGCGCTGATCGGCTCGTGCCCGCCGGCTACCTACCCGGCCGCGGGCGCCGATCGCCTGGGCCGGGGGACGAGCTCTCCGCCGCAGTTCGGGCAGCGCCCGTGCATCGCCGAGGCGCAGGCGGGACAGAACGTGCACTCGTAGCTGCAGATCCGCGCCTCGCCGTCGGCGGCCAACGCTGCGCGGCAGCGCTCGCAGGTCTCGCGCATCTCGAGCGCCATCAGGCCCCCGGCTGCGGGTAGACGATCACCGTGCGGGCGGTCTCGCCGCGCTTCATCGCGTCGAAGGCGTCGTTGACGCCGTCGAGGTCGCACGTCTCGATCATCGCGTCGAGCTTGAGCTTGCCACTCGTGTAGAGGTCGACGAGCATCGGGAAGTCGACCAGCGGACGGCAGGAGCCGTACCAGCAGCCCCTGATCGCCCGCTCCTCGAGGGTCAGCGTCAGCGCGTCGACGGGGATACGCGCCTCCGGCGGCGCCATGCCGACGAGGATCGCCTGGCCGCCCCGGCCGGTGAGCCCGATCGCGAGCTCGATCGTCGCCGGGCGTCCGATCGCCTCGAAGGCGTGGTCGACGCCGCCGCCGCTCAGGTCGCGGACGGCCTCGGTCGGGTCGCCGGTGGCCGCGTCGACCGTGTGCGTCGCGCCGAGTGCCCGCGCCGTCTCGAGCTTCGCGGGAACCACGTCCACGGCGATGATCGTCTGCGCGCCCGCGATTGCGGCGCCCTGGATCACGTTCAGCCCTACGCCTCCGCACCCGACGACCGCTACCGACTCGCCCGGTCGCACGCGGGCCGTGTTCAGGGCCGCGCCGACCCCGGTCATGACCGCACAGCCCATCAGCGCCAGCTCGGTGAGAGGGAGCGACCGGTCGACCGGGATCGCCGTCCGGGCCGGCACGACCGAGCGCTCCGCGAACGAGGACGTGTTGTAGTGGTGGATGCGGCGCTCGCCGATGTGGAAGCGCGTTGTGCCGTCCTCGAGGGTGGCGTCGTACCAGGCGACGTTCTCGCAGACGTTAGGGCGCCCCGCGGCGCAGAAGCGGCAGCGGCCGCAGTAGGGAAGCCACGTCAGCATGACGTGGTCACCGGGCTCGACGTTCGTGACGCCCGGCCCGACCTCCTCGACCACGCCCGCGCCCTCGTGCCCGAGGATCGCCGGCAGGAGCGTCGGGTGGATGTTCTGGACGACGTGGAGGTCCGAGTGGCAGACGCCGCTCGCGGCCATCCGGATCGCGATCTCGCCCTCTTTCGGCGCGTCGAGCTCGACCTCCTCGACGACGAGCGGCTCGTTGAACTCGTAGAGGACGGCAGCCCGCACGACGGGGATCCTACTGACTGTAGATTGTCCGGCCGTGGCCCTCAGTGACCTCGAACAGCGCGTCTGCGCGGAGATCGACAGCCGGCGGGCGGACCTCGTCCAGCTGGCGTCCGACCTGATCGGCTTCGACACCACGGCCCGGGAGCCCGACGACCCGCCGCGGCAGGAGCAAGCCCTCCAGGCGTACCTCGCCGAGCGTCTTGGCGCGGCGGGCGCTGCCACGGAGCTGATCGAGCTCGAGGCCTCGGAGCTCGAGGGCAAGCCGCTCTACGTGCCCGGGATGGGGTTCGAGGGGCGTCCGCAGCTCGTCGCGCGCTTCCCCGGAGGCGGCGGCGGCAAGTCGCTGCTCCTGAACGGCCACATCGACGCGGTCTCCGCCGAGCCGCTCGACCGCTGGACGAGCTCGCCCTTCAAGGCCGAGGTGCGGGACGGGCTCCTGTACGGCCGCGGCTCGTGCGACATGAAGGGCGGCGTCGCCTGCATGACCTTTGCGGCCGAGGTGCTCGCCGACCTCGGGATCCGGCTCGCCGGGGACCTGATCGTGGCCACGAACACGGACGAGGAGTCGTCGGGCGCCGGCGGGCTCGGCCTCGTGCTCCGCGGCGTCAAGGCGGACGCCGGGATCGTCACCGAGCCCACGGGGTTCGACGTCTGGATCTCGTGCCGCGGGACGAGCTACGCGGAGGTGGTCGTTCCGGGGCACCCCGGCCACGCCGAGGTCTATCAGCCCCACTGGCGCGACGGCGGCGCGGTCAATGCGATCGAGAAGGCCCAGATCGTGCTCGAGGCGCTCAAGGGGCTTCGCGAGGAGTGGGCCAAGCGCTCCGACCTGCGCCACCCGCGGCTGTCGATGCCCGACGTCCTGCCGACGATGATCAGCGCCGGCGAATGGGCAGTCTCGTACCCCGCCTCCTGCACGATCACGATCGCGGTGCTCTGCGTCCCCCAGCAGACCGACGAGGAAGGATGGTCGTTCGCGGTCGAGCGGGAGGTGGACGAGTGGATCGCGAGGGCGGCAGCCACCGACCCCTGGCTCGCGGAGCATCCGCCGACGGTCAACTGGTGGCCGAACCGCGTCATGTCCCTCGAGATCCCGGCCGACGACCCGATCGTCTCGGTCGTGTCCGACGCGAGCGCGGACGTCGGCCGGCCCACCCGCCTGTCGGGGCTCGACTCCTGGTACGACGGCGCCACCTTCACCCGCCTCGGCGGGACGCCCGCGATCGCGTACGGGCCGGAGGGCTTCTACCCCGACGGTCGCAGCGTGGCGCACACGATCGACGAGCACGTTCCGGTGCAGGGTCTCGTCGACTGCGCGAAGGGCCTCGCGGTCGCGGCGATCCGATTCTGCGAGGTGGCGGCGTGATCGTCCCCGAGCTCCCCACCGAGATCGCCGAGCTGAAGGCCCGGGTCGGGCGCTTCATCGAGGAGGAGGTCTTTCCGGTCGAGGAGAGCATCGCGGCCCGAGGGTCGATCGATTCGACGGAGATCGACGAGCTTCGCGCGAGGGCGCGGAAGGAAGGCTTCTCGCAGCTGAACATGCCTGCGGAGGTGGGCGGCAAGGACCTGTCCATGCTGGCCCAGGTCGCACTCGAGGAGGAGTCCGGGAAGGCGACGAACGGCCTCGGCTTCACGGTTGTCGACCGCGGCCCGCGCGAGCTGCTCGCGCTCGCGACCCCGGAGCAGGTCGAGCGCTACGTGATGCCTGTCGTGCGCGGCGAGCACCGGGAGGCGTGGGCGCTGACGGAGCCGGGGGCCGGATCGGATCTGAGCGGGATCCAGGCGACCGCCGTCCGGGACGGCGACGACTGGGTGCTGAACGGCGAGAAGTGGTTCGTCACGAGCGAGGGCGAGCCGGGCTTCTACATCGTGCTCGCCGTCGCCGAGGGTGAGCAGACGCTCTTTCTGGTCGACCCCGATGCGCCCGGCCTGCGCGTCAAGCGGGTGCCGGGCTTCCTGCACGACCCCTACCTCGACCACCATCCGGAGATCGTGTTCGAGGACTGCCGGGTGCCGGATGAGAACCGCGTCCCGAGCGGCGGCAACGACGGCGCCAAGGACTGGATCCTCGTCGAGCGGCTCTTCATCGCGGCGCGCTGCTGTGGCGCCGCCGAGCGCCTGGTCGACCTCGCAACGGACTACTCGAAGGAGCGCGTCGCCTTCGGGAGCCCGATCGCGGAGTTCCAGGGCGTCTCCTTCCAGCTCGCCGACTCGCTGACCGAGCTGCTCGCCGCCAGGCTGCTCACCTACCACGCGGCGCACGCGTTCGACACGCTCGCCGACCGGAGCGTCGTCCACGGCAAGGTCTCGATGGCGAAGCTCTACGCCTCGGAGATGGCCGGCCGCGTGGCCGACAGGACTCTCCAGGTCCTCGGCGGCCGCGGATACATGACCGACAGCCCGGCGGCCCGCTTCTACCGCGAGGTCAGGGTCGATCGGATCTGGGAGGGGACGAGCGAGATCCAGCGGCTCATCCTCGCCCGCGGTCTCCTGAAGCGCGGCGCGGCCCCGTACCTCGCCTGAATCCGCAGCTCCGGTACGGGACCTGACGGGTTTGCCGGCCGACGCTTGCCGTCATCCCCAGGGTGGTGAGAATGAACGCCGTCCGGTGTGCCCGCCAGGGACGCCATCTACGTCATACCACGTTTGGGGGATGCCGTGTAGATGTGATCGACCCAAACCGGTCGTCCTGCGATGGTTTTCGCCGTACGCTCAGCGCGTCCCCGCGTCGAGGGCGGGGAGGTAGCTCTCCTGCTCCAGCCAGTGGCCGCCGTCGACGACCAGCGTCTCGCCGGTGATCCAGGAGGCATACGAGGAGCAGAGCGCAGTCGACCACCAGGCGACCTCCTCGGGCGTCCCGAGCCTCCCGGCCGGAATCGTCTTCGCGACGCGCGCCCGGTCCTCCTCGGTCGGCCAGAGCGCGGCCCCGGCGCCCTCGGTATCCGTCGGGCCCGGGCAGATGCAGTTGACCCGGATCCCGTGGTGCGCCCACTCGACGGCGAGCGTACGGGTCATCGCGAGGAGGCCGGCCTTCGCCGAGGCCGAGTGGACCGTTCCCGGCCCGCCCGTCCACGCGTAGCTCGCGAGGACGCTGAGGATCGCGCCGCCCTCACCCTGCTCGATCATCCGTCGGCCGGCGGCGCGCGCGCACAGGAAGCCGCCGTCGAGGACGATGCCGACGACCGCCCGCCAGCCGTTCGGCGACAGATCCTCGCCGCGAACGACGAAGTTGCCGGCCGCGTTGTTGACGAGGACGTCCACGCGGCCGAAACGGCGCGCGGCCTCGTCGATCAGCGCATCGACCTGCTCCGGGTCGCGGACGTCGGTCGGCTTCGGATACGCGGCACCGCCCCAGTCCTCGATCTCCGCGACCGTCTCGTCGAGCGGCTCGGCGCGCCGGCCCGCGACGACGACCGAGGCTCCGAGCCTCGCGAACTCCCGCGCCATCGCCCGGCCGAGGCCGCCGCCGCCGCCCGTGACGACCGCGACCTTCCCCTCGAACGTTCCCTCAGCGAGCATCGTCGGCTCCTTTCACGCGTCTGCGAGGATGATCCGGGCGTCCAGGCCGAGCGCCTCGTCTGCGGTCACGAGCAGCGGGTTGATCTCGACCTCGGCGATCTCCGGCCGGCGAGCGGCCGCCTGCGAGAGCGCCGAGAGCACCCCGGCGGCGGCGGAGACGGCGAGCGCAGGCCGGCCTCTGGCCCCGTCGAGGAGCGGCGCACCGCGCAGCGAGCGGAGGAGCTCCGCGGCCTCCCGCTCGTCGATCGGTGCGAGCGCGACGGCCACGTCCTCGAGGAGCTCCGCGTAGACCCCGCCCATCCCGGCGAGCGCGATCGGCCCGAAGCGGGGATCGCGCCGGACGCCGACGATCAGCTCGATCCCGCCGGCGATCGCCGCCGTCCGCTCGACGGAGTACCCTGCCGGGGAGAGACGTGTTGCCATATCAGAGAACACCCGCTCGAGCTCCTCCTCGCTCCCGATCCCGAGGACGACGCCTCCCGCGTCCGACTTGTGGAGGAGGCCGAGCGCCTTGAGCACGACCGGGAAGCCCAGGTCGCGGGCCGCCGACCGCGCCTCGGCGAGCGTCTCGACCCGGCGCGCTTCGGCGAACCGGATGCCGGCTCCTTGGAGGAACTCGCGCGCCTCGAAGTAGCCGCCCGCCGGCGCCGGTCCCGCGACGCTACCTCCCGCGTCCGCGGCGGGTGCGGGCAGGCGCGGAACCCCGACGGGAGCCTGCTCGAAGCGCTCGACGAGCCGGGCCAGCCCGCCGATCGCGTCGGCGATGTCGCCGTAGACGGGGATCCGGGCCTTCCGGAGAGCTGCGGCCGCCGGACCGCGGGGGTACATCGTCTGGACGACGAGCGGCCGGCCCGCATCGCGCACGGCCTGCGCCATCGCCCGGGCGATCTCCGTTTCCTGCGCCTCGAAGTCGTCCCCGTACTCCGCATAGCCACCGAAATAGCCGGTCACGACGGCGGCGTCGGCCTCGCCGGACCCGAGGAGGAGCCGGGCCACCTCCGAGAAGGTCTGGATCGACCGCTCGCCGGCGCCCGCGAAGTCGATCGGGTTGCCGGTGATCCCGCTCGGGCCGAGCGCCGAGGCCAGCTGCGCGGTGAGCTCCTCACCGGGGACGGGAAGCTCGAGCGAGGCGGCGGACGCGAGATCGGCGGCGATGACGGCGTGACCTCCACCGTCACCGAAGATGAAGACACGGCGGCCGCGGGGAACGACCGGCGAGAGGAGCGCCTGCGCCGTGTCGATCAGCTCCCTCGGGGTCGAGACCTGCTCGATGCCCGCCGCCCGGCAGGCGGCCTGAACCGCCACGAAGTCGCTGACGAGCGCGCCCGTGTGCGAGCGGGCGGCGCGCCCGGCCGCGTCGCTTGCGCCGGCCGCGAGGAGGACGACCGGCTTGCCCGCGGTCGACGCGGCGTGGCAGGCGCCGGCGAACGCCCGGCCGTCCCGGAAGTCCTCCACGTAGAGCGCGACGACCCGTGTTCCCTCGTGCGCGGCGAACGCGGTGACGAGCTCGGCCGCCTCGAGGTCGGCCTGGTTTCCGAGAGAGGCGAAGCGCGAGAAGCCGAGGCCGTGATCCGCGGCGATCAGCGCAAGCTCGAGCGCGAGGTTGCCGCTCTGCGAGATCAGCCCGATCTCACCCGGAGGGAGCTCGCTCCAGCCGATGTCGAGCTCGGCTGCGGCGTCGAACACGCCCAGGCAGTTCGGGCCGAGCAGCACGGCTCCGGAGGCGCGGATCCGCTCGGCCGCCGCCTGCTCGCGGGCGCGGCCCTCGTCGTCGGTCTCGCCGAGCCCGGCGGTGATGGCGACGATCGCCCGGGCGCCGGCTGCGAGCGCCTGATCGACCGCCTCGTCGAAGCCGGTTGCGGGAACTGCGAGAACGACGAGCTCGGGCGAGCCGGGCAGCTCCTCCAGCGAGCGGTACGAGGCTCGCCCGAGAACCTCGCTGCCGTTTCGGTTCACGAGGTAGACGTCGCGCCGCGCCGAGCCGCGCAGGGCGCCGCGGGACAGGCCGTATCCCCACTTCAGGGGGTCGTTCGACGCACCGACGACGGCCACCGAGCGCGGATCGAAGAGCGCGTCGAGGTCGCGCGCCACAGGCACTTCTGCTTTCGTCATCAGGCCAGCAGCCGGCGGGAGATGATGAGACGCTGGATGTCGGACGTGCCTTCCTCGATCTCCTCCAGCTTCGCGTCCCGCATCCACTTCTCGACGGGGTACTCGCGCGAGTAGCCCCAGCCACCGAGCGTCTGCACGGCCGCCCACGTGCACCACATCGCCGCCTCCGAAGCCGCGAGCTTCGCCATCGCCGCCTCCTTCGGGGCCGGCTCGCCCGCGTCGAGCTTGCGTGCGGCGCTCAGGACGAGGAGGCGTGCGGCCTCGACCTTCAACGCCATGTCCGCGAGCCGGAATGCGACCGCCTGGTGCTCGGCGATCGGCTTTCCGAACTGAACGCGCTCCTTGGCGTAGGCGACCGCATACTCGAGCGCAGCGCGCGCGAGCCCCACGGCGCTAGCCCCGAGCCCCACCCGTGACTCGTCGAACGTGCGCATGAGGCCGTAGAAGCCCTGGCCCTCGTCGCCGAGCCGGCGATCCTCCGGCACGAAGCAGTCCTCGAGGAACATCTCGGCGTTGACGATCGCCCGCTGACCCATCTTGCGCATCGGCGCCCCGAAGGCGAGCCCCTCGTCTCCCTTCTCCAGCACGAACGCGGTCACGCCCTTCGACCGCGTTCCCGGCGCGACGGTCGCGAAGACGACATAGAGCTGGCCGACGCCGCCGTTCGAGATCCAGCTCTTCTGGCCGCGCAGGACGTACCCGCCGTCGGCTCGAGTCGCGGTCGTCGTCATCGAGGCGGCGTCCGAGCCCGCGCCCGGCTCCGTCGTCGCCAGTGCAGCCATCGGCGGGCGCTCGCCTGCGATCGGCTCGATCCAGCGTCGCTTCTGCTCCTCGGTGCCGAGCTCGAGGACCGGCTTCGCGAAGAAGCCGCCCGACGTGATCAGGTTGCCGATCCCGGCGCAGCCCCACGACAGCTCCTCCTGGACGATGCAGCCGGTGAGCAGGTCGGTCATCCCGCCGCCGCCGTACTCCTCGGGGAGCATGAAGGACGTGAGCCCGAGCGAGGCCGCCTTGTACCAGACCTCCCACGGCGTCTCGACGTCGGCCTCGTCGACCGCGAGCGCGATCGGGCGGATCTCCTTCTCCGCGAACTCCCGGCAGAGAGCCTGGATCTCGAGCTGCTCGGGCATCAGGTCGTGAATCGCGCTCGCCATGCGGCCCATCCTTCCAGATCGGCTGCGGCGCACGCGCAGACGGACACGCCGTGCCACGCAGGGGTACCGTGTCCGCCGTGGCGAAGCCGAGGATCGCGGTCGTCGGGGACTACGACCCGGGAAACCGGACGCATCTCATGACGGACGAGGCCCTCGGTCACGTCGGGTGTGCGTTCGAGTGGGTCGCGACCGAGGACTGCGCCGGCACCGCCGCGGAGCGGCTCGCCGGCTTCGGCGGCGTCTTCATCGCGCCGGCCAGCCCGTACCGGAGCATGGAGGGCGCTCTCGACGCGATCAGGCTGGCACGCGAGCGAGACGTGCCGCTTGTCGGCACCTGAGGGGGCTTCCAGCACGTCGCGATCGAGTTCGCGCGTAACGTCCTCGGGTTCCGGGACGCGGAGCATGCGGAGACGAGCCCCGACGCGGAGCGGCTGGTGGTCGAGGCCGCCCCGCACCCCGTCCTGGTCGGGTTCGCCGAGGCCGCGTTCGCCTAGCCGGGTCGACCGCCGCCCTCGATCGCGACGCGGGCGGGCCGGCGCTGCCATCCGAACAGTGCGGCGAAGGTGACGAGGCAGATACCCGCAGCGGCCGCGTAGGCCGCGACGTCTCCGGCGACCTCGGCGAGACCGCCGCCCACGGCTGCACCGACCACGTTGCCGGGGGCCCAGGCGAAGTTCATGAGGGCGAAGCCGAGCCCGTGCCCGAGCCCGCGCGCCTCCCAGCCCTCGGACATCATCGCCATCGCCGGAGTCCAGAGCGTCGCGAACGAGACGCCGGCGGCCACGATCACGACCGACAGCGTCCACCTGCTGTCCATCCACGGGATGACGAGGGCGAGCCCGGCGGCGGCGAGGAGCCCGACCCGCACCGGGGCCAGGCGCCCGCGCCGGTCGGACCAGCGCCCGAACAGGGGTGTGAAGAGCGCCTCGACGGCGGTGGCCGCGACGAACGTCGCCGCGACGCCGAACGTCCCCCACCCGAGGACGGAGAGCTGGAGCGGCGCCAGCACGCCGAGGAGGCCGAAGAGGAGCGCCGGCAAGGCCAGGAGCCACATGCCAGCCAGAACCCGCCGCGAGCGAACCGCGTCGAGGAGCAGTCGGAGCGGTTGCGCCTCGTCGCGCACGGGCGCGGGAAGCCGCAGCGCCCAGACCGCGAGGATGCCTGCCAGGACGGCGACGGCGCCGAAGGCCGGCCCGCGGCCGACGGCGGACGCGGCGGCGCCCAGGACGGGGCCCAGCAGGGCGCCAGCGATGGCGCCGGCCATCGCATAGCCGATCATCTCGCCGCGCCGATCGGCGGGCGTTCCCGACACGAGCCAGGCGAGCGCTCCCGTCCAGCAGAAGGCGCCGCCGACGCCCTGGAGCAACCGGGTGAGGACGAGCAGCCAGTAGCTGTCGACAAGCCCGAACGCGACACACGAGACCGCGAGCACGGCGAGCCCTGCCAGCACGGTGGCCCGGATGCCCGCGCGCGTCGCGAGCAGCCCGGCCGGAATCGCGCCGAGAATCCCTCCGAGCGCGTACGTCCCGACGAGCAGGCCGACCTCGCTCTTCGAGAGTCCGAGCTCGGACTCGAAGTCGGGCAGAAGCGGAGCGAGCGCGGCGAAGAAGAGCGTGTCGACGAGGACGACCGCGCAGGCGAAGGCGACAAGTCGGCGCACGCGCCCGACTCTAGCCCGTCGCCGGAGCAGCCCTGCGCAGTCGAGGCCGGAGTGCCAGGAACGTCGCGACGCAGAGCGCAGCGACGATCGAGTACGCGGCTGCGTCGCCGGCGAGCTCGGCGAGGCCGCCGCCGACGGCGGAGCCGACGACGTTGCCCGGCGCCCAGGCGAAGTTCATGAGCGCGAAGCCGAGGCCGTGCGCCAGCCCGATCGCCTCCCAGCTGTCGGTGAGCATCGCCATCGCGGGAGCCCAGAACGAGCCGACGGCGAGCCCCGCGAGCACGACGAACCCGGCGAGGGCCCAGGCGTTCTCGACCCAGGGCACGACGACGAGCACCGCGGCCGCCGCGAGGAGCGCGTAGCGGATCGGGGCGAGGCGGCCGCGGCGATCCGACCAGATGCCGACCCCCGGCCCGACCGCCGCCTCGGCCGCGGCCGCCAGCAGGAACGTGGCCGTGACACCCAGCGCTCCGAATCCGGCGGCGTCGAGCTGGAGCGGGCCGAGGACGAAGACGAGACCGAGCGAGAGCGACGGCAACGCGATCAGCCACATCCCGACGAGGACGCGTCGCGACCGGAGCGCCGAGAACAGCATGCCCAGGGGCTGGGGCGCCTCCCGCTCGGGTACGGGGATCCGCAGCGCCCACGCCGCGAGGAAAACGCACAGGACGGCGACGCCCGCGAAGGTCGCACCCCGTCCGAACTGCGAGGCGGCGCCTCCGAGGAGCGGGCCCACCAGCGAGCCGGCGATCGCACCGGAGGTCGTGTACCCGAGGAACTCACCCCTGCGCTCGGGCGGAGCGGCGTCGACCAGCCAGGCGAGCGCTCCCGTCCAGAGGAACGAAGCGGCCACCCCCTGGCCGATCCGGGCGCCCACGAGCGCCCAGTAGCCCTCCACGAATCCGAACGCCACGCACGTCACGGCGAGGAGGGCCAGACCCCAGAGCACCGTCGCGCGCACGCCGACGCGTGACACGGCCAGCCCGCTCGGGATCGCGCCGGCGAGCGCGCCGAACGCGTACGCGGCGACCAGCACTCCGGCTCCGAAGGTCGACAGGCCGAGGTCGTCGGTCAGCTCGGGAAGGAGGGGCGCGAGCGCTGCGAAGAAGATCGACTCGACGAACACGACCGCGATCGCGAATACGAGAAGCCGGCGCACGGGTTTCGACTCTACGCGTCCCGCACCGCCGCCTGCCGCGTGCGCATACTGCTCCGAGCGTGGACGGCGACGGACAGGAGGAACGATGCGAATCGTCAGGATCGACCCGGCCCAGTCGGCTCCACCGGAGCATCCGGAGTGGTTTCCCGGCTCGGCGCGCATGCACTTCATGCACTCGCCCGACACGCCGGTCGGGATCGAGCTGATCGCCGTCTTCTTCGAGCCCGGCTCGCGGACGATCCCCCACGTCCACGCCGTCGATCAGGTGCTGCAGGTGGTCGAGGGCGAGGGTGTCCTCGCCACCGAGGAGGAGCGGCGCATCATCCGGGCCGGGGACTGGGCGGTCGTGCCCGGCGGCCTCTGGCACTGGCACGGTGCGACGGAGACGTCGTCGATGTGCCATGTCTCGATCAAGCAGCCCGGCGACACCGACTGGACGGTGGAGCGCAAGGACTTCGACACGTACATGGAGGGAGCGCGCTGAGCCTCGACCCGTCGATCGTCCGCGAGCGGTACGCCGCCGCCCGAGCCGGGGTCGACGAGGCGGCGGGTCGCGCCGGGCGGCGCGCGGAGGACGTCGAGATCCTCGCGGCCGTGAAGTACGTCGCCGCCGACGACCTGCCGGCGCTGGCCGACGCCGGTATCCGGCGGGTGGGCGAGAACAAGGCGGATGCGCTGCTGGCGAAGCAGGCGGCGCACGGTGAGCTCTTCTCGTGGGATTTCATCGGGCACCTCCAGAGCCGCAAGGTGCGTGACGTCGTCGGCCGGGTCGAGCTGATCCATTCGCTCGAATCCGACTCGGCTGCCGGACAGGTCGAGCGGCGCGCGGCCGGCTCGCAGGGCGTGCTCGTCGAAGTGAACGTCGCGGGTGACGCGGCGAAGGACGGCGTCGCCCTCGGAGATCTCGACGCGTTCCTCGAGCGGCTCGCCGAGCTCGAGCTCGTGCGGGTTCGCGGCCTGATGACGATGCCCCCGTTCGCGGACGACCCCGAGGCGTCGCGCCCGTACTTCGCCCGCCTGCGCGACGCGGCGACCGCCTGCGCGGACAGGTGGAGTCCAAGGCACGACTTCGCCGTTCTCTCGATGGGAACGACGCAGGACTACGTGGTCGCGGTCGAGGAGGGCGCGACGATCGTCCGGCTCGGCTCGACGCTCTACCGGTAGCGGGTCACCGGCAACGCGATCCGGCGGCCCTCGACCGCGGCGGCCATCTGCTCGAGGCGCCGTTCGAGATCCATCTGCGCCCGATCGAGGTGTCGCTCGAGGCTGCGCTCGATCCAGCGACCGGCCGGCCGGGCCCCCGGCTCGCCGCGGAGCGACGCCAGCTCGAGCCAGAGGTTCGGGCCGCGCCTCTGGCGGCCCTGAGCCGCCCAGGCGAGTCTGCCCGTGCGCGGGTCGTTGCGGGTCAGCTCCCGCTCGAACGCCTGCTCCGAGAGATCGCGGCACAGGCGGTTGAGGCCGACCCGGGCGAGGTGACGAGCCGCCGTATCCGCCTGGTCCTCCGCGAGCGCCGCCAGGGCTGCCCGGAGCTCCCCGACGTCGCGGGCCGCCTGCTCGTGCGGATAGCGCTGCGTCCCCTCCGCGTCCAGGCCGTAGAGACCCCGTCCGAGCGACGTGAAGTCCGCGCGACCCGAGCAACCGTCGAGCCGGGCGAGCGAGCGCTCGAGCCTCGTCCGGGCCGGGGTAGGCCCAGACGCCCGAGCGAGCGGCGGAGATCCGCGGCGCGCGCGGGGTAGTCGAGGATCGCGTCCGGATCGTCGTCTGCGTCCAGGAGAAGCCGCGCGAAGACCCGCGTCAGCTTCGCGAGGTAGTCGAAGTCGACCCGGTCGGCGGTGTCGAGCTGCGTGTGGTAGTCGGTCGCGATCCAGGCGCTCGAGAACGAGGAGACGTTCAGCCCGGGCACGCCCGCGGCGAGGAACGTCCAGACCTCGGTCAGGGTGTTCGGCTCGCCCAGCCGGAAGCCGTGCGGCAGGAGCCCGTCCCGGGCGGCCCGCCGGCCGACTCGCCTGACCCATCGGGCAAGCTCGGGCGGGGCGTCGATCTCGAGCGGGTCGGGCAGGCCCGAGCCCTCGATGTTCAGGTAGAACGGCGCCCGCGCGGCCCAGGCCCGTCGCGTCTGCGTGATCTGGTGCCACGCGCCGACGCACCAGTCGTACCGGCAGTCCGCGAGCCCGTACTCCTCGGCGGTGTGCGAGATGAAGCCGATCGGATGGCGCGGCCGGACGCCGGCCTCGACGAACGCACGCGCGAGCACGAGGGTCGCGGCAACACCGGTCGCGTCGTCGAACGACCCCGTGAACCAGGCGTCGTGATGGCCGCCCACGAGAATCGGCCGGCCGCGGCGGCGGCCCGGCAGGAAGCCGACGACGTTCGCGCCCTCTGCGCCCGGCACGAGGTCGGCGTCGAGGACCACACGGACGCGCCCGCGGTGCCGGGAGAGCGCCGTCGCGTCCTCCTTGCGCATCGTCACCATCGGCGGCGCTCCCGCGTGCCACATCCCGTCGAACGACCCGAGCGCCCCGTCCGCCTGGAAGTAGGGGCCGCCCGGCAGGCAGGTGACGATCAGCGCGGCCGCGCCGCGCAGCCCCAGCTCGAGCCCTGCCTGGAACGGCCAGAGCTCGTCGTCTCGCCAGTCGAGGAGCACGATCCGACCGGCGACGTCGACGTCCGCGAGCTCATGGCGGCCGCCGCGGGAGACCGCGACGAGCTCACCCGCGACGCCGTCCCGGGAAGTCCCCGGGACGCCACCCATGGAAGCGCATTCGTACCGCGTTCCCGCCCCCTCGACCCAGGCGTCGCGCAGCTCCCAGCCGTCGACCGGGACCGGCTCCAGGGAGACGTCGCGGAGCCCGATCGCCTCCATCTCGGAGGCGATCCACTCGGCCGTCCGCCGCTCGGCGGCCGTACCGGCCACCCGGAAGCCTCGCGGATGCGAGCGGAACGTCTCGAGCCGCTCGACGAGACGTCGGAGCTCGGAAGCGTCGATCCGCGCCTCGACCACCTCACGCATGACGCGCACCGTACCGGCGGCCGAGACGCGGATCGCTCAGAGCGAGCTAGGCGAGCGCCTTCTTCTTCGCCGACTCGAACTCCTCGGCCGAGATCGCGCCCGAGTCCCGAAGCTGCTGGAGCTTCTGGACCTCGTCGGCCGCCGAGTAGCCGGACACGTACTGTCGTTGTTGCTCGGCCTGGGCGAGGAGCTGTTGGTCCTGCTCGGTCATCTTCGGCCGCACGATCATGTAGATGAGGACACCGAGCAGGGGCATGAAGATGATGAACAACGTCCAGCCTGCCTTCGCCAAGCCGCCGTGGTCGTTCCTGCGGAAGTTGTCGGCCAAGACCATGATCACGATCCAGATGTACATCACGAAGAACGCGAACACGATCATCGACCAGAGAACGTCGAGGAACGGATAGTCAGCTGCCAGCAATGCCTTCCTCCCTTTCAGCGATACGGTTGCGCCCGTGCCCGGTCCCCCCGCGGCAGGGCGAGGAAATCATACTCCCCGGGCCGGTTCTCCCTGTAGGGGCCGGACCTGTCCGGCGCCTCAGGTCACGATCTCGCAGTTCTTGATCTTGTTGGTCCCTCCACCTGCGCTGCAGGTGTCGACGTTCTTGCCGCCGTCGATCTGGTCGTTGCCGGAGCCGGTCGTGATCTGGTCGTTGCCGTCACCGCCGACGACCTTGTTCTGGCCCTCACCGGCGTTGATCACGTCGGTGCCGCTGCCGCCATCGACGTTGTCGTCGGCAGAGCCGGTGGCGATCGTATCGTTGCCGTTCCCGCCCTTGACGACGTTCTTGCCGCCGCTGGCGTCGACCCAGTCGTTACCGTCGTCGGCGAAGACCTTGTCCGCGCCGTTTCCTGTGCAGATGGTGTCGATTCCAGCGCCGGCCTGGATCGTGTTGTTGCCGCTCGTATCGACGATCACGTCGTTGCCGTTGGTGCCGTTGATCGTCGTGTCGCCGGGCCCGCCGACGATCGTGGCGACGAGGCCGTTGCATCCGGGCGAAACCGTATAGCTGGCCTGTGCGGTGGCGGTGTTGCCGGCGTTGTCGGTCGCGGTGCAATCGACCGTCGCGGGGCCCAGCGTTGCCGTGGACGGGGTGCCACAGCCCTGCGAGGCGATCGACGAGATCGCGTCGGTTGCGTTGGCCGCGGCGGTGGCCGTCTCGCCCTGGGCGACCGGGTTCGGGGTGACGGTCGGGGCGAGCGTCGGGTCGGTCTTGTCGATCTTGATCGTCAGAAGGGAGATGGTGCTCCCGCCGCCGCTCGTTGCCTGGCACTGGACGTTTGTGCCGGTGGTTTCGGCCGTCAGCGGGGTCGGTCCGCAGCCGCTCGTCGAGGTGATCTGCGAGTCGGGATCCGTCACCGTCCACGTGACGTTCACGTCGCTCGTGTACCAGTTGTTGTCGCCGAGCGTGCCCGAGACGTTGGGCGTGATCTGCGGCGAGGTCCCGTCCACGACGGTGTAGGAGACCTGACCGAGTGCCGAGTTGCCGGCGTTGTCGGTCGCCGTGCAGACGATGATCCCGAGCCCGACGCTCGAAGTGTTGGCTTCCGGGCAGCTTTGGGAGGCGATCCCCGACAGGGCGTCCTGCGCGTTCGCCGCTTCGGTCGCCGCTTGGCCCTGGGTGACCGGGTTCGGGGTGACGGTCGGGGCAAGCGTCGGATCGGTCTTGTCGATCTTGATCGTGAGAAGGGCGATGCTCGTACCTCCGGCGCTCGTCGCCTGGCACTGGACGTTCGTGCCGCTCGTCTCGGCCGTCAGCGAAACCGGACCGCAGCCGCTCGTCGACGTGACCGGCGAGTCCGGGTCCTGGACGTCCCAGCTGATGCTGACGTCGCTCGTGTACCAGCCGTTCGTGCCGAGTGTTCCGGTGATCTGCGGTGTCACGACCGGCGAGGTGTCGTCGACGACCGTCAGCGTGTAGGTCACGGTGATCAGCCCGTTCCCCGACCGGGCGCCCTCGTCGAGCGTCACGCCGGTTGCCGCCGGGTCGGTGTAGCTCGATCCGCCGCCGCCGCCGCCGCCGCCTCCACCACCGGGAGGCGACGCGCAATCGAAGCTGGCGCCTCCTCCGCCGCCGCCGTAGTAGCCGCCGCCTCCTCCGCCACCCGGCTCGTCCGCGTTGCCGCCATGGCCGCCGACGCCGAGGGCGCCGGCTGCGCCGGGCGCTCCCGGTGTGAAGGAGGTGCACGATCCCACGGCAACTCCTGCCACACCCGCCGCGCCACCGCGGAGCCGGTGGCTGCACCGCCGCCGCCGCCGCCGCCGCCGGGGCCGTCGTTGCCGCCGGTTCCTCCGGGGCTTCCCGAGTTGCCTCCGTCGCCGCCTGTGCCGGACGAGGGTATCTCGTATCCCCCGCCGCCCCCTCCGCCGGCGACGAGGAGCCGGTCCGCGTGCCCGGGCCCGTCACGGACGTCCGAGGCGCCGCCGCCACCGGCCGACGTGTGGAAGGCGGTTCCGCCCGCCCCGCCGCCGTTGAAGCCGCCGGCGCCGCCGGATGTCCCTGCTGCGGCGCCCCCGCCGCCGACCGAGACGACGAGCGTCTCTCCCGAGGTCACCGCGAGCGTCGCCTGGACATGTGCGCCCTGGCCGCCGGTGCTCGTGCCGAACAGCCCGCGGCCTCCCTGCGCGCCCCAGAGATCGAAGGTGGCACTCGTGACGTCCGCGGGCACGCGCCAGAGCTGAGTGCCGCCCGTGTAGTCGAACGTGCAGACGACCTGCCCGTTCAGATCGGGTGCGGTGCAGGAGCCACCGCCCGGCAGCGTGTACGTCACCGTGACAAGGCCGTTCCCGGTGCGGACGCCCTCTTCCACGGTTCCTCCGGGCGCGTAGCTCGACCCGCCTCCGCCGCCGCCACCGCCGCCCGGGAACGGGCAGCCGGCCGAGCCGCCGCCGCCCCCGCCGCCGTAGTAGCCGCCGCCGCCCCCGCCGCCAGGAGCGCCGTTGTTGCCACCCTTACCGCCGGCCCCGGAGGTGCCCGCCGCACCGGGAACGCCGATCGCCACGTTGCCTGAGCAGAGGGGGCCGAGAGTCCCGGCGGCGCCTCCGGCACCGCCCGCGGATGCGGTTCCGCTGCCGCCGCCGCCGCCGCCGGTGGCCAGGGCCCCGGGGTCCTCTCCCTTCAGGCCCGCGCTTCCCGAGTCTCCGCCGGCACCGCCGTCGAACGAGAACGTCCTCCCGGTTCCCCCGCCTCCGCCTGCGACGATCAGGGGCACACCGATGACGAACGGCGGAATGTCAATCGTCTTCACCGTCGACGCGCCGCCGCCCCCGCCTCCGAAGTTGGTCTCCGCACCCACGGCCACGGAGCCCCCGGTTCCTCCTCCGCCGAAGCCTCCGGCCCCTGCCCCTGCCGAGATCCCTCCGAACGCCCCGCTGCCGCCCACGATTAGCGTGAGCGGTTGTCCGGGGGAGAGCGCGAGTGTTCCCTGGACATGAGCGCCCTGTCCGCCGGCATTCGGGCTCACCCGGCCGCCCTGAGCGCCCCACAGCTCGAACGTCGCGCTGGTAACGCCCGCCGGAACGACCCAGGTCTCGGCCGCGCCCGTGTAGCTGAACGTGCAGGTGGCCGTGTCGCCCGGGCTCGGGTCGGCCGGTACGCAACTGACCGCACCTGCCCCGGACGCGAACACGGCGGTTGCAACGGTCGCGACGGCGGCTGCAAGCGACAGGCGCAGTGTGTGACCGAAACGCATCAGGATCCCCCTTTTTCGGCGGGCTGCGTCTGGTCACCCCTCGGGGCCGCAGTCCAGTGACTGTGGCGCGGTTGTATCACATCAACACGATTGAATCAAGCAGACGATCCGTAGGGGCCGGACAGGTCCGGCCCCTACACGTCGGGAATGGGGCGGAACAGGTCCGGTCCCTCACACGTCGGGATTCACACGTCCGATTCGTAGGGGCCGGACCTGTCCGGCCCCCTCGGGTCACGTTTCGCAGTTCTTGATCTTGCTGGTTCCGGCGCCGGGGTTGCAGGTGTCGGTG
Organism: uncultured Thermoleophilia bacterium; assembly: GCA_963819905.1. Classification (GTDB taxonomy): domain Bacteria; phylum Actinomycetota; class Thermoleophilia; order Gaiellales; family Gaiellaceae; genus CAWCQC01. The sequence continues at coordinate 484,653 of CAWFXP010000010.1, forward strand.
CCGCTGCCGCCGTTCACCTCGTCGTTCCCGGTGCCGGTGGTGAGGTTGTCGTTTCCGGCTTCGCCTTCGACCTTGTTCGTGCCGTCGCCGGCGTTGACGGTGTCGGTTCCAGAGCCTGCTTTCACCTGGTCGTCACCGGAGCCGGTGGTGATGGTGTCGTTCTGGTCTCCGCCCTTGACGAGACGATCCCGGGAGTGTGGACTACGTCAACACACTTGTCAACTGTCGCACTAGCTGGCCAGGCCGAGGAGCACGACGCCGCCGATCACCCCGGCGATGCCGAGCCACTGGATCGGCGACGGGCGTTCCTTGAAGAGGAACACGCCGGCGACGATCGGGATCACGGCGTACGGCGCAGACGCGGCCGAGACGATCGACGTCTCGGCCCGCTCGGCGCCGAGGTTGAAGGCGACGTACCCGCCAGTGTCGACCACCGCCAGCAGCACGATGATCCCGAGCAGCTTCGGCGAGCGCTCCGGGAAGCGCCAGCTGCCGTTCCTGAGCGACAGTGCGAGGAGGAACACCGTGGCGAAGCCGCGCGTCAGGAAGATCGGCAGGAGCCAGCCGTAGTCGATCGCGTAGTACGCGTTCCCGAAGACGAATACCCCGATCGCGACGACTGTGACGAAGGCGAGGACGAAACCGAGCAGCTGGCGGCGCTCGATCGTGTGAACCGCGCGGAGGTCGGCCGACGCGAGCAGGACGCCGCCGAGGATGGCGAGCGCCGCGACGAGCTGCCCGGTCGTGAGGACCTCGTCGAGGACGAGGACGGCGAGGATCAGCGAGACGGCGGCGTAGGCCGAGACGATCGGCGAGAGGATCGAGATCGGGCCGATCTCGAGCGCCTTGTAGAACGTCAGGTAGGAGAGCGTCCCGAGCGCGCCGACCCAGGCGAACTTCCACAGATCGCGCGGGTCGAAGCCGGCGAGCTCGCCGGTCGCGACGACGATGACCGCCAGGATCACCGTCGCGACGAGGTGGAAGCCGAGAACGACCCTGAACGCGCCGGTCAGCCGTGAGGCGACGGCGGCGTTGAAGTCCGCGAGGCCCCACAGGAAGGCCGCGGCCAGCCCGAAAGCTACGCCCAACTAGCGCCTGTCGGCTGCGGCCGCCACGAACTGGCGGAAGATATCGAGGAAGCGGCGATCGACGCGCCACTCCTCCTGGAGCTCGAACTGGGCGGCGAGCACGTACCCGTCGTCCTCTCCGAGCTCGATTACCTCGACGACGCCGTCCGGCGCGACTCCGGTCGCTTTCAAGCCGGGAGCCAGGGTCTCGATCGCCTGGTGGTGGAAGCTGTTGACCTCGATCTCGTCGACTCCGAGCGCGGCGTGGAGCCGTGAGCCCGGCTCCACGTGCATGGCGTGGCGTGGATGATCCGGCACGTCCGGGTGGTCGTTCAGCGACGCGTGCTCGACCTCCTTCCAGCGGTGCCAGCCGCGGTCGGTCGGGTGCTCCTCCCACTCGGGCCGGAGCGACACGTCCTGCACGAGGGTGCCGCCGAGCGCGACGTTCACGACCTGGCTGCCGCGGCACATCCCGAGCAGCGGCAGTCCCCGGTCGACGACCCGCTCGACGAGGTCGAGCTCGAACTCGTCGCGGTGCGGATCGGACAGGCCTAGAGCCTCGTGGGGCTCCTGGCCGTAGCGGTGCGGCTCGATGTCCCGCCCGCCTCCGATCACGACCGCGTCGACGACGTCGAGCTGGTCGTCGATCGTTCCCTCGACGCGGCTCAGGATGAGCGGGATGCCGCCGGCCAGCACGAGCGGCCGCTGGAAGCCGACGCCCTGGTAGTCGCCGAAGTCGTGGTAGCCGACCGACAGGCCGATGACAGGCTTACTCGAGCCGGATCGTCGAAGCTCGGGCGAGGAGAGCGGTTCGGAGGACATCGGGCTCCAGACATTCATACCTTCTCGGCCAACCGTTTAGGATCACGGCACGGCGGCAATCGCCGCCCCGGCCGAAAGGAGTAGCCGCATGGCTGAGCGGACCGTTCCCGAGACCGGCACGAACGGCGGCCGGTCGAACGGCCACCTCGAGGAGAAGGTCATCGAGGAGTGGCGGAACGCCGCGTACAACTGCTTCAGCTCGGGCCACAAGTTTTGCCGCGAGGTCTGCCCGGTGATGCAGGTCACGCGCGACGAGCGCCACACCCCGACGGCGTTCCACGCGAACGTCGTCGCGATGGACAAGGGGCTGCTCGGAATCGAGGACGTGGCCGAGGACTACGTGCATTGCACCCAGTGCGGCGCCTGCGAGCTGCGCTGCCCGAACACGCTGTTCACCGGCGACTTCTACCGCTTCCGTCAGCGGACGGTCGACGTCGTGAAGGCGATGCGGGCTCTCGCCGTCGACAGCGGCATCCATCAGCCGCGCTGGCAGGAGTGGAACCGCCTCACGGACGAGCGGCGCAACGAGCCGGTGCTGAACGGTACGCCCGTGTCGCAGGAGCACGTCGCCGACTGGGCGCACGGCCTGGATCTCCCGATCGGCGGCGAGACGATCCTCTTCTGCGACTGCGAGGCGGCGTTCTACCGCACGTCCCAGCCGCGAGCAGTCGCACAGATTCTGATGAAGGCGGGCGTGTCCTTCGGGCTGATGCGCGAGCAATGGTGTTGCGGAGGGCCCGCTGCAGAGATGGGGTACGCCGACCAGGCGCGCCGCTTCGCCGAGCACAACGTCGCTGACTGGCGCGCCGTGGGCGCGAAGCGCATCCTCGTCCTCGATCCGCACGACTACATCAGCTTCACCGAGGACTATCCCCGGTACTTCGGCGACGACTTCGACTTCGAGATCGTTCTGGTCGTTGAGCTCGTCGCGGAGCTGATCCGGGAGCGGAAGCTTGAGCTGACCGTTCCGATCGAGCGTACGGTGACCTACCACGACGCGTGCCGGCTCAACAAGCGCAAGGGCATCCACGCGGAGCCGCGCGAGATCCTGCGGGCGATTCCAGGCCTGAAGTTCAAGGACGTCGACCACGTGACGCAGTGGTCGTACTGCTCGGGCGGCGGCGCAGGGCTCCCGATCGAGCGGCCGGACCTCACCGCCGAGATCTCCCGCCGACGGGTCGCGCGAGCAACCCAGCTCGAGGTCGACACGCTCGTGTCGGCGTGCGTCTGGTCGGAGCGGCCACTCACCGCCGCCGGACAGGAGGGAGAGACGGCGCTCGACGTCGTCGATCTCATGGAGCTCGTCGCGCAATCGGCGGGACTGGAGGTGTGACGTGGCTGCGATAACAACGCTTCCGGACACGATCGTCGACGAGCTCGTCGACATCTGCGGCGAGGACCACGTCTTCACCGAGGCATCGGCCCGCTTCAACCGGGCCCGGGTGCCGGCTCCGTTCCCGGCGCACCGCTGGGCCGACTACATCCCCGACGTCGTCGTCCTCCCGACGAGCGCCGAACAGGTCTCCGAGGTCGTCAAGCTCGCCAACCGCGAGCGGATCCCGGTCGTCCCGCGGGCCGGCGGGACGGGCCTGACGGACGGCGCTGTGCCGCTTCGGCACGGGATCCTCGTGGACGTGAAGCTCATGAACCAGATCCACGAGATCGACCTCGACGACCGCACGGTGACCGTGGGACCGGGGATCAACATGCTCAAGCTCTCGCAGGAGCTGCAGCCGCTCGGCTTCATCTATCCGGATGACCCGGCGTCCTACCCGTGCTCGCTCGTCGGCGGGCGCATCGGGACGAGCGGCTGGAGCTTGATCGGCGGCCGTTACGGGCACACGCGCGACCTCGTCATCAGCTTCGAGATCGTGCTCCCGACCGGCGAGATCATCCGCGTGGGCGACGGCGGCGGCAGGAAGATCCGCAAGTCGTCGTCGGGCTTCCAGCTCAAGCACCTGTTCATGGGGCATCAGGGAACGCTCGGGATCGTCACCGAGGCGACGCTCGAGCTCGTGCCCCGGCCCGAGGCCGAGTTCGCCGCGTTCTTCTCCTACCCGTCGTACATGGACGGGTGGCGGGCGACGGGCGACTTCGCCCGCTCCGGCCTCGCCACCCTCGCCGGCGTCGTCCTCTTCGACGAGTGGAAACTCGCCTACCTGCGCCGCGACGACGAGGCGTGGATCCCCTCGCCGGACTGGGTGAAGAGCATCGTCGCCGTCGCCATGTACGGCCAGAAGGACGAGGTCCGCGCAGGGGCCAAACAGATCATGCGGATCTCGAAGGAGAACGGCTCGACCTACGCCGGCGACGAGATCTCGATGGGCGACTGGGCCTCGCGCCACGACCGCTACGCGACGCCGCAGCACGGCCGCACCCGCGACGGCCAGGTGGCGCTCATGAGCTGGCACTGCGAGGACGCGGCGATCAACTACTCGCAGCTCCCGGCCGTGCGCGAGAAGTGGCACCGGATCGTCGACGGCCTGCGCGAGCGCTTCGACACCTTCGACGACTGGGGCATGTTCTCGTACACGAACGGCGCCTTCCGGCCAGGCGGCGACTACCTGACCGAGATCGACGTCGGCATCTGGGAGCAGAAGTGGGACGAGGAGATGTGGCAGGCCTGGGTCGACGCGAAGCGCGAGATCGCCCGCGTCTCCATCGAGCACGGCGGCTCGATCACCGCGTGCCACGGCTCCTGCCGTGAGGGCGAGGTCGATCTCGTGCCGATGGAGCTCGGCGGCGGGTTCGAGGTGATGAAGAAGCTCAAGCGGACGCTCGATCCGAACAACATCATGAATCCGGGCAAGTACCTGCTCGACCAGGCGTACGGAGGTGAGGACTGATGCTCGGCTTCCGGCTCTCGGCGCAGAAGCCGCCCGAGGCGCACCAGGTGGCGGACGGCGTCATCAGCCGCTACGAGCACGTCTTCGAGATCGATCCCGGCGCTGATGCAGGAGCACGTGCGCCAGCAGGACATCCCCGAGTGGGACTTCCACCGGATCATCGCCAACCGCTGGGAGCACCTCGCCTGGATGCACGACCACTTCGCGGACTCGGTGCTCTCCGGGGAGGAGCTCCTGAAGGAGATCGAGGAGGAGGGTTGAACGCCGTCGGTCGGGCCGGACAGGTCCGGCCCCTACGGGGCTGTCGCGGGGTTGTAGGGGCGGGTCCTGACCCGCCCGGGCGGGACCGCCGTTGCGGGGTCGGAAGGGTTGACGTGGGTGGCGGGTCTGTAGGGGCGGGACCTGTCCCGCCCGGGCGGGCCGTCCGGTTGACTGCCTTCGGAAGGGCCGGACAGGTCCGGCCCCTACGCGGTGACGTTCGCGGGGTGCGGATAGAGGGATCGCCCATCCTTCTCTGGAACTCCCAGGTCTCGGGCAACTGCTACAAGGTGCGGCTTCTGCTCGCGCACCTCGGGATCCCGTACGAGCGGCGCGAGGTGTCGGTGGTCGACCGCTCGAACCGGGCCGAGCTGCTCGGCGGGAAGAACCCGGCGCTGCGCGTGCCGACCATCGAGCTCGACGACAGCAGGGTGCTCGCGGAGTCGAACGCGATCATGTGGTACTTCGCCGACGGGACGGCCTACCTGCCGAGCGACCCGTTCGAGCGGGCGCAGGTCCTGCAGTGGCTCTTCTTCGAGCAGTACCAGCACGAGCCGACGCTCGCGGTCGTCCGCTTCTGGATTACCTACTCCGGCGACCCCGAGCGCTTCGCCGACCAGGTCGACGCGAAGCGGGAGGCCGGCTACGTCGCGCTCGATGCGATGGAGGGGCATCTCGACGGCCGTGCGTTCTTCGTCGGCGAGCAGTACTCGATCGCCGACATCGGCCTCTACCCGTACACCCACGTTGCCGGCGAGGGCGGTTTCGACCTTGCCGCGTATCCCGCGATCCGCGGCTGGCTCGAGCGAGTCGCGGCCCAGCCCGGTCACGTTTCCATCGACGCCTGAGGAGGTCTCGATGAAGTTCAGCTATGCATCGCTCCCCGACCACCCGGTGGACGAGATCGTCGACACCATCGCGCTCGCCGACGAGCTCGGCTTCTACGGGGCGTACATGGCGGACGAGACCTACCACAAGGACGGCTGGCTGATCGCCGCCGTGGCCGCCACGCGGACGACGCGGATCCGCCTCTCCCCGTGCGTTACCCACGTAATCCTGAAGGAGCCGACGATCCTGGCGCACACGGTCGCCACCCTCGACGAGCTCTCGAACGGGCGCGCGGAGTGCGTCTACTCGGTCGGCAACATCGCGATGCTCGAGCAGTACCACGTCGACTGGCAGAGCGGCGGCCAGATCAAGCGGCTGCGCGAGGCGCACCACGTGATGCGGACGATGCTCGACGAGGGGAAGATCGACTTCGAGGGCGAGTTCTACCGCTACACCGGGCTGTTCACGTCGGCGCGGCCCGTGCAGGAGCACGTGCCGCTCAAGATCGGCGCGATGCGCGGGCCGAGGAGCTTCGAGCTCGCCGGCGAGATCTCGGACGGGATGCACCAGGCGCTCGCCTACTCGACCGAGGCGATGAGCTTCGCCAGCGAGCACGTGCGAGTCGGGGCCGAGAAGGCGGGGCGCGACCCGTCCGAGCTCGATCTCGGCGCCTGGATGGTCACCTCGATCTCCGAGGACTCCGACGCCGCGAAGGAGGCGGCGCGGGTCGTCGTCGCCTTCTACATCCCGGCCATGCCGCGCGAGCAGATCGAGCGTCACGGGATCGATCCCGAGAGCCTCCAGCCGATCATGGACGCCTTCAACGTCGGTGACGTCGAGAAGGCGATCGAGCTGACGACGATGGAGATGACCGAGAAGCTCTCGCTGTCGGGATCGCCGGAGGAGTGGAGCGAGCGGATCGAGCGGGAGGTCATCCCGAGCGGCTTCGATCACATGATCTGCGCGCCGATCGACCCGTTCCTCGTCGAGGCGTGGTCGGGGCGAAAAGTCGATAACGTGCCCGACCAGCAGGGACAGCTCCGGCTGATCCACGACCGGGTCATGCCGTCGTTCTCGTGAGGGCCAACAGGAGGTCGCAGGCATGAAGTTCAGCTACGTCACGCTCCCGGACTACCCGCTTGCCGATTCGATCGAGATGATCAAGACGGCCGACCGGCTGGGGTACCACGCCGTCTACTCCGTCGACGAGACCTGGCACAAGGATCCCTGGATCCTGTTCGCGGCGGCCGCGGACAAGACCGAGAAGATCCGCTTCGGCCCGAACCTGACGCCGATCGGCCTGCGCGAGCCGACGCTCGTCTGCCAGGCGCTCGCCACGCTCGACGAGCTAACCGGCGGGCGCACCGAGTGCGTCTTCTCGATCGGGAACTTCGGCCTGCTCGCCCAGTACCACATCGACTGGGCCAAGACGCAAGCCGCTGTCGAGGGTCAAGGAGGCGCATCACGTGATGCGGACGTTCCTCGACGAGGGCGCCATCACCTACGACGGCGAGTTCTACAACTACTCCGGCCTGTTCACGTTCGCGCGGCCGGTGCAGGAGCGGGTCCCGCTGATCATCGGCGCGATGCGCGGCCCCAAGTCGTTCCAGGTCGCGGGCGAGATCTCGGACGGCTGCCATCACGCTCTCTCGTACTCGAAGGAGGCCTACGAGTACCTCGTCGAGAACGTGAAGATCGGCGCCGAGCGGGCCGGTCGGAACTGGCAGGACCTGGACATCGGCGCCTGGTGCGTCATCGTCTGCGCGCCCGACTCGGCCGAGGCGAAGCGCACCGCCCGCACGATGGTGGCCTTCTACATCTCCTCGATGCCACACGAGCAGCTCGAGCGCCACGGGATCGACGCCGGCCGACCTGGCGCCGATCGTCGAGGCGCTCGGCAAGGGCGAGCTCGACAAGGCGCTCGAGCTGACCTCCCCGGAGGTGGCGGAGAAGCTCTCGATCGCAGGCACCCCCGAGGAGTGCACGGCGAAGATCAAGGAGATCACGTCGACCGGGGTCAACCACATGATCCTCTGCATCACCGACCCCCATATCGTCAAGGCGTTCACGCAGCGCGACGTCGACGTCCCGGACGTCAACGGCCAGCTGAACCTGATCGCCGAGCAGGTGATGCCGTCCTTCAACTGATCGGGAGGGCTGTTCGGTGAAGGAAGCGAAGCTCGTTCGCACCGACGCGGGGCTCGTACCCGAGGGTGAGGGGTGGTTCGTCCTGAACGCCCGTCAGGCGAGCTGGCATCGCCACCCGTCGTTCGGCACGGCGTGCACGTTCGAGGGCGACGCCGAGTTCACCCAGTTTGGCATCAACGTCCACGTTCTCCATCCCGGCGAGCCGAACTGCCTCTACCACCGCGAGAACCTCCAGGAGGACTTCCTCGTCCTCTCGGGCGAGTGCACCCTGCTCGTGGAGGGCGAGGAGCGCAGCCTGGGGCAATGGGACTTCGTCCACTGCCCGCCGTGGACGGATCACGTCTTCGTCGGCGCCGGCGAGGGGCCCTGCGCCATCCTGATGGTCGGCGCCCGCAGCCCCGACGAAGAGCTCCTGTATCCGGTCAGCGAGCTCGCACGGCGATACGGCGCGAGCGCCGAGAAGGAGACGCCGAATCCGAAGGAGGCCTACGCGCCGTTCGCGCGCGGGGGCGAAGCGCCGTATCACGACGGCGATCTCCCGTGAAGGTCGCCGTTCTCTCGGACGTCCACGACAACGTCTGGAACCTGCGGGCGGCGCTCGAGTCGCTCGCAGAGGCGGAGGCGCTCGTCTTCTGCGGCGATCTCTGCTCGCCGTTCGTGGTCGGCCTGCTGGCGGACGGGTTTCCGGGGAGACCGATCCACGTCGTCTTCGGCAACAACGACGGCGACCTCTTCCGCATCACCAGGAACGCCGCGAACCATCCGCACGTGAGCCTGCACGGGGAGCTCTACGCGGGGGAGCTGGACGGGCGGCGGATCGCCGCCAACCACTACCCGGAGATCGCGCGCGGCCTCGCCGCCTCGGGTGCGTACGACGTGGTCTTCTTCGGCCACGACCACCGCTTCGCGATCGCCGAGGACGGCGCCCTGACCGTGAATCCCGGCACGCTTCTCGGCTACGACCCGGTCGCGGGCAAGGACGTGCCGCCGACCTTCGCGGTCTACGACACGGAGTCGGGCACCGCGACCGGCTCACAGCTCACGGCCGCCGGCGTCACGGCGTTTCCCGGCTAGACGCCCAGCTGGAGCGCTGCCACGAGGCCGTCTTCGACGCTGCCGGTGACAGTCGCGAGCTGAAGCTCGGCACCGTCGCCGAAGACGTTGTCCGACTCGAGCGAGACCTGACTCAGGTTCTCCACGCTCTGGGCGTAGCCGTCGGTCGCGTAGACGAGCTCGCACACGTCGGCCGGGAACGCAAGCTGTGACGTGGCCACGAGCCCTTCGCCCGCGGCCGCCGCGTCGATGCTCTCGTACACCTCGAAGTGGACGTGCGGCCAGCGACCCGAATAGCACGCCGGGAAGATGCTCGTGAAGCGCACGCGTCCGTCGGCGTCGGTCGCCTGGACGCCGCGCAGGTAGTTCTCGTCGGTCGCTCCCTCCGAGTAGAGGGAGTAGAGGCCCTCACGGTCGCAGTGCCAGACGTAGACGGCAGCGCCCTCCACCGGAGCGCACCCGGCCGTCTGATCCACGACGACGAGCTCGATCGTGAGCGGGACGCCGTCGGCCGTCCCCGTGGCCGTACCGAAGCTCGGACGGATGTCCGTTCGAACGATTCCGGTCTCGGAGAGGACGTTGACGCCGTTCGAGCCGTCGGCGGGGAACGGGCCGGCGGTCTCCTCGGGGACGGCTGCGCACGTCGTGCCGGATGCTCCCGTACCCGACGGCTCCGACGTCGTCGAGCCCGTGGCGGCCGCGGTGATCGCGGAGTCGGCGCCGCCGCCGCAGGCAGCGGCCGTGAGCGAGAGCAGGCTCGCCCCGGCGGCCAGCTTCAGCATCTGCCTCCGGTCGAGCAGCGTCGAGAGGTCGAACCGAAGACCGCGATCGTGATCGTGGGGCTCTTCGGTCGTCGGCCCGCTCCGGCGCTCGTGCTGCCTCGTCACGTCCTGTTCCTCCTCGTCCCGTCGGTTCGCAGCCGGAAGCCGCGTCGACATCAGTCAAGCGGACCAGCTTCACAAGGTCATCAGAGCCTGCTGAGCCGGGTAAGGTCTGATACCGGCGATGGCGTACGACGAGGACCTGGCGGGGCGGGTTCGCGCTCTTCTCGAGGGGCACGAGGTGGTTGTCGAGAAGAAGATGTTCGGTGGCCTCGCCTTCATGCTGAACGGGAACATGTGCTGCGGGGTGCTGAAGGACGAGCTGATCCTGCGCCTCGGTCCCGAGGGCGGCGACCGGGCGCTCGACGAGCCCCACACGCACCCGATGGACTTCACCGGACGGCCGATGAGCAACTTCGTCGTCGTGACGCCGGCCGGGGTGGAGACGGACGACGCGCTCGCAGGCTGGGTCGACCGCGCCGTCGACTACGCGTCCTCGCTGCCGCCGAAGTAGCGTCGGCTTCCGTTCTACCCGACGGCTGCGGTCTCGCGCGCTGCCGCGGCGATGAGCGGGAGCTTCGCCCCGTGCCCTGGCGCGCGATCGCGTCGACCGCCTCGACGTCGAGCGACGGGCAGAGCGCTCCTGCCTTCTCGAAGGCGGAGGCGAGCGCCGCCCGCACCCGCTCCGGCGTGTCGCGCGGCGAGCCGGGCGAGAGCACGACGAGCGCGTGGAATCCGTCGGGCGTCTGCCGGAGCTGGTACTGGCGCACCTCGGCGATCCGGCCGAACGCCGAGCGCACGTGAAACGGCGGAACCGCGACCTCGCCGCCGTCGCGGGCCGGCAGGCGGAGGATGTCGGCGCTGCGACCGTCGATTCGCGTGATGCGCCGGAACGGGCGCCCGTCGGGATCGTCCTCCGTCGCGAGCGTGATCGAGTCGGCGAGCTCGTAGCGGATCAGCGGCTGGGCCCTGTACCAGAGATTCGTCAGCAACACCTTGTGGCTCGGAATGCCGGGGGCCACCGGCCGGTTCTGCTCGTCCACGGGCTCGAGGATCACCGTGTCCTCCCAGATCTGGGGACCTTCGCCTCCGTCGACCTCGCTGGCCATCATCCCGGCTTCCGTCGACACGTAGACGTCGACGACCCGCGTGCCCCACGCGTCGTCCGCCCGCGCGCGTACCTCCTCGCTCAGCACCTCGGAGCCGGTCCCGAGCATGGTGGGCGCTATGTCCAGGCGCCCTGCGATCTGTTCATCGGCCAGCAGGCCGAGGATGGTGGGGTACGTCAAGATCGCCTCGGGCCGGTAGGCGTTGAGCGCGCCCACGATGTCGCCGAGGGGCATCGTCACGTCGAGTCGCGGCGAGCCGTCGCGTCCCGAGCGAAATGCGGCGAACACCTGGTTGCTGAGATGGAACGGGCTCGGCGAGCCGATCGAGGCAAGCCGCGTCTCGGGACGGATGCCGGTGTCGACGACCGTTCGCAGCATGCCGGCCATCGTCATCGCGAACTCACCGCGCCCGCTGACGAAGATGCCGCGCGTGCCCGTGGAGCCACCGGTGACGAAGACCCGGTACTCGTCCAGATGGAGCCCGGGCCGTCCTTCCAGGAAGCGCTCGGCGTCGCCGAGCCGAAGGCGTGGGTCGGTGACGATGCGATCCCACTCCTCCATGAGCGTCTGCTTCGGCAACGTGGGCAGCTCCTCGAGAACGATCTCGCGCTCGCCGGCCAGGGGCCCGAGGGTCTCGCGGTAGTAGGGCGACGTGCTCACGGCGTGCCGAAGCAGCGCGCGGAGCGCGTCGGACACATGAGCGACCAGCCGGTCGCGGCTCCAGGTGCGGCGGGCGAGGAGCTCGCCGACGAGTGCATCGATATCAGGGGCTGTCTGTGTGCTCACCCTTGCGCTCCTTCCTGTCGCGCAGACCGCAGGTGCGCTCCGACCATCATTACGAACTCCTCCTCGAACCTGGCGACGGTGACGGCGCCCGGATCGAGCAACCGTTCGAGCGCCATGCCACGGGCGAACGCCGCGGCGGCGCGGACGACCTCCCGCGGCTCGCGGTCCCACTCGAGGCCGTAGCGGAGGCCGAGCTCGTGGATCACTTCGCCGACGGCGTCCAGCACGCGATCGTGACGCGCAGCCGCCTCGGCCCGCAGCGCGGGCTGCCGCGACGCGTGCGTCCAGAACTCGATGAGTAGAGGCGTCCAGCCGGGCTGCCTCCTCGCCGTCTCCGCCATCAACCGTCCGTTGGCGCGCAGCGCGTCCTCGAAGCTCCCGACCTCGCGCGCCGCCCGGCGAAACGCGGCGAGCCGGACCGTGAACTGCGCATCGAGGAGCGCGAGGAAGAGATCGTCCTTCCCGCCGAAGTTCGAGTAGACCGCGCCCTTCGTGTAGCCGGCGTCCTCCGCGATCGCGTCGAGCGTCGCTCCGTGGAAACCGTCCCTGAGGAAGACGCGAAGTGCGGCGTCGAGGATCTCCTCGCGCGTCTGCGCCTTGCGCTCTGTCCGTCGCAGGCGTACGGCCATTGCGATACCGACAGTATCAAAATACCAACGGTATGTCAATCGAATGAGTGTCGCCGGGCGCGCGGAGGCTGATCCGTGCCGTGCGACCGGCTGCTAGCGTCAGCCGTCGCATGGAGCTCTGGGAACGTTCAGCCGTCGACCTCGCCGCCGGGCTTCGCGGGCGCGAGTTCACCGCGGTCGAGGCGCTCCAGGCGGTGCTGGCGCGCGCCGACGCGATCGCGCCGGCGCTGAACCCGTTCGCAGTCCGGCTCGAGGAGCGTGCCCTTGCTGCCGCGGAACGGGCGGACGAGCGGCTGGCCCGCGGCGAAGGTGGCCCGCTGTGCGGGATCCCGGTCACGGCGAAGGCGTCGCACTGGGTCGCCGGCGTCGAGACGGCCGCCGGCTCGAAGACCAAAGTCGGGTTCGTGCCCTCCGAGAGCTGCCCTGGAGTCGAGCGCCTCGAAGCCGCCGGCGCGGTGATCTTCGCGACGACCACCGTGCCGGAGTTTTCTTACTCCGGCGTCACGGAGTCGGACCTGTACGGACGCACGTCGAATCCGTGGGCGCTCGATCGCACCCCCGGCGGCTCGTCCGGCGGGGCCGGAGCGGCGCTGGCGGCGATGGCCGGGCCGCTCGCGCTCGGCGGCGACGGCGGAGGTTCGATCCGGATTCCGGCAGCCTTCTGCGGTGTGGTCGGCTACAAGCCGACCTTCGGCCTCGTCGCCAACGACTCGTCGGCCGCCAGTTGGAAGACGCTCGTCTCGGTCGGGCCCATGGCCCGCTCGGTCGCCGACGCGCGGCTCATGCTCGGCGAGATTGCCGGCCTGCACCCGTTCGACCGGCACAGCTTCGACGTGGCCGGTCTCGATACGCCCCCGCCGCAGCCCGCCGAGCTTCGCGTCGTCGTCTCCGAGGACCTCGGCTTCGCGCCGGTCGACGACGACGTCCGCACCGCGTTTCGCGCAGCCGTCCTCGCGCTCGAGGAGGCAGGGGTCGAGATCGTCCGCGACGACCCGGGACTCCAGAGCTCGGTGCAGATCTGGGGGGCGATCGCGACCGTCGAGGCCCGATTCTCCCAGCAGCACGAGCTCGAGCACGACCGCGAGCTCATGACGGAAGGCGCGGTCGAGTTCCTCTCCTGGGGGGAACAGGTCTCTCTGGCGCAGTACGTGGAGGCGCAGTACGCACGGGAGCGGATCTTTCGGGCCTACGCCGACCTGTTCGCCACGACCGGCGCCGTTGCGCTGCTCACGCCGACGCTCGGCTGCGAGGCCTTCCCGCACGGAGCCGGCCATCCGGAGTCGATCGGCAACGTCCGGATCGAGCCGCCGTGGTACGACTGGGCGAGCTTCCTCTACGACGCGAACCTCGCGGGCCTGCCGGCCTGCGCGCTGCCGATCGGTCTCGGCGACGACGGCCTGCCCGTCTCGATACAGCTCCTCGGCCCGCGTGCCTCGGATGGCCGGTTGCTCGCGGCCTGCGCGACGGTCGAGGCGGTCCTGGGATCCGACGCGGGCGCTCTCCTTCGCGAACGTGGCTCCGAGCTCGCCGGCCGGCCCGTCTGACGGCGTTATCGAGGGCGACGCTCGCCTGACGTTTCGCGCCGTCCGCGAGGAGGATGGAGGCGAGGCCCTCCAGCGCCTCTTCGAGGAGAGCTGGCCGGCGTACCGGTCGTGGTACCTGCGAGACGGGGAGGCAGCGGGTCGAGCTACGCCGTCTGCCGTCGGATGCTGCGGGCGCACATGCCGGAGCTCGTGCCTGTCTGGGACCGGCTCGTCGACCTCGCCGGAGGCGGCGATCTCGCGGCGCGCATGCTCTCGCTCTACGACCCGCCGCCCTTCATCGGCGGCTGTTCGCAGGCGTTCTTCCCCCACGGGGAGCCTCTCCTCGTCCGGAACTACGACTACCACCCGTCGTTGTTCGAGGCTGTGGTGCTCGCGAGCCGCCTGACGGGGCGCGCGGTGCTCGGGACGAGCGACTGCGTCTGGGGTCTCCTGGACGGGGTGAACGACGCCGGGCTCGCTGTGTCGTTCGGCTTCGGGGGCCGTCGCGCGGTCGCGGACGGCTTCTGCATCACGCTCGCGGTTCGCTACCTGCTCGAGCTCTGCGAGACGGCGGGCGAGGCAGCCGAGCGGCTGGCCCGCCTGCCCGTTCAGCTCTCCTACAACGTCGCGCTCGTGGACGCCGCACGGGCGCCGCCTGACGGTGTTCGTCGCCCCCGACCGGCCCGCTCGGATCGAGCCGATCGACGCGAGCACGAATCACCAGGGAGAGGTCGAGTGGCCGGAGTACGCCAAGGTGACGCGAAGCGTCGAGCGACTCGAACGGCTGCGCCGGCTCCTCGACGAGCCGTCGCTCACCCGGGCGAGGCTGGTCGGCGCCTTCCTGCGCCCCCCGCTTCACGGCGATCGCTACGCGGCGGGCTTCGGGACGCTGTACACGGCCGTCTACCGCCCGGCCGCCCGCTCCGTCGAGTACCGCTGGCCCGGATCGAGATGGCGGCAGTCGCTCTCGGCGTTCGAGCCGGGGGAGCACGAGGTCGGCCTCCCGGCCGAGCATGCGAGAACCGCGCCGGTGTGGCGGCTGGCCTAAGCCGTCTCGTCGTCGAGCGAGTCGGCGACGACCTCTGCGAGCATCGCCAGATCGTCCTCGCCGACGACGAAGGGCGGAGCGACGTGGATGACCCCGTCGGGGAGCGTGCGGCCGATGACGCCGCGGGCGAGCATCCCGGACGCAACCCGCTGGGCCACCGCGGCGTCGTGGAGCTGGATGCCTGCGAGCAGGCCGATACCCGTTCGCACCTCGGCGACGAGCTCGTGATCCTCGAGCGGGCGCAGCGCTCCCTCGAGCACCGGCTCGAGCATGCGCACGCGGGCGACCAGCTCCTCGCGCTCGAGGATGTCGAGGTTCGCCATCGCCGCCGCGCAGACGCTCGCGTGGCCGGCATAGGTGAGGCCGTGCCGGAAGACGAGCTCGCTCTCGTCCTCCCAGAACGGCGTCCAGATCCGCTCGTCGACGACCACCCCTCCGAGGGGGAGATAGCCGGACGTGATGCCCTTGGCCATGATCATCAGGTCCGGCTCGAGCCCGAAGCGCTGGGTCGCGAACAGCTCGCCCGTGCGACCGAAGCCGGTGATGACCTCGTCCGCGACGAACAGCACGTCGTGCTCCCGGCAGATGCGCTGCACCTCGTCGAAGTAGCCGGGCGCGGGATGGATGACCCCGCCGGTGCCGACGATCGGCTCGGCGAAGAACGCCGCGACCGAGTCGGCTCCAACCTCATCGATCAGCGTCCCGAGGGCCGCGGCGTCGTTCGTCGGGACGCGCGCCGTCTCGGGCACGAGGTCACCGAAGCCCTCGCGGTTGATGTCGAGGCCGATGATGCTCGTCCCGAAGGCGTGCAGGCCGTGGTAGGCGCGCTCGCGGGTGACGATCGTCCGTTTGGACGGTCGTCCGAGCGCCGACCAGTACCGGCGCGAGAGCTTGGCGGCGGCGTCGATCGCGTCGGAGCCGCCGCTCGTCAGGAAGACCTTCGCGTTCGGAATCGGGGCGAGCTCCGCGACCCGGGCTGCCAGGTCGAGCGCGGGGCGGTTCGCGAACTGCTGGAACGTGTGGTAGGTCTCGAGCGTCGAGAGCTGTCGGGCGACCGCGTCCGCGATCTCCTTGCGACCGTGGCCGACGTTGCAGTACCAGAGGCCGGCCGGCGTGTCGAGGTAGCGGTTGCCGTCCTCGTCCCACAGGTAGGCGCCCTCGCCGCGGGCGACGACGATCTCGCCGCGCTTCACCGAGGGCATGTGCGCCTGCGAGTGCCAGAGCGCGGTCTCGGTCACGAGCGAAGGGTAACGCCCGCGGGCGCGCTAGGAGACCGGCGTCGGGCTCCGCGACTCGAAGCGGAGCTTGACGAGGTTCTTGTCCTCCGGTATGCGCGTCGGGTAGCTGCGCGTCAGGCAGGCGCGGCAGAACTCGCTCTCGGGCCGGCGGACCGCGTCCTGCAGTCCCTCGAGCGACAGGTAGGCGAGGCTCGTAGCACCCAACAGCGACCGGATCTCCTCGATGCTCCGGCCGGCGGCGACGAGCTCCCCCTCGGTGGCCATGTCGATGCCGTAGAAGCAGGGCGACACGATCGGGGGCGACGAGACGCGGACGTGCACCTCGCGGGCGCCTGCCTCGAACAGCATCGAGATGATCTTCCGTGTCGTCGTCCCGCGGACGATCGAGTCGTCGACGATGATCACGCGCTGCCCCGCAACCTCGGCGAGCGGGTTGAACTTCGTCTTGATCCCGTGCTCGCGCAGCGCCTGGTCCGGCTCGATGAACGTCCGCCCGACGTAGCGGTTCTTGATCAGGCCGTCGTTGTAGGGGATGCCGCTCTCGCGCGCGAAGCCGATCGCGGCCGGCACGCCGGAGTCGGGAATGGGCATGACGACGTCGGCGTCGGCGGGCGCTTCTCGGGCGAGCCGCTCTCCCATCCGGACGCGGGCGCCGTGCACCTCGCCGCCACCGAGCCGCGTGTCGGGCCGGGCGAAGTAGATGAGCTCGAAGATGCACAGGTGGCCGGCGTTCTTCGGCTCGAGGGCCTGCACGGAGCGCAGGCCGTCGCCGTCGACGACCACCAGCTCGCCGGGGAGCAGCTCACGGACGTACTCCGCGCCGAGCAGGTCGAACGCGCACGACTCCGAGGCAAGCACGTAGTCGCCGCCGAGCCGTCCGAGCGCGAGCGGACGGATGCCGTCCGGATCGCGGAAGCCGGCGAGGCGGCCCTCGGAGAGGAGGACGATCGCGTACGCGCCGTCGAGCTTCGCCATGGTGGCCGCGATCGCTTCCTCGAGCGTCCCGGGCTCGCGCGCGACGAGCGCGGCGATCACCTCGGTGTCGGACGTCGAGCGCAGGCGGCAGCCCGAGGCGACGAGCTCGTCGCGGAGCGCCGTCGTGTTGGTCAGGTTGCCGTTGTGCCCGATCGCGACCGCGCGCCCGTCGCCGTGCTGGACGCTCGGTTGGGCGTTCGTCCACATCGTGGAGCCGGTCGTCGAGTAACGCGTGTGGCCGATCGCCGCCTGGCCGGCCAGCCCGCGGAGCTTGTCCTCGGAGAACACCTGCGCGACGAGGCCCATGTCGCGAAGCGCCATCAGGTGCCCGTCGTCGGTGACCGCGATGCCGGCGGACTCCTGGCCGCGGTGCTGGAGGGCCACCAGCCCGAAGTGGGTGAGGCGCGCCACGTCGCGGTCGGGAGCGTAGATGCCGAAGATGCCGCACATCAGCCGAGAGCCTCGGCAAGCCCGCTTTCGTAGGCGGTCGCGAGCTCGGAGACCGCCAGGTCGAGGAGCGTGTCGCCGCCGACCGTCCCGATCCGCCTGAGCGGAACGCCGGCCGCCGCGGCGCGCGCCTCGAGCTGTCGCGGGTCTCCCGTGACGATGGCCCGGCCGCCGCCTTCGCCGAAGAGCGTGACCGCGTCCGGCTCGAGCTCGACCTCGGCGCCGACGCCCGCCGCGATCGCCGCCTCGGCCAGCGCGACCGCGAGCCCGCCTTCGGCCGTGTCGTGGACGCAGGACGCGAGCGGTGCGGTTTCCGCCAGGAAGGAGACGAGCGCCGCCTCGGCCTCGAGGTCGGGAGCCGCGGGCCGGCCCGCCGGCCCACCGAGGAAGCGCGCCTGGTACTCCGACCCGTCGAGGCGGAGCTCGGGCTCGCCGGCGACGAGCACCGCGTCGCCCGGCCGCCACGAGCCCGGCACCTGCCGTACGTCGTCGACCAGGCCGACGCAGCCGACGACCGGCGTCGGCTGGATCGCCCGGCCGTCGGTCTCGTTGTAGAGGGAGACGTTGCCCGAGACGACAGGAATGCCGAGCGCCTCACAGGCGATGGCCATGCCCTCGATGGTCTCGGAGAGCTCCCAGGCGATCTCCGGCTTCTCCGGGTTTCCGAAGTTGAGGCAGTCGGTCAGAGCGAGCGGGCGGCCGCCGGCACAGGCGACGTTGCGCGCGGACTCGAAGACGGCCAGCGCGCCGCCGGTACGGGGAGCGAGAAAGGTGAGCCGGCCGGCACCGTCGAGCGACACGGCGAGCCCCCGGAACGAGGGGCGCAGCTGCAGCACCGCCGCGTCGAGCCCGGGCCTTCGCACCGTTCGCGACTGGACGAGCTGGTCGTACTGGCGGTAGATCCACGCGCGGCTCGCGAGGTTCGGTGAGGCGAGGAGCTCGCACAGCCGGTCGACTCCCGGCTCGACCGGCGACGGCGCGACCGGCTCGTCGAGTGTGCCGCTCGCGGACCTCGACGCGGTAGCGCGGGCACTCGTCCGTCAGCAGGCGGGCCGGGATGTCGCCCACGCTGTCGCCGTCGAAGAAGCATCTGAGGTGGCCGCCGCCGGTCACCTCGCCGATCACTGCGTGTGGGAGCTCCCATTTCTCGCAGACCGCGACCACGTCGTCCAGCCGCTCGGCGGTGACCACCGCGATCATTCGCTCCTGGCTCTCGGAGATCATGATCTCCCACGGCTCCATCCCCTCCTCGCGCAGCGGTACGCGATCGAGATGGACGTCGACGCCGGCGTTGCCGCGCGAAGCCATTTCGGCAAGCGAGGAGGCAAGCCCGGCGGCACCGCAGTCCTGCAGCGACTCGACCAGGCCGTCCTCGACCAGCTCGAGGCTCGCCTCGATCAGCTTCTTGCCGGCGAACGGGTCGCCGACCTGGACGGTCGGGCGCTTGTCGTCGTCCTCCTCGGAGAGCTCCTGGCTGGCGAGAACGCTCGCGCCGCCGATCCCGTCCCGGCCGGTCGTCGACCCGAACAGGACGACGAGGTTCCCCGGCCCGGTCATGCTCTGCCCGCGTGACCCGATCGGCGGGGAGGAGACCGACGCACATGGCGTTGACGAGGCAGTTGCCGGCGTAGCGTTCGTCGAAGACGGCCTCGCCGCCGACCGTCGGGACGCCCGTGCAGTTCCCGTAGTGGCCGACGCCGGCGACCGCGCGCCCGAACATCCAGCCCGATCTGCCGTCCGCGGGGTCGCCGAAGCGGAGCGAGTCGAGCAGCGCCACCGGCCGGGCGCCCATCGCGACCACGTCGCGGAGGATCCCGCCGACGCCGGTTGCGGCGCCCTGGAACGGCTCGACCGCCGACGGGTGGTTGTGGCTCTCGACCTTGAAGGCGACCGCGAGCCCCTCCCCGACGTCGACGACCCCGGCGTTCTCACCGGGCCCCTGGAGCACGGCCGGGCCGTCCGTCGGGAAGCGCTTCAGGAGAAGCGCCGAGTGCTTGTAGCCGCAGTGCTCCGACCAGAGCAGGCTGAACACGGCCAGCTCGAAGTGGTTCGGCGTGCGATCGAGGAAACCGCAGATACGGTCGAACTCCCAGTCCGTCAGGCCGAGCGCGCGATGAAGCGGCTGTTCGACAACCGAGGTCAAGAAGCGGTTCCGAGTCTATAGAGCGACGAGGTCGGCGGCCGCGCGGTGCGCAGCCTGCACGATTCAAGGATACCCGCGACGTAGAGTTGCCGACGTCGACGCGCTGAGAGACGAGGGGTGAAGTCTCGCTAGCCTGGTTGCCCTGATGCGCCGGGGCTACCTGCCGTTCCTGCTCTTGCTCTCGGCGCTCTGGGGCGCCTCGTACCTGTTCATCAAGCTCGGGGTGCTGGAGATGGAGCCCGCGTTCATGATGACCCTGCGGCTCTGGCTCGCGGCGGCCGTCCTGCTGGCGGTGCTCGTCGT
Source organism: uncultured Thermoleophilia bacterium (assembly GCA_963819905.1). Taxonomy (GTDB): domain Bacteria; phylum Actinomycetota; class Thermoleophilia; order Gaiellales; family Gaiellaceae; genus CAWCQC01. Next base: position 504,697 of record CAWFXP010000010.1, read on the forward strand.
CTCGGTCGGCTGGCGCGTGGCCGCCGCCTCGCTTCGGGCGGCCGGCCGTCACGGCGTCGTGCTCGGCCTGATCAACGCCGTCATCCCCTTCTGGCTGATCGCCTGGGGCGAGACGCACATCGACTCGGGCATCGCGGCGATCGCCAACTCGACCGTGCCGATCTTCGTGACCCTGCTCGCGATTCGTTTCCGGCCGAGCGAGCGGGCCCGTGGCCAGCAGATGGTGGGCATCGTCATCGGCCTCGTCGGCGTCGGCGTGCTGGTCGGCGTCCACCCGGAAGGGGGCTGGTGGGCGATCGCAGGCACGCTCGCGGTCGTCCTCTCGTCCGTCTTCTACGCAAGCTCGAACCTCTACACGCAGACCCACCTCACGGGAACGTCGCCCGTCGTCACGGCGACGGCCGCCCTGACGACGGCTGCGATCGTCATCCTGCCCTTCGGCCTCCTGCAGGTCCCGTCGGAGATGCCCTCCGCCAAGGCGCTCGGCGCGACGGCGGCGCTCGGGATCTTCGGCACCGCGATCGCCTACCTCGTCCTCTACCGGATGATCGAGGACTACGGCGCCTCTCGGACGTCCTTCGTGACGTACCTGATGCCGGCCTTCGCGCTCCTCTACGGCGCGATCTTCCTCGACGAGGCGATCCGGGCGACGGCCGTCCTCGGGCTCCTCCTCATCCTCGCCGGCGTCGCGCTCGGCTCGGGCGTCGCGAAGCTCGGCCGGCGCTCGCCGGCAGCCGCCTCGCCCTGACTCGGCGGGGGCGCCGCGCTCAGTCCCGGTCGACCCGGGTCACCGCCAGGAGCACGTAGTCCTCGCGTAGCCCCGAGGACGGCATGTACGCCCGCATGACGCCCTCCTCCCGGAAGCCGACCCGGGCAAAGGCGCGTCGCGACGCCTCGTTCCAGAGCGCCGTGCTCGCCTGGACGCGCTCGGCCGCGAGGTCGTCGAACAGGTGGTCGGTGAGCAGGCGGATCGCCGCGCTGCCGTAGCCGCGGCCGCGGTCGGCTTCGTCGTGGATGGTGATCCCGAGCTCGTAGACACCCGGTGGAAACGCGCCGTCGGGCGCGCGGGCCTGGATGTCTCCCACGAGCCTCCCGTCGGCTTCGATCGCGAACTCGAGACGGCCGTCTGCGAGCTTGCCCGAGGCCTCGAGCCGCCGCGCGACGAGATCGCGGTTCGGCGGCCGCCTCGGACGACCGCTCGCCTCGTCCCAGGCGCTCCAGGCAGCGACCACGGCATCGACCTCCCCGGGACGGAACGGCCGGAGCGTTACGAGCTCACCCTCGACGCGGATCACGGCCGGTAGTGTCGCACCCGATGGCGCCCGAGGGGAACGCCCGTGGCTGGCGGCGGGTGGGCGTGCTTCGCCCGCTCGAGGTACGCGACTTCCGGCTGCTCTGGAGCGGCCTCGCGATCTCGCTGATCGGGGACGGCATGTTCTTCGTCGCATTGCCGTGGCAGGTGCTCGAGCTCTCGGACTCACCGACCGCGCTCGCGCTCGTCGGGGCGGTCTGGACCGTGCCGATGGTCGTGTTCCTCCTGCTCGGAGGCGTCATCGCCGACCGGTTCGACCGCCGCCGCGTGATGCTGACTGCGGACGTCATTCGCCTCGTCGCCAACGCGACCCTCGGCCTGCTCTCGGTCACGGGTCACATCGAGCTCTGGCACGTCTTCCTGCTGGCTGCGCTCTACGGGACCGGCGAGGCGCTCTTCTTCCCGGCGTTCGGCGCGCTCGTCCCCGAGATCGTCCCGAAGCATCTGCTCGTCCAGGCGAACTCGCTCGACGGCTTCGTCAGGCCGCTCGGAGCTCAGCTCCTCGGCCCGGCGGTGGGCGGCGTGCTGATCGAGGCCCTGGGCGTCGGCGGCGCGCTGCTCGTCGACGCGGGATCGTTCGCGTGCTCGATCGCCGCCCTGCTCGCGATGCGACCACGGCCGCGCGCCCGGCAGGAGCTCACGGCGGGGAAGGTCGTCGGCGAGATCCGCGAGGGCTTTCGCTTCGTCCGCTCGCGAACGTGGTTGTGGGGGACGCTCGCGTGCACCGCGATCGCGCTGCTCGTCTACCTCGGGCCCTGGGAAGCGCTCCTCCCGTTCCTCGTCAAGAACGAGCTCGACGCGAGCGCGACGGATCTGGGCCTCGTCTACGCCGCAGGCGGCCTGGGCTCGATCTTCGCGGCGATCTTCATGGGACAGCGCGGTCTCCCAGGGCGGATGATCACGTTCATGTACCTCGGCTTTGCGGTCGGCTTCGCCGGCCCGATCGCCTACGGGCTCTCCCAGGCGGTCTGGCAGCTCGTGATCGTCGCGCTCGCGACGGCCGCCGCGGTGGCCGCAGGGATGGTCGTCTGGACGACGCTCATGCAGCGCCACGTCCCGGGCGAGCTGCTCGGGCGCGTGACGAGCCTCGACTGGATGGTGTCGATCAGCCTCGTCCCGATCTCCTTCGCCGTCACGGGGCCGATCGCCTCGGCCATCGGCGTGCGGACGACGCTGATCGCCGCCGGCATCCTCGGCGCCTCGGTCTGGCTCGTGTTCCTCTTCCTGCCGGGGATGCGCGACCTGGAGCGACGTCCGCCTCCCGTCGAGGAGCTGAGGGAGGAGGCGTGACGGAGTCGCTCGGTGCTCCCGGGATCTGGACGAACTGGGTGGGCAACCAGGCGTGCGCGCCCCGCCACGTCGCGCGTCCGGCCGGCGAGGAGGACGTGCGCCGGATCGTCGCCGGCGCAGCTGCCGAGGGCCTGACCGTCCGGCCGGCCGGCGCCGGGCACTCCTTCACTCCGGTCGTCGCCACCGACGGCGTCCTCCTCGATCTGGCCGGGCTCGGCGGGGGCGTGCGAGTCGACGGCGAGCGGTCGACGGTCACCGTGCGCGGCGGCACGCGAATCGCCGAGCTCGGCGATCCGCTCTGGGAGGCCGGCCTGACCCTCGTGAACATGGGCGACATCGACACGCAGGCGGTCGCCGGCGCGGTTGCGACCGGCACCCACGGGACCGGCGTCACCCTGCCGAGCATGTCGGCCTCGCTCCGCGCCGCGCGGCTGGTGACCGCCTCGGGAGACGTCGTCGAGGTGACGGAGTCCGACGGCGACCTGCTCCGCGCCGCGCGGGTGGCGATCGGCTTGCTCGGCGTGATGACCGAGCTCACGCTCGACGTCGCGCCGGCCTACGTCCTGCACGAGCGCCTCTCGTACATCGAGCTCGAGGAGCTGATCGGCTCCTACGACGAGCTGCTGCGCGCACACCGCCACTTCTCGTTCTTCTACTTCCCGTCGGAGCGCTCGGCTGCGCTCTACGGGGAAGCGACAACCGCGCCGGCTCCGGGAACGTCGAAGCGCGACGACGTCTGCTCGCTGAAGCTGATGGACGCGCTGCCCGCGGACGCGGCGCCCGCGGCGCCCGGGCTCGGCGAGCGGGTCGACCGCATGTACCGGATCTGCCCGTCGGTCTTCGAGCCGAACTTCCACGAGATGGAGTACATGCTTCCCGTCACGCGCGGCAAGGAGGCCCTGCTCGAGCTGCGCGAGCTGCTCCGCACGACGCGTCGTGACGCCATCTACCCGGTCGAGTGCCGCTTCACGGCCGGCGACGACGGCTTCCTGTCGCCCTTCGCGGGTCGAGAGACGGCGGTCATCTCGGTGTCCGGCGAGCCCGGGACGGACTACTGGCCCTTCCTGCGCGACTGCGACTCGATCTTCCGGAACCACGACGGCCGCCCGCACTGGGGCAAGATCCATTTCATGTCACGGGAGCGGCTCGACGAGCAGTACCCGGAGGCGGAGCGCTTCCGCGAGATCCGGCGGGCGCTCGATCCGGCGGGCGTGTTCCTGAACGCGCACCTGGCCGAGCTCTTCGCCTAGCGCCGGAGGCGCTGCCGGGAGCCCGATCCCGAGAAGCGCGAGGGCGTATCGTGTGACCGACGCCCGAGCCGCCAGGAAGGAGCCGCGATGAGCGATCGCACCGAGATCGAAGAGGCGCTGCACAGGATCTTCAACGCCGACACGGGGATCTACCAGGAGCGGGGGTTCCAGCGACGCATCGGCTTCGGCGCCCGGCCGGCGCTCGTTCACATCGATCTGGCCAACGCCTGGACCCGTCCCGGGCACGCGTTCTCGTGCGACGGGATGGACGTGATCATCCCCGCCGTCCAGCGCCTCAACGAGGCGGGCCGTGCCAAGGGCATCCCGATCGTCTACACGACGACGGCGTACCAGAGCGTCGAGGGACCGAACTCGGACATGGGGCTCTGGGTGCACAAGATCCCGGTCGAGCAGCTCGAGGTGGGCTCCGAGGCAGTCGAGATCGACGAGCGCATCGCGCCGGGACCGGGAGAGCTCGTGATCGTCAAGAAGCGCGCGAGCGGCTTCCACGGAACGAACCTCTCGAGCTACCTGAACGCGCACGGCGTCGACACCGTGATCCTCACCGGCGTGACGATGGCCGGCTGCGTACGCCACTCGACCGAGGACGCCATCGCCGAGGGGTTCCGGCCGATCGTCGTGCGCGAGGCGGTCGGCGACCGCGTTCCGGGCGTCGTCGAATGGAACCTGTTCGACATCGACGCGAAGTTCGGCGACGTCGAACCGCTCGCCCGGGTTCTCGAGTACCTCGACGGGATCGAGCCGTTCGAGAGCC
>CAWFXP010000011.1:0-137249 GCA_963819905.1 uncultured Thermoleophilia bacterium
GCTCCATTGATGAAGTCGAACGCGAAGCAGTTGGGTGCGGGTCCTGGAATCGGTGCGTCCAGGAAGTCGAGGCCGTTCAGGATCGAGTCATCGCCGAAGATGTCGATGAGGATCCCGATCGGCGGGTTGACGACGATCGTGGCCGGGCGGCAGCTGACGCTGAACCCGCCGACCATGTCGCCCTCGTTGGTCGCGATATCACCGTCGTTGGCGACACCGTCGAGCGAGACAGCCACAGCGTCAGCGCGACCGCTGTAGTCGGCCCAGTCCGCACCGGTGTTGCCAAGGATCACGTCGGCACCCTGCGGCGCGCTGCCCTGGTGGAACGTGTCGTTGCCAGGGCCACCCTCAACGCAGTCGTTACCGGCGTTGTCGGTGATCTCGTTGTTGGCACGGTTGTTCGTGAAGTTGGCCGAGACGAGGTCTTCACCCGAGCCCGTGATGACGTTCTCCGTCGTGAAGAAGACATCGTCGAACTCGTTCGTCAGGCCGTCCTGGTTCGTGTCAGCACCATCGTTGAACGTGCTGATCAGACCAAGGTAGACGACCGTGCTGTTCGTCCGCTTGCCGTAGTCGACAGTGTCGACGCCCGGGCCGCCGTCGAGCGCATCCGCGCCGTTACCCAGCGGGCCGTAGGTCGGGACGCCCTCGGCGTTCATCGGCGCGTTCTCGTCGAGCGTGTCGTTGCCGGCACCACCGATCACGCAGTCGTCTCCGCAGACCGCCGAGCAGCGTGTCATCGCCCTCGCCGCCAAGGAGCACGTCGTCACCGGCGAGGCCGCTGATGGTGTCGTTACCGGCCCCACCACCAAGCAGGTTGTCCTGCGAGTTGCCCGTCAAGGTGTCGTTACCGGAACCGGTGATGATTCCCTCGACCCCGACGACCGTCACCGCCGGTCACCCGGTGATCGTCAGCGAACCATCCTCGTTGACCATCACCGTCACATCGACCGTGATAGCGCTCAGATCGACGATGTCACCAATGCGAAGTCGACGAGCGTGTACTCCGCCAGGATGTCGTCCTGGAAGCAGTTGAAAACTGCAACATCAGGACCATTACCGTCAACGAAGTCGTTCCCACCACCCGGACCGGATCGTGTCAGAACACTCACTCCCGATGATGTTGTCATCCCCGGACCAGTGATGATCGTCACCGGCCGCGGATCTACCAGCACGACGATAGACCGTCCACCGGGACGGATAGACAAACAGTCCGGGTCACCGAAAGGATCGAACAGGTCGCAGAGCGCGGCCCCAGTCCCGTCGCCACCCTTCAAGAAGACGGCGTTGTCACCACCATCCAGGTTCAGATCCAGCGCGCCAACGAAGCAATCCTCGGCCACAACAAGGCCCTGCTGACTCGAGGCACGGCCAGGACGCACGCCGCAGATGCCGGCGCCGCCCTGGCCGGATCCGTGGTGGTGACGATCCAGACATCGGCGTCGTCATCGGTCAGCAGACCCGCGTTCAGGTTCAACAGCACGTCGCCCGTACGCTGGAACCGTGAACGGACCGTCCGGCTCGGTACGGCAGCAGTCACGGGCGAGGCCGTCCCAGATCGTGCTAAACGCCGCGTCCTGACCACCGACCACGCCCTCGGCCGCGTTCGAGCCGAGCACCTTCACTCCGTTCGTCGCCCTCGCCGAGATTCACGAACCACTCGATCTCGTTCAGCGACCCGGCCCCCTCGATGATGAAGCCGGGCGAGAACGGACCCGCCGCAGATCGATCGTCAGCGTGTCATCGCCAGTCGCGCCCGGCAGGAGCAGGCGACCACGTTGATCTGATCGGTGTTGACCACCGTCGCGACGCCGCCGAGCCCATCGAGCACGAAATCCAGCCGCGCCGTTGGCCGCGACCGGTGATCTGCTGGCCGCTGCGCTTGACGACGATGTCGTTGTTAGCCGGCGGAACAGCATCGTTGATGACGATGGTCACCGCCGTCGGCCGTCGAACGAACACGACACAGCCGCCGAGGCGGACCCCGTCAAACTGAGGAAGAGACCGAGCGCAGCCGCCAACGTCACCAACACGCCGAACAGCCTGCGCCGCCCCTTCCGGTACTAAGAAGTACTCATATCACCCCTCCCAATCGCATGAACTCTCCTTTCCCAAAGAGGGCGTAGGTCGGTCGCGGAGCACTAACACCTCCGGCCGACGGATGCGCCCTTCGTTCGCGGTCGATGCGAACATCCCTGCACACGGCAAGAAAGGGCCGGCCCGTGTGGGCCGGCCCTTTCGGGTTGGTTGTTTGGTTTGGGTTTTAGCGTTCGCAGTTGACGACGACGTCGCCGCGTGCGAGGCCGGGGGCGCCGGGCCTGCAGAGGTCGCGGCCGGGGCCTCCGTTGAGGAAGTCCGGCTGGGCGTTCCCGAACAGGCTGTCGTTGCCCTTCTGGCCCAGGATCGTGTCGCGGCCGGTGCCGCCCTGGAGGCGGTCGTTCTGCGCGCCACCCTGGATGGAGTCGTTGCCGAGGTCTCCAGTGACGTTGTCGGCGCCGGCCCCTGATGCGATCTGGTCGTTGCCGGCTTTGCCCTGGATGTTGTCGTCGCCGCCCTTGCCCTGGATGCGGTCGTTGCCGCCGCGTCCGGAGATGCGGTTGTCGTTGTCGTCGCCGGTGATGCTGTCGGCGAACGAGGAGCCAACCACGTTCTGGATGTTGGCGATGGTGTCGTTGCCGTCACCCGAGGCTGTGCCGGTGACCAGGTTGACCTGGATACCGACACCGCCAGCACCGGCCGAGGCGTAATCGACCGTGTTGGTGCCGGCGCCACCGTCAACGGCGTCGTTGCCGCTGCCCGGGTTGATGTTGTCGTCACCATCGCCACCGTTCAGCTGGTCGGACGCGGCGTTACCACTGATCTGGTCGTTGCCGCCGTTGCCGTTGAGGACGTTCCCGGAGTTGTCACCGACGAGGATGTCGTTGCCGGCACCGCCGTTGACGTTCTCCACGTCCACGTCGGACAGAGGCGCAGCATCCCCACCGACCTGCTCACCCGGATCGCAGAAGAAGTCTCCCGATCAGCCCTGCTGCGCCCGGGCGGCGCCTTGAGGATGTCGAACGTCAGAAGCAGTTGGGTGCGGGCCCTGGAATCGGTGCATCCAGGAAGTCGAGGACGTTCAGGATCGAAGTCGTCGCCGAAGAGATCGATGAAGATCCCGATCGGCGGGTTGACGACGATCGTGGCCGGGCGGCAGCTGACGCTGAACCCGCCGACCATGTCGCCTTCGTTGGTCGCGATATCACCGTCGTTGGCGACACCGTCGAGCGAGACCGCCACAGCGTCAGTGCGACCGCTGTAGTCGGCCCAGTCGGCGCCGGTGTTGCCGAGGATCACGTCGGCACCCTGCGGCGCGGTGCCCTGGTGGAACGTGTCGTTGCCAGGGCCACCCTCGACGCAGTCGTTACCGGCGTTGTCGGTGATCTCGTTGTTGGCACGGTTGTTCGTGAAGTTGGCCGAGACGAGGTCTTCACCCGAGCCCGTGATGACGTTCTCCGTCGTGAAGAACACATCGTCGAACTCGTTCGTCAGGCCGTCCTGGTTCGTGTCAGCACCATCGTTGAACGTGCTGATCAGGCCGAGGTACACGACCGTGCTGTTCGTCCGCTTGCCGTAATCGACAGTGTCGACGCCCGGGCCGCCGTCGAGCGCATCCGCGCCGTTACCCAGCGGGCCATACGTCGGGACACCGTCCGCGTCCACCGGCGCGTTCTCGTCGAGCGATGTCGTTGCCGGCACCACCGATCACGCAGTCGTCTCCGAGACCGCCGAGCAGCGTGTCATCGCCGTCGCCGCCAAGGAGCACATCGTCACCGTCGAGGCCGCTGATGGTGTCGTTACCAGCGCCACCACCAAGCAGGTTGCCCTGCGAGTTGCCCGTCAAGGTGTCATTACCGGAACCAGTGATGATTCCCTCGACCCCGACGACCGTCACCCCGGTCAACCCGGTGATCGTCAGCGAACCATCCTCGTTCACGACCACCGTCACATCGACCGTGATATCGCTCAGATCGACGATGTCACCAATAGCCGAAGTCGTCGAGCGTGTACTCCGCCAGGATGTCGTCCTGGAAGCAGTTGAAATCTGCGAACATCAGGACCATTCCCGTCAACGAAGTCGTTCCCACCACCCGACTTGATCGTGTCAGAGCACTCACTCCCGATGATGTTGTCATCCCCCGAACCGGTCATGATCGTGACCGGCGAACGGATTCTCGACGGAGCCGTCGAACGAGTGACACCGGGTCGGATCGACGATCAGGCAGTTCACGTGAACGGATCGAACCCGAGGTCGCAGAGCGCCGCCCCCGTACCATCGCCACCCTTCAAGAAGACGACGTTGTCACCCCCATCCAGGTGAGATCCAGGACGAGAGCAAGCAATCCTCGCCCACCACCGAGGTGATGCCTGCTGGCTCGGCCGACCGCCAGGACGTGCCACAGAGCCGTCCCAGGTCCGGATCCGTGTGTGGTGACGATCCACACATCGGCGTCGTCATCGGTCAGCAGACCCGCGTTCAGGTTCAACAGCACGTCGCCGTACGCTGGAACCGTGAACGGTCCGTCCGGGCTCGGATCGAACGGCGCGAGCTGCGGACAGGGTCACCTCCAGGCCGTCCCAATTCGTGCCGCCGCGTCCTGACCACCGACCACGCCCTCGGCCGCGTTCGAGCCGAGGACCTTCACTCCGTTCTCGCCCTCACCGAGATCGCGAACCACTCGATCTCGTTCAGACGAACCGGCCCCGCCTCAGATGATGAAGCCGGGCGAGAACGGGCCCGCCGGTCAGATCGATCGTCAGCGTGTCGTCGCCGATCGCCCGGCTGGAGCTGGCACCACGTTGATCTGATCGGTGTTGATCACCGTCGCAACGTCGCCGAACCCATCGCAGCACGAAGCCGCAGCCGCGCCGTTGCGCGACGGTGATCGTTCTGGCCGCTGCGCTTGACGACGATGTCGTTGTTAGCCGGCGGCACGGCATCAGTTGATGACGATGGTCACCATCCCGTCGGCCGTCGAACGAGCAGCCGACCGCCGCCGAGGCCGTCCCCGTCAAACTGAGGAAGAGACCGAGCGCAGCCGCCAACGTCACCAACACGCCCAACAGCCTGCGCCGCCCCTTCCGGTACTCGATGTACTCATATCACCCCTCCCAATCGCATGAACTCTCCTTTCCCAAAGAGGGCGTAGGTCGGTCGCGGACACTAACACCGGTTCCGGATAGTGGCAACCTGGCAGCAGGTCTCCTTACGAACCGTTTACACCCATCCCTACGTACACCCATCCCTACGGATCTTTCGGTAGTTCGCCCCCGAAACTTGATCCCCTCGCACGCGCGCGAGAAGATTACATGGCGCACCGGGGCGCACGGCCTTGTGTGGCGCACGGCGCCTGGGCGCCATGGGCGGGAACGGCGTCTGGGACGCCGAAGCGCGGTTGCGATCCGCCCCGTCCCTTGTGAGACTTGGCTCCGTGCAGACGCTCAGGCGGACGCCGCTCTACGACCGCCATGTCGCTCTCGGCGCCCGCCTCGTGCCGTTCGCCGGGTTCGACATGCCCGTCCAGTACGGCTCGATCGTCGACGAGCACCGGGCCGTGCGCGGTCGGGCGGGGGTGTTCGACGTCTCCCACATGGGGCAGCTCGAGCTCGCCGGCGACGGGGCGCACGACTATCTGCAGCGCAGGCTGACGAACGACCTCGACAGGATCAGCGTCGGGGAGGCGCAGTACACCCTCCTGCCGAACGAGCAGGGTGGGGTGGTGGACGATCTGATCGCCTACCGGCGCGCGTCCGGCTACCTGCTGGTCGTCAACGCCGCGAACACGGCCGTGGACGCAGCCGTGCTCGACCAGGCCGAGGACGTGTCGGAGCGCTTCGCCATGCTGGCCGTGCAAGGGCCCGAAGCTCTGCCTCGACTCGAGGTCGAGATCGAGCCGTTCGCATTCCGCGAAGAGCGCGTGCAAGGGATCGACTGCCTCGTCTGCGGGACCGGGTACACCGGTGAGCGCGGATGCGAGCTTCTCTGCGCCCCGGACGACGCCTCGGCCCTGTGGGATCGCGTGCTGGAGCGCGGCGTCGTCCCCTGCGGTCTCGGCGCGCGGGACACGCTCCGGCTCGAGGCGTGCTATCCGCTCCACGGGCAGGATCTGACGCCGGAGCGCACGCCGATCGAGGCCGGGCTCGGCTGGGCCTGCGCGCTCGACAAGGAGTTCCCGGGCGTGGACGTGCTCCGCCGTCAGCAGGCGGCCGGGCCGGCCGAGCGCCTCGTCGCCTTCGTCATGGAGGAGAAGGCGATTCCCCGGGGCGGGATGCGGATCGAGGAGGGCGGCGAGGTCACATCGGGCGGCTTCTCGCCGATGCTCGAGCAGGGCATCGGGCTCGCGTACGTGGCGGCTGCGCTCTCGGAGCCCGGAACGCGACTGACGATCGACCTGCGCGGGCGCCCGAAGACCGCCCGCGTCGTGCCGAAACCCATCTATCGCAGGGAGGACTAGCTGCCATGGCCGAGGAGTACCCGGACGACCTCCTGTATCACCCCGAGCACGACTGGGCCCGGATCGCGGCGCGGCGAGGCGACGCTCGGCATCACGTGGCACGCCCAGGACGCGCTCGGGAGAGCTGGTTCACTACGAGCCTCCGGCCGTCGGAGCGCAGATCGCGAAGGACGCGAGCTACGGCGAGGTGGAGTCCGTCAAGGCGGTCTCCGACCTCATCTCGCCTCTCTCCGGCGAGGTGATCGAGGTGAACGAGTCCGTCGTCGCCGCGCCCGAGGTCGTGAACGAGGACCCCTACGGCCGGGGCTGGCTCGTGCGGATTCGTCTCGCCGACGAAGCCGAGCTCGAGTCCCTCCTCGACGCCGGCGCCTACCGGGCGCTCGTCGCGTCCGCCTGACGGCGTTCGCCGCCCGATGCCACATCCCTTTCTCTTCCTGACCGAGGCCGATCGGCGGGAGATGCTCGCGGCCGTGGGAGTCGAGGAGGTCGAGGAGCTCTTTCGGGAGATACCCCACGGAGTGCGTCTCGGACGGGAGCTCGAGCTCGAGCAGCCGCTGTCCGAGGCCGAGCTGACGGCGCACCTCGAGGAGCTCGCCGGCCGTAACGTCCACGCCGGAGTCGAGCTCTCGTTCCTCGGCGCCGGCATCTACGACCACTACGTTCCGGGGGTCGTCGACGCGGTGCTCCAGCGCGGCGAGTTCCTGACCGCCTACACCCCGTACCAGCCCGAGATGAGCCAGGGCGTGCTGCAGGCGATCTTCGAGTACCAGACGGCGATCTGCGAGCTGACCGGGCTCGACGTGGCGAACGCCTCGGGCTACGACGGCTGCGTCGTCGCCGCCGACGCCTGCCTCGTCGCGCGCCACGTCACCGGCCGCTCGAAGATCGTCCTCGCCGAGGCGTTGAGCCCGCAGGTTCGGCGGGTCGTGAAGACCTACGCGCCCGGCTTCGGGATGGAGGTCGTCGAGGTGCCGCACCGCGACGGTGGAACCGACCCGGACGAGCTGGCGGCGGCCTGCGCGGAGGCGGCGTGCGCGATCTTCCAGCAGCCGAACTTCTTCGGGTGCCTCGAGCCCGCCCCGGCCCTCGCCGCCGGGGCCGCCGAGCAGGGGGCGCTGCCGGTCGCGCACGTCGATCCGTTGTCGCTCGGCGTGCTCGAAGCCCCGGGGGCGTACGGCTGCGCGATGGCGATCGGAGAGGGCCAGGGAGCCGGCAACCCGATGTCGTTCGGCGGCCCGCACTACGGGTTCCTCGCCGCTCGTGAGGAGTACGTGCGGCGGCTGCCGGGGCGCATCGTCGGGCTGACCGCCGACGTGCACGGACAACGGGGATTCGTCCTCACGTTCCAGACCCGCGAGCAGCACATCCGCCGCGAGAAGGCGACCTCGAACATCACGACCAACCAGACGTTGCTCGCGCTGGCCGGGCTCACCTACCTCTGCTGGCTCGGGCCGTCCGGGCTGCGCGAGGTGGGGGAGACCTCCGCGCGCCTGGCGCTGTACGCCCGGGAGTCGATCGACCTGCCGCCCGCGTTCGGCCGGCCATGCTTCAAAGAAGTGGCGTTCCGCCTGGGCCGCTCGGCGCGGGACGTCGCTCGGGAGTGCCGTGCGCGAGGAGTTCACCCCGGCTACCCGCTCGGTCGCGACTACCCGGATCTCGACGACGTGCTGCTCGTGGCCCTGACGGAGCGACGCACGCCGGCCGAGATCGACCGGCTGGCCGCCGTTCTCGACGAGGTGTCGGCGTGAAGCTCATCTTCGAGAAGTCGAGGGCCGGCAGGCGCGCGAGCGTCGTGCCACAGCATGAGTCTCTACCTGAGCTTGATATTCCTCCGGAGCTGTCGAGGGTCGCTCCGCCGCGGCTGCCGGAGGTGACCGAGCCGGAGATCGTTCGGCACTTCACCGAGCTCTCGACGAGGAACTACGGGATCGACACCGGTTTCTACCCGCTCGGATCCTGCACCATGAAGCACAACCCGAGGGTGAACGAACGCCTGGTAGGGATACCGGGATTTCGGGATCTGCACCCTCATCAAGAGATCGAGGGTTGTCAGGGAGCGCTCGAGCTCATGTGGAGGCTCGAGCGCATCCTGGCCGAGGTCGCGGGACTGGACGCGGTCACCCTGCAACCCGCTGCGGGATCGCAGGGCGAGCTGCTCGGGCTGATGCTGATCCGTGCCTATCACACCGAGCGCGGCGAGGCGGAGCGCACCGAGGTGTTGGTGCCGGACACGGCGCACGGCACGAACCCGGCCAGCGTCGCGATGACCGGTCTGTCTGTCGCGAACCTCCGCACGGATGGCCGCGGCAACGTCGACCTCGACGACCTGCGGGGTCGGCTGTCCGAGCGGACCGCGGCCCTGATGCTGACGAATCCGTCGACGCTCGGGTTGTTCGACGAGGGCATCGAGGAGATCACCCGCCTCGTGCACGACGCCGGCGGGCTCTGCTACTACGACGGGGCGAACCTGAACGCCGTCTGCGGTATCTCACGGCCGGGTGACATGGGCTTCGACGTCGTCCACTTCAACCTCCACAAGACGTTCTCTCAGCCGCACGGCGGCGGCGGGCCGGGAGGAGGGCCGATCGCGGTCCGGGGGGAGCTCGAGCCGTACCTGCCGGTTCCCGTGCTCGTGCGCTCGGAGACGGGGTTCGAGCTCGACGAGGACCGCCCGCGCTCGGTCGGGCAGGTGCGGGGCTTTCTCGGCCCGTTCGGCGTCTTCGTGCGGGCGTATGCGTACATCCGCCAGTTCGGGCCGCGCCTCGCCGAGATGTCGGAGGCGGCCGTCCTGAACGCGAACTACCTCCTTGCAGAGCTCCGCGATGCCTACGAGCTTCCCTACGACCGGCTCTGCATGCACGAGTTCGTGCTCTCGGCGCGCGAGCTCAAGCGCCGGCACGGGGTCACTGCGCTCGATGTCGCGAAGCGGCTGATGGATTACGGGTTCCACCCGCCGACGATCTACTTCCCGCTCGTCGTGCCCGAGGCGCTGATGATCGAGCCGACGGAGACCGAGTCGAAGGAAACGCTCGACGCGTTCGTCGCGGCGATGCTCGCGATCGCGCGCGAGGCAGCCGAGCAGCCCGAGCTTCTCCGTGAGGCGCCGCACTCGCGGCCGGTGGGTCGGCTCGACGAGGTTCGCGCGGTGAAGGAGCCGGTCGTCCGCTGGCGGTTCGAGGAGGAGCCGGGCGCGGTCGCGGCGCCGGGGAGCTAGGACGCGCGTTCCCGCTCGGCCGCGAGCTGGCCGCAGGCCGCGGCGATGTCCCGGCCGCGGGTCAGGCGCACGGTTGCCGGCAGCCCGGCTCGGTCGAGAGCGGCCTTGAACGCGGCGATTGCCTTCGGCGACGAGCCGGCGTACGCGCCTGTCGGGTTGTACGGGATCAGGTTCACCTTGTAGATCGCCGGCTCGAGAAGCGCCGCGAGCGAGCGTGCCTGCTCGACTCGATCGTTCACGCCGGCGAGCATGACGTACTCGATGAACACCTTCCGGCGGCGCCGCTCGAAGTAGGCACGGCACGCGGCCAGCACGTCGGCCAGGGGATAGCGATCGTTGACCGCCATGAGCTGCGACCGGAGCCCGTCTTCCGGCGCGTGGAGCGAGAGCGCCAGGCGAACCGGAAGATCGCTCTCCGTGAAGCGGACTATCCCGGGGATCCAACCGACCGTCGACACCGCCGTGCGGCGGTTGGTGACGCCGACGTCGGGTAGCCGCCGGCAGGCCTCGAGCACCGCGTCGAGGTTCAGCATCGGCTCGCCCATTCCCATGAAGACGCAGTGGTCGACGGCCTCCGAGCGGCGGAAGTGGAGCGCCTGGTCGAGGATCTCCCAGGCCGTCAGGTTCCTGCCGAACCGCATTGCGCCGGTCGCGCAGAACGTGCACGTCAGCGGGCAGCCGGACTGGCTCGAGAGGCATACCGACCGGCGCCCGTCCCGGTAGCGCATGAGAACGGCCTCGACCGGATGGCCGTCGGCGGTCCGGAACAGCGCCTTGACGGTGCCGTCGCGTGCGTGTGACTCGGCGACGACGTCGAGGGTCGAGAACGGCACCGTCTCCGCCAGCTCGTGTCGAAGCGCGAGCGGGAGGCTCGTCATCTCCGCGTAGGAGGCCGCGCCGGCGGCCGCTCGCTCCCAGACCTGTCCCACCCGGTAGCGCGGCTCGTCCCGCGCGGCCAGGGCCGCCTCGAGCGTCTCAAGGTCCATGCAGCGAGGATAGAGCGCCGAACGCGCTACTCGTGCGAGGCGTCGGCGGGCTCTGGAGCGAAGAAGAACGCGATCGCGATCCCGACGTACGCGGCTACGAGAAGCGCGCCCCGCAGGCGGCTCGACAGCCCCCCGGCCAGCACGACCATCGTGAACAGAAGCGCGCCGCCGAGCGCGGCGATCTCGATCCTGCGAAACGAGAGCGCGAGGGGATCGATCGCGAACGAGAGGATCTGCACCGCGGGAACGAGGAAGACCGCGACCTGGGCGCTCGACGACAGCGCGATCTCGGCCGCCAGCTTGATCTTCCCTCGCGCAGCGACGATGACGGCACCCCCGTGCTCCGCCGCGTTGCCGACGATTGCGACGATCACGGCCGCGACGAAGAAGTCGGACAGCCCCGCCGCCTCGGCGAACGCCTCGATCGAGCCGACGAGGATCTCCGCGACCACTGCGGTGACGACCGTGGCGATGCCGAGCACGACGAGCGATCGCGGCAGCGACCAGGCCGCCATCCGCGACGGCTCGTCGGAGGAGTGCAGGACGTGGTGCCGCCGGAGGGTGTACCAGGTCACCGCGACGTAGACCACGAGCAGGACGATGGACACCGGGAGCGAGAGCATGGCGAGCGAGTGTCGCTGCGGGTCGCCGTCTCCCCAACCCGCGACGGCCGGGATCAGGAACAGGGCGACGGCCCCGCCGATCAGCGCGAACGAGATGAAGCTCGACCAGCGGTCGAGCCGACCGCGGCCCCCGGCGACCAACGAGAAGCCGAGGACGAGGAGCAGGTTGCCGATGACGCTTCCCGTCAGCGAGCCGAGCACCACCTGGGTCAGCCCGTCCGCGACCGCGAACAGCGCGATGATGAGCTCGGGGGCGTTGCCGAAGGTGGCGTTGATGAATCCGCCGATTCCGGGCCCCGTGTGATGAGCCGCGTGCTCGGTCGCCTCGCCGATCAACCAGGCGAGGGGGATCAGCGCCGCGGCCGCTACGACGAACAGCACGACGTCGTCGACACCGAGTCGGTCGAGGGCGAACACGACGGGCCCGAGGATCAGGCCGATCCAGAGGAAGCGGCGCACGGCTGCGGAGCCTACCCCACGCTGGTGCGCCGCCAGCCGATGAGTCGGAGCTCGCTGCGGCACCGGGTCGGGCGGTCCGTCGCCGGCTCGGCGCTACCGCGGAGGCGGCGGTTTGTCAAGTCTTGCAGCGCTCTCGCCGCTTGCGCACAATCGGCCTATGGAGCAGCGCGAACGGCGCCCGATCGTCGGCGAACTTCCGCTTCGTCCCCAGGACGAGACCGAGTGCCGGCGCTGCGACATCCACTGCGACAAGGTCGTCTTTCCCGCGGCGTGCATCGACCGCGCATGTCCCTTCGCGTACGCGTACGAGGAGTGGGGCCGGACGTACATCGGCTGCATGCAGAAGGTGTACGAGGTCGAGATCGACCTCGCGATCCTGTCCGAGGCCCAGGGCAGCCGCGGAGGCTTCGGCGCGGTGCGAGCGGTGCGACGGCCCCTGCCGATGTGCCACGCGGAGGTCGTCCGCTGCTACGCGAACCGGGAGGGACGAGCTCGGCTGCGTCAACCCGGAGTTCCACGAGCTCTCACGCGACACGCCGCCCTTCCGGGTCATCGCGTCGAGTAGCCCGACGCCGGGGGAAGCTCCCGGGTAGCGCGTCCTGCTCGTCCGGCCGCGCGTCCGGCACCCGTCCGGGCACCCTTGAGAGGCGCGATCGGGCGGCACGTCAATCGGGACGAGTCGGGTCCCCGCAACGCCTGGGCGGAGCTTCGACACGCTTTCGCCGAGCACTTCGCACCGTCCGAGCACGTCCCGCGCGTTTCTCACCGCTACGCTGGAAAGCGGGTGGAGGCGCGGGGTGGCCCCGCCGGCTCAGGCGAGCGGCAGCTCGACGGTAACGGTCGTCCCCGTGCCGGGCGTCGACGTCAGCGCCACCGATCCGGCCATGCGCTCGACGAGCTCCTGCACGATCGTCAGACCCAGACCGGAGCCCGGCCGGGCTCCGAAGCGGGCATGTCGCTCGAAGACGGCTGCCTCCGAGCCGGTCGGCACACCCGCGCCGCTGTCGGCGACGGCGAGCCGCATGGTCGACTCACCTGCTGTCAGCGCGAGGATGACGCGCCCACCGTCTCCGTGGACGAGAGCGTTGTCGACGAGATTCGCGAGCACCTGGCGAAGGCGAGCGGGGTCAGCTGCAACGGAAGGGAGGTTGTCGGGCGCATCGAGGACGACGTCGTCGGCACCCGTTGCGGCCTTCGCGGCCGTGATCACGCCCTCGGCGATCGCACGGGCGTCACAGGGCTCGATCCGGACAGGGACGCCCAGCGGGCCCGCCGCCACGACCACGAGGTCGTCCGTCAGCCGCAACAACTGATCGCCCGCGTCGTCGATGACGGCGAGGAGCCGTTCGCGCGCACCTGGGTCGAGGGCGTCCCCCGATCGGCGGAGCTCCTTCACGGCGCCCCGGAGGGCTGCGATCGGCGTGCGAAGCTCGTGCGCGACTGCCGAGATGTCCTCGGTCTCAGTCGCGCGAGACGCTCGATCTTCATCCATGGACTGGCACCGGCGACGATGCCCTCACCTCGGCGCGCGAGCCCGTAATCGCACCCGCGCTCCTCGGCTGCCGCTCTTGGGAAAGGGGTTGCCGATCGAGCAAACTCACAGTAGCACGGTCATCGGCTGTCGTGGGATGCCCCCTGAACGGAGCTTCTCGCCGTCGCGTTGAGCTCTCGGAGTGCCGCGACCTGCTTCGCGTCGGGGCCATGTCCGTCCGGCCCCGGCGTCTCGAGGATTGCCGGCAGCTCTTGGACTCGTGCGTCTGCCAAGAACGCTCCCAGGCCGGGCCCCATCAGTCCCTCGAGAAGGTTGGCGTGCCGGTCGCGGTTCGATCCGAGCGGCGTGGCCGCGTCGTTGACGTGGAGTGCGCGCAGGCGGCCGATCCCGATGCTCTCGTCGACCTCGTCGAGGAGCACGGAAACCGTGACCGGATCGGTGACGTCGATCCCCGACGCCCACAGGTGGCAGCTGTCGAGGCAGAGTCCGAGATTCGAGTGGTCGCCGATGCGAGCGAAGATCTCGGCGAGCTCCTCGATCGACCGGCCGATGGTTCCACCAGTTCCGGCCGAGTTCTCGAGCAGTAGCCGCGTGCGCTCGGAGGTGCGGGCGAGCGCTCGCTCGAGTGCAGGAAGCGCACGCTCGAGACCCGTCTCGAGCCCGGCTCCCAGGTGCGAGCCGACGTGAACGACGACATCCGCGTCGATCGAGCGGGCCACGTCGAGCGTCGCCGCGAGCGCGGCCTCGGACTTCCCGTAGAGCTCGTCGTCCGGCGAGGCGAGGTTGATCAGATAGAGCGCGTGGCAGAGCACGTAGCGCAGGCCGGCCGCCTCGCGTCTCTCGCGAAAGCGGGCGAGGTTCTCCTTCGTGTGGTTCGTCGGTCGCCACATCCGCGGGCTCTGCGTGAAGATCTGCGCGGCGTCTCCGCCGATCGCCTCGATGCGGTCGACCGCGGTGAAGATCCCGCCGGAGCTCGAGACGTGGGCCCCGTAGAGCACGCGGCTACCATAGCCGCCGTGTCCGCGGCCCCCGTTCGCGTTCGCATGGCTCCGAGCCCGACCGGGTTTCTCCACATCGGCGGCGTGCGAACGTTCCTCTTCAACTGGCTGTTCGCACGCGGGCGAGCCGGCGCGTGCCTGCTGCGGATCGAGAACACGGACACGAGCCGCGAGGTGGCTGAGTCCGTCGCGCAGATCGAGCGCTCGCTTTCCTGGCTCGGCATCGACTGGGATGGACCGACGACCTTCCAGCTCGATCGCATGGAGCGGGCCGCAGCCGAGGCGCTGCGCCTCGTGGACGAGGGAAAGGCCTACGAGGACGAGGGCGCGATCCGGATCCGGATGCCCGACGAGGGCGTGACCGGCTGGGACGACGCGGTCAAGGGCTGGATCGAGTTCCCGAACGAGAAGCTCGAAGACGTCGTGCTCGTTCGCTCGGACGGCCGACCGACGTACAACTTCGCTTCCCCGCTCGAAGACTGGCTCGACGGCATTACGCACGTCGTCCGCGGCGACGATCACGTGTCGAACACGCCGAAGCAGATTCGCGTGCTGACCGCGCTCGGGGCGAGTCCTCCGGTCTATGCGCACGTGCCGAACGTCTTCGGCACCGACGGGAAGAAGCTCTCGAAGCGCCACGGGGCCGTCTCGGTCGACGAGTTCCGGGCTTCGGGGTACGTGGCGCCGGCGCTCATGAACTTCCTCGCGCTCCTCGGCTGGAGCTACGACGACCGGACGACGATCATGTCACGTGACGAGCTCGTCGAGCGGTTCAGCCTGGAACGGGTGGGCTCGAGCCCGGCCACGTTCGACTACGCGAAGCTCGAGTGGTTGAACGGTCAGTACCTGCGCGCGATGAGCGCGGAGGAGTACGGAAACGCGCTCAGCGCCTACCTTGCCGAGATCGGCTTCGACGGCGACGAGGGCACGATTCGTCGCGTCGCCCCGCTCTGCCAGGAGAAGATTGCAACGCTCGGCGAGTTCCCGGCGTTCGCGGGGTTCTTCTTCGGCCGGGCCGCCCCGGACCCCACCCTGCTCACGGAGGCCAGGGAGGTCCTCGGGCCGGCAGGGATGGCGCTGGCGGTGACCCAGCCTTGGACGTCCGCTCGGATCGAGCAAGATCTCCGGGATCTCTGCGACCGGCTCGGCCTGAAACCGCGGCAGGGGCTCCAGCCGATCCGGATCGCGATCACCGGCTCACGGGTCTCGCCGGGGCTCTTCGAGTCGATCGAGCTGCTCGGTCGCGAGGAGGCTCTCGCGCGAATCGAGGCGGCCTTGAAGCTCGCTACCTGATGCGCAGCGGCGCGCAGCTCGGCGCGCTCGAGTTGCCGTTCGTGTCGTAGCCGACGACGCAGAAGCGGTAGCGGCCGGGGCTGACGTTCGCGCGCCAGTTGTACCAGTAGCGCGTCCCGGGAGCCGACCGCGACAGATTCGTTCGCAGCACCGCGATCGCCGGCCCGTCCAGGCGGTAGACGGTGAGCTTCTCGCGCGTCCGCTCGCTGACGTTGTCGTGGATCGTGTAGTAGAGCCGCACGATCGACCCGGAGTTCCCTGCGCTGGCGATCGCCTTGACGACCGGCGGCCTCGAGTCGCTGCCGACCGCGATGAACGAGCGCAGCGGGCCCGTCTGCGACCCGGCCCCGTTCGTCACCGTGGTTCGGAAGAAGTACTTTCGGCCGGGCGTGAGGCCCCGCAGGCGCAGCTCGAGTTGCTGCTGCTGGGAGGCGCCCGCGTAGCCGGAGACGAACGACCCCATGTCGCGCGTGGCGCCGAACTCGACGACGACGCCGGTTGCGAGCCCGTTCGCGTCGGCCGTGATCCTGACGGTTGCCCGGCCGCGCACCTGGTTCGTGATCGTCCCCGCGGTCGCCGTCGGGCTGTTGACGGGCGCGACGCCGTCCGACTGCATCGCGGCGACGAGGTCACGGGCAACCCCGCTGGTTCGAACGTAGATCCCGGGGATGTCCTGGCGGGCGCAGCCGTCGCCGAAGCTCACGATTCCCACCTGGAGCGGCAGGTCGAAGCCGTCGTTGATGATCAGCGGCCCCCCGCTGTCGCCCTGGCAGGTGTCGATGCCACCGGGCAGGTACCCGGCGCAGAGCATCACCCGGGCGATGAACCTTCCGGCGTAGTGGGCGGAGCAGATCTGATCGGAGAGGATCGGGATCGACGCCTCGAGCAGAATGTCCGAGCTGTCTCCGCCCTCGGACGTGGTGCCCCAGCCGACGATCGCGGCCGGCGTCCCCGGCGCCGCCTGGGGTGCCTCTGACGGGTTCGCGAAGCGCAGCGCCGGCCAGTCGGCGATCGGCGACGCGAGCCGCAGGAGCGCCCAGTCGTTCGCGTTGTTCACGCCCGGCGTGTAGTCACCGACGTAGTAGACGTCGGCAAACGTGTAGCCCTCGGGTGGAATCTTGGTCAGGTCGTACCAGCCGACCGAGATCCGGTTGACCGGGCTCGAGTAGAAGTTGCCGTCATCGTCCGTGACGCAGTGCGCGGCGGTGAGGACCCAGCGCTCACCGATCAGGCTTCCGCCGCAGCTCGCGAACGTCGCGCCGCCGTCGCCCGACCACTCGACGTTGGCCACGTACGGCCAGTCCCCCGGTCGGGCCGGCCCCCCGCCGACGATCGTCCCCGCGCGATCGTCGAGTTCGGGCGCAGCAGGGGGGAGCGCGGGCCCCGACTGGCCGGCACGGACGTTCGCGGTCGAGTCACCGGCCGTGGCCACGCCAGCCAGGGCGAGGGAGGCCAGCAAGGCGACCGAGAGTACGGCGATCCGGGTCCGCAGCGTCAACACGAGCTCTCGATTCGACGGTAGACGGGCACTCGGGCATGTGTCAAGCCGTTACGGACCTCCGTGCCGCCCGCCTCCGTAGCCGTTGTCGATGGACCTCGTACGCTACGAGACTCGTATAGTCCCCGCGCGATGGCGGGCGCCGGCCGAGACGAGCGCGCCTGGATCGAGGGTGCCCAGGCAGGATCGGTCTCGGACCTCGAGGCCCTCTTCCGGCTGCACTGGCCGCGCGCCTACCGGGCCGCCTACCTGGTCGTCCACGATCACGCGGGAGCCGAGGACATCGCGCAGGAGGCGTTTCTCGCAGCCGTGCGCTCGCTCGACCGGTTCGATCGGACGCGGCCCTTCGGGCCCTGGCTTCACCGGATCGTGGTCAACCGCGCGATCGACTGGGCGCGGTCCCGGGAGTCGCGCCGGGAAGCCTTGCGGGCAACGGACCTGGAGTCGACGATCGCCGGGCCGGCGCTGCCGACAGCCGGGCCGCATACCGACCCGGACGCGCGGGCGCTGGCCTCAGGGCTGGCCGGCCTGCCGCCGGATCAGCGGGCTGTGATCGTGCTCCGGTACCTGCTCGAGTACTCGCCCGGCGAGATCGCCGAGCTGCTCGAGTTGCCGCGCGGCACCGTGAACTCCCGCCTGCGACGCGGGCTCGACGCGCTCGAGGGTCGTCTCGGAGGAACGGCGCCGTGAACGACAAGGACCTCCGCCGTCTTCTGCTCGCGCAGCCGGTTCCCGGCGAGCACCTCGCCGAGGAGCGCACCTGGGCTGCCGTGCAAGCGTCGTTCGTCGAGCGAGAGCCGGTTCCTCGGGAACGAAAGGTTCGCTGGAAGCTGCTACTCGCAGCTGCGCTTCTTCTCGCAGCGGTCGCGGTCGGCGTCAGCCCGGTCGGGTCGGAGATCGGTGGCTGGATTCGGGACACCGTCGGTCGTGAGCGCGTCGTGGGAGTCACGCCGGCGAGGCCCGAGCTCGCCTCTCTCCCCGGCGCAGGACGGCTGCTGGTCGCCGCGCCCACGGGGGTCTGGGTCGTCGGCCGGGACGGCTCGCGGCGTCGCCTGGGGGACTACGACGGTGGCACCTGGTCGCCGAACGGGCTGTTCGTCGCCGTCTGGAAGGGCCGTCAGCTGGCCGCGCTCGATCCCACGCGGACCGACGCCGTCCACTGGGCGCTCAGCCGGCGGCCGATCGCCGACGCGCGCTGGGCGCCGAGCGGCTTCCGCGTTGCGTACCGGAGCGGCCGCGCGCTGCGCGTCGTCGCCGGGAACGGGGTGGACGATCGAGCGATCGCAGCTCGCGTTGCCCCGGTCGCGCCCGCCTGGAGACCGGGTGCGGAACACGTGCTCGCCTACGCGGCGGTGAACGGCCGCGTCGTCGTGGTCGAGACGGACACGCGCGACCGCCTCTGGCGAACGCCTCCGCTTGCCGAGCCGGTCGCGCTCGCGTGGACGGATGCCGGGGAGCTCGCGGTGCTGGCCCGCACGGAGCTTCGCGTGTTCGACGGCGAGGGAGCCCCGCTCCGGCGGCTACACCTGGGCGCCGGGGCCGCCGGTGACGGTCTCGCCGCGCGGCCGGGCCGCGACGAGCTCGCGTTCACCGCCTTCACGGACGCGCGTCGAAACGGCGCCGTCTGGATCTACGACATCCGCTCTGCCCAGGCGCGACTCGTGTTCTCGGGCGCCGGGCGACTTCGCGATCCGACCTGGTCGCCCGACGGCCGGGTCGTGCTCGTCGGCTGGGCCGCCGCCGACCAGTGGCTCTTCGTCCCGGTTCAAGGCGACCGGCGGGTCGTCGCGGTGGGATCGGTCACCCGTGATTTCGATCCGGCCACGGGCGCACGCGCGCCGTTTCCGCGGATCGAGGGCTGGTGCTGCGCGCCGTAGTTCCGCGAGCGCGACGTAGGGGCCAATCTGCGAAGCCTTCGAGTCAATCGATCCCCAGCCCGAAGGGATCGACGGCGGCCGATTCCGCCCGAATGCGCCCCCGGACGTCTCCTTCCGCACCGATCCGTGACGAAACGTGCCGAGGGTGGCACAAGCTCGTCACAATTCTGCGTCACGATCGGCTGGGGTCTGACCCCTCCGATGGCTGATCCGGATGAAGGCGATTCCCGCCGCACGGAGCGTCGGCGGAGTCCGCTTCGGCTACCTTCCGAGGCAGAGATGGAGTCGCATCGCAGGTTGGGGATGGCTCTCGTCGCCGCCCTGCTCCTGGTCGGAGGCCTCGTCGCCGCGATCGCGAGCCAGGAGGCGCCGGCTGCTCGCCCGCAGCCCGGCCTCGAGCCGCCGACGGGGACGCTCCCCGACGCCCCGCCGAAGGAGGCCGAGGCTCCCACGCCGGTTCCCGAGGAGCCCGCAGTCGCCGAGCCGATCGAGTGGCGCGCGTCGCGTGCGCTCGGTGCTCCCTGGGCCGGCCGGCTCGTTCGCGGCGTGCAGCTTCCGGCGGAAGGCGAGCACTTCTTCACCTGGGATCCGGTGCGCGACCGGTCGCCCAACCGCCCCCGGCGGCGATGGGCCACCGACCGGCTGCTGCGAACGGTGCTGCGTGTGCTCGACGAGTACGCGGCGGCTCACCCGAACGCTCCACGGGTCGGGATCGGCGACCTCAGCCGACCGGGCGGCGGAGACTTCGGCCCTCGCTACGGCGGGCTGGGCCACACGTCGCACGAGAACGGGCTCGACGTCGACGTCTACTACCCGCGCAAGGACGGCCGGGAGCGCGAGCCGCTCGCTCCCCGCCACGTCGATCGGGCGCTGGCGCAGGCCCTGGTCGACCTGTTCGTGGAAGCAGGCGCCAAGTACGTTTTCGTCGGCTTCCGCACCGGCCTCACGGGCCCGCCGGACGTCGTGCAGGCGATTCCCCACCACGAGAATCACCTCCACGTTCGGATCTTCCGCGCGCACGCACCGCGCGAGCGCTCCGGCGCGCCACGGGGGGAGTGAAGCCGGGTACCGGCTCAGTCCTGCTGCTCGAAAGGGTGTCGCTCGAGAAACGCGCTGAGCGCCGCGGCGAGGTCGTGGGGGTTCTGGAACTGGAGGAAGTGCGTCGCGTGCGGGAGCAGGAACCCTTCGGCGTGGGGAAGCCACTCGAGCAGCAGGCGATACGTCTCTGCGAAGCGCGGATGGAGTGCCACGCTCTCCTCGCCGAGGACGACGAGGGACGGTTGAGCGATCCTGCGGGCTCGAGCCTCGTCGAACTGCCACTCGACGAACCCGGAGAACTCGCTCTCGAAGGCCGTCGCCGCATCGGCGACAGCCTGGTCGAAGGCCTCGGGCGCCACGCGATCGAGCTGGGTGCGATAGGAAGGCCAGCGCAGCTGCAGGAACTCGTCGACGGCTACCCGGGCGCCGACCGCGCGAAAGCGCTCACAGCTCTGCAGCAACGCCTCGCGATAGAGAGGCGCGCTCTCGCCGACGGTCAACGCCGCCTCCAGCAGGGTGAGCGTGTGGACGACCTCGGGCGCGTCCAGAGCCAGCTGCAGGGCGACGCTGGCGCCGTACGAGTGGCCTACTACGTGCGCGTGTCGCAGACCCAAGAACGAGATGAGCGCCCGGCAGTCGCGCGCGCCGTCCGCGAGGCATACCGGCTCAGCGGCGGGCGTGCTGCCGCCGTAACCGCGGCGGTGGTAGCTGATCAGCCGGAACCGCTCGGCGAGCGCCGGTTCCGAGAGCAGCGGCCGGAACGCGTCCGCGATGAAGGCTCCATGGATGAAGACGACAGGCTCACCCGTGCCGGAGTCCTCGTACTCCAACGCGACGCCGTCGATGAGGTCGGTGCGGCCCATGAGACGGAGGGGAGAGGCGCATACGGGATTCGAACCTGCCTGCAAATTAGCATGTTTAGTGCCCGGTGGTAGCACCGGTGGTAGCACCATTCGAGCGCGGACGGGCAGGTTTCTCGGTCTCAGAGAAGGCTCGGGTAGTTGAGCTCGGCCTCGTCGGCGACGACGTGGGTGTACGTCCTGGCGGTCGTTATGAGGTCGTCATGGTCGACAAGCTCGCCGATCCGGCCCAGGGCATCCCGGCCAGGTCCCACGCGCGGAAGGGGCCCCTGCTTGATCCCGAGCTCCGGGGGAGGCCTCTCCAGGAGCAACCACAACCATCAGCCGCCCTCGCGCGCGAGGGCGAATACGGCCGGAGCGGAGGTCGGTGGCCGCGAGGCGCCAGCCGACCTGTGATGGAACAGCGCACAGGAACCTGACCCGCTGCGCAGACCGACGAGCGTTGTCGTGCACCGGGAGACCGATCCCTAACCGTAGCCGTCTCTACACTCGGAACGTGGAGACCGTCGACGAGGTCAGGCAATCCGAGCTCCTTCAGCCATACGTCCCGCGCTTGGTGATCGATTGGCTCCTCGATGACCCTGACCGGCGCTGGCGGGCGGTCGACGGGACCCTTACCTTCGTCGACATCTCGGGGTTCACCCAGCTGACGGAGCGCCTTGCCGGTAAGGGCAAGGTCGGAGCCGAGGAGCTCACCGACACGCTTGACGTCTGTTTCACCGAGCTTCTGTCGGCGGCGTACGAGTACGGCGCCGAGCTCGTCAAATGGGGCGGCGACGCTGTGCTGCTGCTCTTCGAAGGCGACGAGCACGCGCCGAGGGCGGCGCGGGCGGCAGCGGGAATGCAGCGGAGGATGCGTGCGATCGGCAAGCTACGGACTTCAGCAGGCCTGGTCAGGCTCCGCATGTCGATCGGGCTTCACTCCGGGCGCTTCCACTTCTTCCTCGTCGGAAATCGCCACCGCGAGCTCGTGCTGGCAGGCCCGGATGCCACGGAGACCGTCGCGATGGAGGGGATTGCGCAGGCCGGTGAAGTCGTCGTGAGCAGGTCGACAGCGGCCCTGCTCGCAGCCGACACCATTGGGACGGCCAGGAACGCAGGGTTTCTTCTGGCCGGGGAGCCGGTCACTGCGAGTCGAGGGTCGCCGCCGGTTCCCGAGGTGCTGAAGCTCGATCTGGCGCTCTGCCTCCCGGAGGGAGTTCGCGAGCACCTCCTCGCGGGCGGCGGCGACCCTGAGCACCGTCCGATCGCGACGGCGTTCGTCGAGTTCCAGGGCGCCGACGCGCTCCTCGAGCGCAGAGGGCCCGACGCGCTCGCCGGCGCGATCGAGCAGCTCGTGCTCACCGTTCAGGAGGCCGCTCACCGGCACCAGGTCGTCTATTCCGAGACCGATATCGCGGCTGACGGGGGCAAGATCCTACTGATCGCCGGAGCCCCCCGGAGCCTGGGGAACGACGAGGAGCGGATGCTGCGGACGGCGCGCTTCGTAATCGAGCAGGAGCTCGAGCTCCCGATCCGGATCGGCGTCAACTCCGGGCGCGTCTTCTCGGGGGACTCCGGGCCGCCGTTCCGCAGGACGTACTCGTCGCGGGGAGATGCACTCAACACCGCTGCGCGGATCATGGGCAAGGCGGAGGCGGGCCAGCTGCTCGCGACAGAGGCCGTGCTCGCCCGCTCGCGGACACAGTTTCTGACGACACCGGTAGGGCCGTTCGTGCTCAAGGGCAAGGCCAACCCGGTGCCCGCATTCGACGTGGGGGCACCCATAGGGCGAACGGTGAGCGGCAGCGCCACACGTCTGGTCGGGCGCGAGAAGGAGATGACCGCGCTTCTCGAGGCGATCGGGTTCGCGCGAACCGGCCGGGGCCGGGTCGTCGAGCTGATCGGCGAGCCGGGAATTGGGAAGTCGCGACTCATCGAGGAGCTCTGCTCGCAGGCCACGGACGTCGTCGTCTTCACGGCTGCTTGCGAGCAGTACGAGTCGTCTACCCCCTACTACCCGTTCCGCCGTGCGATGCGGGCCGTCGTCGGAGCGCGCGGCGAGGAGTCTTCTGCGAGAGTCGCGCAGCGCCTCCGTCGGCGCACAGCACGGCTCGCCCCCGGGCTCTCGCCGTGGCTCCCGCTCGTCGGCCCCCTCTTCGACGTCGAGCTGCCCGAGACGGTGGAGGTGGCGAACCTCGAGCCTCGCTTCCGGCGACAACGCCTCGAGGAGGTCGCGACCGAGCTGCTCGCCAGCCTGTTTCCGGCCCCGGCGCTTCTCGTGTTCGAGGACGTCCACTGGATGGACGAAGCCTCGGCCGATCTCCTCGCGTATATCGCGCGGAACATCGAACAGCACCCCTGGCTGCTGCTCGCGACGCGAAGGGACGTCGACACCGGGTTTGTGGCGCCGGCGCTCGACACGACTTCGTCTCTTCGGCCGCAGCCTCTCGGCGACAGAGACGCTCAGGCGCTGATCGAGTCGGGCACCGATGATGCGCCGCTGCCCCCACACGTGATGCAAGCCCTCGCCCACCGGGCGGGCGGCAATCCGCTATTTCTCGCAGAACTCGCCGGATCGGCACGCGCGCTCGGCGTCGACGCGCTCCCGGACTCGATCGAGGCCCTCCTTGCAGCTCAGATCGATCGTCTGGCGCCGCGAGACCGCACCGTGCTTCGCTGTGCGTCGGTGCTCGGCGCGACGTTCGAGCCGGACCTCCTCCGAGCGTCGCTGGGCGACAGTCCGTACCCGCTCGACGAACGTGTCTGGGAGCGACTCGGCGATTTCATCTCGCTCGATCACTCGGGCGTCGTCCACTTCCGCCATGCGCTCGTTCGTGATGCTGCCTACGAAGGTCTTCCGTACCGTCGGAGGATCGAGCTCCACGATCGGATCGGCGAGACGATCGAGCGTCGCTCGGGGTCGAGTCCCGACGAGCACGCGGAGGTCCTCTCCCTCCATTTCCTCCATGCGCAGCACTTCGACAAGGCCTGGCGGTATGCCCGGGCAGCCGGCGATCACGCGCGCTCCGTGTACGCGAACGTCGACGCGGCGCGCTTGTTCGAACGCGCG
Source organism: uncultured Thermoleophilia bacterium (assembly GCA_963819905.1). Taxonomy (GTDB): domain Bacteria; phylum Actinomycetota; class Thermoleophilia; order Gaiellales; family Gaiellaceae; genus CAWCQC01. The sequence goes on from CAWFXP010000011.1 coordinate 23,885, forward strand.
CTCGAGGCAGCGCGGAGGCTCAAGGACGTCGATCCGCATGAGCTAGCTGACGTCTGGGAAGCTCTCGGGGACGCACGCGATCGAGCCGGGCTCCACGGCGAAGGAGGGGCCGCGTACCGCTCGGCGAGGCGGTTGCGCGCAGACGATCCGATCGCTGACGCGTCCCTCCGTCTCAAGCAGGCGTGGATGCAGGATCGACTGGGCAACTACCCGCAGACGCTGCGCTGGATCCGGCGCGGGATGACCGCCCTCGACGGCGTCGCAGGCCGTGCGGCGGCTGCGAAGCGGGCCGAGCTCGAGGTCTTCTACGGCGCCGTGCGGCAGAGCCAGGGCCGCTCCGCCGAGGCGATCAAGTGGTGCACGCGCGCCGTCGAAGAGGCGAAGCGGGCCAGGGAGAAGCGCGTGATCGCCTACGCGTTCTCGATTCTCGACTGGGCGTATATTGCGGCCGGCAGGCCGGAGGAGGCGACGCGGTCGCCTCGGGCATTGGCTCTGTACGAGGAGATCGGCGACCTCGACGGCCAGGCGCTCGTTCTCAACAACCTCGGTGCGTCAGCCTACTTCGAGGGGCGGTGGGACGACGCGCTCGACCTCTACCGGCGCGGCCTGGCGGCTCGCAAGCGTTTGGGCGACGTCGCGAATGCGGCAGACATCACGTTCAACATCGGTGAGATCCTCGTCGACCGCGGTGATTTTGCCGAGGCAGAGGAGCAGATCCGTGAGGCCCTTCGCGTCTGGCGAGCGGCGGAGTCGCCCTTCGGGGTCGCCGTCGCGACTCGCATGCTCGGCCGTGCAGCCTCTCGGTCGGGTCGGTTCGACGAGGGCATCGAGCTCCTGCGCACGGCGCGAGAGCAGTTCCGCAAGCTGGGCGCGACCGCCGAGGTGGTCGAGACCGACGCCCGCATCGCGGGCGCCCTCGTGCGCCACGGCCTCTCCGAAGACGGACTTCGGCTGGCAACCGATGCCCTGAGGGCCGCGGCCGGCCCTACGGTCCCGCTGGCCGAACGTATCCGCGGCTACGCGCTCATCCAGCTCAGCGACGCAGAGGGCTCGCGGGCGGCCCTCGAGCGAAGTCTCGCCGCTGCCCGAGCGCAGGGCGCCGGCTACGAGGAGGCTTGCACTCTGGATGCGCTCGCCCGAGTCTGCGATCTCACCGGAGATGGTGACGGACGATCGTTCGTTGCGAAGCGCGACGAGATCGTCGCGCGCCTCGGGATCCACGTCCTCCCTCAGTTTCCGCTGTCGACCGCGCCTCTCCCGGTCACTAGCGCTTCGTGAATATCGGATCGTCGGTGATGAGGAACCTGACCCGGAGGTCACCCGCGTTGTCACGCCGCCGATCGTCGATGCACGGGAACGGCTGCGCCGTCCCGGCGGAGTCTTTGCAGGCCGGGACCGGCTCGATGACCAGGCCGGCCAGCTTCTCGACGCAGAAGACGAAGTTCGTCACTCCCGTTCCAGGAGTGATCGACTTGTCGTACTCGACCTTGACCTGCACCGGGTTGTTGTTCCCGTGGCCGTTTGGCGGGTTGACGACGACCGACTGGCCGGAACCGTTGGGGCACGCGCCCGCAAAGTCGATCAGCGAGATCGTGAGCGTTCCCGGATTACCGCCCGCGGGCGCGAAGACCTCCGCGTTCGTCGGCGTCTGCGGGTTCGTATCGCTCCCGGTGGATCCGACGCAGGGCTCATTTGGATGATTCGTACAGCCGACCACGACGGTGACGATGTCGAACGGCTCGCTGGTCGTCGTGATCGAGCCGACCGACGCCACGAGCGTGTAATCGATCCCCGTCTTGTCGATCGAGAGATCGGCGAACGTGGCAGCTCCACCTACGGTGCTCCGTGTCTTCGTTCCCGACAGGGTGCCGGCGCTCGGGTTCGAGCCGATCGCCATCGTCACAGTAGCGCCTGCCGGATTCCCGTAGACGTCGGTGGCCAAGACGGTGATCGGAGGCGCGATAGCCGTCCCGGACGTCGTGTCGGTGGGCTGCTGTCCGACGGCGAGATCCGCGACCTCGCCGCCGACGACGTCAAACTGGTTGCTCATACCGGTCGCCGTACCGTCGGCGGCGCCCAGGGTGCGCGCCGTCTCGGCCCTGAAGGCCGTGACGTTGGCGGTTCCGACTCCGGACGCGAACGACAGCGTCCCGTAGATCGGGGAGCACGGCGACGAGGCGCCCGAGCCGCACCCCTTGGTCGATGCCGTGAGGGTGCCCGAAAGCGTTGCCACGCCTGCGTAGTTCGTCTTGACGTTTAGCCACGCGTCGCGTGCAGTGACGCTCACAGCGAACGGGGTCCCTGCGGTCTGTAAAGCGCCGACTGCGCCGAACGCGAACGACGAGAGCGCTCCCGGGAGCACGGTGAACGAATTGCTCGAGGCCGACACGGCGCCATCAGCCACCGTCAATGTCTGGTTCGTGCCCGCCAGGAAGGCCGTGACGGACGCCGTTGCGACGCCGCCCGAGAACGTGAGCGCTCCGAAAGACGGGGCCTGACCGTTCGGAGCATTCCCGAGGCCTCCGAGCACGGCGCCGCCCCCGTAGTTCGTCATCTGGTTCCCGCACGTGTCGTAGGCCGTGGCGGTCACGGAGAACGCAGTGTTGGCCGTCTGCTGTCCCACGGGCGAGAGGGTGAAGTGATCGAGCGCGCCTGGCTGACCCGGAGTCGTTGGCTGCGACCCGCTGATCGTGAAGTCGTTCCCTGCGCCCTTGAAGTCGTTCGACTGCTTGGCCGTGACCGTCCACGTCGAGGTCGCGGTCGCGCAGGCCGTCGTCGAGACCGTGAACACGACGACGAGCGACTCGCCGGGGGCCAGCCGGTTGGCCGAGTTCGGGCCCGCATTCCTAAGAAAGATCGTGCGCCCGTCGCCGGAGAGAGTCGGGCTGCTCCAGACCTTCGCACCGCCCCCGGCCGTGATCGAGACGAACCCAGTGACGGTGTGCCCGGACGGCACCGTCACGTTTGCCGACCCGAGCGCCTGAGAACTCGACGCCAGGTTCGTGATCATCAGCGTGAATGTCGACCCGCTCGCGGCGATCGAGGCGGTAAAACGCTTCGATTCCGCTGCAGCGGCCGTGCCGGCTCCGAGACAGACCAGAACGATCGTGACGATCGTGAGAGCGATTCCGCGTCGGATCGGCAACATGAAAGGCGGCGTTTCTAACATGAAAGGCGGCGTTTCTGGTTCTCTCGCCTCGGAGATGCGGCCGGCTCATGCCCTGAGTTGCCGCAGAGTAGCCACATCCTGGCAGATGAACCGGCCGTGGTCAAAGGACGCCGTCCAGCTGGACAGCCCGTGCCGGCCGACCGCTGAGACGTCGCCCGTCCGCAACTGTCGCCTGCGCTATACCGCTTCGCATCCTCGTCGGCTGCGCCGATTGCCAGCACGTGCGAATTCTTACGCCACGACTGCTTAGCGGCCGAGCGGGTCGTGCGCACGCACCACCGGCCTACGCCGGGCGATCGCCGGTACGGGATGCCGACTTTGTGCCGTCGGCCGCGACGTGATCAGCACCCGGAACGGTTCGTACTTTCGGCGAGGTACATGGAACAAGGGCATACCTAGATATCCCACGCGACAGCGCACCGTAAACGTCGGGGCTCGCGTCTAGGCGAGAAAGTACACGCTCGACCTCGAGGCCGTGGGAGCGTAGAAGCAGAGGAGCTCGTTCAGGAAGGCGACCGCGTTGCCGCGGTGTCGTCGGGATAGAGGCAGGCGAAGCCGAGCCGCGAGTGGTCGTCGATAGCCACGTACAGGTAGTGCCAGCCGCTGCCGCGTGCACGGCTCGAGCGGTCGCCGGTGACGCGATGGCCCGGCCTGAGAATGCGGCCGAGCTTCTTGCAGTCGACGTGCACGAGCTCGCCGGGCGAGGAGCGCTCGTAGCGGAAGACCTGCTCGCGCTCGGATCGCACGACGAGCCGAGAGCGTCCGTGCCGGCGCAACACCGCCTGCACTGTCGAAGCCGCGACTCCCAGTGCCCAACCGATCACGTGCGGTCCCTCGCGCAGCTCCAACCGGGCACGCAGGATGGCCCGCTCGACCGACGCCGGGCGTCCTTCGCGGCGAGCGATGGGGCCGGCTCGAGCGATCGAGCAGCCCCTGTCCTCGACGTCCCCGATTGACCCACTTCGACGCGGTCTGACTGGAGCAGCGACGACGAGCGCCGCGGCGCCGATCGGCGCTCCAGCCGAGACGAGATCACACAAGCGCTGACGCTGACGGACGGTCAGGACCGCATTTGCATGAAGATCCATAAGAGCCCTCCTTCGGGCCGCGACTCTTTGACAAGCCACACCCCAGGAGGGCTCGTTGCTGCCTCAGGCCGTCAACAACGTGTCTGGGAACTACAGTTGGTCCGCCAACGAAGCGTTCTGCGGGTGTCCAGACGCGGCGCGGCTCGAAGCACCCGCCGCGTTGGTTTAGTGACATGCCTGGGATCCACTCTCTGCGAACGTCTGTCCCGCGATCGGCTCGAACTTCCAGTCGTAGCTCGAAGCGTGCAGGGTCAGCTTGAGCACGCCCCAGACCGTATTGCTGCGCACCTCCGAGTTGGGACGGATCGTCGTGAAGTCGTACAGGCTCGCGCCGCCCGTGCCGACGACGAACTCACGTATGCCGCGAGCAGCGTCGAGCTGGCCGCTGGGATTCTGGGGGGCGAAGCGCTCGTACGTGTGGTCGTGCCCGACGAGGATCAGATCGGCGTTCGCAGCGTAGAGCACATCCCAGAACGGGCGCACTCCGGCGATGTTCCCGTGTGTGCCGCTCGAGTAGAGCGGCTTGTGCCAGTACGCACCGACGCAGGCCTTCGGGTTGGCGGCTAGGTCCTGCTTCAGCCAGGTGATCTGCGTCGAGCTCGCGTCGTGCGCGATCTCCGAATTCAAAGAGTAGAAGCGCCACGCGCCGATGTTCCATGCGTAGTACGCCGCCGGTGCACGCGAACCGAAGTAGCTGAAGTAGCCGCCGGCACCCGAGGTGTGGTAGTCGTGGTTCCCAGGGGCGGGGTTGGTCTTAGTCAGGAAGCTTCCCCAGGAGGGGTGGTAGTTGCTCTGGAAGTTGGTCAGGGTTCCGTCGGGGTAAGCGTGGTCGCCGAGTGTGAAGACGGCGGTGGGATTGATCGCACTGATCACCGCCGCGGTCGCCGCCTGCTTTCCGCTGGAAGTGGCGATGTCGCCCGCCCCGGCGATGACGGGATCACCACTGGGGGGAGGCGGACCGACAGTCGACGTCTCAACGACGAGCTCAGCGCTCCACGAGGCGCCGTACTCCCGACTCGAGAGGGAGATCACCTTCGAAGACCTAGTCGTGAGCGCGAAGCTCACCGAGCCGTTCCCGCCGACGAGGGGCGTCACATCGAGCGAGAGCCACTCACCGGACGAGAAGGACCCAGACGTGCGTGTGACCGTGCTCGAAGGCGCAGGCGCGTTCGCGAAGTTAATCGCCGTCTCGCTCCAGCTCGAGCTTGGAACGCCACGGACCCCGATGCCGCGCTTCGAGCTGCTTCTCGTGTGGAGCCGAAGCGTCGCGCGTGTCACCGTGCCGGTCAGGTCCTGAACCGCGAACTGAACATAGCCACGCATGAGCGGAGAAGCGTCGACCTTGAGCGTCGTCTCTGTCCCGAAGTTGCTCGTTCGGTTTGCGTCGCTGACGTAGGCGTCCGCAACAGTGCGATATGTCTGCGTCCCCGCGTTCGCCGGCCCGACGCCCGAAATCGCGGCAACGATGGCGGCAAACGCGAGCAGGGCGCCGACCGGCCAGAGCTTTCTCGTTCTGCCCGCGTGCCGTTGAGCTACGATCTTGCTACGTATCCCAGACATCTTCCCCTTCCGACTACCCTCGCCAGCGTCTTCGCGAAACCTGGGTCGGTGGAGTGTAGGCGAAGTAGGATAGGAAGATGGCCGAGCGCCGACACTAGAGCGGGCGGGGGGTCAAAGTGGGACCCGTCGCCCCGAGGCTTTTCGGGCGGGAGCGGGTCGGGATAGGTTGGTGTTCCAGCTGCGCCACCTGACCAAGCCTTTGTGTGACGAAATGTTCGAAATGGTGGGTAGAGCGCCGGCCACCCTCGGTGAGGGTCGTTTAGGCAGACAGGTACGCGCGCGAAGCGAAGAACTCGTAGCTAGCGACTGAGGCGCCATAGGGGAACGGAATAGGCGTGCATGCCACCTACACTCATCGGGTGGCGGTCTGCACTAGTTGCGGGAAGGAAGCTCCAGAGGACGCCCACTTCTGCCCCGCCTGCGGCACCCGACTCGCCGGGGTCGTCCCTGCGCCGGAGCTGCGCAAGACGGTGACCGTCTTGTTCTGTGACGTGGTCGGCTCAACGGCGATCGGTGAGAGGCTCGACCCGGAGCGGCTACGTCGGTTGATGCTTCGCTTCTACGAGGCGATGAAGGAGGTGTGCGAGCGCCATGGCGGGCAGGTCAGCGGGTTAATAGGTGACGCGGTCATGGCCGCCTTCGGTATTCCGAGCGTGCATGAGGACGACGCGCTAAGGGCGGTTCGCGCCGCCGCTGAGATGCGTGAGCGGCTCGAGGCTCTCAGCGAGGAGCTCGAGCGGGATCTCGGCGTGAGGCTCCGCTCCCGCACAGGCGTTAACACGGGCGAGGTCGTGGTCTCCGAACGCGACCCCGATAGAGCCCTTGTCCTTGGCGATGCTGTAAACGTCGCCGCTAGGCTCGAGCAGGCCGCGGAGCCAGGTGATGTCCTGCTCGGAGAAAGCACTTACATGCTCGTCCGGGACGCCGTGCGCGCCGAGCCTGTCGAGCCGCTCTCGCTGAAGGGGAAAAGCGAGCGCGTGCCTGCCTTTCGCTTGCTCGATGTCCTTCCGGATGTCTCCGGTTACGCGCGTCGCTTCGGTACGCCGCTGGTGGGGCGCGAGGACGAGCTCCTCGTTCTACGCAAGGCTTTCGAGCGCTCGGTGCGCGATCGGCGCGGCTACCTCGTCACTGTTTTCGGGCCGGCCGGGATCGGCAAGACCCGGCTTGCCAAGGAGCTGGCCGCTTCCGTCGCCGGCGAGGCGGCCGTCCTCACTGGTCGCTGCCTCTCCTACGGGGAGGGGATCTCGTACTGGCCGATCAGGGAGATGGTCAATGAAGCGGCGGGGGAGCGGCCGCTCGCCGATCTGCTCGCAGGAGAGGATGATGCGGATGCGGTCGCCAGCCGTGTCGCTGCCACCATTGGCGTTAGCGAGAGCGCCGGCCTCGCCGAGGAGACCTTCTGGGCGATCCGCAGGCTCTTCGAAGCGCTCGCGCTGCGAAAGCCGCTTGTGCTCGTGTTCGAAGATCTGCACTGGGCCGAGCCAACCCTGCTCGATCTCGTCGAGCACATCCCGGGCTCCTCGCGGGATGCGCCGATTCTTCTTTTCTGCCTGGCGCGGCCCGAGCTCCTGGACAAGCGCCCGACTTGGGGGGGCGGGAAAGTGAACTCAAGCTCGATGCTCATTGGCCCGCTCTCGGAGCCGGAGCGCGAGATGCTGCTCGCGGGCCTTACCGGCGAGGGTGCGCTTAGCGAGAGCACGCTCGGCCGCATCTCGAAGGCCTCGGGAGGAAACCCTCTCTTCATTGAGCAGATGGCGGCCATGTTCGCCCAGGAGGGCGAGGGCGAGGGCGAGCTCCCCGTACCGCCGGCGATCCAGGCGCTACTCGCAGCGAGGCTCGATCTGCTTGATCCAGAGGAGCGCCGGATCATCGAGTGCGCGGCGGTGGAGGGCGAGCTCTTCCACTGCGGCGCCATCAGCACGCTGGCGCCTGAGAGGGTCGCGAGCGTCGGCGTCCACCTCTCCTCCCTTGTCAGGAAGGAGCTCGTCGGCCCCGATCGGGCAACGATCTCAGGTGAGAAGGCCTTTCGTTTTCGCCATGCGCTGATCCGCGACGCGGCGTACGGCGCGCTCCCCAAGGAGAGGCGGGCAGAGCTGCACGAGCGCTTCGCTGGGTGGCTAGAGGAGGTGAGTCACGAGCGCCCGGAGCTGGAGGAGCTGCTCGGCTACCACCTCGAGCAGGCCTACCAGTACCGGACGGAGCTCGGCTCGGTGGACGAGCAGACGCTCTGGTTGGCCGAGCGCGCCCGCCTGCGGCTCCTTTCGGCCGGGCGCCGCGCTTTTCGCCGCGGTGACACGCGGGCGGCGGTGAACCTGCTCGAGCGCGCACGCTCGCTCCCCTCCGACGAGAAGGCCTGGCTTGAGTTGGCCCCCGACCTCGGCTTTGCGCTGTTCCAGTCCGGCCAGCTTGAGCGGGCCGAGGCAGTCTTCAGCGGCGCGATTGAGTGCGCGAAGACCGTCGGAGACCATCACGCCGAGCGGCATGCGTCGCTCCTCCGCGACCAGTGGCGTCTGTTCAACCAGCCGGACCAGTTCGATTTCACGGAGACGCTCCGTGAGACCGAGGCGTCGCTCGTGGTGTTCCAGGAAGCGGGGGACGACCTTGCCCTCGCACGCGTGTGGATCCTCCTCTGGAACCTTTACCAGTGCACGGGCAAGACGCTCGCGCTTCGGGACGCGGCGGAGCGGGCGCTCAAGCACGCGAGGCGGGCCGACAGCCGCCTCGACGAGGCTTGGAGCCTAAACGTCCTCGGCTGGTCACTGGTCGACGGGCCGACGCCGGTCACCGAGGGAGTTCGCGTCTGCCACGACTTGTTGCGCGAGCTGCAGAGCGATCGCCTCGGAGAGGCGATCGTGCGCGCCTTTCTCGCCAATCTCGTCGCGGTGCACGGCCGGTTCGAGGACGCCCGCGCGCTGATCGTTCGCAGCCGGGCGGCGATCGAAGAGCTGGGGATGGGCACCCTCAAGAGCCTCGTCGAACTGATGAGCGGACGCGTGGAGACGTTGGCCGCTGATCTCCAGGCGGCCGAACGGGCGACCCGAGCGGCGGTGAAGCACTCGGCTGAGATCGTCGACAACTGGTACTACGTTCTCGCGTCGATCGACCTCGCCCACGCCGTCTGCGAGCAGGACCGCCCGGCCGAGTGCCTGCACATTCTCGACGAGAGCGAGCTGCACCCTTCGCCGCCCGACCGGGGCATCGTCATCATGCGGCCGGCGACGCGTGCTCTGGCGCTCGCGCGGCTCGGGCGGCTCGAGGAGGCCGAGACCCTCGCCGGTGAGGCCGTCCGCTATGCCGACGGAACACAGTTCCTGGGCTACCAAGCCGACGCGCTGATCGTCTTGGCCGAGGTGCTGCGCCTCTACGGCAGGCCCGCGGAGGCTGCTAGCACTCTCGAGGAGGGCGCCCGCCTCTTCGATCTGAAGGGAAACGTCGTCTCGGCGGCGAGGGCACGAGCCGTGCTCGGAGAGTTGCGGTGAGGTGCGCCCGGGTTACTAGTGATCCGGGCGCGGCGCGAGGTGAGGACCTCGCGGATCTCCTTCTTCGTGTCCACCAGACCCAGCGTAAACCCGGCTGGCCGATCCTGGGGGACCTGCCGCTGGCTGGAGGGACTGAGTTGAGTCATCGCGATCTGGCGTACCCCCGGCGGGGTTCACGGTCAGCTGCCCTTTCCTGCCCGGACAAGCTCCAACCAATCGTGGACCTGGACGGGTCGGGGCGGCTTTGGCGGCGCCTTGAAGCCGGGCAACGCCTCGATGGCGCCTCGGAGCTCGTGCTCGGCGATGGTGCGGGCGTGTCCTCGCGCCCCGTAGTAGGCGATCGCTGCGGCGACGACTCGATCCTCGGTTCGATGTGGGTCTCCATGTTCGTCGACGCTCCCGGCCGGAAGCCCCGGCCCGCTGCTCGCGGGCGACGTGTCAGCAGCTTGTGTCGTCATCGCCAAGGAGCGTAGCCAGTCCGGCGAGCGATGTCAGGCGAGAGCACGCTGGGCCCAAGCGAGCGTCACGCGGCTGGCAGCTAGCGGTCGCCCTCGTGGAAGACCGCTTCGACGTTGTTCCCGTCCGGGTCAATGACGAAGGCTGCGTAATACCCGGCGTGGTAATGCGGGCGAAGACCCGGCGCGCCGTTGTCGCGGCCGCCGGCTTCGACAGCGGCGCGGTGGAACTTGTCAACGGTAGCTCGGTCGGCTGCGGCGAAGGCCACATGAACGGGAGCGGCCGGGGGTTCCCCTTCCCCGATCCAGAAATCTCCACCGCCCTCGATGGCGAACCCAGGCCCCTGCGAGCTCTCCACTACCTTCACCCCGAACGGCTCGAGGGCCTGCTCGTAGAAGGTGCGGCTGCGCCTCACGTCACGTACTCGCAGGGCCAAGTGGTCGATGAGGGGAAGCGTCACGGGCAGCGACACGCCCTTCAATCTTAGAGCGCGATCTTCGGGGAACGTTCCTGAACGCTGGGGCAGACTCGTTTATGCCCTTTTGATCCACGCTGAGCAGTGCGGCAGGCCCGGACGAGTGATGTCAGGCGGAAGCACGCTGGTACAGGCGAGCGGACTGCCTCCGGTTTGAGGCCGTGCGAGGCGTCTTCCCAACGGGGGCATTACGATCCTCGACCAGAGCGCGTGTGATCCGATCGAGCCGCAACGGCACGAGTTCTGCCAGGTGGTCGACCTAGTCCCTGTGCCGGCGGTATGACGGGGGACAAGTCATGAGCACGATGGCGAGGGTGTTCGAACTCGACTGGAAGGGGCTCAACCTGCCGCGAGCTGTCCGCCTCGTAGTGATTCTGGCGGTGGCGGTGATCGTGCTCGAACTGATCGACCAACAGAAGTACGTGATCACAGTGGTGTTCGCGGTGCTGTTCGTGGGGGTAAGCGATCCCGGCGGCGAGTTCGGGAACGGCGCGACGCGCATGGGCATCTTCGCGGTGATCGGCGCGCTCCTGACCTTGCTGGGATTCGGAGTCGGTGGAGGGGGCTGGGGCTCGTCTGTTCGCGTGCTCGGCCGCGATTTGTGTGCGTCGCGCTCGCGTTTGCGCGACTGGCGGAGCCTCGAACCGCTTCGAGCGCCCATGGGGCCGGTCCTCGTCGCCTGGTCGCGACCGCTTTCTGCTCAGCAACTGGTTCGAATCGCGATCTTGTCATCGCCTTGGTCGGAATACACGCTCTACCCGCGGCGATGCCGGCGCCTGACGCGATCGGCTCCCCCAGCCGCTTGACCTCGAGGCGCTACGCGGGGTCACACGTTCTCGGCGTCGGACTCGCCGTACTGGTGATGCTCCTCGCGACCCAACTCGGGAAGCGGGCGGCGGCCAAACCCGCGGCGCTGCAGACGACCTGACCTCGCCACATGGCCGAACGAAAAAGCCCGCTCATTAGGCTCGGTGGTGGGGCACCTCGGAAACCGCGGCCGATAGCGCCGAAGCCTTTTCTGCCCTTTATCGCCCAACTGAGGAGCGTAGCCAGTCCGGACGACGTCGCAAGGCCGGCTCGGTGGTAGCACCGGTGGTAGCACCGCATGCGCATTCCCGGCATGTGTGTCACAGATGACACTTTTAGGAAAGTGCGGTTTTGCAGGGGTTTCGCTCTACCATGCGGCGAACCCCTGTTCGTTAGGAGGCGCATACGGGATTCGAACCCGTGTTACCGGCGTGAGAGGCCGGCGTCCTAGGCCACTAGACGAATGCGCCCGGAACGAGTCCCGGAGGCCGCGGCCTCCGGGGAGGCTCCCGTAACGTGGCCGGGAGTACCGTCAGCGTAGCGAATCGCACGGCGGAACGTTCAGCAGGCCGAGCCCGACTCGAAGCCGATGAAGACCATGAGGATCCGGGCGCTCGCCCGAAAGCGGGCGGGGGTGAAATCGGTGAACGTGGAGCACCCCCGGAACGTTTCCGACAGGCGGTAGATCCGCTCGCCGTCCTCGAGCGTGACGACCTTCAACGAGTCTCGATAGCGGGCTCGCAGCTTGCCGACTGCGCCCTTGTCGTACATGCAGAACCGCTTCGAGAAGCAGAACCTCTCGCCGGAGATCCCGATCAGCCGCACCCGCTGGGGCGTCGTCCCGATATCGAGATAGACGTCGAAGACGTTCGGGAACCTGGCGTACTCGAGGAACCCGTTCTGGTTCTGGTAGCGAGGCTTCCCGAGCCGTGCGACGACCTGCGCGCGCGTCATGCCGAGGCTGACGCCCGCGCCTCCCTCGCCGGCGCGGATCGTTCCCTTCGAGACGGTCGCTCGGGAGGTGCCCGGGGCAACGGCGACGACTGCCATGAGCACGAGAGCGACGAAGGCGGCGACTCGCACGCCGCCGACTGTAACGATCGGCTAGCTCGCGCGGCGCTCCACCCTGGAGTAGTCGGCATGGCCGCGTGCTCGAAGCGGCACGGGCTCCGGCCGGCGGGCTGTCGCCGCCCGGCAGAGAGCGACCACGAGCGCACCTTCGGCGACCGCCAGCGCAATCGCTACCATCAGCCAACTCCACCAGCTCATCTCCACCGCATCGACCTCCTCCGGGATAGTCCCTCTACCGAGGGATGAGTCGAAAGAGGCGCGAACCTTGCGCGCTGTTCGTCGTCTCGCTCGAGCTGCCGCCTCACCCGATGGAGTGAGTGGGAGGGCCGGCAGGGCCGGATCGGCCCCCTGCCGGTGGGGATCCCTCTGTCAGGCGTGCGTCCAGGCGGTCCAGCCCATGACCTTCCCGTTCGTCCGAGCCGGGGCGGGATGCGATGTTCCGTAGGCGTTGTTCGCGAGCCACGGCACCCAGCCGTCGTCGCCGCTTGCGGGGAAGCTGATCACCGTGTGGAGCCAGGTCATCGCCCGGCGAACCGCCGAGTCAGGACCACGAGTACGCGGGATAGCCGGCGTGGCTTAGGAGCTCGGCCTGCCTGAACGCGGGGCCGAGGGCTCCCCAGACGTAGTTCTCCTGCGGCGCGGGCCCGGTGAAGCCCCCCGATCGCCGCTGGTCGTCTGGGAGGACGCCGTCCACGTTCTTGCCCTGGATGGTGGCGCCCTTCTTGTTGATGCCGACCGGGTTCGCCGGATCGGCCTGCCACGTGAGGTCGCCGAACGGGAACCCTGCGTAGTTGGAACGGTCACCGAGCCAGCCCTGGAAGACCGATGCCGCACGGGCGAGATCGGTCGTGTCGCCGAGGTAGATGTCGGCGGCGATGCGGGCCGCTCCGGCCGCGGTGCCCCAGTTGTTGGCGCGTCGCTCGTGTGTCGAGACGAGCGTGTCGCCGTCCAGGGACGCCGTCCTGATACCCGTGAGCCACGAGCGGAACTGCGAGTTCTTCGAGCCGTCGTACGCCTTCAGGTTGATCAGATCGGCGGCGATCACGTAGGCCGTGAGGTTCCGCGCAACGGCGAGGGTGCGACCGCCGGACTCCGTCCCGACCGCGCTCATGATCGCGTTGGCGGCCTTCGTTCGGTACGTGGCGACTCCGGTTCGCGCGTAGACGAGCGCGACCGCGAGCGTCTTCACGTCGTGTTCCGAGCTCTGGTCGGAGACCCTTGCCGTGCCGAGGCTCCCGTCGGCGGCCGCCTTGACGGCCGACCAGGCGCTGCCGCTCATCGGCAGGCCGGAGATCTCGCCCTGGCTCAGCCAGATGCCCGCGCCGACCGAGGCCGATCCGGTCGAGCCGGTGCTCGGCGGTGCAGTCGCCGGGGGCGCGGTGGTGTCTCCCGCCGGGGGCGGTGTCGCGGGTGGGGTTCAAAGGCAGGAGTGGCCGGCGGTGAAAACTGGCGCGGCCGTTGCCTCGAAACGGCAACGCCACCGTACGCGCGGCTAGTTCGCCGCTTCGAGCGGCCAGCCGGGCCGCTGCATGGCGAACACGTCGACGACCCGCGTGTACTGGTCGTACCCGAGGCGCGCGATCGGATCGAGGCGACGGACGTCCACGCGGCCGTCGACGATCGCGTGGTCTGCGATGTCGATTCCGACGACCCGGCCGAAGACGACGGTGTTCGGGTCCGAGGGGTCGGGTGTCGGGAGCTCGACGATCTGCGTCAGGACGCACTCGAGGTGCACCGGGCTCTCCGCCACGTATGGGGCGCCGACGAGGCGTGCGGGGGCCGGCGTCAGCCCGGCCAGCGCGAGCTCGTCCACGTCTCCGGGGGCGGCCGTGCTCGTGAGGTTGACCGCTTCACGGAGCGCCCACGTGACCAGGTTCGCGACGAACTCGCCCGTCTCGCGGATGTTCTCGAGCGAGTGCTTGGGGCCGCCGTCGCGATGAGGCCCGGTCGTCGCGAACATCACCTGGGGCGGTACATACGCGACCGCGTTGAAGAACGAGAACGGCGCCAGGTTGACATGGCCGTCGGCGCCGACGCTCGTGATCCAGCCGATGGGCCGCGGAACGACGAGCTGGTTGAACGGGTTGCCGCGCAGGCCGTGGTCGTCGCCGGGTCGGAAGAACACGAGCGCGAGGCTAGCAGCGTGTGGGCAAGGCCCTGGAACGGCGGCCGGGCCGCGATGACGCTTCTCGAGAATCACGACGTATCGCGGCGAGCCGTCGTCGAGCACGCGCAGCGGACGCCAGCCCGCTCCCTCGAGCAGCCGGACGAACTCCGGCGGCGGCAGCATGACGTACGAGAACCAGGGCGTTGCGTACCCGAGCCAGCGCACGCGGAACCGCCGCTCGCCCGCGGCGAGCGTCGGCTCGCGAGGCGGCCCGGGTCGACGCTGTCGGTGAGGATCCGGCCGCGCTCGCTCGTCGTTGCGTCGAGGCGGCCGAGCAGCTCGGACACCTTCCCGGGCGCGCCTGCGAGCCCGACGTTGTTCCGCAGGAGCAGCACCGTGTCGAACACCCCGAGCGAGTGGTCGACGTCGGCGAGCGAACGCACCTCGGCCCGGGCGACTCCCCGCCGGCGCGCGACGTCGACGGCGAGCGGCGATTCGTCGATCGCGACCACGTCGAGTCGCCGTTCCTGCAGGTGGAGCGACACTCTGCCTGCGCCGCAGCCGACGTCGAGCACACGCCCGCGGACGGAGCGCATGGCCCGCCTCTCGACCGCAGGCCAGCGCCGGAACGGGGCAAAGTAGTCAGCCGGGTCGCCGGCGTAGATGACGCCGTCGTCCCGTTCCATGATCTCCTGCGCAGGACGGCCCTCGTGGGTGGCGAGCAGGATCTGGCCGTACGCGTCCTCGTCGGGAGCGAGCACGGCGCGAGGCTAGCGCGCGTGCGCTAGGGGCGTGCGAGGCGCCGCGCGCCGCGGCGGAGAGCGACCGCCAGGCAGGAGACGGCGAGCCACACGAGGAGGAGGGCTACACCTCCGCGCACGGGCGGCCCGGCCGCGAGCGCCCAGACGCCGAAGGCGCCGAGCAGCAGGGCGGTCGTCACGATCCAGCCGGCCAGGACGACCCGACCGATCAGCGCCGCGAGCCAGATCCGGACGCCCAGGGTGCTCACGCGGACGGCCGGAACGAGGAAGTTGTCGATCGCGAGCGCCGCCGTGCCGCCGGGGATGCCGCGGACGCTCCCGGCGAGCTGCCGGGCGCTCCGCGCGTGGAGGGCGGATTCGACCCGGGGCTCGAGCTCCTCGATGCCGATCGTCCCACGAGCGTACGCGCCGCGGAGAATCGAGACGGCCCGGTCGCGCTCCGGATCACCGACGAGAGGCACGCAGGAAGCGTAGCGCGTCGCGCGCTCGGCGAGACCGGGCTGTCGCGCTAGTGTCCGTACCTCGTGTCCGTGACCTCGAACGGCCGAGGGGACTGCTTGAAGGTCTGCATCGTCGGCGCCTCCGGAAAGCTCGGGCGGTACATGGTCCAGCACGCGCTGGATCGCGGCTACGAGGTGGTCGGCGTGTGCCGGGAGCAGAAGCGTGGAGAAGCTCGATGCGTTCAAGGGGCGGATCACCGTTCTTCCGGGAGCGACGGACGACGACGACGTCGTCAAGAGCGCGATCGAGGGGTGCGACGGGGTGCTCGTCGTGCTGGTTCCGTGGGGCGTCCACGGATACTCGACGGGGACCGCCCAGGCCGTGCTCGACCACGCGCCTTCGAGCGCCCGCCTCGTCTTCTCGTGCGGTTGGCACATCACCCGCGACGGAAAAGACGTCTACTCGTGGAAGCTGAAGGCGCTCGTGAAGGTCTTCGGCCCGCTCGCGCGCCTTGCTCGCTTCGCCGACCTCGACGACCAGGTCGAGGCCTGCCGCCGGGTGTTCGCGAGCGACACGCGCTGGACGGTCGTGCGTGGCAGCGACCTCGAGGAGGGCGAGAGCCAGGGCCTCCCCGTGTGGAGCCGGCACGTCGGCGACCCCATTCTCGAGAGCAACCTGACGCGCCGCGTGGACTTCGCCCTGTTCATGGTGGAGGCCCTCGAGAACGACGAGCTCATCCGGGAGGCTCCGGCGATCGTCGGTTGCCAGACGCCCTCGGCGCTCGCGTACTCCGGCAGCGAGTAGCGCCTGAGATCTTTCCCGACGGGGCGGGAAGGCTGCGCCGCCCGCCGGGAGCTCCTGAGCTCGACCGGGTCGGCCTCGCGACCTGTTCGCGCGTCGCCCGAGCTGATTGTGCCGCCATCCTGAATGAACCAAAGGTCACAAGCCGGCGAAACCAGGGTCGATGGCGAGCACGCAACTCGCAATCACGAGCACCAGCACCCTGCCCGTCGGCCGCGGCGACGCATGGCGAATCATCCGCGCGCTCCGCGGTGTCCCCTGCGAACGCCGACACGCGCGCAGGCTCGCACGCACGCTCGAACGGCACGTACTCGAGAACCCCGAGGCACCGATCACACTGGCGCTCGACAGGCATGAGAAGGCGGCTCTCCTCCATGCCATCGAAGACCTGCTCGGACGGGAGACGTTGTCGCCGCAACTGAACGCGATCCGCGGCGCCTTGCTCGTCGACGAGTAGCCTGATCCGTGGCGCGTCGAGAGGTCGAAGGCGACCGTCGTGCGACGCGCCTGCCGAGCGTGGCGAGCGTGAAGCCGGCTGGTCAGCCCCGTGTAGGCCCGCGCCTGGGCGCCGACGACGGCTACGAGGTCGTCGAGGGCGATGTTGCCGTCGAGGTTGTGCTGGCCCGCGATTGCGGGTACGCGAGCGGTGGTGGCGGCGGCGGCGATGGTCAGGCGGTAGGCCGAGGTCGTCGACGCACTCGCCGGGACGAAGTCGGGGCGGGCGGACCGGCACGCGCGGATGCAGGGATGCGCTGCCACCGCCGAGGGCGGCCGGGTTGGCGCACAGGGCCGGGCCGGCGCCGAAGATGCCGGGCGGCGGCGAGGCAGCGTCGTAGGTGGCATAGGCGATGAGGCAGCCCACCTGACCCAGGTGGGTGCAGGGCGGGATGTCGGGGAGCACGTCTGACGAGGGTGGGCCCAGGATGATGGCGGAGACGAGCCGCTCGCGCAGCGCGGGCACGCCGGCGATATCCTCGCGGATCAGGCGGGAGACCAGGTCGGCTCCCTGTGAGTGGCCGATCAGCACGAACCCTCGGCCGGTGCCGTCGTTGGCGAGGTAGTGCCTGAACGCGTCGAGCACGTCGCCGTAGGCGATCTCGGGGTCTCGATGCGGCCGCGACCTCGCGGAAGAGCGCGGCCAGCGTAATCTGGCGGTAGACGGGCACATAGACATCGCACACGGAGCCGAAGCGGGCGGCCTGGATCAACGTGGCCGCGATCTCCTCCGTCTCGCCCGGCACGAGGTCGCTGTTGGCCAGCTTGTCCTGGCTGACGGTCGGATAGACGTACAAGCAGTCGACCGGCGCGTCGCTGGCGTGCGGGACTTCGACCACCTCGGTCGAGCCGTTGGCGCTCACCATCGTGATGTCGAGGCTGCCTTCGCACACGTCGTCGCGGCCGGGGCGGCAGATCCAGGCCGAATCGTCGGAGTAGTCGGGCGGTGCTACGGTCTCGGCCGCCACGGCAGTCTGCTCGGCGGCCGCGGCACCGTCGCCATCGCTGCGCACGTGCTCCACGTACTCACGCGTTCGCTGCTCCCAGAGCGAGATCGACTTCTCCGTGAGCCGCAGCCCCGTCTGCGCGCCGGTGTACATGACATCGACGTCCTCAGGATAGGTCGCGGCGACCCAGGCGGCGAACGGCTCCCATACCTGCGGCGAGAACTCCCCGATCGCCCAGGTCTTCGAGGCGTCGACGATCTTCCCGTCGCGAACGGTGAGGAAGAAGTGGCTGCCGCTGTAGGGACCCAGCCCGAGCTCGTCGGACCGTATGACGTGGAAGTCGAAGTCGCAGGTGAGAAAAGTTCGGCCCTCGCCGCTTCCCATGTCGTCGCATCCGTGCAGGATCTGCTTGTAGCCCTCGGCTTCGAGCATGGAGAGCAGCAGCCGAAACCCCTCCAGGCCCCCGTCCAGACTCCCTCCGCCCACCGACGAGATCAATCCCGAGACGTCCGCGTCGGGGGCTAGGTACGTGATCGCCCGGTCGGCGTCGAAGCTGCCGTAGGCCTCGAGGAACCCAATCGCCACGTCCTCCGCGGCCCCGGGTGACGTCGCTGGCGCCTCCGGGTCGGCGGGCGCCTCTTGCTCGAGCGGAACGCTGGGAGCCGGCTCGGCCGACTGGCCACCGCTGCAGGCCGTGGTCGCAAGGATGAGGAAGGCGGCAGAGAGGGCAAGCAGGAGAGATCTCATCGCTGCTCCTTTGGGGCGTTCATCGCCTTCCATCGTCGCTCCCGTCTTCATCAGCCTCGGTACCGGCGCGCAACGGTTTCGCAACAGGCAGCTATTAGTGCGATGGCGAGCCTCGAATGGAGGGGCCGGACCTGTGCCGCCCCTCCATAACGCCCAGACCGACGCAGAGCACGTCTCTGGCGTCAGCTCGTGAAGCTCAGGCGGGCAGCCCCATGCACCCCGCTAGGCCGTACGGCGAGTTCGAAGCCATTCCTCTGATGCGTCAGGTGGACGCGCTCCGAGCCGAGCAAGAATTCGCGCGCGATGTCGCCGGCTGCCGCCGCCACCGCGTACTCGCGGAGGGTGTAGATCTCCTGCTCCAGGACCTCGTAGTAGCCTTCCTCGAGCAGGGCACGATCGGCCTCGGGCTGAGGGATCGCGCGCAGCTGCGCAAGCGCCTCCGCCATGATGCGAGCCGTCGACTCCCCTCGGGGTTCGTCTGGCCCCTGCTTTCGGCCGCCCGGCAGATCTCGCTTGCCTGGGCAATGAACTCGGCCCTGGTCGGCCCGCTGGCGCTCTCTTGCGACCCACCGCGGTGGCTGCACAGAGCGACCGGATTCACGGCCCCGGCCTCGGGCGGAGAGAGCGCGCGCAGCTGCGCAAGCGCCTCCCCCGAGAGTTCATACGCTAACCCTTCGTACGCAGTCCGTACAGGCCTGCGCGACCTTCGAGCCGTTCTCGTCGGTGCCGGTTAGCTGCCCTCCGGGAGCTCCGCAAGAGCCGCCTCGAGCTTGTCGGTCGCCGTCTTGCAGATCGCGTCGGCCTGGGCGACGTACTCCACGATCTGAGCGGAGTAGTCCCGAGGCTACGGTCGGTCGGCCGCTCCGCCGTACCGCCGCGTGACGTCGCGGGCGGTGCCGTCTCGACCGGAACGCTGGGTGCCGGCCCGGCAGACTTGGCGCCGTCGTTGCCTCCGCACGCGGCGAGCGCAAGGGCGAGACAGGCGGCAGAGAGGGCAAGCACGAGCGGTTTCATCGCTATTCCTTTGGACGCGTTCATCGCCTCCCATCGTCGCTCTCGCGTTCATCAGCGTCTGCACCGGCGCGCAACGGTTTCGCAACAGGCAGCCTAAGCGTGAAGCGCGAGCCGGCGCCGTCCTGGCTCCACGCGTCGATCCCGCCGCCGAGCAGCCGCGCATTCTCGAGCGCGATCGCGAGCCCGAGCCCGCTACCGCCACCGGCGCGCGCCGGATCGACCTTGTAGAAGCGCTCGAAGACATGCGGGAGATGCTCCAGCGGCGATGCCCGGGCCCCGATCGGAGATCTCCACGAACGCGTCGCTCCCGTTCCGGCCGACATGCACCGCGGCGTCGCGACCGCCGTGAGCGAGGGCGTTCTCGATCAGGTTGGAGACGATTCGCTCCGCTCGTCGCGGATCCGTCTCGACGACGACTGGCTCGGCGTCGAGGAGGATGCTCGTCTCCCAACCTCGTGAGCGCAGGAGGCCGGCGACGAGCGAGCCCAGGTCGACGGGCTCCGTGCGCACGTCCTCGCGGCCCGCGTCGAGACGGGAGATCTCCATCAGCTCCTCGACCAGGCGGCGCAGCCGCTCGACGTCCGTCGACGAGCATCTGAGCCGGCCGCTGCGCCTCCTCGGGCATGCGGTCGAGGTGCTCGCCGAGCAGCGAGGCCTCGCCCGCGAGCGCCGTCAGCGGCGTGCGCAGCTCGTGCGCCACGTCCGAGGTGAAGCGCCGTTCGCGCGCCTGCGCCTCCGAGAGGGCACGGATCTTCTCCTCGAGCGCCTCGGCCATCTCGTTGAACGAGGCCGCCCAGGCGCCGAACTCGTCGTCGGCGTCGATCGGAAGCCGGGTCTCGAGGAGCCCCTCCGCGAGGGAGTGGGCAGCCTCGCTCGCCTGCGCGACCGGGCGGAGAACGCGCCGGGCGACGAGCGCGCCGGCGGCCGCGGAGAGCACGACGACGAAGCCCCACCCCGTCAGGAGGATCGTTCGCAGCTGCGCGAGGTCGTCGTAGAGGGCCTCTTCGGAGAGGAAGAAGTAGAGCTCTGCCAGCGAGGGTGGAACCTGCCCACCGGCGACGAGGTACGGCTCGCCGGCGATCCGGATCCGTTCGTAGGCGAGGTCGCCCTCCCGCACGAGGTTCTGCACCCCGGCGGGGATCTGGATCTCCAAGGCGGAGAAGCTCGACGAGAAGGGCGGCCCTTCGCCGACCAGTGCGACCGTCTCGAAACCGGGACGCCGACCGTAGAAGTCCATGAGGCCGGCGATGTCCTCAGTGGCGGAAGATCCACCGAGAATGGCTCCCGCGAGCACGAGGTTCGTGCGCGCCTGCGCGAGCGCACTCGAGACGGAATCGTCGAGGCGCGACTCACGGACGACGAGGTACGTGCCGAGCGCGAGCGCACCGGTCGCGATCGCGACAACGAGGGCGAACGTGACCGCGAGGCGCCGTCTGAGCCTGCCCGCCGGGACGATCCGCCTCATCGACCGCGCTCGAGCCGGAAGCCGACGCCTCGGACCGTCGTGATCAGCCGCGGGCGGTCAGGCTCCGCGTCGACCTTCGCCCGCAGGCGCTGGACCGCGATGTCGACCAGGCGGGAGTCTCCGAGGTACTCGTAGCCCCACACGCGCTCGAGCAGCAGCTCACGGGTGAAGACCTGACCGGGCCGCCGGGCCAGCTCCAGGAGCAGGCGGAACTCCGTCGCGGTCAGCTGCAGCTCGGTACCGCCGCGCGTCGCGCGGAACCCGGCCGTATCGATCTCGAGGTCGCCGACGTGCAGAAGCTCCGCGTCGGGCGTGCCGTTCGTGCGCCGCAGGAGGGCGCGGACGCGGGCCACCAGCTCCTGCATCTCGAAGGGCTTCGTCACGTAGTCGTCGGCGCCGAGCTCGAGACCGACGACGACGTCGAGCGTGTCGGTGCGGGCGGACAGCATCAGGATCGGCACGCGGCTGCCGCGCCGGATCTCTCGGCAGACCTCGAGCCCGTCGAGCTCAGGAAGCATCACGTCCAGCACAACGAGGTCATGGGGCTCGGCGCGGAAGAGCACGAGCGCCTCGCGTCCGTCCGCTGCGGTCTCGACGCTGAGATTCGCCGCCCGTAACCCCAATGTGACGACCTCGCGAATCGCCGGGTCGTCCTCCACCACGAGCACTCGCTCGCCCAAACCGTCCTCCGTCTAGACGCGCCCGATCGCGCCTCTCACGCGGAGCCCTCGATGGTCGAGAAGTCTGCCACGTCTTTCCGACCAATGAAGAGCCAGAACGACACGCCGGCTGGACGCGTTCATCGCATCCCATGCTTCCCCTCGCCCGCATCGGCGGCCCCACCGTCCTGCAACGATTTCGCAACAGTTAGATCCGCTCGAGAGACATCCCCCGCCGCCCTTCCTCCAGCGGCCGAAGTCGGGGGCCGGAGGCTACCCGGCACCCGGAGGCAACCCGAGCGGCGGATACCGGGCAAGCTGTTGATCCATTGATGATCCAGCCGCCCTCCGATCCGTTTCCGGGCATGAAAAAAATCCCGCCTGAGCGGGACTTTTCGAGGCTGCGGGACTAGGATTCGAACCTAGACTACCTGATCCAGAGTCAGGCGTCCTACCATTAGACGATCCCGCACCGGTCGCGGAACAGTGTAGCGCCCGGCGGTGACCGGAGTGGCGTCCGGGCCGTTCGGCTCGGGGCCCTGACGGCGCTCGTCGCGCTCGGCCTGCTCGCCGGGTGCTCCGGCTCCGGAGGCGGTGCCGAGGATGCGACTGCGACACAGCGGGCGACCGGCGAGACGGAGCTCCTGCCCGCCGAGACGGACGCTCAGCCGGGCCCGGGGACCACGAGCCTGGCAACGATGGAAGCAGTCGTCCGCGCCTGGAGCAGGGCCCTGAACGCGGGTGACAACGACGCGGTGGCACGGCTCTTCGCCCTCCCCGCGCTGATCTCGCAGGGTGACCGGATCGGTCAGTTCGACACCTACGCGGAGATCGCCCGCTTCCACGAGGGCCTCCCGTGCTCGGGAACCGTCGTCTCGGTGACGTTCAACCCGGACGAAGCGGTCGCCGTCTTCGAGCTCGGCGACCGCGGCACGACGAGCTGCGACGCCGAGCCGGGGTCACGGGCGGCTGCACGTTTCGTGTTCCGAGGTGGGAAGATCGCCGCCTGGCAGCAGGTGCCGGTGCCGGACGGCGCGGTGCCCGAAGAGGAGCCTGCTCCGGAGGAGACGCCTCCCGAGACGGGCGTTCCGGTTGCCTAGACCGGCTGATCGCGGCCGGCTCAGGGCTCCAGCCGGTAGATCGGAACGAGCCGCTTCTCCGCCTCGGTGTCGATCCGGGCGACGACCTCGAGAAACCGCTCGAGACCGCTACCGCGGAGCTTCGCCTTGAGCAGCTCGTCGACCTGGTAGAGGCCGGCGGAGTTGTTCATCTCGATCTCGATCAGGACCGGCCGCTCAGAGCCGTCCGTGATGGTCACGCGCTCGATCGCGGCCGCCGAGACGGCGTGGATCGACCCGCTACCACGCTCGAAGGGGATACGGGAGCGGCCCTTCGCGAGGTCGAGGGCGTCGGCGACCCGGACGATGCCCGCCTCGAGCGTCAGCGGCCGTCCACCGTCGCGGTGGCTCGTGATCGTCTGCAGCACTTCTGCGGCGACCACGGTCCGCGCGGGCTCGTCGTAGAGGCCGTCGAGAAGCTCACGGAGCTTCGGCTCGGCGAGGAAGAGGCTCCAGTCCTCGTGGCGATCACGGTGAACCGCCATCCCGACGCAGTGGAGGAGGCCGCCGAGGACGACGACGACCTCCGCGTCGGCCTGCTCCATCCCGTAGTCGGTCACCATGGCGGGCTCGACGTCGCGCTTCGCAAGCTGCCGGAGGAGCTTCAGCGCGATGTTGGTGACGATCTGGATGTGAACCCACGAGTGGTCGTTGATCTCGAGCCGCTTGACGGCGTTCACGTTCGCGACGTGCCACCACGCCTTCAACTGCGGGTCGTCGTTGACCCGGCCGACGAGCTCGCGGAGCATGCGGTTCGATCGCCAGGGGAGGCGGATCCGCATCTGGCGGATCGCCTCGGTCGGCGTGAGCTGCGCTTCGCGGGCGACCTCGACGCGGGGCGGCGGCTCGAGGAGCTCGGGTGCGTCCTCGCCGGCTTCCACGACCCGACCCTACCCCTTGTTCAGGCGCAGGTCGAAGAACATGAGCGTCCAGGCGAGCGCCACGAACGGCATCGTGATCGCGTTCGCGACGACACCGGCGACGTAGACGTCGAAGAACTCCGGGAGCGGCGACATGAGGATGAGGATCATGTACGCGACGATCGTCGCGAGCAGAACGGTGAGCAGGATGACCGCGAACACGCGCAGCGCATCGCCGGACACGAGGCGCATGCTGCGCCGGAACGCGCCGACGATCCCCTGCGTCTCGATCACGACCGCCGGCACGGTCAGGCTCCAGTACGTGAGCAGGACGAGACCGGGGAGGATGAACAGGATGAGCCCTCCGGCGACGCCGACTGCGGCGATGATGCCGACCGCGAGCAGCGTCCAGAGGCGCGGCTCGACTCGCCTGAACACCTGACCGATCGTCAGGTCGACCCGTCCGTCACGCAGGTCGTCGACGACGACGACCAGGGCGCCCTGGAGCCACAGCGCGCCGAGGATCGTCACGCCGGCCGAGACCGCGAGCAGCGCCTGGACGCCCGACGTGTCGATGGCCGCCTGGACGAGCGAGAGGAACGCGAAGACGATCGCCGCGACTCCGATCAGGCGCGCGGAGTTGCGCGTGTAGAGGTTCCAGGCCTCGCCGAGGACGCCGGGAATCGAGAGTCTCAACTCGTCCGCCGCCCGCCGCTCACGGTGCCGGAATTCTGCGGCACGGCGCTAGCTCAAGACCCAGGCGTCGTTCTCGATGATCGGAACGTCGACGCCGTCACGCCTCACGCCCGACACGCTGACGTCCGGCCCGCCGATCATCGCGTCCTGATGGATACCCGACCGGTTGAAGCCGAGCTTCTCCCGCTCGTCGTCCCCGTCCGGCAGGTCGGGGACCGTGAACTCGAACGCGCTGCCGAGCGCGATGTGGCAGGTGGCGTTCTCGTCGATCAAGCACGTCACCGAACACGAGCCCGCTCTGACCCACGGGCGACGAACCGTCCACGAGCGCGACCTCGCCGAGGCGTGCGGCGCCCGGGTCGGATTCGATCTGGGCGCGCAGGGCGTCGCCGTTTCGGTCGGCCTCGACCTCGTCGACCCGCCCTGCTCGAAAACGGAGCCGGAGGCCCTCGACGACGACCCCGTTCAGGAGCTGGACGGGCCTCGTCATTCGCACCGAGCCCTCGACGGCGCGTGCGTCCGGCGTCGTGAACACCTCCTCGGTCGGCATGTTGGCCACGGTCTCCCGGCCCCAGGTGGTGGTGATGCCGCCGGAGAGCCAGCGCGCGGTCGGCATCAGCGGCACGGTCAGATCGGTTCCGGGCCCGGCGAAGCGAAGGGAGGCGAACGCCTGACGCTCGAGCGCGTCGCTCCGCTCGCGCAGCCGGGCGATGTGCGCCTGCCAGGCACCCGCCGGATCGGGCGCGTCGAGCCGAAGCAGGGGCGCGAGCACCTCCCACAGCCGCTCGATGTCGTCGGTTCCGAGCAAACGCCGGGCCGTGGCGACGGTCGGCGCCGGCACGATCGTCCAGTTGGTATCTCCGCTTCCGAGCATCGCGAGCGCCGAGGGCGTGAGCGGCATGTGGTCGGCGGCAGCGCGCGCCGGGTCGGCATCGGCGAGCAGCTCCGGCTCCGGGTCTCCCCAGAGCGCGATGAACGCACCGGGCTGCTCACGGCAGTCCGAGACGAGCCGCTCCCACCAGCCCGGGACGAAGTCGAGCGAGTCGGACGGGGCGTGCCTGAGCCGCGATCGCTTCACGTGCTGATCCCAGTAGACGACGCTCACGAAGCGCGCTTCTGCCTCGTACGCCGCCTCGGCAACGGCGCGCGCGAGCGGTGCGTGCCCGACGTCGAGCGCGAGGACGACGACATCCTGGCCCGGGGCGACGTTCGCGCCGACGCGAACCGCGAGGGTGGCGAGCGCCTGGGTCGCCGCAGGAGCGTCCACGCCCGGATGCTACGTCAGGCGACCGCTCGCGCCCAGTCGCCGTAGAGCGCCCGGTAGTAGCCGTCCCGGGCGATCAGCTGCTCGTGTGTGCCTCGCTCGACGACCGTGCCGTGCTCGAGGACGACGATGACGTCCGCCTGGCGGATGGTCGAGAGCCGGTGGGCGATGACGAACGACGTGCGGCCGGCGAGAAGCCTCCCGAGTGCTGCCTCGATCCTGCGCTCGGTTGAGATGTCGACGCTCGAGGTCGCCTCGTCGAGGATGAGGATGCGCGGGTCGGCGAGGAGCGCACGCGCGAAGGCGACGAGCTGGCGCTGGCCGAGCGAGAGGCGGTTGCCGCGCTCTCCGACCTGGGTCTCGTAGCCGTCCTGCAGCTGGCGGACGAAGTCGTCGGCGCCGACGGCCTCCGCCGCGGCGGCGACCTGCTCCGCGGTCGCGTCGGGCCGCGCGAAGGCGATGTTGTCCCGGATCGTCCCCGCGAACAGGAAGCCTTCCTGCGGAACGATCCCGAGCTGGGTACGCAGGCTCTGCTGGGTGACGTCGCGGAGGTCGTGCCCGTCGATCGTGATCCGGCCTTCGCGAGGGTCGTAGAAGCGCGCCAGCAGCTTCGCGATGGTGGACTTGCCCGCGCCGGTGTGCCCGACCAGCGCGACCGTCGTGCCGGCGGGGACGTCGAGGTCGAGGTCGTGAAGCACCTCGGGGCCGTCGCCGTACCCGAAGCGGACGTGCTCGAAGCGGACGTGGCCGGCGACTGCCGGGAGCGCCTGCGCGCCGGGCGCATCCTCGATGTCGGGCTCCTCCTCGAGCACGTCGATGATCCGGTCGAGCGCGGCGACGGCGGCGAGGAAGGTGTTGTAGAGCTGCGAGAGCTGCTGGACGGGGTCGAAGAAGTTCGCCAGGTAGCCGACGAACGCGAACAGCGTCCCGATCGTCACCGAGCCGCCGAAGAACAGGTAGCCGCCGAAGCCGAGGACGACCGCGACCGCGAGCGAGGAGAGCAGGTCGACGAACGGGAAGTAGAGGCCGTTCAGGACGACGGTCTCGTGGTTCGCGGTCCGGTAGCGCTGATTCACCTCCCGGAAGCGCGACGCGCTCGTGCCCTCGCGGCTGAAGGCCTGGATCACGCGCATGCCGGAGATGTCCTCCTGCAGCGCGACGGTCACCGAGCTCAGATGCTCGCGCACCCGGCGGTAGGCGCGGCTCGACCGGCGGCGAAAGATCGCCGTGGCGACCGCCATCAGCGGGAAGACCGCGAGGGTCGCGAGCGCGAGGCGCCAGTCGAGGAGGAAGAGAACGATCGCGCTGCCGACGAGAACCAGCGTGTTCTGCACGAGGCTCGTCGCGCCGTCGGTGACGACCATGTCGAGCGCCTCCACGTCGTTCGTGAGCCGGGAGATGATCGAGCCGGTCCTGGTGCGCTCGAAGTACCCGAGCGACAGGCGGGAGAGATGGCGAAACAGGCGCAGCCGGAGGTCGGCGAGGACGCGCTCGCCGACCCAGCTCGTCAGGTACGTCTGCCCGAGGCCTGCCGCCCAGCCGATCACGCCCGCGACGACGAACGCGGCCACGATCACGGCGAGCCGCTGCATGTTCCCCTCGTCGATCCCCTCGTCGATGGCGAGCTTCGCCAGGTAGGGCGGAGCGAGAGCTGCAGCCGTCGCGACGAGCAACGTGACGACGCCGCCGAGGACGCGCGCGCGGTAGGGCTTCGCGAGGCGGACGAGCACGGACGCCCGGCGCACCGTCCGGGCCCAGCTCCAGTCGTCGATCTGCTTGCGCGAGACGCGCTCGTTGACGGCGCCGGCCTGGTGGATCTTCATCAGGCGACCTCCGCCGTCGGCAGCGCGGCGAGCAGCCCGTGCTCGTGGATCTCCCGGTACACGGGGTTCGACTCGAAGAGCTCCTCGTGTCTCCCTCGCGCGGCCACGCGGCCGTGGTCGAGGACGACGATCTCCTCGGCGAGCGAGATCGTCGAGAGACGATGAGCGACGATGATCGTGGTCCGCCCCCGCATCGCCTCCAGGAGGCCGAGGCGAATGCGTGACTCGGTCGTGGCGTCGACCGACGCCGTCGCATCGTCGAGAATCAGGATTCGCGGATCGACGAGGAGGGCCCGTGCGATCGCAAGGCGCTGCCGCTGGCCGCCCGAGAGGGTGATGCCGCGCTCTCCGACGAGCGTCTCGTAGCCTTCCGGGAGGCGTTCGACGAACTCGTGTGCCTGGGCAGCCCGCGCCGCCCATTCGACGTCGGCGAGGTCGGCGTCGGGCAGGCCGAACGCGATGTTCTCGCGAACGGTGGCGGAGAAGAGAAACGGGTCCTGCGAGACGACCCCGATCGAGCCGCGCAGGTCGGCGAGCGCGAGGTCGCGGACGTCGATTCCGTCCACGAGGACGCGCCCCCGGGTCGGGTCGTAGAACCGAGGGACGAGTGCGGCCAGCGTCGACTTCCCCGAGCCCGTGTGGCCGATCAGCGCGACGACCGTGCCCGCCTCTAAGTCGAGGCTGACGTCCTCGAGAACGGGCACCCCCGTGTCGTACTCGAAGCTGACGTCCTCGAACGTGATCCGCCCGCCGCCCTTAGGCAGGGCGCGGGCGGCCGGAGCGTCGCGGATCGCCTCGGGCTCGTCGAGGATCTGGAAGATCCGCTCTCCGGCTGCGGTCGCGCGCTGGATCTGGCCGATCCACATCCCGAGCATTCGGAGCGGGAAGACCAGCATGAGCAGGTAGACGTTGAACGCGACGAACGCCCCGAGCGAGAGTTTCCCCTCGCTGACGAGGTACCCACCGGCGAAGAGCACGGCGGCCTGCGCGAGGAGGGGCAGGAAGCCGAGGGTCGGCGCGTAGAGAGCCTGCTGCCGGGTCGCCCGGACGGACTGGGCGAAGACCGCCTCGGCGCGCTCCTTGAACCTCGCCTCCTGCGGATCCTCCTGGCCGAACGCCTTGACGACGTTCACCCCGACGATCGACTCCTCGGCGACCGTGGTCATGTCGCCGATGCGCTGTTGGACGTCGCGCAGCACCGGATGCGAGACGTGGCTGTAGCGCCACGCGACGGCGATCAGAAGCGGCGTGATCGCCAGCGCGATCAGGGCGAGGCGCCAGTCGATCACGAGCAGGAGCACGGTCACGCCGACGACGGTGAGCACGTGCTGGACGAGGAAGATCAGTCCGTAGCCGAGGAAGAAGCGCACGTTCTGGAGGTCGACGGTTGCGCGCGACATCAGCTGGCCGGTCTGGTTGCGGTCGAAGAAGCCGTACGAGAGGCGCAGCAGATGCCCGTACAAGGCGTTCCTGAGATCGAACTCGACGCCGAGCGCCTGCCGTCCGGAGATGAGGCGGCGCCCGACCATGAAAAGCGCCTTGAGCGCGCCGAAGACGACGATCAGGCCGACGAGGGTCCAGAGGCGTTGCTCGTCTCCGTCGAGCAAGGCCTCGTTGATGATCTCGCCGGTCAGCCAGGGGATCACGAAGCCGGCGGCCTGCGAGGCCACGGCGAGCGCGATCGAGACGCCGAGCGACCACCGGTAGGGCCGCAGGAATGCCAGCAGGCGGACGAACGTCCCGAGCCGCGAGGGCTCCGGGGAGGTGGTTGCCATCTGGCCGTCGAGTGTAGACACCAAACGGTTCAACGACCGTCGGCGAGAAGCCCTTCCGAGCGGACGCGCCTCCTCGACCGCCTCGCCCTACGCGGCGGCGCGCTGGAGATCGTCGGAGACATCCGCGATCGTGTCGAGGAGCGCCGCGACGACGCCTGACGGCCGGCCGGCGTCGCGGCGGCGGATGGCCACGATCTGACGGCGCACCGGCTCTGCGTCGACGATGGTGGCCGACCCGAGCTGACCGGTTCCGAGCTCCTCCGCCACCGCCGCATACGGGAGCAGCGCGACGCCCAGGCCCTGGCGGACCATCTTCTTCGCCGCGTCGATGTTGTCGAGCTCCATCACGCCGCGCGGAAACACGCCGTTCTCGCGCAGGAACGAGGCCGTGACGTCGTGGTAGCTGGACGTACGGTCGAAGAGGACGAATCGCTCGCCCCCGATCGCCTCGACGGAGATCACGCCGGCCAGCGCGAATCCGTGCTCCGGATGGGTCACGAGAACGAGCTCGTCCTCGTAGAGCGGGATGCTCTCGATGTCGGGATGGCGGAGCGCCCGCACGAGACCGACCTCGACCTGCTCACGCAGCACGAGGTCGAGCACCTCCTCCGAGTGGCCGGTGCGAACGGAGAGCTGGAGCGTCGGGTAGGCGGTCTGTAAGCGCTCGAGAATCGCGGGTAGCACGTAGGTCGAGACGGCCGGGGCGGCGCCGAGAGCGAGCTGGCCGGCCCCGCCCCGTCCGATGTCGGTGACGAGGCGGCGGCCCTCGTCGAGCTCGTCGAGGGCGCGCTGGGCGTAGGGCAGGAAGGCGCGACCTGCCTCGGACAGGCGGACGCCGCGTCCGGTTCGGACCAGGAGGAGCGTCCCGAGCTCGCGCTCGAGGCCCTTGAGGCGTGCGGTGAGCGCCGGCTGCGTGACGAAGAGCGCCTCGGCTGCACGGCTGACGCTGCCGCGCCGTGCAGTCTCGACGAAGCCCTGGATCTGGGCGAGCAGCACGCTTAGATATTAACAGAATCTATGGAAAAGATCAGAGAGAGGGATTTGACTGATGCATCGACGGAACGTACACTCAGTTCACGGACGCGGTTGCCGGGCGGTGACCGCGTTCTCTCACTGGCGAAAGGAGACGTCGGCATGGACGCAGGGCTTGCCATTCGTGACATCACGCTCGATCACCCCGAGGCAGACGGCGCCGGCCGTCCAGGGTTCGTGCTCCTGGTGGCGAGCGCTCATCCCGAGTGCACCTGTCCCGACGACTGCGAGCGGGATCATCCGAACGAGTAACGCGACGAACGAGGAGACGACATGACCCAGGTGCAGGAACTCACGAAGGACCGGACGAACGGGCACCGGCCCGAGCTCGTCCCGAGCCCGCTCTTGCCCGACGGGTACGTCGTCCCCGCGTCCCGCTGGACCCATCCGTCGACGACGATGCGGCGCCTGCTCGAGACGGAGCCCTACCTGTTCGGGCCGGGCGTGTACGACCCGATGGGGGCCCAGCTCGTCATGTACCACGGCTTCAAGGCCGTGTACTTCTCCGGCTACTCCTTCGCGATCGGGCATCTCGGCACGACCGACATGGACATCTACGACAGCGTCGAGATCGCCGACGCCGCGCGCAGGACCGTCTCGGCCCTGCGCAAGTTCCAGCTGACGATGGCGATCGGGGATCCGGAGAAGGGCATCGCTCCGCGCCATCTCGAGATCCCGCCCGTGATCGCGGACATGGACGGGGGCTACGGGAACATCTTCAACGTCCAGCGGACGGCCGAGCTGTACGTCAACGCGGGCATCGCCGCGGCCCACATCGAGGACCAGGTTCTTCCCAAGCGGTGCGGCCACATCGGCGGCAAGGCGCTGATCCCGGCCTCGGAGATGATCGGGAAGCTGCGCATGGCGCGGGCGGTCGCCGACGACCTCGGCAACCGCGACTTCGTGATCATCGCGCGCACGGACGGGCTCTCCGCCGTCGACGCGCCGCAGCCGGAGCGCGGGCTCGACCTGGCCGTCGACCGTGCTCTGCGCTACCTCGACACGGGCATCCCGGATCTGCTGTGGTGCGAGTTCCCGACCTCCGACCGCGGCCCGCTCGAGGCGTTCGCAGAGCAGGTCAAGGCGCGCTTCCCCGACGCTCGCTTCGCGTTCAACTGGTCGAGCTCGTTCAAGTGGTTCAACGATCCCGACCCGATCACGTTCGCCGAGCTCGGCGACCTCGGCTTCAAGTTCATCTTCATCACCCTCGGCGGCCAGCACGCGATGGGGCACGGCCTCTCGGAGCTCCTCGCGAGGATGGGCGAGGTGCAGGAGGAGGGGTACATCGAGCTCCAGCGCCTCGAATGGGCCGAGGGCGAGGACTTCCCGACGAAGAGCCACCACTTCTTCTCCGGCGTCCCGTACCACCATCTGGTCGGCAAGGCGTTCGACGCGGCCCGCCTCGGGCAGGAGTTCGTCGAAGACCTGCCGGCCGACCGGGTCGTTTGAGCTCGAGCCGGGCTCGGATCCCGGCCAGTCTTTTCGCGGCGAGCCACGCTGCCGGTCGGATCCACTGGTAGCGTGGCTCGCGTGCGCGGTCTCTTCCTCGTCGGGCTAGCCATCCTCGGCCTCGCGCTCGCCGCGTGTGGCTCGGGATCGGTCTCCGACTCGATCACGAACGCCGAGACCGAGCTCCAGGCCGCTGCCGACGACGTCCGGAAGGCGCTCGACGATCTGGGCAGCGCGGTCAACGAGGAGCTGAGGCCAGCGATCGAGGACGCGCAGGCGGCAGCGACCAGCGCCGAGGCGGCGGTCGCCGACGCGACCGAGCAGCTCGACGACGAGGCCAGGGCAGCGCTCGATCAGGCGAAGCGTGAGGTCGACGAGGCGACCCAGCAGCTCCAGGCAGAGCTCGCGACTGCGGAGGACGAGGCCAAAGCGACGCTGGAGCAGGCGATCGCCGATCTCGAGGAGCTCGCGGCCGAGATCGAGAAAGCGCTCGGGTAGCCGGGGTCCGGGCGCGGCCGCCCGGCGGCCGACCGCGATCACAGCCGGTCGACCTCGTCCCGGACGAGGGTCAGAGCTCGCGCAAGGCGCTCGCGGTTCTCGGGGGCGTTCAGCCAGCCGCTCGCCCCGGAGGGGTGAGGTAGGGGTACGGCGACGGCGTCGCCCAGCCGGAGCCGGTTTCCGATCGCGTCGGTCAGTCGTCTCACCCCGAGCACCCGCCGCGCGGCAAGCGCGCCCACCGTGACGACGAGCGCCGGGCGAACAAGGTGCAGCTCGTGCGCGAGCCAGGCAGCGCACAGATCGAGCTCGCGCGGCGAGGGGACGCGGTCGCCCCGCCCGGCCGGGCTCCGTCCCGGGTAGCAGCGCGTCACCGAGCAGCAGTAGAACGTCGTGTAGAACGCGTCCTCCTCCACGCCGAGCCAGCGACGAAGGGTTTGACCCGCTCGTCCCCGCCAGGGCCGCCCCTCCTCGCCCTCGACGATCCCGGGTGACTGCCCGACGAGCATCGCCCGTTGCCCGGGCCGTCCCTCGAAGACGGGGGGCGACTCGATCGGAAACCCGGCCTCGCCGCACGCGCGGCAGCGTCGGTTGTCGCGTTGAAGCACCGCGAGCGAGCGGTAGGAGGATTTCGCGCTCACGCCTGCCGGCGGTCGCGGCCGTCTGCAGCGAGCGCGCGAACCGTGACACCTTCGCGCGTAATCGCCACGGTTCGCGTCATATTCGCGCGTCGCTCACCGCTACGCTGGATAGCGGGTGGAGGCGCGGGGTGGCCCCACGGGATCTGGCGCGAGCACGGGGTGCCTAGACTAGCCCTCCGTGGCCCTTCCGCTCGAATCCGTTCCGAACTTCTCGGCCGGTCGCGACGACTCGGTGGTCGAGGAGTTGCGGGTCGCGCTCTCGGCGCCGGCGCGGCTGCTCGACGTACACGTCGACGTGGATCACAACCGTTCCGTCTTCACCCTCGTCGGCACGCCCGGAGAGCTCGTCCGAACCCTGCTCGCAGGAATCGGCCGGGCCGTCGAGGCGATCGACATCCGTGATCACGAGGGCGTCCATCCACGCATTGGGGCTGCGGACGTCGTCCCGCTCGTCCCGATCGCTGGTAGCGCCGAGCCCGAGGCGTGCGACGCCGCCGTCGAGCTCGGCAGTCGGATCGCCACCGAGATCGAGCTGCCGGTGTTCTTCTACGGGCTCCTGACCACCGACCGGCGCGGACCGGCGTTCTTTCGGCGGGGTGGGCCTGCGGAGCTCCAGCGCCGCATGGACAGCGGCGAAGTCACGCCTGATCGAGGGCCGGCGCGGCTTCATCCATCGGCCGGTGGGGTCCTCGTCGGTGTCCGACAGCCGCTCGTCGCGTTCAATGTCAACCTGCGGACACGTGACGTCGACGTCGCGCGAGGGATCGCCGCCGTCGTTCGTGAGCGCGATGGCGGCCTTCCTGGGGTTCGTGCCCTCGGCCTGGACCTCGAGCGGGCGGGGCTGGTACAGGTGAGCATGAACCTCGAGGATTGGGAGCGAACGCCGCCGCACGAAGTCGTCGAGCGAATCACTGCAGAGGCTGCCGCCCGAGGCGTCGAGGTCGACGGAAGCGAGCTCGTCGGACTCATGCCCGCGGGTGCGGTCGTAGCGGCAGCGGGGTACGCGCTGCGCCTGCCGGCCTTCGACCAATCCCGCGTTCTCGAGCTCCGCCTGCTCGAGGCCTAGGTGGAGGCCGTAACCCTCACCGGCCTCGGGCTGGATGCTGCCGGACTCGAGCGGATCGCCGCGGGTGCGCCGATCGCGCTCGATTCCGAGGCGCTCGACCGTGTAGCCCGAAACCGGGCCGGCCTCCAAGAGGCCATCGACCGCGGCGACACGATCTACGGCGTGACGACCGGCCTGGGAGCGCTCGTCCGCGAGCGCCTGAGCTTCGACGAAGCGGTGTCGGCTCAGCGCGACGTGCTCCGCAGCCACGCGGCCGGCGTGGGTGCGCCGTTGCCGACGGAGATCGTGCGCGCCGCGCTGGCCGTCCGGCTGAACGGCTTGCTGCGTGGGCGATCCGGCATCCGTCCGGCCGTGGTCGAGCTCGGCGCGAGACTGCTGAACGCAGGCCTGACCCCGGTCGTCCCTCGCACCGGATCGCTCGGAGCCAGCGGCGACCTCGCGCCGTCGGCTCACGCCTTTCTCGCCCTCGTGGGCGAAGGCTGGGTCGTCGACGCGAACGGCGAGCGTGTCGCGGCAGCCGAAGCGCTGCGAGCCGCCGGGCTCGAGCCGATCGAGCTCGCCCCCAAAGAGGCACTTGCGCTCGTCAACGGAACCCACTTCATGGCGGCCATCGGCTCGCTGCTCGCGTTACGGTCGCAACGCTTTCTCGACAGCGCAGATGCGGTTGCCGCGCTCTCGCTCGACGCTCTCCGCGGTGAGCCGGCCGCCTTCGACGAGCGCGTTCACGCCCTCCGCCCGCTTCCCGGGCAGATCAGAACCGCAGCCGTCATCCGGGCTCTCACGGCGGGCTCCGAGCGGCTCGGGACGCGCGAACGCGACATCCAGGACGCCTACTCCCTGCGGTGCGTGCCCCAGGTCCACGGAGCGGCACGGGAGGCGGTCGAGTTCTGCTCGCGGCTCACGGCCATCGACCTGAACGCGGTTACGGACAACCCGATCGTATTCGACGACCCCATCGACGTCGTCTCGGCAGGGAACTTTCACGGGCAGAGCCTTGCGCTCGCGTTCGACGTACTCCGCCTCGGGCTCACCGATGTCGCTGTGATCTCGGAGCGCCGGACCTTCCGGCTCCTGTCGCCGTCGCTGAACCACGGCCTCCCTGCCTTTCTCAGTCCGGAAGCCGGCCGGTCGAGCGGGTACATGGTGGCCCAGTACACGGCCGCCGCCCTCCTCGGCGAGTTGCGCGTGCTCGGGCAGCCGGTCAGCATCGACTCGGTGCCGACCTCCGACAACCAGGAGGATCACGTGAGCATGGGCATGACCGGCGCGCTCCTCTCCCTCGAGGCGGCCGAGAGGGCCGAGACGGTTGTCGCGATCGAGGCGGTCTGCGCCGCGCAGGCGCTCGACCTGATCCCGGGCCGGCCGGGAGACGGCGTGGCCGACGTCCATCGCCTCGTTCGCGAGCGGATCGAGCCGCTCGTCGAGGATCGCCCGCCTGCGACGGACATCGAGGCAGCCTGCGAGCTGGTCAGGTCGGGCGCACTGGCCGCCGTCGTGGCGCGACTGTCGTGACCGGCCCGCTGACCGTGCGTCGCCTATCGGAGCTCACGGCTGAGGACCGTCATCGGCTGCTCGACCGGTCTCTCTCACGGATCTTCGACGAGGAGCTCGCCGCACAGGTACGCGCCATCGTCGAGGACGTTCGGCTGCACGGTGACGCCGCCGTCGTTCGGGCGCTGACGACCCATGACAAGGTCGACTGCCCGCCCGACCGACTCCGCGTCTCCGAGGAGGAGTTCGTTGCCGCCCGCGGTCGCGTGGGCGACGACCTCGTGCGGGCGATCCGCCAGGGGATCACCAACATCCGCGCCTTCAACAAGCGCGTGCTCGACGGCGCCTCGTGGACGAAGGAGATCGCGCCCGGGCTCCTCATCGGAGAACAGGCGCGGCCGATCGAGTCCGTTGCCCTCTTCGTCCCGAGCGGGAAGGGCTCCTTCCCGTCGGTGCTGATGCAGATCGGGACGCCGGCGGTCGTCGCCGGTGTTCCACGGATCATCGTCATGGTGCCGCCGAGCGGGCTCGGGATCGAGGTCGATCCGGCGGTGCTGGTCGTTGCGCAGGAGCTCGGGCTGACCGACGTGTTTCGCGTCAACGGACCGGCCGGCGTCGCCGCAGCGGCGGTCGGCACGGAGTCGATCCCCCGTGCGCGCATGATCGTCGGGCCTGGCAGCCCGGCCGTCACGGCGGCACAGATCCAGGTGCAGGCACTCGGGTGCGCCACGGTCATGCTGTTCGGGCCCTCCGAGAGCATGGTCATCGCCGACGACGTCGCCGATGTGGCCGTGCTCGCAGCCGATCTCCTGAACGAGGCCGAGCACGGGGCCGATTCGGCAACCATGCTCGTGACGCCCTCCGAGGCGTTGGTCGCCGCTGTCCAGGTCGAGCTCCGGCGCCAGCTCGCGGCGCTTCCCGAGCCTCGGCGCGGATTCGCGGCGTCCGCGCTCTCCGTGTTCGGAGGCGCTCTGCTCGTGAGCGATCTCGCCGAGGCGTGCGCCTTCGCCAACGACTACGCCCCGGAGCACCTGCAAGTCGTTACCGACGAGCCCGAAGCGCTTCTGCCCGCGCTCGACCATGCGGGCGAGATCCTGCTCGGGCCGACTCCCTTCTCCGTCGCCAACTACGTGCTGGGAGTGCCGGCGACGTTGCCGACCGGTGGGTACGCGAAGGTGTCGTCGGGGGTCACCGCCCGCACCTTCACGAAGATCAGCTCGATCGGCCGCACTTCACCCGAGGCGCTCGCGCGCCTTGCTCCGGCCGTCGTCGCTCTGGCCGAGCACGAGGGCTTTCCGGCCCACGCGAACGCGGTTCGCGTACGGGGTCTGCCGGGGCCGACCGACTGGGCCTCGTGATGACGCAGGGCTCGTCGCACGCGATCGTCGAGGCGCTCTGCGGGAATCTCTCGGCAATCCAGGCTCCCCGAGGCAAGCAGCTGAACGCGCGGTCGTGGCAGACAGAGGCGCCGCTTCGCATGCTTCTGAACAACCTCGACCCCGAGGTGGCCGAGCATCCCGAGAAGCTCGTCGTCTACGGCGGCTCCGGGCGTGCCGCTCGGTCGCACCAGGCGTTGAGGGGAATCGTGCGCGCCCTCCTCGAGCTCGGGGACGACGAGACGCTGCTCGTGCAGTCCGGGAAGGCCGTCGGCGTGTTCCGTACGCATCCGCCACGCGCCACGTGTCCTGATCGCGAACGCGCTCGTCGTGCCGAAGTGGGCGACCTGGGAGGAGTTCCGCCGGCTCGAAGCGCTCGGATTGACGATGTACGGGCAGATGACCGCGGGCAGCTGGATCTACATCGGTACGCAGGGAATCCTCCAGGGCACGTACCAGACGTTCGCGGCCGCGGGGGAGAGGCACTTCGGCTCGGCCGATCTCTCGGGCAGGACGATCCTGACGGCCGGGCTCGGCGGCATGGGCGGGGCCCAGCCACTGGCTGCGACGATGTGCGGTGCTGCGATCCTCTGCGTCGAGGTCGATCCGTCACGACTCGAGCGGCGTCTGGCGACCGGGTACCTCGACGAAGCGGCGGAGTCGCTCGACGACGCCCTCGATCGGGTTCGCCGAGCTGCGCTCGAGCGGCGGCCGCTATCGGTCGGCCTGCTCGGAAACGCGGCGCTCGTCTACCCGGAGCTCGCCCGAAGGGGCGAGCACTTCGACCTCGTTACGGATCAGACGGCGGCTCACGACCCGCTGACCGGCTACGTCCCTTCGGAGATCCCCATCGAGGACGCCGCGTGGTACCGGGAGCAGCGTCCAGAGGACTACCTTCGTCTCGCGCGGGCCTCGATTGTGGAACACGTTTCCGCCATGCTCGAGTTCGTCCGACAGGGGAGCTATGTTTTCGATTATGGCAACAACCTGAGAGGGGAGGCGCGCGAGGCCGGAGTCGAGGACGCATTCACATACCCGGGCTTTGTCCCGGCCTACATACGTCCGCTCTTCTGCCGCGGCATCGGGCCGTTCCGGTGGGCGGCGCTGTCCGGGGATCCGGCAGACATCTGGGCGATCGACGAGGAGCTCGCCCGGCTGTTTCCGGACGACGGGCTTCTCCAGACGTGGCTCACGCTCGCACCGGCGAGGGTCGCGTTTCAGGGGCTCCCTGCCAGGATCTGCTGGCTCGGGTACGGCGATCGGGCGAAGGCAGGTCTCGCCATCAACGCTCTGGTGGCCGACGAGCGGGTGTCGGCGCCGGTCGTCATCGGACGCGACCACCTCGACGCCGGCTCCGTTGCCTCTCCGTTTCGGGAGACCGAGGCGATGGCCGACGGCTCGGACGCCATTGCCGACTGGCCGATTCTCAACGCGCTCGTCAACACGGCCGCGGGCGCGACATGGGTGTCCGTCCATCACGGTGGCGGGGTCGGCATCGGGAACTCCATCCACGCCGGGATGGTGGTTGTTGCCGACGGAACCTCCGAGGCCGAGGAGCGACTCGAGCGGGTGCTCACCGCGGATCCCGGAACCGGCGTGATCCGTCACCTCGACGCCGGCTACGAGGACGCGGTCGTCGCGGCACAGCGGCACGGCCTCGGTTTCCCGAACGCCTGATGGTGGCCGCGGCGACGCTGGAGAGCGACCGCGCTACCCGCCTCCTCATCCGGGATCTCGCCCAGCTCGCCACGCCGGAGGGACACGCCGCTCCCCTGCGTGGAGCGGCCCTCGGGCAGGTCGAGGTGATCGAGAACGCGTACGTCCTCTGCGAGGGTGGTCGCGTTACCGCGGTGGGGCGCATGCGAGATCTCGAGCGCGTTCGCGGCGAGGAGCCGATCGAGATCGACGGTCGCGGGCGGTGTGCGGTGCCGGGCCTGGTCGACTGCCACACGCACCCGTGCTTCGGCGGTGATCGGGTCGAGGAGTATGCGCTGCGCGCTCGCGGAGCGAGCTACGAGGAGCTCCATGCCGCCGGTGGCGGGATCCTGAGCACGGTCGGTGCGACTCGTGCGCTCGACTCGGCGGGCATGCGGGCGCGGGTCGAGCGCCACCGACGCTGGATGCTCGAGCACGGCACGACGACGTTCGAGGGAAAGTCCGGCTACGGGCTCGACCGCGAGACCGAGCTGCGCTCCCTCGAGGCCGTCCGGGACGCCGGCGGGGTGCCGACGTGGCTGGGCGCGCACGCGGTACCGCCGGAGTTCGACTCAGCCGACGAGTACCTGGACTTCGCGATCGCCGAGGTGCTGCCGGAGGCTGCCGTGATCGCGGAGGCGGCGGACGTGTTCCTCGAGCGGGGAGCGTTCGATGCTCGTCAGGCGCGACGGTATCTGGAGGCGTCGAGCGCCTCGGGGCTCGCGCTGCGGCTCCACGGGGATCAGTTCACGGAGTCGGGCGCCGTTCCCCTCGCGGTCGAGCTCGGTGCGCGGAGCGTCGACCATCTGGAGGCAACCGGTCCCGGAGGGCGTGGCCACGCTGGCGGCGAGCGACGTCGTCGGCGTCCTCCTCCCGGCGAGCGCGCTGTTTCTCGACCGTCCGATGCCGCCTGCACGGGCGCTGGTGGATGCAGGCGCAGCCGATCGCGCTCGCGACCGATTTCAATCCCGGGAGCGCGTTCTGCGAGAGTCTTCCCATCGTGTGCGCGCTCGCGTGCACCAAGCTCGGGCTCGGCCCCGCGGAGGCGCTCGCGGCATGCACGGTCAACGCAGCGCACGTGCTCGGTCGCGCGGGCGACATCGGTCGGATCGCGCCCGGGTACGCGGCCGATCTCGTGCTTCTCGATGCGCCGGAC
The DNA here is from genome assembly GCA_963819905.1 of uncultured Thermoleophilia bacterium. Classification (GTDB taxonomy): domain Bacteria; phylum Actinomycetota; class Thermoleophilia; order Gaiellales; family Gaiellaceae; genus CAWCQC01. The sequence goes on from CAWFXP010000011.1 coordinate 63,364, forward strand.
TGGCGGTATCTGGCCTACCACCTCGGAACCGACCACGTGTCTCTCGTCATCCAGCGCGGCCGGCCGGTCGAGACGGGACGATCGCTCGTCGGGTAAAGGGGCCGTTCGCCACGCCGGCGCTCGTCCACGGCTTCCACGGATTCACCTGCGATAATCGGCGCGTGACCGAGCGCCGACCCGAGCCGACAGCCTGATGCCCTGGTGGGGCCCCCTGGCGATCATCGGCGGCGCGCTCTGCGGCGCCGTCGTCGCCTACCTGCTCCTCTACGGGACTGGATCCAAGGCGCCGGCCCCGAGCGAGCGTGAGGCGAGGCTGGGCTACAAGACGACGGAGACGACGAACTACGCGCGCTGGAATCCGGTCGCGTTCGTCGTCGTCTTCGCCATCGTCGCTCTCATCGTCGGCCTCGCCATCGGTCTCGCGGCCGACTGATCGCGGCACGCCGAGCCTCGCGTCGGCTGCGGGTCGTGCGCCTGCGATAATCAACGCGATGGCGTCGAAGAAGCAACGACGGCGGCGCGAGAAGCTCCAGCGGCACGAGTACGAGTACGTCGTCGAGAACGAGGAGGGGGAAGAGGTTCCGGTCGAATCGCCCCGCGAGGCGAGGACGTCGGGTACCCGAGCGGCCCAGCCGAAGCTGGTCGACCGGCGGGGGCGGGAGATCAAGCCGCCTTCGTGGGAGCGCACGTTCAAGCGGGGATTGATCTTCGGCCCGATCCTGCTCGTGCTCGTGTTCCTCACCGGGAGCCAGCTGTCGACCGCGGCGAAGATCCTGAACGCGCTCATCCTGCTCGCGATCTTCCTGCCCTTCAGCTACCTGGTGGACATGTTCGTCTACCGCTCGCTCATGAAGCGGCGGCAGCGCTCGGGCAGCGACTGACGGATCCCGGCGACACGTTCTCCGGGGAAGACGGGTCACGCTCCGCCCTGTAACGCCCTCGGACGTCGGGACGCTCGCCACGGTCCTCGCCGAGCCCGAGGTTGCCCGCTGGTGGGGCGGTGGCGACCCGGCGAAGCTCGCGCGAGACCTCGTGACGACGACCGACAGCGAGGTCTACGCGATCGAGAGCGAGAGCCGGCTCCTCGGCTCCGTCCAGTGGTACGAGGAAGCCGATCCCGAGTACCGCCGTGCCGGTCTCGACATCTTTCAGGCCGGCGAGCACCAGGGGCAGGGCATCGGCTCCGAGGTCCTGCGACTGGCCGCGCGGCACCTGTTCGAGACGCGCGGCCACCACCGGCTCGTGATCGACCCGCGAACCGACAACGAGCGGGCAATTCGTGCCTACGAACGCGTTGGCTTCCGGCCCGTGGGCGTCATGTGCCGGTACGAGCGAGGCCCGGAGGGCGCCTGGCACGACGGTCTGCTGATGGATCTGGTGCGCGGCGAGCTCCGCGACGAACCGCGAGAGGACGCTCGTTAGACTCACGCCTCGATGAGCCTCGACGTCGTCGGTTTCCAGCTCGGACCAATCGAGACGAACTGCTACGTGGTTCGCCGCAGGGGGGCAAGCGACGCGGTCGTCGTCGACCCCGGCGCGGACGCAACCGACCTGCGGCTCGAGCTCGCGCGGCGCGGTGCCAAGTGTGCGGCGATCCTCCTGACCCACGGGCATTGGGATCACCTCGGTGCGGTCGCCGACCTCGCCGAGGGAACCGCCGCTCCCGTCCACATGGCCGACAGCGAGCGGGATCTTCTCGAGCAGGTCAACGAGCACGTGCCGCCGGGCATCCGCCTGCGCCCGTACACGCCGGATGTTCTCCTCGCGGGCGACGAGACGCTCGATCTCGCGGGCATTACGTTCGAGGTCGTGTCGGTACCCGGCCATTCGCCCGGCCACCTTGCGTATGCCGCAAACGGGGCGCTCTTCTCGGGCGACGTTCTGTTCGCCGGTTCGGTCGGACGGACCGACCTGCCCGGGTCGGATGAGCCGACGTTGCTGGCGTCGATCACTGGGCTCGTCGAGCGCTTTCCGCCCGAAACCGTCGTCTATCCCGGCCATGGCCCCCCGACGACGCTCGGCGCCGAGGTGGCCACGAATCCGTTTCTCACCGAGCTGCGGGCGACGAGTCAGTGAAGATCGAGGCGCCTCGCGGAACCGCAGACGTCCTCCCGGCGCAGCAGCCCGTTCGCGAGGCGATCGTTCGTGTCACCGAGTCGGCCGCCAGGCGGTACGGGTACGGGCGCATCACGACGCCGACGTTCGAGGACACGCAGCTCTTCGCCCGCACGTCCGGCCAGGGATCCGACGTGGTCACGAAGGAGATGTACACGTTCGAGGACCGTGGCGGTCGCTCCCTCACCCTTCGCCCCGAGGCGACCGCGCCGATCGCGCGCGCCTACGTCGAGCACGGTCTGCACCGTGCGCCGCAACCCGTGAAGACGTTCTGCATCGCGCCGATGTTCCGCTATGCGGCGCCCCAGAAGGGTCGGTATCGCGAGTTCTGGCAGATCGACTTCGAGGCCATGGGCTCGGACGATCCGGCCGTCGACGCCGAGTTGATCGAGCTGTTCACGGAGATCGCGCGCGGCCTCGGGGTCGAGGGGCTGCGTCTCGAGCTGAACTCGATCGGCGACCGCAGCTGTCGGCCGGCGTATGTCGAGGAGCTCCGCGGGTTCCTCGCCGACCACGATGCGGACCTCGACGAGGACGCGCGCCGCAAGGCGGCGGTGAGCCCGTTGCGCGTCTTCGACACGAAGAACCCCTCCGTACGGGAGGTGCTCGCCGACGCCCCCAAAATCGGCCGGTCGCTCTGCGAGGACTGCCGGGCCCACTTCGCGGAGGTGCGGGCGTTCCTCGACGCGGCCGGGGTCAGCTACGAGCTGGCGCCGACGCTCGTGCGCGGGTCTCGACTACTACACGCGCACCGTCTTCGAGTTCGTCGACGACAGTCTCGACGCCGCGCAGAGCACGGTCTGCGCCGGCGGGCGCTACGACTATCTGATCGAGGAGGTCGGAGGCGACCCTTCGCCGGGAATCGGCTGGGCAGCAGGCATCGAGCGGCTGTCGATCGTCGCTCGGCGACGGACCGGAGCCGGAGCCGATCGACGTGTTCATCGTGTGCGGCGAAGGCACGGACCGGCCGCGGGTGATGGCCCAGATGGCCATCCTCCGGCGAGCGGGGCTCGCCTGCGACGCCGACTTCGCCGGGAGGTCGGTCAAGGGGCAGCTGACGCAGGCCGGGCGACTGCACGCTCGCCGAGTGGTGCGCGTCGACGGGGGGAACGCGACGGTCGCGAACGAGACCGTGCCGATCGAGCGAATCGCCGAGGTCGTGCTGGGATGATGCGCTGGCGCGACATGATGTGTGGTGAGGTGCGCCCGGCGCAGGTCGGCGAGCGGCTCACGCTGGCCGGCTGGGCGGATACCCGCCGCGACCACGGCGGCCTGGTCTTCGTCGACCTGCGCGACAAGACAGGCGTGTGCCAGATCGTGATCAACCCCGAGCGCGCGCCGGAGGCGATGGCGGCGGCCCACGCCACGAGAAACGAGTTCGTTCTCCGCGCGGAGGGCGAGGTCGTCCGCCGGGCACCGGAGGCGGTCAATCCGGCTCTCCCGACCGGCGAGGTGGAGGTGCAGGTCGACCGCCTCGAGATCGTCTCCCGCTGCCCGCCGCTTCCGTTCCAGCTGGACGAGGAGGGAGTCGACGAGACGCTCCGCCTGCGTTACCGCTGGCTCGACCTGCGGCGGCCGCGGCTGCAGCGGAACATCGCGCTTCGCTCGCGGATGGTGTCCGCCATCCGGCGGGTCATGGACGACGCCGGCTTCCTCGAGATCGAGACCCCGATCCTCGCCAAGCCCACGCCGGAGGGAGCACGCGACTTCCTCGTGCCGAGCCGTCTTCATGCAGGGGCGTTTCTTCGCGCTCCCGCAGTCGCCGCAGATCTACAAGCAGCTGCTCGTCATCGCCGGCTTCGACCGCTACTACCAAATCGCACGGTGCTTTCGCGACGAGGACCTCCGTGCGGATCGCGTTCAGGAGCTCTCCCAGCTCGACGTCGAGATGGCGTTTCCGGACGTGGAGGTGATCTTCGCGCTCATGGAGACGATGGCGTCGGCCGTCTGGCGCGACTGCCTCGACGTCGGGCTCGCGACGCCGTTTCCTCGCATCACCTGGCAGGACGCCGACCTGCGGTACGGGTCCGACAAGCCCGACCTGCGATTCGGGCTCGAGATCGAGGACGCGACCGAGCTCACGCGCGGCTCGGAGTTCGGCGTCTTCGCCGGGGCGCCCGCGGTTCGCTACCTGACGGTGCCGCGCGAGCTCTCCCGGGCCGACCTCGGGCGGTTGGAGGAGTTCGCGAAGGAGTGGGGCGCCAAGGGTCTCGCGTACCTCGTGTTCGCGGAGGACGGGGAGGTGCGGTCTCCGATCGCCAAGTTCCTCTCCGAACGCGAGCTCGAGGCGCTACGCCCGGATCCGGGATCGACGCTTCTCTTCGGCGCCGATACCCCGGCCATGGTCTCCCGGGTGCTCGGTCAGCTGCGGCTCCATCTCGGTCGCGAGCTCGGGCTGGTCGAGGAGGATGCCTGGCGGTTCGTGTGGGTCACCGATTTCCCGCTGCTCGAATGGGACGAGGACGAGGAGCGCTGGGCGGCGTGCCACCATCCGTTCACCGCTCCGACTGCCGAGTCCGAGCCGTTGCTCGCCGGCGATCCCGGCGCGGCGCTCGCGCAGGCGTACGACCTCGTGTGCAACGGCGTGGAGATCGGCGGCGGCTCGATCAGGATCCATCGCCAGGAGGTGCAGGAGCAGATGTTCGACGCGCTGCGCATCTCGCCCGAGGAGCAGCGCGATCGGTTCGGGTTCCTGCTCGACGCGCTGGCGATGGGAGCGCCTCCGCACGGCGGCATCGCGTTCGGGATCGACCGGATGACGATGCTGCTGGCCGGCGAAGCGAACCTCCGGGACGTGATCGCGTTCCCGAAGAACCAGGCAGGCCTGGATCCGATGACCGGCGCGCCGAGCTCCGTCGAACAGCACCAGCTCGACGAGCTCGGCATACGGCTGAAGCAGCCGCCACAGTAGCCTTTCAGGATGAGCGTGCTCGTCGGAGACGCGGGTCGCGAGGGCGACTGGGCGTGGGCCGAGCTTTCGGTGACGGACGGCGTCATCCGCGCGGTGGCCGGCGACGGCCCGGGCATGGCCGAGCTCCTGGCCGAGATCCGCGGCCTGTCGCTTCTCGAGGCTGCGGCAGCTCCCGGCGACGACCTTGCGACGGACGCGCTCGCGGCCGCGATCGGTCCTGCCGTCTGGGCTGAGCCCGATCCCGGGAGAACGGCCGTCGCCATGAGCGGCGGCGTCGACAGCGCCGTGGCGCTGCTCCGAGCCCGGCGTGAGGGTTCGGCGGTGGGGGTCACGCTCCGACTCTGGATCGATCCGGCCGGTGCCGACGCCGCGCGCGCGTGCTGCTCGCCCGCAGCCGTTCTCACGGCCCGCCGGCTGTGCCACGAGCTCGGCGTCCCGCACGTCACGCTCGACCTGCGGGAGGGGTTTCGGCGCGCAGTCGTCGCCCCGTTCGTCGCCGGCTATCGGCGTGGCGAGACGCCGAACCCGTGCGTTACCTGCAACGGCGGGTTTCGGTTCGGCCAGCTGCTTGCCTTCGCACGGCGAGTCGGTGCCCGTCGGCTCGCGACCGGTCACTACGCGCGGACGGTCGAGCACCGCGGGCAGCACCTCCTGGCCCGGGCGACGGACACCGACAAGGATCAGTCCTACATGCTCGGCGAGGTCGATCCGGCTCTCGTCCCGCGGTTGTGGTTCCCGCTCGGTGAGCAGGCGAAGGAGGAGACCCGTCGCGAGGCGCGTGCCGCCGGGCTCGCCGCGGCGGAGCGCCGGGAGAGTCAGGACGCGTGCTTCCTCGGCGGCGACGACTATCGGGCCTTCTTGGAACGACAGGGTCTGCCTGCGTCGCCGGGGCCCGTCCGCGACTCGAGCGGGGCGCTCGTCGGCCGGCACGGCGGCTACTGGAGCGTCACCCCTGGGCAGCGCCGGGGCCTCGGCGTGGGCGGGTCGGGCGAGCGGCTGTATGCCCTGCGCAGCGACCCGGGGAGCAACACGGTCGTCGTCGGCCGACGAAACGAGCTCGGGCGCCGGCGGGTGACCGTCCGGCCGGGACGGCTGCACGTCCCGCTCGAGCGCGTGGAGGCGAAGCTGCGCTACCGCTCACCGGCGGCCGCGGCGCACGTGATGGCTGCGCCCGGAGGATTCGACCTCGAGCTCGACCGGCCGTTCTACGGTGTCGCGCCCGGGCAGGCGGCGGTTCTCTACGAGGGCGAGGTCGTCGTCGGCGCAGGCGTGATCGCCGCCGCCGCGTAGCGAGGAACGACCCCGAGCCCGTGGGAAGGTAGGATCCTCCCGTGCCGATCGCCGACTTCACGGCCATGGACGCGATGTGGATCTGCCTCGCGGTCTTCCTGGTGGTCGTCGCGGTTGCCCTCGCCATCCTGCTCCTCCGCCTCGCCGGGACGGCCGGTCGCCTCACCTCGCTGCTCGCCAGCCTCGAGCTGTCCGCGATCCCGCTCCTCAACAAGGCGTCGGTGTCGCTCGACCACGTCAACAAGCAGCTCGGGAAGGTCGACCTCGTGACCGACAGCGCCGTCGATGCCGCAGACAAGGCGGACACCGCCGTCCGGGCCGTCTCGATGGCCGTGACGGCTCCGGTGACCAAGGTGTCGGGTCTCGCAAAGGGCGTGTCGCACGGCACGTCGGCGTTCATGGCCGGCAACGACTTCAAGTCCTCGGTCGCGGCCGGCCGGGACGCGGCCCGTCGCCGCGAGCGCGAGATCGGCGAAGAGCTCGAGCAGGTCGACCGCCGTGCGGCCGAGGCCGCTGCCGCCGCCCCGCCGCCACCCGAAGCAGCCACGGCCGCCGCCGAGGCCGCCGCGCCGGGCTCAGACGACGCGCCTTCGGCCGCCCCGACCGGCGGGGAGACGGAGGGAGCGCCGAGCGCGCCTCCGGGCGAGCCGCCGCAGCGCAGCGCCTGATCGGCACACGGGAGCGGCCCGGCCGCTCCGACCTACAATCGGATCGTGCGCACGAGCCACCAGCTACGGGAGGGGTTTCTCGCGTTCTTCGAAGAGCGCGGGCACGTGCGCCTGCCGTCAGGGTCGCTCGTGCCCGGTACATACGACCCCTCGGTCCTCCTGACGACGGCCGGCATGCAGCCCCTGAAGCCGTACTTCCTCGGCCAGGAGAAACCGCCCGCGGACCGGCTGACCACAGTCCAGAAATGCTTTCGTGCGACCGATATCGACGCAGTCGGGCTGACTGCTCGCCATCTCACGTTCTTCGAGATGCTCGGCAACTTCTCGATGGGCGACTACTTCAAGGACGGGGCGATCGACCTCGCCTGGGAGTTCGTGACGGGGCACATGCGCCTTCCCACCGAGCGCCTGTGGGCGACCGTGTTCGCGGGCGACCCGGAGCTCGGGCTCGGCGAGGACGGCGTGGCCGTCTCCGGCTGGCAGCGCGTCGGGATACCGCCCGACCGCATCCGCGGCCTGCCGCGGTCCGAGAACTTCTGGCAGGCGGGCCCGACGGGGCCGTGCGGCCCCTGCTCGGAGCTCTACTTCGACCGCGGTGACGAGCACGGCTGCGGACGCGACGACTGCGCTCCGGGCTGCGAATGCGACCGCTACCTCGAGTTCTGGAACCTCGTCTTCATGGAGTTCGACCTCCACGAGGACGGCCGGCTCACGCCCCTGCCGAAGCAGAACATCGACACCGGTCTGGGAGTCGAGCGCGGCTCGGCGCTCCTGCAGGGGGTGCACTCGGTCTACGAGACGGACGGTTTCCAGGCGATCATGGACTGGGTCGAGAGCGAGACCGGCACGCGGTACGGCGAGTCGGAGGAGGCGACGAAGGCACACCGCGTGCTGGCCGACCACGGCCGGGCGATGACGTTTCTCGCGGCGGACGGGGTCATCGCCGGAGAACGAGGGGCGCGGCTACGTCATGCGGCGGGTCATCCGCCGTGCCGTGCAGCACGGATCCCGCATCGGGCTGGAGACGCCCTTCCTCCCGCGGCTCGCGGGAGTGGTGGTCGAGCTCATGGGCGCGTCGTATCCCGAGCTTCGCGAGCATCGCGCCGAGATCGAGGCCGCGCTCGCGGCCGAGGAGGAGCGCTTCGGGCAGACGCTCGAGACCGGGATGCGCCTGTTCGACGAGGTGCTCGAGCGAAGCCCGGACGGGATCTCGGGAGCGGACGCATTCCGGCTCCACGACACGTACGGCTTCCCGCTCGAGCTGACCCGCGAGCTGGCCCTCGAGCGCGGGCTTCCCGTCGACGAGGACGAGTTCGAGCGCCTGATGACCGACCAGCGCGAGCGCTCGCGGGCCGGCAAGGCCGGCGAGCTCGACCGGGCGGCAGGGTTCGCGAGTGAGGCAGGTTTCGTCACCGAGTTCGTCGGTTTCGAGAAGACGGAGGTGCTGACCCAGATCGGGGCGCTCGAGCAGCTCGAGGACGGGCGGTTTCTCGCCAAGCTCCGCGAGTCGCCGTTCTATCCGGAGGGAGGCGGCCAGGTCTCGGACCAGGGAACGATCGAGGGCGAGCGCGGTGCCGTCGCCGAGCTCGTGGCGGCCCTGCGTCTCGGAGACGACCAGGCGCTCGTCTTCGAAGGTGGCGGCTTCAGCGCGGGGGACCGCGTGAAGGCGTCCGTTCCCTGGAGCGTTCGCTTTCCGACGGCCGCGAACCACACGGCGACCCATCTGCTGCACGACGCCTTGCGCCGAGTCCTCGGCGACCACGTGAAGCAGGCCGGCTCTGCCGTGCGCCCGGACAAGCTCCGCTTCGACTTCTCGCACGCGCAACCGCTGAGCGAGGAGGAGCGCGAGCTCGTCGAGAGGCTGGTCAACGAGCGCATCTTCGAGGCGAGGCCGGTGCGGACGTTCCTGACGCCGATCGACGAGGCACGGGCGCTCGGCGCGATGATGCTGTTCGGGGAGAAGTACGGCGACGTCGTGCGTGTGGTCGAGGTCGACCAGACGTCGCGCGAGCTCTGCGGCGGCACGCACGTGCGCTCGACCGCGGAGATCGGGGCGTTCAAGATCCTCTCCGAGAGCTCGGTCGGCTCGGCGACCCGGCGCATCGAGGCCGTGACCTCCGGCGCGGCGGCCAGCTACCTGTTCGAGCGAGAACGAGAGGCCTGGCGGTTGCGGAACGAGCTCGAGGCCGAGCGCAAGGCATGGAGCCGGCTCGAGAAGCAGTTGCGGGCCGGCGCCGGCTCGGCCGGCGATCTCGTCGAAGGGCTCCTGTCATCGGCCGGTGAGGCCGGCGGTATCACGATCGTGGCCGCCGAGGTGGGCGAGATGGACGCCGACACGCTGCTCGACCTGTCCGATCGGATCAAGCAAAAGGCCGGTCAGGGAGCCGTCGTTCTCGGTGCGACGACCGACGGGCGCGTTCATCTCGTCGTGAACCTCTCTGAGGCGGCCGTCGAGCGTGGCGCGAACGCGTCGGACGTCGTCCGGAGCGCCGCCGCGCTGGTCGGCGGCGGCGGGGGCGGGCGCCCGTCGATGGCACGGGCCGGCGGCAAGGATCCCGAGAGGCTCGCCGAGGCGATCTCAGTGGCCGAGCGAGCCCTGCTCGACGCCCTGTCCTGACCTGCTCCGGTGGGTTGCGAGCGGGGCCGGGAGCGCCGGTTTCCCGGCGCTCCCGTGGGGGAGGGGCTTCTCAGCTCTCACAACGGACGATGCTGTTCCGGCCGCCGTCGCCGTCGCAGGAATCGGTCCCGGGCCCGCCGTCCAGCCGGTCGTTCCCCGAGCCTGCGCCGATCGAGTCGTCTCCCTCGCCCGCCGACACGCGGTTGTCGCCGTCACCGGCATCGACGGTGTCGCTGCCGGGCCCCGCCGTCACCTGGTCGTTCCCGGCGCCGCCGAGGATCGTGTCCCGGCCGAAACCACCGCGTAGACGGTCGTCGCCCGCTCCACTGTCGACCGAGTCGTCGCCGGTTCCGGCTGCGATGCGGTCGTCGCCGGCCCCGGTGGTGACGCGGTCGGCTCCCGCTCCCGCGCAGATGATGTCGTTGCCGCCGTTTCCGTCGATCACGTCGTTGCCGCGCCGTGCGCGGATCACGTCGTCGCCTGGCGTGCCGGTGATGACGTCGGCGCCCTGCGTACCCTGGATCGTCGGCGTCAGCCCACAGAGCGTGCGGAACGACGGTTGGGCAATCCGCACCTCGACCGTGCCGGTCGCCGTCAGGAGACCGTCCGTGACCTCGTACGTGAACGAGTCGGACACGGGCGCGCCGGCCGAGGGTGTGTAGCGCACCTTCCCGGCGTCGGGCCCCGTGACGATCAGCTCGGCCGTGCCGTGTGAGGGCGTGCCGACGGACACGACGGCCAGGGTCTGGTCGGCTTCGCCGCTCGGGCCCGGGCGATCGTTGGCGAGCACGTCGACGACGATCGAGGCCCCGATCGAGACGCTGGCGGCGTCGCTCTCGGCGATCGGCGGATCGTTGACGGGCGTGACGGTCACCAGGACCTCGGCCGACTCCGAGCCGCCCTGCCCGTCACCGACGGTGTACTCGAACCCGTCGGGACCGCTGAAGTCCGGGTCGGGCGCGTAGATCACGCTCGTGCCGTCCGGAGAGACGGTGGTCGTGCCGTGTGCGGCACCGTCGGCGGCGCTCACGAGGAGAGGGTCGTCGTCGACGTCGAGGTCGTTGCCGAGGACCGCCACCACGACCGGCATGTCCTCAGCGGTCGTCGCGGCATCGTCCTCTGGCTCGGGATCGTCGTTGACGGGCGTGAGCGTCATCGACACGGTTGCCGTATCGGTCCCACCCCGACCGTCGGAGACGGTGTAGGTGAAGGAGTCGGTGCCGGCGAAGTCGACGTCCGGCCGGTAGCCGACGCCGCCCGGCTCGACCGACGCCGTTCCGTGTGCCGGTTCGGAGACCGCGGACACGACGAGAGGATCGCCGTCGGCGTCGGAGTCGTTCCCGAGCACCGGGACGACGACGACCGCGTCGTCCTCGTCCGCGGTGGCGGCGTCGTCGGCCGCCTCCGGCGGCGTGTTCTCTCCGCCGCCGCCCCCGCCGCCGCCCCCACCGCCACCGGTGAACGAATGGCTGCCGAGCCCGTCGAAGCTGTCGAGCGGGAAGCCGTTCCACTCGAGCGAGGGCACGAAGGCGTCCGCCCCGTTCGCGTCCCCGCTCTCGATCGTCTGCTTGCGGCGGAGGGTGTTGTCGAGCGTGCTCGCATCGCCGCTACCCCACTCGGAGCCGGGGTCGACTCCGATCTGCCCGAGCACGTCCACGACCGTGCCGTCCCTGCGGAGCGCGACCGCATCGTTACCCGAGAAGAGGAAGTTCGTGGTCGTCTGGTCTGCGGCTGCCAGGATCGCCGCGACTGCCGTGCTCCGCGCCAGCACGAAGACGTCGCCGCTCGGCAGGGAGCCGGTCAGTGGGATCGTCGCCGTGGCCGTCGGGCTTCCGTTGGCGAAGATCTGCACGTCGTAGCTCCCGGTCAAGGTCACGGTCGCGCCGGTTCCGTTGAAGAGCTCGAGCGCCTTGTTGTTGCTCGAGCCTTCGACGTACTCGCTGACGAAGAGCTCGGTCGGAGCGGCCGAGAGGGGTCCCGCGATCACCGAGGCGAGGACGCTCACGATCACGAAAAGGGCGGCTCGGAGCCGGGGGCGCAGACGTCGATCCACGATGTTCCTCCTTGGTTCGGGTTCGACCTCCACGATCGCGGGGAGAAGCGCGCGTGAGATGCGCGGTTCGTGACGAGACGGTCGCGGGCCCGCGTCGGATCTCGCACCGCGGCTCGAGCGTGACCGACGACGCCGAGATCTACAGGCTGATCGACCTGGCCGTCGAGGCCGATGGGCGGATCGCCGGGCTGCTCGCGGGGACGAAGGATCCGATCGGCTCGTAGGCGATGGCGGACGCGGGCGACACCGGGCGAACGAACCCTCCGGCGCTGCGACCGGTCGCCTCGACGCCGTGCGTCGTGAGTTTCTCGCCGTGCTCCGGGTACGTCATCCCGGCGTCATCTGGACGCTCGTTCCGTCCGACTGCGATCGGGAGCCCGGACAGCCACTACCACTAACAATGTCTCCTAATACAACGTCACTGCCACAAGCGAATCCGCGCTCGTGCGGGCGTCCGATCAGCCCGGCATGAAGCTGATCTGCGCCGCGCTCGCATCAACGACCGCCGCGACACCGACTAGCAGTAACGCGAGCGCACAAAGCAGACTGACGCGCTTGACACATGATCTTCTGACCCCTGTCGCCGTCAAGCCAACTAACTGGAATCCCCGTTCCCGAGAACTACGTCCTTCTACCGTTGCTAGACAGGAGGTGAAGTGTCGCCAACGCAGCCTCGCGGGCGGCGCACCTTGGTCACTGGATCGGCGTTACGATCCGCGAACCCGACCTGACCCAGGAGGTGGTTCCGATGGCGGAAGACCTGCAGGCACTCGCACGCCGCGCCTACGCAATCATGAGTAGCGGCGACCTCGACGAGTTGGACGAGATGATGGCGCCCGCCTTTATCGATCACGATCCCGAACCAGACCAAGCACCTGGCGCTGAGGGCGTCAAGGAGGTTTTTCACCGCATGCGGTCTGCGTTCCCCGACCTGAAGCTGTCACCCGAGGCGATCTACACGGATGGTGACACCGTGATCGCCCGAGTGCGCATGACCGGCACCCATAACGGCGAGTACTTCGGAATCCCTCCCACGGGCAAGAGCGTCGACATCACAGGTATCGACATCGTCCGCATCGAGGAGGGCAAGGCTGTGGAACGCTGGGGCGTCTTTGACGGAGTCAACCTGATGCAGCAGCTCGGGCAGGCCCCGGCTGGCTGACGGCCCGCAGGCAGCCGGAGTCCTGCTCGGTAGAATCCGGCGTTCGTGAAGGTCCTCGCCCTCGACTACGGATCGGCGCGGACCGGCGTCGCGATCTCCGATCCGAGCGGCACCGTCGCGCGGCCGCTCGAGGTCGTTGCCCGCGCGGGCTCGGACGAGGGGCGGCGGCGGCTCGTCGAGATCGTCGAGGAGGAGGGCGCCGAGCTCGTCGTCGTCGGGATGCCGCTCACGCTTCGCGGCGAGCACGGTGCCCAGGCCGAGGAGACAGAGGCGTTCGTCGAGTCGCTGCGGTCGGCGGTTCGCGTTCCCGTCGAGACCTTCGACGAGCGCTTCACGACGAGCCTGGCGCGCTCGGGGAACACGGGGGCGGGCCAGCCCCGCTCACCCGAGGATGCGCGCGCCGCCGCGCACCTGTTGACCGGATACCTGACGTGGACGACCCGCCGGGCCTGACTCCCGAGGCGCGTGAGAGGCCGCCCGCGGCACCGGAACGTCGGGAGTACCGCCGTCACCGGCCCTCGCACGCGCTTCCCATCGTGCTCGGGATCCTGCTCGGCGCAGCCGCGATCGCGATCGCGGTCGTCGTGCTTCGCAGCTCAGGCGACGACTCGGCTGCGGCGACGACGAGCGCGGACACGCCGGTGCCGGCGCTGCCGACGCTCAAGATCGTCTTCCCGGAGGGTTTCACCCGCGAGGAGATGGCCAGGCGGATCGGGGCCGTCAACGGGATCGCGAAGGAAGAGCGGGGCCTCGAGACGGCGCTCGTGCCGAAGGAGTACCTCGCCGAGACGCGGCGCTCGCCGATTCCGGCCGAGTTCGGCGCGGAGAGAAGGCGCCTGCCGCTCGAAGGGTTCCTCTTCCCGGCGACCTACGAGTTCACGACGGCGACGACCGCCGGCGAGCTCGTCGAGCTCCAGCTGGCCGCCTTCCGCCGGGCCTGGTCGCAGGTCGACCTCAGGGCGGCGGAGAAGCGCAACCTGACGCCCTACGACGTGCTGATCATCGCGTCCATGATCGAGGCCGAGGTCAGGGTGGCGAAGGAGCGCGCTCTCGTCGCGGCGGTCATCTACAACCGCCTCCGCGCCGGGATGACACTCGGTATCGACTCGACGATCCGCTACGGGCTCGACATCCCGCCCGACGAGTCGATAACGCAGAGTCAGCTCGAGCAGGAGAACCCCTACAACACCCGTCTGAACACGGGGCTGCCGCCGACGCCGATCGGGAACCCGGGGCTCGCCTCGATGAAGGCGGCGGCGAAGCCCGCGGCCGTCGACTACATCTACTTCGCCCGCAAGAAGGACTGCAAGACGCACTTCTTCACCGAGAGCCAGGAGGAGTTCCTCGCGTTCCTGGACGGGCCACGGTGCTAGAGCACGTCTCGGGCGCGACGCGCCTGGTCGGCATCCTCGGGCACCCCGTCTCGCACTCGCTCTCGCCGCGCATGCAGAACGCCGGGTTCGCCGCCGCCGGGCTCGACTGGGCGTACGTCCCGCTTCCGTGCGAGCCGGACCGCTTGCGGGACGCCGTCCGAGGTCTCGTCGCGCTCGAGTTCGCAGGCGCCAACGTGACCATCCCGCACAAGACCGACGTGCTCGCGTTCTGCGACGAGGTCGACGACGTCGCGCTGCGGGCGGCGTCGGCGAACACCATCGTCGTCCGGAACGGCCGCGTGCTCGGCTCGAGCACCGACGGCCTGGCCGTCACCGGCGCGGTCGACGCCCGCGAGGCCCGAGCCCTCGTGCTCGGGGCCGGCGGCGCCGCCCAGGCCGTCGCGACCGCGCTGGTCGAGGCGGGCGCGGCGGCCATTCGCGTCGCCGCCCGCCGCCCGGAAGGCGCCGAGCGCCTGGTCGCGCACCTGAGCGGGATCTTCCCCGGCGCAGACGTCGCGACCGCGGCCTGGCCGGCGGACCCTGCCGAGGCGACGCTCCTCGTCAACGCGACGCCGCTCCGTGAGGAGCTCGTCGCTCTGCCGCAGGCGGGGCAGCAGGTCGTCGACCTCGCCTACCGGGCCGACGGCCTCGCCACCGCGCTCGTGGCCGCCGCTCGGGAAGCGGGCTGCGCCGTCGTCGTCGACGGGCTCGAGATCCTCGTCCGCCAGGGCGCCGCCTCGTTCGAGCGCTGGACCGGCGTTCCGGCTCCCGTGGAGGCGATGCGCGCGGCGCTGGCTGCATAGGCTATCCGCGATGACGCTGACGCTGACCACGGCCGGCGAGTCCCACGGCCCGGGGCTTGTCGCGATCGTCACGGGCCTCCCGGCGGGGCTCGTCCTCGACCGAGAGGCCATGGATGCGGACCTCCGGCGACGCCAGCAGGGATACGGCCGCAGCCCGCGCCAGCAGATCGAGACGGACGAGGTCGAGGTCATGACCGGCCTCCGGCAGGGGCGGACGCTCGGAACGCCGCTCACGCTGGTCGTCCGCAACCGTGACCACAAGAACTGGACGTACGGCATGAGCCCGTGGCCTCCCGACGGCGAGCCGCACGGCAAGGGCACGAAGGAGGTCACGCTCCCGCGTCCCGGGCATGCCGACCTCGCGGGCGTGATGAAGTACGACCTGCGCGACGTCCGCGACGCGCTCGAACGGGCGAGCGCCCGTCACACCGCCGCGATCGTGGCGGCCGGCTCGGTCGCGAGGGCCTTGCTCTCGCAGATCGGAATCGCAGTCGAGGGCTCGGTGCTCGAGGTGGGAGGCGCCCGCGGGGCCGACGGCATCCGCGAGGCGATCGACGCCGCCCGGGCGGAACGCGACACGCTCGGCGGGATCGTCGAGGTCAGGGCCACCGGCGTCCCGCCGGGACTGGGGTCCTACGCGACGAAGGCCGACCGGCTCGACGCGCGGCTTGCCTGGACGGTGCTCGGGACCCAGGCCGTGAAGGGCGTCGAGATCGGCGACGGCTTCGCGCTCGCGTCGCTGCGCGGCTCGGAGGCCCACGACGAGATCTTCCGGGACGGGGACGGCTTCTACCGCGAGACGAACCACGCCGGCGGGATCGAAGCCGGGATCTCGAACGGCCAGGACGTCGTCGTGCGGGCGGCCATGAAGCCGCTGCCGACCCTCATGCGCCCGCTCCGCTCGGTCGACCTGGCGACGGGCGACCCCGCGTCGGCGCTCGTCGAGCGCTCGGACGTCTGCGCGATCGAGGCGCTCGCGGTCGTCGCGGAGGCCGCAGTCGCGTTCGAGCTGGCGGCCGCCGCCCGGGAGAAGTTCGGCGGCGACTCCGTCGGCGACTTCGTCGCGGCGCACCGCGCCTACGTCGAGCGGATCGCATGGGCCCCGCGCACGGTCGTCACCTAGCGCTCGTCGGCTTCATGGGGGCCGGCAAGTCGACCGCCGGCGCCGAGGTCGCGCGCCTGCTCGAGCGTCCGTTCGTCGACGTCGACGCCGAGCTCGAGTCCCGCCACGGTCTCAGCATCCCCGCCCTCTTCGATCGGGACGGCGAGGCCCGGTTCCGGGAGATCGAGAGCGAGGCGACCCGCGAGCTGCTCGCCGTCCGCGAACCGGCCGTGCTCGCGCTCGGCGGGGGAGCGCTGGGGCGGGCAGAGACGCGCGAAGCGCTCCACGAGCACGCGTTCACGATCTGGCTCGACGTGGGTGTCGACGAGTCGTGGCGGCGCGTCAGGCGAAGCGACCGGCCGCTCGCCCGTGACGAGGAGCGGTTCCGTCGGCTGTACGAGGAGCGACGCGCGACCTACGCCGAGGCTGCCGACGCGGTCACTGCGGGGGTGGACGGCGTCCTCCTGGCCGCGGGCGGAATCGTCGTCGAGCGCGGAGCGCTCGCGCGTCTCGAGGAGCTCGTCCCGGGAAGCGGGCAGCTGGCGCTGATCGCCGACGAGGGCGTTCTTCCGCTCCACCGGCCGGAGCTCGGCGAGCGCCTGACGTCGTCCCACACCGTCCCCTCGGGCGAGCGTGCGAAATCGCTGGACGTCTGCGCGAGGCTCTGGGACGAGTTGCAGCTCGACCGTTCGGGCACGGTGGTGGCGCTGGGCGGGGGCACGACGACCGACGTGGCCGGGTTCGTCGCGGCGACGTATCTCCGCGGCGTCCGCTGGGTGCCGGTGCCCTCGACGCTGGTCGGCCAGGTCGATGCGGCCATCGGCGGCAAGACCGGGATCGACCTCGAGCACGGCAAGAACCTGGTCGGCGCGTTCCATCCGCCCGCCCGGGTGGTGATCGACCCGAGCCTGCTCGAGACACTCCCGCCCGCCCTGCGCGCCGAGGGGATGGCCGAGGTTGTCAAGACCGGGCTGCTCGCCGGCCGGGAGGTCTGGCGCCTCGACGACGACGGGATCGTGCGGGCCTGCGCCGCATTCAAGGCCTCGGTCGTGCTTGCGGATCCGACCGAGCAGGGGCGGCGGACGATCCTCAACCTCGGTCACACGTTCGCGCACGGGCTCGAGGCGGCGGGCGGCTACAAGGGCCCGACGCACGGCCAGGCTGTGGCGCTCGGGCTCCGCGCCGCGCTCCGTCTCTCGATCCGCCACCTGGGGCTCGACGCAGGCGTCCTCGAGAAGGTCGAGGCGCTCTTGCCCTGCGAGCCCGCCCGTGTCGATCCCGAGGCCGCCTGGGAGGCCATGGCCCGCGACAAGAAGGCGCTCGCGGGCCGCGTGCGGCTCGTCCTCCTCGAAGCGCCCGGCGCGCCGGTCTTCCCGGTCGAGCTGCCCGCGGAGGAGGTTCGGGCCGAGGTCGGGCGCCTCGCCCAGTCCTGAGCCCCCGGTTCGTCCGAGGGCACGGGCGAAGTAGACTCGCCCGGTCGTGCGCATCGCCGTCCTGAACGGGGTGAACCTGAACGCGCTCGCCGATCGCGACCCGTCGCTCTACGGCGGAATGAGCTACGACGAGCTCGAGACCCGCATCTACGAATGGGCGATGGAGCTCGACGCGTCCGTGCGGTGCTTCCAGACGAACCACGAGGGCCAGCTCGTCGACTGGTGCCACGAGATCAGGCTCTGGGTCGACGGCGTCGTCGTCAACCCCGGCGCCTGGACGCACTACAGCTATGCGATCCGCGACGCCATCGAGCTGTTCACGGTGCCCGTGGTCGAGGTGCACCTTTCGAACATCGCCGAGCGGGAGGAGTGGCGCCGCACCTCCGTGCTCGAGGACGTCGTCTCCCACCGGGTCGTGGGCAAGGGGCCGGAGGGCTACCAGGAGGCGCTCGCCTGGCTGGCGGGAGCGTCGTGAGCGCGCGGCTCGATGCGCTCCGGGAGTCGCTCGCCGCGCTCGGGGTCGACGCGCTGCTCGTCACGAACGGGGTGAACGTCCGCTACCTGTGCGGGTTCCAGAGCTCGAATGCCGCGCTGCTCGTCGACGCAGACCGCGTGCTCCTTCTCACCGACGGCCGCTACATCGAGGCGGCCGGCGGAGTTCCCGGGGTCGACGCGGTCGAGATCACGAACGAGCCCCCGAACGACCTCCGGGGCCGCCTGGCCGAGCTCGCGCGCGGACGGGTCGGCTTCGAGGCCGCGGCCGTGACCGTCGCGGGGCACGCGAAGCTCGCCGCGAGCGGCGTCGAGCTCGTTCCCACCGAGCGTGCCGTCGAGCGCCTTCGCGCGGTGAAGGACGCGGGCGAGCTGGACGCGATCCGCGCGGCCGCCGCGCTCGGGGATCGGCTCTTCGAGCGCCTCGCCGCCGAGCCGGTCGTCGGCCGGACCGAGGCGGAGCTCGCCTGGTGGATCGAGCTGACCTTCAGAGAGCTCGGCGCGGATGGTCTGTCCTTCCCCTCGATCGTCGGGAGCGGCCCCAACGCCGCGCGTCCTCACCACCACCCGGGCGACCGCCGGATCGAGCCGGACGAGACGCTGCTCGTGGACTGCGGCTGCATCCTCGACGGGTACTGCTCGGACTGCACGCGGACGTTCTCGACCGGTGCGCTCCCGCCCGAGGTCGAGGAGGCGTACGCAGCCTGCCTGGAGGCACAGCGCGCCACGCTCGCCGCGGTGACGCCCGGCGCGCGCTGCGTCGAGGTAGACGCCGTGGCGCGCGGCCTGGTCGAGGCGGCCGGCTACACCGTCTTCCACAACGTCGGCCACAGCCTCGGGCTGGAGATCCACGAGGATCCCCGGCTCGCGAAGGGATCGACGGACGTGCTCGAGGCAGGGAACGTCGTCACCGTCGAGCCGGGGGTCTACCTGGCCGGCCTGGCGGGCATCCGGATCGAGGATCTCGTGATCGTCGGCGCCGGCGGGCCGGAGGTGCTGACGTCGTTTCCGAAGGAGCTGCGCCAGGTGGGTTGAGGTCCCGCTGCCGGCCAGGGCTCGGGACCGGGCCGGGCTGGAGCCGCCGCTAGAATCCAGCCCCGTGGCCGAGACGATCTCCACGAACCAGTTCAAGAACGGCATGCACGTCGAGCTCGACGGGCAGGTCTGGCGCATCGTCGAGTTCCAGCACGTCAAGCCCGGCAAGGGCGGCGCGTTCGTCCGCACGAAACTCAAGAACGCCGAGTCCGGATCCGTCGTCGACCGCACCTTCCGGGCCGGCGAGAAGATGCCGCGCGTCCACACGGAGACGAAGAGCGTGCAGTACCTCTACGACGCCGGCGACGAGGTCGTGTTCATGGACTCCGAGTCGTACGAGCAGATCTCGTTTCCGCGGGGGGAGGTCACGTCCCAGCTCGAGTTCCTCCTCCCCTCGAGCTCAGTCATGCTCCTCACGCTCGACGGCCGGCCGGGCGGGATCGAGCTTCCTGCCTCGGTCGAGCTCGCGGTGACCGAGACCGAGCCGGGGGTCAAGGGGGACACGGTGTCGAACGTCACGAAGCCGGCGACGCTCGAGACAGGAGCGGTCGTCCAGGTCCCGCTCTTCGTGAACGTCGGCGACCGGATCAAGGTCGACACGCGCGAGCGCCGGTACATCTCGCGCGCCTGACGTGGCCGAGCTCTGGGACACGACGATCCGGCTCCTCAGTCAGGAGCCGCTCGCCCGGCACGTCGGCACTGCGAAGCTGCTCGAGCTGGCGGGCACCCTCGACCGGGCCGGCTTCGGCTGCCTCGAGGTGTCGGGGGGAGGGTGCTTCGACTCCCTCGTCGAGGGTGGCGTCGAGAGCCCGTGGGCACGGATCCGCGCGCTCGCCGCGCGGTGTCAGACGCCGCTCGGGATGGCTCTCCGCGGTCGCTTCCTGGTCGGCTCCCGCCCTCTCGCGGACGACCTCGTCCGACGCTTCGTCGCGAGCGCGGCCGAGAGCGGGATCGACGTCTTCCGGATCCACGATCCGCTCAACGACGTCGCCAACCTCGTGCGTGCCGTCGAGGCGGTGCACGCGGCCGGCAAGGAAGCAGCGGTCGGGCTCGTGCACAACCCCGGACCGGCGGGGGCACGTGACGAGCTCGTCGAGCCCGCGAAGCGCATCACGGAGCTGGGACCGTCGCGCATCATCGTCAACGACCCGGCGGGCTCGCTGGACGCTGCGCACGCCCGCGAGCTCGTCGAGCAGGTGCGGGAGGCGAGCGGTCTGCCCGTCGGGCTGTTCTGCCAGGGAGCCGCCGGACGCGCCCTCGCAGCCGCGCTCGAGGCGGCCCGCGGCGGCGCGACGCCGATCGGCTGCACGATCTACCCCGTCGCGGTCACGCTCTACCGCCCGTCGGCGGAGGCGCTCTCGCAGTCGCTCGCCGGCATCGGCCTGGGAACGGGTGTCGACATCGCGACTCTCTGGGAGGCCTGCGAGCTGGTCGACGCCTCGCTCGGCGACGTGCCGGTGCCGCCGCTCTCGCCTCGGGACGCCGTCCGGGCCGCGGAGCACCGGCTTCCGGCCGGCCTCGTCGCGAGCCTCGACGACCGCCTCCGGGTCTACGGGCTCGTCGGACCGCCTCGACGAGGTGCTCGAAGAGCTGGCCCGCGTGCGCATGGAATGCGGCTGGCCGCCGCTCTCCGCGCCGATCGCGAACATCGTCGGGTCGCAGGCGCTCCTGCACGTCCTCTCGGCTCAGCGCTGGCAGACGGTCGTCGACGAGATGCGCGCGCTCGTCGCCGGACGGTACGGGTCTCCGCCGCGCGAGGTCGACGCCGTGGTCGCCCGTGCGATCGAGCTGACGGCCGCCGACTCGAGCGCCGAGCCCGACCCCGAGCCGGTGCGGCTCGAAGACGTACGTGATTCGGCGAAGGGGATCGCCTCGAGCGAGGAGGAGCTGCTGCTCGTCGCTCTCTTCGGCGAGTCGGCAGAGTCGCTCCTGCGCACCGTGCGCGCCCGCGCCCGGGGCGAAGAGACGCTCGAGACCGGAGGCGTCGAGGAGTCGCGAGCCGACCGGATCCGTGAGCTGATCGACCTCGTGCAGGCGTCGGGGATCGGCGAGGTGACGATCGAGGAAGGGGAGATGCGCGTCACCGTCCGGCGAAGTGACGAGCGGCTCGAGGCAGCCGTCCCCGAGACGCCGCTTGCCCCGGCGCCGGAGCCTCAGGACGAACCCGTCGGGCCGCGGGACAACGGGCTCGTCCGGGTCGAGTCGCCGATGGTCGGCATGTTCTACCGGGCGCCGCAGCCCGAGGCGGAGCCTTTCGTCGAGGTCGGCGACGCCGTCGCCATCGGACAGACGCTCTGCATCCTCGAGGCGATGAAGCTCATGAACGAGGTCAAGTCGGAGCTCGAGGCGGTCGTCCGCGGCATCCACGTCGAGAACGCCCAGCCCGTCGAGTTCGGGCAGCTCCTGTTCGAGCTCGAGCCGGTCGACGGGCGCCCGCTCGACGCCGTCTAGCCGTCCTGGCCGTGTTCGATCGGATCCTCATCGCCAACCGAGGGGAGATTGCCGTCCGCGTCGTTCGCGCCTGCCACGAGCTCGGGATCGAGGCGGTCGCCGTCTTTTCGACCGCGGACCGCGATGCGCTTCACGTACGGCTCGCCGACCGGGCGGTCTGCATCGGCCCGCCCACGCCGGCGCAGAGCTACCTGAGCATCGCGAGCGTCATCGGGGCGGCCGAGACGACCGGCTGCGACGCAGTCCACCCCGGCTACGGCTTCCTCAGCGAGAACGCCGACTTCGCCCGCGCCTGCGAGGACAACGGGCTCGTCTTCATCGGGCCGAGACCGGAGTCGATCGAGGCGATGGGCGACAAGGCCAGGGCGCGGGAGACGATGGCCGCCGCGGGCGTGCCGGTCGTGCCCGGGGCGTCGGAGCTCGACGAGTCGCAGCTTCGGCCCCTCGCAGACAGCCTCGGGTACCCCGTGCTGCTCAAGGCGACGGCCGGCGGCGGCGGTCGCGGCATGCGGCTGGTCGAGTCGCCCGGTGAGCTCGAGGCGTCGTTCCGGGCCGCGTCCGCGGAGGCCGAGGCGGCGTTCTCGGACGGCTCGCTCTACCTCGAGAAGGCGATCGAGCTCGCGCGCCACGTCGAGATCCAGGTGCTCTGCGACGGCGAGGGCGGCGTGCTGACGCTCGGCGAGCGGGACTGCTCGATCCAGCGACGGCATCAGAAGCTGATCGAGGAGACGCCTTCGCCCGGCGTCACGCAGCGCCTCCGCGACGAGCTCGAGGACGCCGCGGCGCGGGCCTGCGCGTCGATGCGCTACCGCGGCGCCGGGACGCTCGAGTTCCTGGTCGACGGCGACGAGTTCTACTTCATCGAGATGAACACGCGGCTGCAGGTCGAGCACCCCGTGTCCGAGCTGGTGACGGGCGTCGATCTCGTCCGCGGGCAGATCCGCGTCGCGGCCGGGGAGGGGTTACCGGCGACGGGGCGGGCCGAGCGCCGCGGCCACGCGATCGAGATCCGGATCAACGCGGAGGACCCGTCGCGCGGCTTCCTGCCGGCGCCGGGCACGATCACGCGATTCCGTCCGCCGCTCGGGGCCGGCGTGCGCGTCGATACCCACGTCTACGAGGGGTACACGATCCCGCCGACGTACGACTCCCTCCTCGCGAAGCTGGTCGTCTGGGACGAGGATCGGCCGCGGTCGCTCGCCAGGCTCGGACGGGCACTCGCCGAGCTCGAGCTCGACGGGGTGCCGACGACCAGGGGCCTCGCGGCCGAGATCGTCGCCAGCGCGGACTTCACCGCCGGGGCCTACACGACCGCGTATCTCGACGATGCCGTGGGGCGACTTCTCACCCTCGGAGCGCCATGAGCGGACGTCGGGCAGCTCGCCGCCAGGCGCTCTTCCTCCTCTACCAGTGGGATCTCACGGGGCAGCCGCTCGCGTCGCTGCACGAGGGCGAGATCGATCCGTTTGCCCGCACGCTGGCGGAGGAGGTCGTCGAGAGGGCTCCTTCGCTCGACCGGCGGATCACCGAAGCCGCGCTCGGCTGGACGGCCGACCGCCTCGGGATCGTCGAGCGAAACGTCCTCCGCATGGCGATTCGTGAGCTCGACCGCGGTGAGGTTCCGGTCGAGGTCGCCGTGAACGAGGCGGTAAACCTGGCCAAGCGGTTCGCCTCGGGCGAGGCGGCGAGCCTCGTCAACGGCATCCTCGGCCACATCGTGCGGGAGGCCGCGTAGCGTGCCGTGGGGCGCACGGCGGAAGCTCTCCGGCCGGCGCGTTAGGGTAGGCACGTGAGCGAGCCGGAGGTCTCGACCGAGCGTCTTCAGAGCCTGCTCGACCGGCTCGAGGACGCCCGCCGTCGCCTGGAGGAGGCAGAGGACTCCGAAGCCGCGGTCGACGTCCTCAAGGACCTGGCCGAGCTGGCGAAGGAGGCCCAGGCCGAGATCGAGCGACAGCGGCGCGGGGGGTCGGATGCACCGTCCGGATGAGCTCCGAGCGCTCGCGGAGGCCTACCTCGGCGAGCTCACGTTCTCGGCCGATCTCGGGCGGATGGAGGACGCGCTGCGCTACTCGCTCCTCGGCGGGGGCAAGCGGATCAGACCCGTGCTCTGCCTCGCGACCGGAGAGGCGCTCGGACGTGAACCGGGCGAGCTGCTGCCGGCGGCGTGCGCGCTCGAGCTCGTCCATACGTTCAGCCTCGTCCACGACGATCTGCCCGCGCTCGACGACGACGATCTGCGGCGGGGGCAGCCGAGCGCCCACGTCGCCTTCGGCGAAGCGGTCGCAATCCTCGGCGGCGACGCGCTGCTGGCGGAGGCGTTCCGTCTCGCGCTTCGGTATCCGACCCCGGGGCCTGCCCGCGAGCTCGCCTCGGCGACGCTCGGGATGATCGGGGGACAGTACGTCGACATCACGACCAACGGCGAGCTCGACGCCGACGGTCTGGTCGCTCTCCACCGGTTGAAGACCGGCAAGCTGCTCGGCGCCTGCGTCGGCTGTGCGCTCGAGGTGGCCCGCGTTCCGGCCTCGGAGCAGGAGCCCTGGCGCGCGTTCGGCGACGAGATCGGTCTTCTCTTCCAGATCGTCGACGACATCCTCGACGCGACCGGGACCGCCGAGGAGCTCGGCAAGACGCCGGGGAAGGACGAGGCGGCCGGCAAGGTCACCTACGTGTCGGTGCACGGCCTCGACCGGGCGCGCGAGATCGCCGACGAGACGCGCCGGCGGGTCGAGACAACGCTGGCCGCCCTTCCAGCCGACACCTCGGTGCTCTCAGAGCTCGTCGCGACCATCCGCGACCGGCACGCCTAGCGCGAGCGTTCTCGCGAGCCGAGCCCGGCGCGCCTCGGGAGGCGTCCGAGCCGGGCGGGCGCGCTCGAAAACCAGGGGTCAGACCCCGGATGAGGTTGCGCGCAGTTCGTTCCGGAGTTGTTACGAAGTTGGCTCACTTGGGCGGGTTCGGGGAGACGGCGCGGCCTAGAGTCGGTCGCATGCCGCGGAAGCCTCGTCTCGAGTGTCCGGGGGGAACCTTTCACGTCACGGCCCGGGGTGTGGACAAGGAGTTCGTGTTTCGTGACGTATTCGACCGGCGGCTGTTCTTCGGCCGGCTCATGAAGGTCATCGAGCGCTACGGCTGGCGCTGCTCGGCGTACTGCCTGATGGGCACGCACTACCACCTGCTCCTCACCACGTCGGCGGCGAACCTCGCGGAGGGCATGCAACGTCTGAACGGCGGTTTCGCGCAGGAGTTCAACCGGCGGCATCGCCGGCGCGGCCACCTCTTCGGCGGCCGCTACGCAGCCACCGCGGTCGTGAGCGACGAGCACCTCCTGGCCGTGGCCCGCTACGTGGTCGTGAACCCCGTAGCGGCCGGTCTCTGTGACGATCCGGCCGCCTGGGAATGGAGCAGCTATCGGGCCACGGCAGGGCTCGACGGGGCCCCGCCCTTCCTCGACGTGAGAAGGCTGCTCGCGCGGTTCTCGCGCGACCGTGCCCGCGCCGAGACGGCGTATCGCCGATTCGTGCATCTCCCGGTCGATCCCGTCCGCTCCGGCAGGCTCGAGCTGCCGGCCGGCGGCCGGACGGAGCGGGGTGTCCCCTCGGGGCACTCGTCCCGCGGCGAGGGCGCGGATACTCTTCCGTCGTGAAGAAACGGCTCGACGTGCTGCTCGTGGAACGGGGGCTGGCGGAGTCCCGCTCGCAGGCCCAGGCTCTCGTCCTCGCAGGGCGCGTCAAGGGCTTCGACAAGGCCGGAACGGCCGTGGACGAGGCGCTGCCGCTCGAGGTGACCGAGCCCCCGCGGTACGTGTCTCGGGGAGGGGAGAAGCTCGCGCACGCGCTCGACTCGCTCGCGATCGACGTCGTCGGTGAGAGCTGCCTCGACGTCGGCGCGTCGACCGGCGGCTTCACGGACTGCCTGCTCCAGGCAGGCGCGGCGAGGGTGTGTGGCGTCGACGTAGGTCGCGGCCAGCTCCACGAGCGCCTCGTTCGCGATTCCCGTGTCACCGTCGTCGACCGCACGAACGCGCGCCGGCTGACTCCTGACGACCTCCCGTTCGCGCCCACGTTCGTCACGTGCGACGTGTCCTTCATCGGCGCCGGGCTCGTGCTGCCCGCCGTGCTCGCCTGCGCGGAGCCCGGCTGGCGTGCGCTGGTCCTCGTCAAGCCGCAGTTCGAGGCCGGCCGCGCCGAGGTCGGCCGCGGCGGAGTCGTCCGCGATCCGGAGACGCATCGCCGTGTCCTGCGCGAGCTCGTCGCCTCCGCCGAGGAGCTCGGCGCCGCCGTTGCCGGCGTCAGCGATTCCGGGCTTCCGGGGCCGAAGGGGAACCGGGAGTTCTTCCTCTACCTCCGTGACGCCTCGTCGGTTGCAGCCGCCGCGCCCGTGCCCGAGCAGATCGATGACTGGATCGACGCTGCAGTCGGTTAGCCGGGTCGAGCGCGCGGCGGTCGTCACCCACGGTCGGCCGAGCATGATCGGCGGGGCGCTGCAACGACTGGAGGCGGTAGCCACGGCCGCGGGCGTGACGCTTCTGCCGGTCGACGAGGCAGCGGACCTCGACCTCGCGATCGCCCTCGGCGGCGACGGGACGATGCTGCGGGCCCTCCACCGGTTCCTCGGTAGCCGCGTGCCCGTCATCGGCGTGAACTTCGGCCGGATCGGCTTCCTCACGAGCATCCCGGGCGACGCGCTGGAGGAAGGTCTTCCCCGGGCCTTCGCCGGCGACTACCGCGTCGTCGAGCTCGCGACGATCAGCGCGAGCGTCGACGGCACGCCGCACGCGGCGGTCAACGACGTCGTCGCGACGAGCTCGGTGCCCGGCCGCATGATCGAGCTCTGCTCGAAGCTCGGCGGCGAGAACCTCGGGCCGACCGCGTGCGACGGGATGATCTGTTGCACGCCGTCCGGCTCGACCGCGTACAACCTCTCGAACGGCGGCCCGGTCATCATGCGCGGCCTCGACGCGATGGCGATCACGTTCGTCGCGCCGCACTCGCTCCACGCCAGGCCGCTGGTCGTGCCGCCGGGTCTCGGGATGACCGTGACGAACGAGACTCCCGACGTGCCCGTCACCGTGCTGGTCGACGGTCACCAGGTCGGCGAGCTCGAGCCGGGCCAGGCGCTCTCGGTCGACGTCGGTGACGAGCGTGCGCTGCTCGCCCTCCTTCCGGAGGTCACGTTCTTCAGCCGATACAGGGATGCGTTCCTCAGTGCTTAGGAGGCTCCACATCGAGAATCTCGTCCTGATCCGCGAGGCCGACCTGGCGCTCGGGCCGGGCCTCAACGTGGTCACGGGCGAGACCGGAGCGGGCAAGACGATTCTCGCCCAGGCGATCGGGCTGCTGCTCGGAGCGAAGGGATCGGCCGGCTACGTCGGCCCGGCCGCCTCCGAGGCCTACGTCGAGGCCGAGCTCGACCTCCCGGACGGGCTGCTCGACGACGATGCTCTCGCGGCCGTCGCCGAGCTGCGACCCGAGGGGGAGTCGGGGCTCGTCGCGGCCCGGCGCGTGTTCGCCGACGGCCGCAGCCGCGCGTACGCCTGGGGCCGGGCCGCAGCGCGGGAGGACGTTGCGGCACTCGTCGAGCGCCTCATCGCGATGTCCGGCCAGTTCGAGCAGCGGCGCCTCGCCCGTCCTGCCCACCAGCTCGAGACGCTCGATGCCTTCGCCGGGGAGGAACAGCTCGCGCGGCGACGGGCGACGGCCGTGGCCTGGCGTGAGCTTCAGGCCGCGCGCAGGAATCGCGAGGAGCTCGCCGCGAGCGCGGCCGGAGCCGAAGCCCGCGCCGCCGAGCTCGAGGCTCTCGTCGCCGCGGCCGACGGGCTCGAACCGGGAAGCGAGGAGGCTCTGCGGGCCGAGCGCGAGCGGCTGCGGAACGCGGCCGGGCTCGCCGACGCGGCCTTCGCCGCCGCGGAGGCGCTCGCGCCGGAGCTCGCCGACGCCGAAGGGGCAGCCGATCTCGCCGCCCGGGCCCAGCGCTCGCTCGATCCGGTCGCCGGGCTCGTGCCGGAGCTCGCGGACGCGGTGACAGACTTGGCCGACACCTCGGTTCGGCTGCGCGAGACGGCGTCGGGCCTTCGCGCGTTCCTGGCGTCGCTCGAGGCGGAGCCGGGAAGGCTCGAGCACGTCGAGGAGCGGCTCGGGGTGATCAGCGACGCCAAGCGCCGGTTCGCGGCCGCGTCCGCTGACGAGCTCGTCGAGCGGGCGAGCGCGGCCCGCGCAGAGCTCGACGCTCTGGCGGCCGGGGCCGATCCGCTCGCCGCTGCAGACACCGCAGCGGCCGAGGCGGAGATGCGCTACGACGCCCTCGCCGACGAGCTCGGCCGGGAGAGGCGTGCGTGTGCCAAGCCGTTCGCCGAGGCTGCGCGGGCCGAGCTCGCCGGCCTCGGGCTCGCCGACGGGGAGCTGCTGGTCGAGCTGGCCGAGCGCGAGGCCGGCCCGGCGGGAGGCGACGAGACGACGTTCCTCATTCGCCCGAATCCCGGCCTGCCGTTCGCGCCCCTGGCCACGACAGCCTCGGGCGGCGAGCTCTCCCGCATCGCGCTCGCGCTGCGGGCCGTCGCGCACGCCCAGGTGGGCGAGCCGACGATCGTCTTCGACGAGATCGACGCCGGCGTCGGGGGGCGGACGGCCCACGCCGTCGCCGATGCTCTCAAGCGCCTCGCCGCCACCTCGCAGCTGGTCGCGATCACGCACCTGCCGCAGATCGCGAGCGCCGCGGACCGCCATCTGCGGGTCGAGAAGGTGCCGGGAGACCCGACGCACACGCAGATCGAGGCGCTGGGGAAGGCCGAGCGGGCCGAGGAGCTCGAGCGGATGCTCGGCGGCGCGGAGTTCCTGGAGGCGATCCGGTGAGAGCCGTCGAGTTCAACGGCACGGCGCGGCTCGACCGGCGTACCAAGCGTCTCGTCCGGCGGCTCGGCCCGGAGGACATCGCGATCATCGACCACGCGGAGCTCGACCGAGTATCGGCCGAGGAGCTCGTCGAGTCGGGCGTTCGCGTCGTCGTCAACGTGTCCCCGTCGGTCAGCCCGCGCTACCCGAACCCGGGCCCGCTCGAGCTGGTGCGCGGCGGGGTCTGCCTGATCGACGCGCCGGGTGCGCCGCTGTTCGAGCAGGTGCGCGAGGGGGAGCGCCTGTCGGTGCGGGGCGCCTCGCTGTTCCGCAACGGAACCCGCGTGGCCGCGGGGCACGAGCTCTCGCTGGACGAGCTCGAGCAGCTCCTCGGCGAGCAGCAGGGCCGCGTGACGGAGGCCCTCGAAGCGTTCGCCGACAACACGATGCGCTTCCTGCGGGAGGAAGGCCAGCTCCTCGCCGAGGGCATCCAGCTGCCACAGCTCCGGACCCGCTTCCGAGACCGCCACGCGCTCGTCGTGGCGCGGGGCCCGGGGTACAAGAAGGATCTCGTCATCGTCCGGGCCTACATCCGCGACTTCAAGCCCGTGCTCGTCGCGGTCGACGGGGGCGCGGACGCGCTGCTCGAGGCGGGGTACCGCCCCGACGTGATCGTCGGGGACATGGATTCCGTGTCGGACACGGCGCTGCAGAGCGGTGCCGAGCTCGTCGTGCACGCCTACGACGACGGCGCCGCACCGGGCCGGCAACGGCTCGACCGGCTCGGCCTGCCCTCGATGCTCGTGCCGACCCCGGGGATCAGCGAGGACCTCGCGATGCTGCTCGCCTACGAGAAGGGCGCCGATCTCATCGTGGCGGTGGGAACGCACTTCAACCTGATCGAGTTCCTCGAGCGGAACCGCGCCGGGATGTCGTCCACGTTCCTGACCCGGTTGAAGGTGGGGGAGGTGCTGGTCGACGCGCGGGGCGTCTCGCGTCTCTTCCGCCAGCGCGTCGGGCTCTGGCCGCTCGTCGCGTTCCTCTTCGGGGTGCTTGCCGTCATCGCGGCGGCCGTCGCGGCCTCCCCCGCGCTGCGGGAGTTCATCTCGGCGCTGGTCGACCGGCTGCAGTCCATCCTCGGCCTGACATGAAGCTGACCGCCACCGGCGTGCTCCTCTCGCCGGTAGAGGACGTCTGGAAGCTCGTCGGCGAGCCGTACCACCTGCCCGACTGGTGGCCGGGATACGCAGGCGTCCAGCCCGATCGCCGCGGTCTCGCCGAGGGCGCGCGCTGGGCGGTCGTCCGCGGCTCGACCCGCGCCGCCACCTCGAACCTCCTGCGCCGTCCGGGGGGCGAGGGAGTCATCGTCATCCGGAGGATCGTCGAGCGGGGCCTGCTCGCGTGGCACGACGTCCAGCAGGAGATCGAGGCGAGCATCTCCCTCGAGCCGGCCGCGACGCGCCGGACGACAGCGACGGTCGCGATCGAGGGACCCTGGACGCGGATCACGTTCGAGGGGCTCCGCCCGGTTCCCAAGGAGGCGGTGCGCCGCCTCGTCGCGCTGTGCCAGACTGCGGCAGAGCTCTGACAGATGTTCGACCTGCGTTACCACATCGCATCGCTCGCGGCCGTCTTCGTCGCGCTCGCCGTCGGGATCGTGATCGGTGTCGCGATCGTCTCGAGCGACGACGTGAGCAGGGCGACCGAGGCGGTCACGAAGCAGAAGATCGGCGCGCTCGAGAAGCAGCTCGAGGCGGCGAACACGCGGGCGAAGGACACGGCAGAGGCGAAGCAGGCCGTCGACGCGCTCATGGACGAGGCCTACCCCGCGCTCATGGCCGAGCGCTGCCTCGACAGGTCGTTCGGGATCGTCTTCCTCGGGGAGATCGACCCGGCGGTGCGCAACGAGATCGAGGAGACGCTGGGCGACGCCGGCTCGGCCGAGCCGCCCCGGGTCGTCGCGCTCGAGCTGCCGGTCGATCCCGACGCTCTCGCCCAGACACTCGCCGACGATCCCCTGCTCGCCGCCTATGCGGGCGACGGGCGGCTCGGCGATCTCGGCGAGGCGCTCGGACGTGAGCTCGTCGAGGGTGCGGAGGGCGGCACGTGGGACACCCTGTCGAGCGATCTCGTCTCCCAGCGGACGGGGTCGATCGCCGATCCGGTCGACGGTGTCGTCGTCGTCCGCAGGTGGGTCCCGGAGGAGCCGACCGACCCCGACGCGACCTCGGCGGTGCAGAGCAGCGAGCAGCTCGTCGACGGCCTCCTCGCCGGGATGAGCGGCACGGGCGCCGCGGTCGTCGGGGTCGAGGCAACCGACGCGGACCCGACGGCCGTCCCGTTCTTCCGCGAGCGGGGGGTGTCCACCGTGAACGACGTCGAGGCGCTCGCCGGCCACGTTGCGCTGGCCACCGTCCTCTGCGGCGGCGAGCCGGGGAACTACGGCGTCGGGGACGGCGCCCCGGACGGGGTGGTGCCGCCGATCGAGCCGGTCGAGACCCTCACCGTTGCCGCCGAGTAGCCTCGCCGTCCTCGTGGCGGCCCGTGACGAGGCCGGCCGGATCGGGCCGCTCGTCGGACGCCTCCGGGAGGAGTTCCCCGGTGCACGGGTGGTGGTCGGCGACGACGGCTCGCGCGACGACACCGCAGAGGCCGCGTTTCGGGCCGGTGCGACCGTGGTCCGGGGCCCCCGCCTCGGCAAGGGCGAGGCGCTGAACGCGGCCGAGCGGGTCGCGCCCCTCGGCGCGGTGCTTCTCTGCGACGCCGACCTCGTCGGCGACCTTCGCCCGCTCGTCGCCGCGGGCGGCGACCTGGCGATCGCCTCGTTCGCCGAGCGGGAGGGCGGCGGCTTCGGCATCGCGAAGGAAGCCGCCCGCCGCCTCCTGCGGCTCCGCTGCGGCTTCGAGGCGAGCGAGCCGCTGTCCGGGCAGCGGTTCCTCTCGGAGCGCGCACGGGCGGCCTGCTTTCCGCTCGCCCGGGGTTTCGGCTGCGAGGCACGGATGACGATCGACGCGGTTCGCGCGGGGCTCGACGTCCGCGAGATCGAGCTGCCGCTTCGCCATCGCGCCACAGCGCGGGATCTCCGGGGCTTTGCTCACCGGGGGCTGCAGCTCGTCGACCTCGGCCTCGCCGCCGGGCCGCTCGCGACGAACGCGCGCGGGAACCGGCTGCCGCTCCTCGGCGCCGCCGTCGTTCTCGCCGGCATCCGGTCTCCTCGCCGCGACGCTCTCGCGGTCGCCACGATCGCCGCGGCCGGGCTCGCCGACGACCTCTGGAGCGGAGGGGAGCGGGGCTGGCGCGAGCATCTTCGGGCCCTTCGCACGACCGGCGTCCTGAAGCTGGTCGCGATTCCGGCGGCGGGCCTTGTGGCGACTCGGTCGCTGAGCGGGGCGCTGCTCGTCGGGCTGTGCGCCAACGGCGTCAACCAGCTCGATACGCGACCCGGCCGGGCGCTGAAGGGGTTCCTGCCGCTCGCCCTCTGGCTGCGCCGCGACGGCGCAGGGCCCTACGCGGCAGTGGCCGTCCTGCTCCTTCCGTACGATCTCCGCGAGCGAATGATGCTGGGTGACGCAGGATCGAACAGCCTCGGGGCCGTGCTAGCCTTGAGCCTCGTGGACCGGCTCACCGAGAGGCAGCGCTGGCTGGCCGTTGGCGTCGCCTCAGCGCTCAACCTCCTCGGCGAGCGAACGTCGCTCGGCGCGCTAATCGAGCGGACACCGATCCTCTCCGCGATCGACAGGGCCGGAAGAGTGCGCGTGTGACCACGCCGCGGACGAAGTACGTGTTCGTCACCGGCGGCGTCGTCTCGTCCCTCGGAAAGGGCATCACCGCAGCCTCGCTCGGCACGCTCCTGAAGGCACGCGGGCTGCGGATCCAGGTCCAGAAGTTCGACCCGTACATCAACGTCGACCCGGGCACGATGAGCCCGTTCCAGCACGGCGAGGTGTTCGTCACCGAGGACGGGGCGGAGACCGACCTCGACATCGGTCACTACGAGCGCTTCGTCGACGAGAACCTCTCGCGCAACGCCAACCACACCTCGGGGTCGATCTGGTACACGGTCATCCGGAAGGAGCGCAAGGGCGAGTACCTCGGCTCGACCGTCCAGGTCATCCCCCACATCACGAACGAGATCAAGGACCGCGTCCGCCGGGTCGCCGCCACGAGCGACGCCGACGTCGTCATCTCCGAGATCGGCGGCACGGTCGGCGACATCGAGTCGCTCCCGTTTCTCGAGGCGATCCGCCAGTTCCGGCGCGAGGAGGGTGCGGAGAACGTCCTCTACGTGCACGTCACCCTCGTGCCGTTCATCGACGCGGCCGGCGAGCTGAAGACGAAGCCGACGCAGCACTCCGTCAACGAGCTTCGCCGCATCGGTATCCACCCCGACATCGTCGTCTGCCGGTCCCGCGACGAGCTGTCGCGCGACATCCGGGAGAAGATCGCCCTCTTCGCCGACATCGACACGAAGGCGGTCATCGCGAACAGCGACGTCGAGGACGTCTACCTCGTTCCGACGGCGCTGCACGAGGAGGGGCTCGACGCCCTGGTCTGCGAGAAGCTCGCGCTCGACGCGGAGCAGGCAGACCTCTCGGCGCTGACGGCGCTCGTCGAGCGAATCCAGGCACGCCGCGGGCAGGTCGAGATCGCCCTCGTCGGGAAGTACGTCAAGCTCCAGGATGCGTACCTGTCCGTCGCGGAGGCGCTCAAGCACGCCGGCATCCACCACCGGACGAACGTGCGCCTACGCTGGGTCGACGCAGAGGGCGCGGACGTCGAGGCGGCGGAGCAGGAGCTCGCGGGCGCCGACGGCATCCTCGTTCCCGGAGGCTTCGGCACGCGCGGGATCGAGGGCAAGATCCTCGCCGCCCGCGTGGCGCGGGAGCGTGGCGTCCCCTACCTCGGGATCTGCCTCGGCATGCAGGTCGCCGTGATCGAGTTCGCCCGGAACGTCTGCGGCCTGGAAGGCGCGAACTCGAGCGAGTTCGACCCGCGAGACGCCGTACCCCGTGATCGACCTCCTTCCGGAGCAGAAGGAGATCGAGGACCTCGGCGGCAGCATGCGGCTCGGCGCCGACGCGGTCGATCTCGCGGAGCGGACGAAGGCGCACGAGGCCTACGGCGAGAGCGTCGTCTTCGAGCGCCACCGGCATCGCTACGAGGTGAACAACCACTTCCGACCTCGCCTCGTCGACGAAGGCCTCGTC
This sequence comes from uncultured Thermoleophilia bacterium, assembly GCA_963819905.1. Taxonomy (GTDB): domain Bacteria; phylum Actinomycetota; class Thermoleophilia; order Gaiellales; family Gaiellaceae; genus CAWCQC01. The sequence continues at coordinate 96,906 of CAWFXP010000011.1, forward strand.
ATCTCGGGGACGTTCCAGGAGGGCCGGCTCGTCGAGGTCATCGAGCTCCCCGAGCATCCCTGGTTCGTCGCGAGCCAGTTCCATCCCGAGTTCAAGTCGCGTCCGATGCGCCCGGCGCCGCTCTTCCGCGACTTCGTCGGCGCTGCGCTACAGCGCGCGCTCACCCGCGAGAGCGCGCCGCTTCGGGCCGGCTCCCGCGACTCGGCCTAGACCTCCCGGAGCACGGGCTCCGGGCCGGAGAACATACCGGCGCCGGCCCCCGCGGCGACCGGCCTCGTCTCCCGGCCGCAGGCCTCGAAGAGGGCGTCGAGAAGCGTCTCGAGCACCGAGGAGCCCCGCCCGTCGCTCTTCGTCTCCCTCGCCCGGTCACGACACCGCCGTCGTCTGTGCCACGCACGATCCGCTGCTGGTCGATGACGCAGACGACCGAGTCGTGCTCGGACGCGGCGAGCGGTCGGCGGACGGCCGACCGGCAGACGGCTAGTAGCATCTCGGCCGTGTCGACGGCCTCCGCCCTGGACGTAGTCGCGCTCTTCATGGAGCTCGCGGCGATCGAGAGCCCGCCCGGCCGGGAGCAGGCCGTCGCCCGACGCGTTCTCCGCGAGCTCGAGGACTTCGGCCTGGCGCCCGAGATCGACGACAGCGGGGCCGTCATCGGCTCCGACACGGGGAACATCTCCGTTCGTCTTCCGGCCACCGAAGAGGGCGAGGGTTTGCCGATCTTCTTCTGCGCGCACCTCGACACGGTGCAGCCTTGCGGGCCGATCGTTCCCGTGATCGACGCCGGCGTCGTCCGAAACGACGGCGGCACGATACTCGGCGCCGACAACAAGGCGGCCGTCGCAGCGATGCTCGACGCGGTCAGGCTGATCCTCGTGGAGAACCGGCCGCACGCCGGCGTCGAGCTCGTGTTCACGACCCGCGAGGAGACGGGCTGCCAGGGAGCGGCGGCGTTCGATGCGAGCCTGGCTCACCGCGCGGGCGGGATTCGTCTACGACCACGCCGCCCCGATCGGCGACGTCGTCGTCGCCGCGCCGTTCCAACGCACCATCGACGTCGTCTTCCGCGGCCAGGCCGCTCACGCGGGCATGAATCCCGAGGAGGGACGCTCCGCGATCGAAGCGGCCGCGCGGGCGATCGCCGACCTGCGGCTGGGGCGCCTCGACGATCGGACGACGGCGAACATCGGCAGGATCGACGGCGGCAGCGCCAGAAACGTCGTCCCGGAGCGGTGCTCGCTCGTCGCGGAGGCCCGCTCTCGCGACGAGGCCACGCTCGTCGCGCTCGTCCAGGAGATGCTCGACGCGTTCGCGTTCGCCGCAGCCGTGACGGACTGCGAGGTCGAGACCCAGGTAAGCGAGCTGTACCGCGGCTACCGCGTCGACCCGGACGATCTCGCGCTCGGGCTTGCGCGTGAGGCGCTCGTCCGATCAGGCTTCGAGCCGCGCGAGGTCGAGGTCGGGGGCGGGGCGGACGCCAACGTCTTCCGCGCCCGCGGCATCCCGTGCGTCGTCCTTGCGAACGGGATGGCCGAGATCCACGGCCCGCGGGAGCACATCGCCGTCGCCGACCTGGAGGCCATGGTCGGCGTCACGCTGGCGATCGTGGATCTGGCTCGCGATGTCGCTTAGCCTCCGCCGCGGGCGGGTGACGGCTGTCAGGGAGCGTCACGACGGGCTCGTCAGGCTCGAGGTCGACGGCGTGCCGTGCTTGGCCTATCCGAGGCTGACGGGCCCCGTCGCCGTCGACGACGACGTCGTCGTCAACACGCAGGCGCGGGAACTCGGGCTCGGGTCGGGCGGATTCGACGTGCTGCACGTCAACCTGACGCGGGGGCTCGGCCTCGGCCCCGATCCCGGAGCGCATGTCATGAAGCTGCCGTACACGTCGCTGCAGGTGGCGGTCAACCACGTCGAGGAAGACCGGGAGCTCCCGTCTGCCGTCGACGGGCTGCCGGTGGTCTGCTGCACCCTGCACAGCCAGGTCGCGCCTGTCTGCGCAGCCCTCGGGCGCCGGCCGCGGATCGCGTACGTCCAGGTTTCGGGCGGAGCGCTCCCCGTCTCGATGTCCGACACGCTCCGTATCCTTCGAGAAACGGGGTTCGTCGGGGCGACCGTCGGCGTCGGTCCCTGCGTGGACGGGGACGTGGCCTGCGTCACCATCGCATCCGCGCTCGCCTGGGTCGCCGCGGAGGAGTTCGATGTGGCCGTCTGCAGCGTCGGGCCGGGGATCGTCGGCACCGGTTCCGAGCTGGGTCACGGGGCTTTGACCCTCGCCGAGACCGCCAACGCGGCGATCGCGCTCGACGGCCGGCCCGTGCTCGCTCCTCGCGTGTCGACGGTCGACGCTCGCGATCGCCACCGGCCGGTCTCGCACCACGTCGAGGGCGTCCTTCGCTTCACGCTCGGGACCGTTGAGGGTCGCCTGGCCGGCGGGCCTCGAGGCGCCGACCGGCATCGATGGGCTGACCTCGGTCGACGTCAGCGGCTGGGAGGACGCGTGCGCCGGGTTGCCGCTGTCGACTATGGGACGCGGACCGGCCGACGACCCCTGGTTCTTCGCGGCTGCGTTCGCGGCCGGTCGCCTCGCTGGCTCGTGGCTCGATGCAGGCTGAGTCGGCGCGCACGGTCTTCTCGGGGCGCTGGCTCGACGTCAACCTCGAGCGCTGGGCCGGCCGGGAGCGCGAGATCGTCGTGCGGCCCGACGTCGTGGCCGTCGTTGCGGTCGACCCGGCGGGGAACGTCACGCTGGTACGGCAGCTGAGGCCGCCGGCCGGACGGCCGCTCCTCGAGCTGCCGGCGGGGATGGTCGAGGCCGACGAAGACCCGCTTGCCGCTGCCAGGAGGGAGCTGCGCGAGGAGACAGGGCTCTCGGGCGGCGCCTGGCGAGCCGGGCTGACGTTCTGGACGACGCCCGGGTTCTGCCGCGAGCGCGTCCACCTTTTCTTCGCCCGCGACGTCGAGGAGGGCGCGCCTGCAGTGGACGAGGACGAGCCGATCGAGGTCGTTCGCTGGCGCACGACCGACATTGCGGCGAGGCTGCACGAGATCGTGGATGCGAAGACGCTGATCGGCCTGCTCCTCTATCTTCGCAGCTAGCGGCGCCGCGAGACGAGCGGCCGGCCGCGGCCGCCGGCCGCCGCGCCGCCTCGGACGGTACGCTTCCGCCGCCATGCGCGTCGGAGTCGTCACCGAGCTCAAGTCGGACGAGCATCGCGTCGCGCTTACGCCGGCCGGCGCCCGCGAGCTTGTCGAGCGGGGACACGAGGTTCTCGTCGAAGCGGGAGCCGGGGTGGGCAGCGCGCTGCCCGACGCGGCCTATGTCGCCGTCGGCGCACGGCTCACGACGAGAGAGGACGTCTGGGCGTCCGCCGACCTCGTCCTCAAGGTCAAGGAGCCATTGCCGGAGGAGTACTCCTCGATTCGCGAGGATCTCGTGCTCTTCACCTACCTGCACCTCGCCGCCAACGAGGGCTTGACCCGTACGCTGGTCGCCTCCGGCGCCACGTGCCTCGCCTACGAGACCGTCGAGACCGGCGACCGGCGCCTGCCACTGCTCGCTCCGATGAGCGAGGTCGCAGGTCGGCTCGCGACCCAGATGGGCGCCTGGGCGCTTGAGAAGGCGCAAGGGGGGAGAGGGAAGCTCCTCGGCGGTGTGCCCGGCGTCCCGCCGGCCAAGGTGATCGTTCTCGGCGGCGGCGTGGTCGGCTACAACGCAGCCCTGATCGCGGTCGGCATGCAGGCCGACGTGTGGGTGCTCGACCGGTCGGTCGAGCGGATGCGGGAGCTCGAGATGATGCTCGACGGGCGCATCACGCTCGCCATGTCGAGCCGCCTGCAGATCGAAGAGGTTCTGCCCGATGCGGATCTCGTCGTCGGCGCGGTCCTGATCCCGGGGGCCAGGGCGCCGAAGCTCGTGACGCGCGACATGCTGCCGAGCCTCAAGCCGGGCGCGGTGCTCGTCGACGTCGCGATCGACCAGGGCGGGTGCTTCGAGACCTCACGGCCGACCACGCACTCGGATCCCGTCTTCACGGTCGACGGCGTCGTGCACTACTGCGTGGCGAACATGCCCGGAGCCGTCCCGATCACCTCGACCAAGGCGCTGACGAACGTCACGCTTCCCTACGTCGAGGCAATCGCTGATCACGGTGCCCGCGACGCCTTGACGCGTGATCCCGTCCTCGCCCGAGGGGTCAACGTCGTCGGCGGCAAGGTGACCTACGAGGCGGTCGCCGAAGCCCACGGCCTGCCCTACGTGGCGCTCGCGGAGGCTCTCCCGGCGCTTGCCGCCTAGCGGCTCAGGAGGAGCCGCTCGTCGCGTCTGCGTCAGGCGGGGTTTCGGGCTTTCGCTCGAACCGCTGCGTCACCTTGATCACGGCGTACGTCACGAGCGCCGCGAGGAAGACGACGCTCAGGATCCACGCGAGCAGCTCGAGGAAGCCGATGAGATCGTCCATGATCGACTCGTAGAATAGCCATATGGCCCGGGCGTGCATCATCGTGCTCGATGCGGTCGGTGCCGGCGCCCTGCCGGATGCCGCCGACTACGGCGACGAGGGATCCGACACGCTCGGGAACGTCGCCCGTGCCGTCGGCGGGCTGGACCTTCCGAATCTCGAGGCTCTCGGGCTCGGAAACGTCGAGTTGCTCGAAGGCTGCCCGCCGCAGCCCGGAGCGCCGGCCGTCGCCGGCAGGCTGCTCGAGCGATCGAAGGGGAAGGACACGATGAGCGGGCACTGGGAGCTGATGGGCATCGTTTCGGCCCAGGCGCTTCCGACCTACTCGCACGGGTTTCCCTTCGTGATCATCGAGGAGTTCGCCCATCGCACCGGGCGCGGCGTGCTCGGCAACGTGGCCGCCTCGGGGACCGAGATCATCCAGGAGCTCGGCGAGGAGCACCAGGAGACCGGAAAGTGGATCGTCTACACGTCGGCGGACTCCGTCTTTCAGGTCGCCGCACACGTGGACACGATCCCGGTCGAGGAGCTCACCCAGGCCTGCGAGACGGCACGCGAGATCCTGAAAGGGAAGGACGCGGTCGGGCGGGTGATCTCGCGGCCCTTCTCCGGTGTGCCCGGGAACTACGTGCGGATCGACGGACGACACGACTGGGCGCTCGAGCCACGGCGCCCCAACTACCTGACGCTCCTGCACGACGGAGGGGTGCCCGTCCACGCGGTCGGGAAGGTGTCCGACATCTTCTCGGGGCTCGACATCGACGAGTCCCATCCGACCAGGTCGAACGTCGAAGGTATCGCCGCGACCGAAGAGCTGCTGAACACGCTGGAGAGCGGCCTCGTGTTCACGAACCTGGTCGAGACGGACATGCTCTGGGGACATCGCAACGATCCGGAGAACTTCCACCGGTGCCTTCAGGACTTCGACCGGCGCCTCCCGGACCTGCTCGGCTGCCTGAGGCCGAACGACCTGCTGATCCTGACCTCCGATCACGGGTGCGATCCGACGACACCCTCGACCGATCACTCCCGCGAGTACGCGCTGCTGCTCGCCTACGTCGCCGGCCGGAACGCGGCCGGCCGGATCTACGAAGGGGAGTTCGCGGACGTCGGGGCAACTGCGAACGCCTGGCTCGGCGGCAAGGGCCCGTCGCGGCGCCTGGCCGGTCAGCCGTTCCTCGAGCCGTAGCCGGTACGGCCGTTTCGGAGGTCTCGTGGACGACATGGGCCAGGGGTGGCGCAGATCGGGAGATGCCCGGCCCGTCCGACACGTGCCCGCTGCCTCCCTCGTGCGGCGAAGGCGCCCCGGTCCTCGGTGATCCACCCGGCAGAGCTGATCGAACGCAAGCGGGACGGCGGCACGCTGTCGACGGCGGAGCTCGAGGAGCTCGTCCTCGGCTACGTGGACGGGCACGTGCACGACGAGCAGATGGCCGCGTTCCTGATGGCCGTGTACTTCCGCGGCCTAACACCCGCTGAGACCTACGCGCTTACCGACGCGATGGTGAGAAGCGGCGAGTCGATCGATCTCACGCCCGTCGGGAGCACGGTCGTCGACAAGCACTCGACCGGCGGCGTCGGCGACAAGACCTCCATCGTCCTCGGCCCCGTCGTCGCAGCCTGCGGCGTCCCGTTCGGGAAGATGAGCGGACGGGGGCTCGGCCACACCGGCGGCACGCTCGACAAGCTGGAGGCGATCCCCGGCTACCGGGTCTCGCTCGAGCCGGCCGAGTTCGTTCGCCAAGTGCGTGACGTCGGGCTCGCGATCGTCGGGCAGACGCCGGGGCTCGTACCGGCAGACCGGAAGCTCTACGCCCTCCGCGATGTCACCGCCACCGTCGACGAGATGTCGCTCATCGCGGCCAGCATCATGGCCAAGAAGATCGCAGCCGGAGCCCATGCCGTCCTCCTCGACGTCAAGGTGGGCGAGGGCGCGTTCATGCGAACCGTCCAGGACGCGCGCCGGCTTGCGACGACGATGCTCGAGCTCGGCCGTCGGGCGGAGCGCCGGGTGGCGTGCGAGCTCACGGCGATGAGCCAGCCGCTCGGCCACGCTGTGGGAAACGCGCTCGAGGTGCGCGAGGCCCTCGCGACCCTGCAAGGATCAGGGCCGGTGGATCTCGAGGAGCTCGTCGTCCACTCCGCTGCCACGCTGCTGACGCTGGCCGACCCGGTGACCGGCGAGGAGGAAGCGAGACGGCGTGCCCGTTCCGCTGTCGCGGACGGGACGGCCCTCGCCGCCTACGAGCGCTGGATCGTCGCGCAGGGTGGGGATCCCCGCGAGGAAGCGCTGCCGTCGGCTCCGGTCGTTCGTCACGTGCCTGCTCCTGGCGAGGGATACGTCGCCGGCATCGCTGCCTCGCGGATAGGACGGGCAGCGGTACGCCTCGGGGCCGGGCGGGCTCGCAAGGACGAGGCGGTCGACCATGCGACCGGGATCCTGTGCCTCGCGAAGCGCGGCGATCGTGTGGAGCGGGGCCAGCCACTCGCCGAGGTGCACGCGAGAACGGAAGGAGCGGCCGAGGCGGCTGCCTCCGAGATCGAGGCGTGCTACGAGCTCCAGCCGGAGGATCCGGGTCGCTCGCCGCTGCTGCTCGAGATCGTCGGCTGACGCCGCACGGCGCCGCGAGCGCCATCAGCATCGCTCGGGCGACGCTCGAGGACGGCGGTACGCTTGCCGCGTGCCGGAGCTTCCCGAGGTGGAGACGATCAGTCGACGGCTCGGGCCCGTTCTCGTCGGCAGGCGGCTCGCACGCGTCGTCATCCTCGACGAGCGTCTGACGAGGCCCGAGCCGCCTGCTGCGGTTGCCCATTCCCTCGAAGGACAGCGCGTGGTGGCTGTGGGACGCCGGGGCAAGTATGTGGTTGTCGAGTTCGAGAGCGGACGTCACCTCCTCGTTCATCTGCGGATGACCGGAAGCTTCCGGGCCGGCCGCTGCGAATCCCTCGAGGACGATTCGCATCGGCGGGCTGTTGTCAGCCTAGACGACGGCTCGGACGTCGTGTATCGAGATGTCCGGCGGTTCGGTACGTGGACGTTTCTGGAGCCCGGGGAGCTGGACGAGTATCTCGCTGCCAGGCTCGGCCCGGAACCGTTGGGCCCGGGGTTCACGAGCGGGGCGCTGGGCGCCGTTCTCGCCGGGCGCACCGCGCCGGTCAAGGCGATCCTCCTCGATCAGCGCCGTATCGCCGGGGTCGGGAACATCTACGCCGACGAGGCGCTCTGGTACGCGCGAGTCGATCCCCGCCTTCCCGGCGGGGCCCTCTCCGCAGCCGAGGTGAGGGCGACGCACCGCGGCGTCCGCCGTGCGCTCCAGATCGGGATCGACCGGCAGGGCGCGACCCTTCGCGACTACCGTGATCCGAGCGGCGCCGAGGGAACGATGCAGGACGAGTTCCGCGTGTACGGGAGGGCAGGCCTTCCGTGCGCTCGCTGCCGTTCGCCGATCCAGAAGACGAAAATTGCGGGGCGCGGCACGTGGTTCTGTCCGCGATGTCAACCGGCGCACGCTCCATGAGCCTGTTTCTGCCGGAGGGCGTGCTCGTCGGCAACTGGTCGGACGGCCGAGCCTGGACGGGCTGTACCGTCGTGCTCGTACCCGACGCCAGCGTCGTCGCCTGCGAGGTGCGAGGCGGCGGACCCGGGACGCGAGAGAGCGATCTCCTGACGCCACAGGCCAGCGCGCCCGGCGTGCATGCGATCATGCTCTCCGGTGGCAGCGCCTTCGGGCTCGGCGCCGCGGACGGCGCCGTCGACTTTCTCGCGGAACGGGGAATCGGCTATCGCACGCGTGCGGGGCTCGTTCCCCTGGTCGCGGGCGCGGTGGTCTACGATCTCGCGCTCGGAGACGCGGAGATCCGTCCGGACCGGGGCGCCGGCTACCTCGCCTGTGAGGCGGCGTGCCCGGAGCTCGAGCGAGGATCGGTGGGGGCCGGAACCGGCTGCACGGTCGGGAAGATCCTCGGACCTTCCTCCTGGACGAAGGGCGGGCTCGGGTTCGCAGGCCGTACCCTCGCCGGTGGCGGCAAGGTCGCCGCGCTGGCCGTGGTGAACGCGTTCGGCGACGTGCTGGCCGAAGACGGTGCGATCCTCGCCGGCGTCTGGGACGGCGGCGGCTACCGGCGAACGGTCGACCTGCTCGCCGCGGGCACGTCGCCCGTGCGCGCCTGGCGCGAGTCGACGACCCTCGTCTGCGTGCTCACGGACGCTGCGTTCTCGAAGACCGATGCCTGGCTCGTTGCCCGGGCGGCGAGCGCCGGAGTGGCGCGCGCGGTCGACCCGGCCGCGACGGCCGTCGACGGGGACGTCGTGTACTGCGTGGCGACCGGGCGTCGCCCGCTCGACGTCCTGACCGTCTCGGCCGTGGCCGCCGACGTCGCCGCGGCTGCGGTGCGTGACGGCGTCAGGCAGGCCTCCGGAGCGCCCGGCTGCCCGTCGGCCGGCGAGCGCCGCGCGAGCGCGTCAGCTGCGGGATCCGGTCCTGCCGCCGGACACGCCGGCCTGAGGCGCACGCAGTCGTACACGTCCGGCCCCTACACACCCGACGGGCGGCAGATCCCGTCGGGGCCCGGCGGCGGCACCAAGCGAGTCCGCGCTGCGAGGCGAGCGTTCAGGCGGCGACGTCCCCGTCAAGCTCCTCGAGAACGCCTTCGCGATCGAGACGCCAGAGCTCGAGGTAGCCGCCGATCGGCGTGCCGTCGATCACGATCTGGGGCACCGTCCACCCGCCGGTCAGATCGTGCAGCTGCCTGCGGAAGTCCGGCTGCTCGTCGATCCGGATCTCCTCGTAGGCGAGGCCGCGCCGCTCGAGCAGCGCCCGGGCACGCTCGCAGTAACCGCACCAGTCGGTCGTGTACATGGTGACGGCGGGCACCTCCAAGAGAACGAGTTCCAGGCCGCCGACATTCCTCGCAGGCGCTCCGCAGGCGCCACAGCCGCAGCACGGCGTTTCCGGGCACGTCCGTAGACTGGTTGCGTGGGCTCGCGGACGCGGAAGGCGGAGGCCGTCGTGCTCCGCTCGCTTCGCTTCGGCGAGGCTGACCGCATCCTGCACCTGTTCACCCTCGACCAGGGTCGCGAGGGAGCGATCGCGAAGGGCGCCCGCAGGACGCGATCACGCTTCGGCGGCCGGCTCGAGCCGTTCAGCCACGTCGAGATCCAGCTCCACCAGGGTCGAGGTGAGCTCGCAACCGTGACCGGCGCTCACCTCTTGCGTTCCCACCACCGCATCGCCGGCGATCCGTACACGATGGCCGTCGGTCACATCGGGCTCGAAGCGATGCTGCGGTTGTTCATCGACCACGATCCGCATCCGCAAGCCTTCCACGGCCTCGTCCGCTTTCTCGATCTGCTCGACGAGCCGCCTGCCGAGGGAGCCCGTCGCGAGGAGCCGACGTCCGACCCGATCTCGCTCGGCTTCCAGCTGAAGCTCCTGTGGCTCGCCGGCTACCTGCCGCACCTGACGAGTTGCGCGGGTTGCGGGTCGACCGGGCCGGTCGTCGCTTTCTCGGCCCGTGCAGGCGGCGTCGTCTGTGCTTCGTGCGCCCACGAGGGGCTGCCGATCGCGCCCGAGGCGATCGCCGCCGCCCGGAGGTTGCTCGAGCGGCCGCTGGCCGATTCGAGCACTCTCGATCTGCCGCCTCCGGCGGCGCGCGACGTGCTCCGCGTGATCGAGTCGCTCTACGAGTTCCACGGTGGCTTCCGCATGCGCACGCTCGCGCGCCGCTGACCGCCGAGCCGCGGCCGCGAGACGCCTCCGCTCGCGAGCCGCTTAGGATTGGCACCCGTGCCGCTGACCTTCCAGGACATGATCTCGGCGCTCGAGCGCTACTGGGCGGCCTACGGCTGCGTGATCATGCAGCCGTATCACACCGAGGTCGGCGCCGGGACGTTCAACCCGGCCACCGCGCTCCGCTGCCTCGGGCCGGAGCCGTGGAAGGCCGCCTATGTCGAGCCGTCGATCAGACCGGCGGACGGGCGCTACGGCGAGAACCCGTTCCGCTTCCAGCACTACTACCAGTACCAGGTCGTGCTCAAGCCCGCGCCGGCGGACGTCCTCGATCTGTACTTCGCATCGCTGGCCGCACTCGGGATCGACCTGCTGGCGCACGACGTTCGCCTCGTCGAGGACGACTGGGAAGGGCCGACGCTCGGCGCGTGGGGCCTCGGCTGGGAGGTCTGGTGCGACGGGATGGAGGTCACGCAGTTCACGTACTTCCAGCAGCTCGGCGGCCTCGATCTCGAGCTCGTCCCGGCCGAGATCACGTACGGCCTCGAGCGCCTGGCGATGTTCCTCCAGGGCAAGCGCTCGGCCTTCGAGATCGAGTGGGCGCCGGGAGTGACGTGGGGCGACGTCTACCGCGAGAACGAGCGGCAGTGGTCGGCATACAACTTCGAGTACGCGCCGATCGACGTTCTCATGCGCCGGTTCGCCGAGCACGAGGCGGAGTGCCTCTCGCTCGTCGACCGCGGGTTACCACTGCCCGCCTACGACCAGGTGCTGAAGTGCTCGCACGCCTTCAATCTGCTCGACGCTCGAGGGGCGATCTCGGTTACCGAGCGAGCGTCGTACATCGGTCGCGTGCGGGCGCTTGCGCGCCGCGTTGCTCAGCTCTACGTGGAGGCGCATGCCGACGCTCCTGCTTGAGATCGGCTGCGAGGAGCTTCCGGCCTCCGCCTGCCGCGAGGCCGAGGCCGAGCTGCCCGCGCTGGTCGAGCGCGGCCTCGGTGCGGCGCCGTCCGCCGTGCTCGTCGGCCCCCGCCGGCTCGCGGTGCTCGTGGAGAACCTGCCGGAACGCACCCCCGACGAGGTCCGGCGCGGCCCGAGGGAGACGGCCGCGTTCGACGAGCAGGGCAATCCGACCAAGGCGGCCGAGGGATTCGCGCGAGGGGCCGGCGTGACCGCGGCCGAGCTGGAACGGCGCGACGGATTCGTCTGGGCGACGGTTCCCGGGGTAGGGCTTGCCGACGTTCTCCCCGAGCGCCTCGCCACGGTGATCCGATCGCTCTCCTTCGGGAAGTCCATGCAGTGGGAAGCAGGAGGGCTTCGCTTCGCCCGCCCCATCCGCTGGATCTGCGCCAAGCTCGACGCGGACACGATTCCCGTCGACGTCGAGGGGATTCCCTGGGGCAGCACCTCGTACGGTCATCGCTTCACCGCCGGTCCCGTCGTGATCTCAGAAGCAGCCTCGTACGCGGAGGTGCTGCGCGGCGCGGGAATCGAGCCCGACGCAGCCGAGCGGCGACGGTCGATCGTCGCCGAGCTCGATCGGATCGGCGGCTGGAGCGATCCGGCGGGCGTCCTCGACGAGGTCGTCTACCTCGCCGAGAGCCCGGTCGTCCTCCAGGGGCGCTTCGACGAGCGCTTTCTCGCGCTGCCCGAACGAGTGATCGTGACCGCGATGCAGTCCCACCAGCGCTACTTCCCGCTCGGCGGCCCTGCCTTTGCGTTCGTCGCGAACGGCGGCGACCCGGCCGTCGTCCGGGCGGGCAACGTCCGCGTCCTCGAGGGGCGTCTCGAGGACGCGTCGTTCACCTTCGAGCGGGATGTCAGGCGCGGCATCGACGAGTTGTCCGCCGCGCTCGGCACGATTACCTTCATTGCCGGCGCCGGGAGCATGGCCGACAAGGCCGCGCGCCTCGAGGCGCTCGTGCAAGAGCTCGGCGGCGGAGAGGCGTCACACGAGGCTGCGCGGCTGGCCAAGGCCGACCAGGCCTCCGAGCTCGTCCGTGAGTTCCCGGATCTCGAAGGTCACGTGGGCGCGGAGTACGCACGCCTCGCCGGCTACCCCGAGGCGGTGTGCCGTGCGATCGAGGAGCAGTATCTGCCGGACTCGGCCGGCGGGCCCCTGCCCGAGTCCGAGGCCGGCAGGGTGCTGGCGGTCGCCGAGCGAATCGACAACCTGACGGTGGCATTCGCGCTCGGGGAACGTCCGAGCGGGACACGTGACCCGTACGGACTGCGGCGTGCGGCCATCGGCCTGTGCCGGCTGGCGATCGCCGCCGGCTTCCCCATCGACGTCGACCGGCTCGCCCGGCGGGCTCACGGGCTGCTCGTCGAGCAGCGAGCCGAGGTCACGGACGAGGGTCCCGGCGACGTCGCCGACTTCGTGGCCGAGAGGCTCGAAGGGTTGCTCGACGTCCCCGTCGAGTACGTTCGCGCCGCACGTGGAGCCGGGCTGGGCGAGCTGGGCCGGATCGCCGAGCTCGCGACTGCGCTCGCCGCCTTGCCCGAGGAGCGGCTGGGGCCGATCCACACGGCGTACACCCGCGCCGGCCGGCTGGCGGCGAAGGAAGCCGATCAGGCCGCGACGGTGGTCGATCCGGGCCTGCTGGCCGAGCCGGCCGAGCGCGAGGTCGCTGCCGCGCTCGATCGGGTCTCACCCGAGATCGACGGCGCGCTCGCCGAAGGCGACGTCGAGCGGGCGCTCACCGCGGCGGCGGACCTCGGGCCACCGCTCGACCGCTTCTTCGAGGACGTCCTCGTCATGGCGGACGACACGGCCGTGCGGGGAAACCGCCTGCGTCTCCTCCTCGACGTTCGGGATACGCTCGGCCGCCTCGGCGACCTGGCGCAGATCCCACGCTGAGCGTCACGGCTCGAAGCCCGCGCGCGGGCCACGGGCCGGGGAGCCCGTGATCACTACGATGCCGCCATGCCCGACACGAGCTCCGGCGGGAACGGGCCCGTCGAGATCCATGTCGTCTCCGACGCGACGGGCGAGACCGCCACGCGGGTCGTCATGGCCGTCGAACGGCAGTTCCCGGACCTCGAGCTCGCCGTCATTCGGCATCCTCGCATCCGGAGCGCAGACGACGTCCAGCTCGCGGCAGCCCGCGCCCGCGGGCGCCGCGCCGTCGTCGTCTACACGCTCGTCGACGCCGCCTACCGCGATTCGATGCGCGCGCTCTGCAAGCGCTACAAGCTCCACTACTGCGACCTGCTCGGCCACCCGATCGACGCGGTCGCCCGTGTCTCGGGCCTGCCGGCCAAGGGTGAGCCCGGGGCCGAGCCGGTGCTCGACTCGACCTACTTCAAGCGTGTCGAGGCGATCGAGTTCGCGGTTCAGGCCGACGACGGCGTCGCGGCCTCGCGCCTGAGGGAAGCCGACATCGTGCTCGTCGGCGTGTCGCGGACGTCGAAGACACCGCTCTCGATCTACCTGGGCTATCTCGGGTACAAGGCCGCCAACGTGCCGATCGTCAAGGGGATCGAGCCGCCGGCCCAGCTGTTCGACATCGAGCCGGAACGGATCGTGGGTGTCACGATCAATCCGGAGCTGCTGGCCGAGATCAGGCAGCGACGGGTCCGCCAGATGCGCGGCTCGACGCGCGCCTACGCCGATCTCGACGACATCTACGAAGAGCTCGAGAGCGCCGAGGCCGTCCACCGGAAGCTCGGCTGTCCGGTCATCGAGGTGTCGACGCTCGCGATCGAGGAGACGGCGTACCGGATCATCAGGCTGGTCGAGCTCAGGCTCGCGGAGAAGAGCGAGCGTCCGCGCAAGAGGCGCGCTGGATGACCGACGTCGTCCCGGGCCCGCCCGGCCCGAAGCCCCCGGTCGGCTGGTACTGGTGGCCGCTCTGGATCTTCCTCCACCTGGTCGGCCTGTTCTTCTTCTACGTGGTCATGACGCCCGTCTGGGTCGGAATCCGGTTCGTCGCCTGGCTTTCCGAGCGATCGTCGCGCGGACGCTGACGCGTCGGACAGGACGCACCTTGCCGTTCTCGCCGTTCCGGCCTACCGTCAGACGGTGGTCTGCGGCTCTCTCTGGTGCAGGCGCTCGCGGTGCTTGCCGTCTCGCTGGCGCTCTTCCCGTGGGGAGGAAGCGCATCCGGCGCGGTGCTCGCGTGCGGGCGACGGTCACGAAGAGCGCCGTGCTCGAGAACGATCTCGTCGGCTGCGACGGTGTCGGGCTACGGATCGGCGCCCCGAAGGTCAAGCTCGACCTGAACGGGCACAGCGTGAGCGGATCGCCGCAGGGCTGGTCGGCATCGACGTGAACGGTCAGGCGAAGGTCGTCATCGAAGACGGTGTGGTGACCGGCTTCGCCACCGGCGTCCTGGTCACGCGTTCCGACGCGGCGATCGTCAGGCGACTGAGCGTCGTTGCCGGCGGCGGCGGCGTCATCGTCGACGGGGGGAAAGACGCGAAGGTGCTCGATTCGACGGTGCGCGGCGAGCTGAAGGGAATCGAGATCCACGAGGCGTCATCGGCGCGGGTGCGGCGCAACGTGGTCGAAGGCGGCTTCGACGGCGGCATCGTGCTGGTCGACGCGGCCGGAAGCCTGGTCGAGGAGAACACGGTGTCCGGATCCCGTGTCGCTGCCATCCTCGTCGCCACGGCAAACGTCGGATCCCGATCGAGCAGGATCGTCGGCAACACGACGACCGGCGCGGAGTTCGACGGGATCCTCGTGGATCGGGGGTCGACGGGCACCCAGGTCAAGGGGAACCGTGCCTCCGGAAACGGGTACGACGGCATCCACGTTCTCAATGCCCAGACGACGGTCGCCGGCAACCTCGCCACCGGAAACGGAGACGACGGGATCGACGCAGTGCCCGGCGTCGTCGACGGTCGGGGAAACAGGGCGTTTGCCAATGCCGACCAGCAATGTGTCAACATCGCCTGCTCGACGTGAGACGGCGGAGCGGCGCATCCTCGCCGAGGTGTTGTCGGGCGCCCCGCCCGGCGTGAACTCGGGGGCGCCCGACTCTCAGCCCAGCGCGGAACCGGTCTCGCGGTGAGCCCGGCGGCGCCGGAGGACTGTGCGAGCGGCGAGGTACCCGAGCGCCAGGGCGAGCACGATCGGGCCGGCGACGACGAGCCCGACGAGCACCCCTCCGACGACCTTCAGAAAGCCGTCGGCGGCGGCGCTCCAGGCGTCGCCGATGCTCCAGCCGCCTCCCGGAGGCGCGAGCGGCGTGCCGCGCTCGGCAATCTGGAGCGTGATCGTGGCGAACGCGGTCTGGTTGCGGAGATAGGCGAGCCGGCCGCGAACCTCTTCGAGCTGCAGCTGGACGTCGTTCAGGCGGTTCTGGACGGCGAGAGCCTCGCCGACCGTGCGCGTGCGCTCGAGGAAGCCGAGAAGCTGCGTCTCGACTGCCTCCAGGTGCCGGCGTCTGGCCTGGAGATCGACGAACTCGCCGGAGACGTCCTGCCCCGACTCCTCCTGCGACCGGACGCGCCCGAGCTCCGCGAGCTGGCTCATGACACGGCCGTACGCCGACTGGGGGACGCGCAGCTCGAGCGAGCCGCGCACGAGCCGCCCCTCGCCGCCCTGGGTGGCGGTGGAGCTCGTGACGTATCCGCCGACCCCGTTCGCGATCGTCCGGGCGCGCGAGACCGCGTCCTCGAAGCCGTCCTTGGCCACGGTGAGGCTGAGCGCGGCAGTCTGGATGACGCGCGGGCCGGCGATCGGCGTCAGGATGTTCTCGACGACGTCAGGAGCCTCGGCGTCAGCGGCCTCGCCGCCGCCCGAGGCGGAGCTGTCGCGGCCGCTCGCCGACCCGGTCGCGGCCGCAGCCACGTCGCCCGCGGCCTCCTCGACGGACGGCGCGGCGGACTCGCGCGACGTTCCGCACGCTGCCCCCGCGAGCACGAGGCCGATGACACCGAGAATCACGAAGCTTCGACGCATGGCGTTCCTCCTCGACACCGATGACCGTCCGACCGCCCTGCAGGCGGGAAAGTTCCCGTCGCACCGGAGGACGCGCCGCTCGCCCGCTTCGCGCCAGTAGAGTCACGGCTCCATGAAGCAGTACGTCTACGACCTCGCCGACGCGGCCGATGCCGGCCGGCAGCTCGTCGGCGGCAAGGGGCTCGGCCTCGCCCAGATGAACGCGCTCGGGATTCCTGTCCCGGCCGGGTTCGTCGTGACGACCGAGGCGTGCGTCGAGTACATGCAGGCCGGCGGGAAGCTCCCCGACGGCCTCGAGGCCGAGCTGGACGCCAACGTCGAGGCGCTCGAAGGGCGCACGGGCAAGCGATTCGGCGACGCGCAGGATCCGCTGCTCGTCTCGGTGCGATCGGGCGCCGCGGTCTCGATGCCCGGGATGATGGACACGATCCTGAACCTCGGGCTCAACGCGACGACGGCGCGGAGCGCTCGGGCGGGCGACCGGGAACCCCCGCTTCGCCTACGACGCCTACCGGCGGCTCGTGCAGATGTACGGCGAGGTCGTCGAGGAGATCGACGGGCACCTGTTCGAGCGCGAGCTCGCCCGGCTGAAGGACGAGCGGGGCGTCCTCCACGACGTCGATCTGTCCGCCGACGACCTGCAGGAGCTCGTCGCCCGCTTCGAGGCCATCTACCGCGACGGTGCGGGGCACGAGTTTCCGCAGGAGCCGCGCGACCAGCTCCATGCGGGCGATCCGGGCGGTATTCGACTCGTGGAACACGCAACGCGCCCAGGTCTACCGCCGGGCGAACGGGATTCCCGACGATCTCGGCACGGCTGCGAACGTCGTCCAGATGGTCTTCGGGAACAAGGGCGACACCTCCGCGACGGGTGTCGCCTTCACGCGCGATCCGTCGACCGGCGCGCCCGGCGTGTGGGGTGAGTTCCTCGTCAACGCGCAGGGTGAGGACGTCGTCGCCGGGATTCGTACGCCCGAGCCCATCGCCGAGATGAAGCGCGCGCTGCCGGAGGCCTTCGAGCAGCTCGCCGAGACGATGCGGCGGCTCGAGACGCATTTTCGCGAGATGCAGGACATCGAGTTCACTGTCGAGGAGGGAGACCTCTACCTGCTGCAGACGCGCGCGGGCAAGCGCACCGCCGTCGCCGCGCTCAGGATCGCCTGCGACATGGCCGCCGAGGGCCTCATCTCCCACGAGCAGGCCGTCGCGCGCATCGACCCGGGCCAGCTCGACCAGCTCCTCCATCCGATGATCGACCCCGAGGCCGAGGTCGAGGTGATCGCGGAGGGGCTGAACGCCTCGCCCGGCGCGGCGACCGGCAGCGTCGTCTTCGACGCGGACGTGGCCGAGGATCGCGGCCGGGCCGGGGAGGACGTCGTCCTCGTCCGGTGGGAGACGACGCCAGACGACATCAACGGCCTCATCTGGGCCAGGGGCGTCCTGACCGCCCACGGGGGCATGACGTCCCACGCGGCCGTCGTCGCGCGAGGTATGGGCAAGCCGGCAGTGACCGGCTGCGAAGCGCTCTCGCTCGAAGACGGTACGGCCGAGATCGGAGGCCGGCGGTTCGGAGAAGGAGACATCCTGACGATCGACGGCGGCACGGGCAGGGTCATCCGCGGCGCGGTCCCGCTCGTCCCGCCGCGGATGGACGAGAACTTCGAGACCGTCCTCGGCTGGGCGGACGAGGTGCGGCGGCTCCGTGTCCGGGCCAACGCGGACACTCCCGCGGATGCCGCCAAGGCGAGGGAGTTCGGCGCCGAGGGAATCGGGCTCTGCCGAACCGAGCACATGTTCATGGCGGAGGAGCGGCTGCCGATCGTGCGGCAGATGATCATGGCGGGGTCGGAGGACGAGCGCCGCCGGGTGCTCGAGCGCCTGTTGCCGATGCAGCAGTCCGACTTCGAGGGGATCTTCGAGGCCATGCACGGGCTCCCGGTGACGATCCGCCTCCTCGACCCGCCCCTGCACGAGTTCCTGCCGTCGCTCGAGGAGGCCGAGACGCCGCAGATGGCGCAGCGGATCCGCTCGCTGCGGGAGGCGAACCCGATGCTCGGCACGCGCGGGTGCCGGCTCGGGCTGCTCTACCCGGAGATCTACGAGATGCAGGTACGCGCCATCGTGCGCGCCGCGCTCGCGGTCGAGGAACGCAGCGGCGATGCACCGCTCGTCGAGATCATGCACCCGCTCGTCGGGTTCGCCGAGGAGCTCCGCCGGCTGCGCGACCTGACGGTGGCCACGGCGGACGAGGAGATGGAGGCGGCCGGCCGCCGGATCGAGTACCAGGTCGGGACGATGATCGAGCTTCCCCGGTCGTGCGTCCGTGCTGACGAGATCGCCGAGGTCGCCGACTTTTTCAGCTTCGGCACCAACGACCTGACGCAGACGACGCTCGGCTTCTCCCGAGACGACGCCGAGGGGAAGTTCCTCACGCGCTACCTCGACGACCGGATTCTCGAGGCGAATCCGTTCGAGACGCTCGACCAGTCCGGGGTCGGGGATCTCATGCGGATCGGGGTCGAGCGGGCGAGAGCCGTCGAGCCGGAGATCAAGCTCGGGATCTGCGGCGAGCACGGGGGCGACGAGAAGTCGGTCGGGTTCTGCCACCGCCTCGGGCTCGACTACGTTTCTTGCTCGCCCTATCGCGTGCCGCTGGCACGCCTCGCGGCCGCTCAGGCGGCGCTCGCGGAGGAGGGTGTGACCGCCGTGGCCGTCGGCGGCTGACGCTCCGACGTCGCGGGTCAGGCGCTCGCAATCGCCGAGCGCTGGCCGATAATCCGAACGTGGCCCCCGATCCCCGCATCGGAACGACGCTTGCCGGCTGCCGGATCGAGCGTGAGATCGGGCGCGGCGGCATGGGCGTCGTCTACCTGGCGGAGCAGCTGCGCTACGGCCGTACCGGGCCGGCGGCAACTTCGACATCTGGACGATGAGCACAGACGGGAGCGGCGCCAGGCGGCTCGCCACCGCTTCCCGTGAGGACGCGATCCCGCGCTGGGTCGGCGACGGCTCCCGCATCGTCATCGACTCGAATCGTGACGGCGACTTCGAGATCTACCTCATGGACGCCGACGGAAGCGGCCAGACGCAGCTGACGGACGACGCGACGCCCGGCTACGAGCCGGACATCTCGCTCACCGCCACGTTCCCGTCCGGGGCCTCCGCGCCGGCTTTCCTGGCCGACGCGACGGCGTTCCCGACCGAGGGCGAAGGGGCTCTCCTCGCCCGTGTTCCAGCCGTCTCGAAGGCGAGCTGCGAACGAGAATCCGCCGAGGATCGGGCGCGCCGCGCCGTCGCCGGAGTCGTCTGCACGGGCGGCAAGGTGACCGCCTACTACGACCAGTTCCGCACGAGGGCGGCGATGAACGCCTACTACAACCGCCTGGTGCGCAACGTCGACGTTGCCCGGTACATCGGCACCTACGGCCAGTCGGCGGCCGCGGAGTCGACGTGGAACCTCGACGGCGTGACGAAGGGGCGTCTGCTCTGCTACGTGACGGAGGACGGGCGGGCGGTCGTCGTCTGGACGCACGACGAGCTCCATATCCTCGGGTTCGCCGTCCGGCCCGACCAGAACCGGGCCGCGCTTGCGAAGTGGTGGGCCGGGCCCAAGGCCGGCCCGGTCGAGTAGCCGCGGTTCGCGCTCAGTTGAAGCGGACGGTGATGTCCTGGGGCTCCTCGCTCCCGGGCGCGAAGACCGTGAACACGGCCGACTCGTCCCGCCGCAGGTCGCCGACCTCGTTGCAGTAGCTTCGCACTGTCGTGTCGATCGGGTTGCCGTTGATCGCGACGACGAGCAACGGTCCTTCGCCGAGGCCGGCGTCGGCCGCGAACGTCCCGGGCTTCGCGTTCGTGATCACGAGCCCCTGGAAGTCCGGCAGGCCGAGCTGGGTGAGCTCCTCCGGGCTCGTCGGCTCGTAGAAGCCGAGCCCCGACCAGCCGATCGACGTTCCCTCGGCGAGGCGGGGCACGACCTCCTTCACGCGGTCGACCCCGATCGCGAAGTTCTGGGCCTGCCGGCTCGAGACGAACGTGTTCACGCCGACGAGCTCGCCGTCGAGGTCCATGAGCGGTCCGCCGGAGTTGCCAGGGTTGATCGCGGCATCCGTCTGGATCACGTTCGGGAAGCGCAGGTTGGAGTACGCGGTGGCGGGCGTCGAGACGATCGACACCACGCCGTCCGTCGCGACGAGCGCGCCGCCGAGCTGGGAGCCCGCCGCCTCCGTGGTCGGATAGCCGAGCGCGACCACCTCCTGGCCCTGCTTGAGGTCGGCCTGCGAGCCGAGCGGCATGGTCGCGAAGCCGCTCGTGTCCTCGACGCGCAGGACGGCGAGGTCGTCGCAGGGCGCGACCGCGACCATCTCGGCGTCGCGCTCGGTCGTCTCGGAGCCAACGGACACCTTGAACTCCGGGTACGTGTTGACGACGTGCGCGTTCGTGACGACGAGGCCCTGCTCGGCGTCGTAGACCCATCCCGTACCGGCGCCGAACGTCTGACCGTCCTGGACCCCGCGCATGAGGAGCGTCGAGGGCGTCGCGGCCTCGACGACGTCGGCCGCCGTCGCCTGGTCGTCGCCCCCGAGGACGCCGGCCGCGAACAGGATGCCGACGGTGATCCCGACGATCGCGAGGACGCCGAGGACGGCGGCCATGATCTGCGTCCGCCGGAGGGACTGGCTCATCTTCAGGCGCTCGATGCGAAACGGCGTCGACGGCGGCACCCCGGGGAACTGCTCGTCGGAGGGCGGCGTCGACGGGACGCCCGAAGCTGCGGCTGAGACCGGTTCGATCACCGTCGCACCTGCTTCGGGAGCCGGCGCCTCGCCCGGCTCCTCGACCGAGGCCGTCAGCACGGTCTGGCCGATGCGGATCTCCTCGCCTCCGGCCAGGAGCAGCGGGCGCTCGATGCGCTCGCCGTCGACGAAGGTCCCGTTCGTCGAGCCGAGATCGGTCAGGATCGCGCGGCCGTCGGGGAGCAGCTCGAGCGACGCGTGGCGGCGCGACGCCTTCTCGTCGTCGAGCGGGAGGTCGGCCTCCTCGTCGCGC
This sequence comes from uncultured Thermoleophilia bacterium, assembly GCA_963819905.1. Classification (GTDB taxonomy): domain Bacteria; phylum Actinomycetota; class Thermoleophilia; order Gaiellales; family Gaiellaceae; genus CAWCQC01. The sequence continues at coordinate 118,052 of CAWFXP010000011.1, forward strand.
CCGACGACGAACCGCTCGCCGGTTGCCTCGACCGTGTGCGCGCTGCCGTCCGGGCCGCGGAACGAGAGCCACATGATCGAACTCAAGAAGCGCCCCGAACGCCTGTCAAGAGCCTGTGGGCGTCAGGCGAGGCCGCGAACCTTGAAGTACGCGATGAGAACGCTCAGCGCAGCCACGCCGAGGAGCACGCCGGCGCTCGCCAGATCGGCGTGCCGCCCGCCGCGACCGAAGCGCCAGAGACCGGCCATGACGAGGATGCCTCCGACGAGGCCGCCGAGGTGGCCGCCGATCGAGATGTTGCCGAACGTGAACGTGAAGACGAGGTTCAGGACGACGATCGGGAGCGCCGCGCCGCCGAAGACGTGCACGTGATGGCGCTCGATGACGAGCGCGGCGCCGAAGATCCCGAAGACGGCGCCGGAGGCGCCTACCGTGGGCGTGTCCGGCGACATGAGAAGCGCCCCTGCGGAGCCGGCGAGCGCGGAGACGAGGTAGAGCCCGAGGAAGCGCCAGTGACCCAGGTAGCCCTCGAGGATCCGTCCGAACCACCACAACGCCAGCATGTTGAACGCGAGATGGAGGAGCCCTGCGTGGAGAAAGGCGCCTGAGATGAGCCGGTACCACTCGCCCTCGGCGACGAGCGGTCCGAACAGCGCGCCGCGCTGGAAGACCTCGCCCCCGATGTCCTGGATCCCGCTCCCGGAGGCGATCTCCGCCAGGTACACGATCACGTTGATCGTGACGAGCGCGATCGTGACGGCGCCGTCCGGCAGACGCGTGTCCGCCGCCGTCCTGACCTGTGTTGCCGCACGTTTCGGGCCGGTCGGGACGTTGGCGCACTCCGGGCAGCGAATCCCGACGGGGCCGAAGACCATGCAGTCGGTGCAGATCGGGCGGCCGCAGTCCGAGCAGCGAACCGCGGTCTCGACCCGAGGGTGCCGGTAGCAAACCACCTGCTCGGTCGTCTCCGGCTGCGCCATCAGGGTGCATCGTAGATGCGGGCAGGGGCTCGGGCGCGGGGTAGGATCGCGCCGGTGCGCGTCCACGTCGCCTTCACGCCTGCCGAGGCCGTCTCGGCCCCGGTCGCGGTCGTGGTCGACGTCCTCCGCGCCACCTCGACGATCGCGCAGGCGCTGGCAGCCGGGTACGGCCGGGTGCTCTGCTGCGCGGAGGTGGAGGAGGCGACGGCGCTTCGGGACTCCGAGGACGGAGGCGTGCTGGCGGGTGAACGACGCTGCGTCCGGATTCCCGGCTTCGACCTCGGGAACTCGCCCCGTGAGTTCCTCGAGCCGGCCGGCGAGACTCTGATCCTGACGACGACGAACGGCACGAAGGCCCTCGTCGCCGCCGCCGAGCACTGCCGGCTCGTGCTCGCCGGCAGCCTGCTCAACCTCGACGCCGTCGTCGGCGCTGCACGCGCCGCGGGCGGCGACGTCGCCGTGGTCTGCGCCGGGGTCAAGGGCGAGTTCGCGATGGACGACGCCTACGTCGCGGGCCGCATCGCCGAGCTTCTCGGCGGGGAGCCGACCGACGGCGCCGCCGCGGCGATCCGGTTGCGCTTCTCCTTCGCGTCCGGCAGCGAGGGGCTCTCGGCAAGCCAGAGCGCGCGCAACCTCATCGGGGCCGACCTGGCCGACGACATCGCCTGGTGCGCCCGCGAGAGCGTCCTCGACGTCGTCCCGAGACTCGACCGGATGCTCGGCGCGGCGGCGGAACTGGTCTCGTAAGGCGTCCGTCGTGCGGACGGCGCTCGTTCTCTTCACCAGGGATCTCCGTGTCCACGACCAGCCGGCGCTCGCCGCGATCGACGGGCCTGCCGTGCACGAACCCTGGAAGCTCGGTCCGCTCGAGCGCCAGGCGCTCGACTACCCGGAGCCGATCGTCGACCACGACGAGGCTGCAGGGCGTTTCTGGCACGTCGCCACGGGTGACGCTGACCAACCGTCGATCAGGCGGGCGGCGTCACGTAGTTCGGCCTGACGTAGACCGGCTCGAAGCCGCTGCGCAGGATGTTCGCGTGGGAGAAGGCGGGGCGTCCCTTCTCGACGACTCCGGTCTCGGTGACGAGTGTCGAGAGACCGATCTCGGCGCCGTCGCGAATCCGCGCCGCGAGCAAGGCACTCTGGGCCCCGCGGCCGCGGAACTCCGGCAGCGCTGCTCCGATGCCGAGCCAGCCGAGGTCTCCAGCCGCATAGAGAACGGCGCAGGCAGCGGGGGTCTTGCGGTCGAATGCGAGGTAGCAGTGCCAGTGCGGACGCCCGACGATTCCCGTCAGCCAGTCGGCGAAGAAGGCGGGAACCCCGAAGCCGGTCGCGGCGATCCGGCCGAGATCCGCAGCCTGCGCGGGGCCGATGCGCTCGACCACGAGGTCGGATCGGCCGGCAGTGTCGGCGTCCGGCGGGCACATGAACTTCTCCCAGTCGTAGCCCGGGGAGAAGCCCCGGCGCTCGAGCAGTCCGTTGAGGTCGGTCGGCTGGGCGTCGGGGGCGACGGCGACGAAGGCTCGGGCTCCGACCCGCGCGAAGTGTGTACGTATCGCCCGGAGGTCGCCGTCCGTCGCCTCGCGTTCGAGCCCGAGCCCAATCGCCCGGTTGAAGAACGTCGCGTCCGGAAGCGCCGCGACGGCGAGGCACGTCGCCCCGCCGATCTCTTCGGCGCCGATGCCGTAGCGCGCCGCAACGTCCCGCGGGGCCGCGGAGTAGAGATCGCGCATCGCCTCGATCTCCGCTCGCTCGGCCGGATGCACGCGCCGCAGTCTACGCAGCGAGGAGACGGAGCTCGAGTTCGGCGACGAGCCGGTGGAGCACGGGCGCGCTGCCTGTAGCCGCGACGCCGAACCGGCGCTCGCTCCCTTCGGGGCACCAGAAGACGTAGCCGTCCGCCGGGTCGACGTCCTCCTTGCCGAGGAGCGGGCACCAGCCGTGTCCCAGCTCGAGTGAGGCGTCGGCGCCCTCGAGCATGATCGAGACGGGCGGGCCCTCCCAGTCGGCCTGCGCCAGCTCGAGCGGCGGCGACGCCTCGAGCACAAGCCAGCCGTCCTCCGTCTCGTGCCCGTGGAGGTGTCGCGCCCACAGCTCCCGCTCGCGATCCGTCATCCCCGCGCTCGCGAACTCGCCGTCGGCCGGGTAGTCGTACACCGCGACGATCCACGAGCCGAAGCGATAGACGAGGAAGTGCAGGCTCTCGGTTCCCGTCGCAGGGCCGTCGACGAACGGCACCGCGCCGCCGTCCTGCCGCGCGTACGTGTGCAACCGGGGCGCACCGAGCAGCGCAGCGGCGCGCTCGGAGCCGACGCGTTCGATGACGAAGTCGCGCTGGATCTCCCGTTCCTCGCTCATCCGCAGCCGGCCCCAGCTGTAGGGCCGGCTGTCCTTCGTCGACACGTCAAGGCCGGGAGGAATGCGCAGATCGACTCGCGTTCCGTCGGGGAAGGTGAGCAGAATCGCGTCGTCCGGGCTCTCCGATGACGCCTGGGACGGCGTTGAGGTGACGGAGTGAGCGTGCCCCTGGTGCTCGGCTCCTCCGCAGGCGACGAGGAGGAGGGCCGCGACTGCGGCTGCGGCGAGCATGGGTCGGCGGAGGGAGACCACGCACGGGATACGGCCGTATACGTGACGAAAGTCCGCCAGGGCTTGACAGGAGAACGTATGTTCGTGTAGAACATCTGTTCCCATGATTGCCTGTCTGACCATCTCAGGGTTTGCGCTCCGGGCCGCGCTTCGCGCTCGCCCGGAGCTCCGCTCCCGGCCGGCGGCGCTCGCCCCCCGGCCGGGAGAGAACGACGTCGTCGGGCCGTGCACCGGCTCTGCGCAGGAGGCCGGGGTGCGACCGGGGATGCGGCTCGGCGAGGCGCTCGCGACGTGTCCGCAGCTCGCGCTCGTCGAGCAGGACCCGGCCGCCGCGGAGGAGGCGTGGGAGCAGCTCCTGCGTCGCCTCGAGGACGCGGGCATCGCCGTCGAGCCGGTCGAGCCCGGCTGCGTCTACTTCGAGACCGCCGGCATCGAGCGGCTGGCCGGCGGCCTCGAGGCGGCGCTTCGCCGCGCGCTCGACGCCGTCGGATCCGGCTGGGGGGCCCGGGTCGGCGCCGCGACCCGCCGCTTCGCCGCGCTGGCGGCAGCGAGCGTCGCACCGCCCGGCCGGGCGCTCGTCGTCGACGACGGCGAGACGGCGCTCTTCCTCGAGCCCCTGCCGCTCGACCTGCTGCCGCTGCCCCCAGACCGCCGCCGAGAGCTCTCCGAGCTCGGGATCCTCAGGCTGGGCGAGCTCGCGCGCCTGCCTGCTCCGGCGGTCGCCGACCGGCTCGGGCCGGAGGGCGTCGAGGCCTGGCGGCTCGCCCGGGGTGACGATCAGGGCCGGGTCGCTCCCCGCGATCCACCGCGAGTGATCGCGGAGTCGCTCGTCTTCCCGGAGGCGATCGGGAACGCGCTCGCCCTCGAGCAAGCTCTCGGTGCTCTCCTCGACCGTCTCCTCTCGCGCCGGGAGCGCGGTGGGAGGGCGCCGCGGCAGCTCGCGATCTCGGCCCGGCTCACCAGCGGTGGCTCCTGGCGGCATGCGGTCACTCTCCGGGAACCGACCGCCGACCCGGAGAGGCTCCGCGCCGCCCTCGCGCCCAGGCTCGCGGAGCTGCCGGCGCCGGTCTGCGAGCTGTCGCTCGAGCTCGGAGCGCTCGTCGCTTCCGTCGGCAGCCAGCAGGAGCTCGTCCGTCCGCGCGGGAGCAGGCTCGGAATGTTGCTCGGGGAAGGGTTGCGGCAGGCGCGCATCGCAGCCGGGATCGACGCCGTCTGCACCGTCGTGGAGGTCGCGCCGTGGTCGCGCATCCCGGAGACCCGGGCGATGCTCGTGCCGCGCGACGACTGAACGAGCCGCGACCGGCCCGGGTGGCGGCTCCGGAGGGCCTGCCCGAGGCGGTAGGCGACGTCCCGGTTGCTCATGTCCGCGAGGAGTGGCGCGTGCGCGAGCGCTGGTGGACCGGGCGGCCCGTGCAGCGCCGCTACTTCGACGTCGTGCTCGCGACGGGCGAGAACGCCGTCGTCTTCCTGGACGGCGAGAGCGGAAGGTGGTATCGCCAGCGTGCATGAGTCCCGTCGACCCAGCCGACCCAAAGGAGATGACCATGCCGGACTCGTTCGTGCTCTCCCTCGACCGGCGCAACGCCGCGTTCGATCCTGCCATCCCACCGGCCCTCGAGGTGGATCCCGGCGCCGTCGTCACGTTCGAGACGGGAGACGACGCCTATGCGCGGCTCGCAGCCGGTGAGTCGGTCGAGGAGATCGGCCTGCAGAACTTCAACCTCGTCACCGGCCCGGTCGCGGTCCGCGGCGCCGAGCCCGGCGACGCGTTGCGCCTCGACGTGCTCTCCGTCACGGTTCGCCGTGCCTGGTCGGTCTGGCTCCCCGGCTTCGGAGGGCTCGGAGCGAGAACGGAGACCGCCCAGGCGCGGGAGATCCCGCTCGAGAACGGGTCGGCCCGCATCGGCGACCTGTCGGTTCCGGCAGAGCCGATGATCGGCTGCGTCGGAGTCGCGCCGGCCTCGGGCACGAGCTCGACGTTCATGCCTGCGTATCCGTGGGGCGGCAACATGGATCTCCGCGAGCTGTCACCGGGCGCCACGCTCTTTCTGCCGGTGCAGGTGCAGGGAGGGCTCCTCTCGCTCGGCGACCTCCACGCCGCGATGGGCATCGCCGAGCCGACCTGGGTGAGCCTCGAGGCGGCGGGCCAAGCGACCCTGCGGATCGGGCTCGAGAAGGGAATGGGGATCTCGCTTCCCCGGCTCCGCGTCGACGGCTCGACGATCTGCGTCGGCATGGGGGACACGCAGGAGGCGGCCTACCAGTCGGCGCTCGACCAGGCGTACGACCTTCTGCTCGAGGGCGGTCTCGAGCCGTTCGACGCGTACGCGTTCGCCAGCGCCTGCGTCGGCATGCGCTTCGGCGGGCCGGCTTCCCCGATCGTCCTCGCCGTGGTGCCCGATCGGTAGACGGTGGCCGAGGCACGGTATGTAGAGCTCCATTGCCACAGCGCGTACTCGTTCCTGGACGGCGCCTCGCTGCCCGAGGAGATTGCGGTGCGGGCGGCGGAGCTCGGCTATCCGGCGCTCGCGCTGACCGACCACGACGGCGTCTACGGGTCGCTCGAGTTTGCGCACGCGGCCAGGGCGCTCGGCCTGCGGGCGATCACCGGCGCCGAGGTGACCCTGAACGGAGGCGCCCACGTCACCCTTCTCGTCGAGTCCCAGCGCGGGTACGCGAACCTCTGCCGCCTGCTCACCGAGAGCCATGCGCGCGAGCGGCTCCAGCCGGCGCTCGAGCTCGCCCGCCTGGAGGAGCGAAACGAGGGGCTCGTCTGCCTCTCGGGCTGCGCGCGCCAGGGGCTCGCCGTGCGCGACCCGAACGCCGCCGCCCGTCTCGCACGGGCCTTTGGGCGTGAGCGCTTCTACGTCGAGCTCCAGCGGCCGTTCTTGCGCGGCGATGCCCGGCGGAACGCGGCCCTGCGGGAGCTGGCCCGCGATCTGGGCGTCCGCACGGTTGCCACCGGCGACGTCCACGCGCACCACCCGAGACGGACGCGGCTTCAGGACGCGCTCGTCGCGATCCGGCTGAAGACGTCGCTGGACGGCTGCGAGCCGGAGCGGCGGGGAAACGACGAGTTCGCGCTCCAGTCGCCGGCGGCGATGGCCGAACGCTTCTCCGACGACCCGGCAGCGGTCACCGCGACGCTCGAGCTCGCGGAGCGGCTCACGTTCGACCTGACGGAGGAGCTCGGCTACCGCTACCCGGACTTCTCGGACGGCTCGGAACCGGCCGACGCGCAGCTGGCACGGCTCTGCCGGCACGCGTTCGAAGGCAGGTACCGCCATTCACTGCAGCAGGCGCAGGCGCAGGGACGGCTGGACGAGGAGCTCTCGCTGATCGCCGATCTCGGTCTCTCCGGCTTCTTCCTCCTCCACTGGGAGGTGCTCGAGCTGGCGCGTGAGATCGCCCTCGAGGTGCGCGGACGGGGCTCGCCGCGCCTGTCGCTGCCGCCGGGCAGGGGGAGGGGAAGCTCGGTCGGCTCGATCGTCTGCTACCTGACCGGGCTTTCCCACGTCGACCCGATCGCCGCGGGCCTTCCCCTCGGCCGTTTCCTGAACCGTGAGCTCGCCTCGGTGCCGGACGTCGACCTCGACTTCCCGCGCGACATCCGCGAGAAGCTGATCGTGGCCGTCACCGAGCGCTACGGCCAGGAGCATGCCGCGCTCGTGGCGACCTTCGCCACCTACCGCTCGCGCGGCGCGATCCGCGAGGTGGGGAAGGCGCTCGGGCTCCCGCCGGCCGAGATCGAGCGGCTCGCCCGCATGTCGGAGGGCTGGGACGCCCGCGCCGTCGGGCAGGAGCTCACGTACCTGCCGGATGCCGATGCGAAGCTTCGTGCGCCGCGCTGGCAGGCGTTCGTCGAGCTCTGCGGGGAGATCGCGGGCCTCCCGCGCCACATCTCCCAGCACCCGGGAGGAATGATCATCTCCTCGCGGCCGCTCGTCGAGCTCGTTCCGGTCGAGCCCGCGGCCATGGAGGGGCGCCGGCTCTGCCAGTGGGACAAGGACTCGTGCGCAGATGCCGGTTTCCTCAAGATCGACCTGCTCGGCCTCGGGATGCTCTCCGCCGTCGAGGAGTGCGTCGACGCGATCGCCCGCCGACACCGGGAGCCGATCGACCTTTCCCGGATCCCGCTCGACGATGCGGCGGTCTACCGGGAGATCCACGATGCCGACACCGTCGGGGTCTTCCAGATCGAGAGCCGGGCGCAGATGCAGAGCCTGCTCCGCACCCGCCCCGAGAACCTCGACGATCTCACGATCCAGGTGGCGCTCGTACGCCCGGGGCCCATCCAGGGCGGCGCCGTCCATCCGTACATCGAGCGGCGCCAGCGCCGGCGCGAGAGCCCCGATTTCGTACCGCCCTACGAGCACCCGTCGCTCGCCGAGCCCCTCGCGGAGACCCTCGGCGTCGTCGTCTTCCAGGAGCAGGTGCTCGAGGTGGCGATGGCGCTCGCCGGCTTCACCGTGGGCGAGGCGGAGGGGCTCCGGCGCGCGATGAGCCGCAAGCGCAGCCGCGATGCGATCGAGGCCTACCGCCAGCGCTTCCTCGACGGCGCCGCCGCCCGCGGCGTCCCTCGCGCGACCGCCGAGGAGGTGTTCGCAAAGCTGCTCGGCTTCGCCTCGTTCGGCTTCCCCAAGTCACACGCGGCCGCGTTCGCGCTCCTCGCCTACCAGTCCGCCTGGCTTCGGCATCACTTCCCGGCCGAGTTTCTGTGCGCGCTCCTGAACGCCCAGCCGATGGGCTTCTACCCGCCGGCGAGCCTCGTCCGCGACGGCCAGCGGCGCGGGATCGAGGTGCTCCCGCCGGACGTGAACGCGAGCGACGCCGCCTGTCGCCTCGAGCGAGATGCGGTGCGTGTCGGGCTCGCCTACGTGAAGGGAGTCGCCGAGGAGCCGGCGACCGCGCTCGTCGAGGAACGGCTCGCGGGCGGCTCGTTCCGGAGCGTTCAGGACCTCGCGCAGCGCGCGCCGCTCGACCGGCAGCAGCTCGACGCGCTGGCGGCTTCCGGCGCCTGCGATTCCTTCGGCTGGCCTCGCCGCCAGCTCCTGTGGCGACTCGGCCTGGTGCCGCGCTCTGCCAGCGCGGGCTCCGGCGGCGCCGACCGCCAGCTCGCGCTCCCGCTCGAGCCGGCCACGGAGATCCCCGATCTGCCCGAGCAGTCGGCCTGGGAGCTGATGCTCGCGGACTACCGCACGACGTCGCTCTCGGTCGGCGTCCACCCGCTCGACCTCCTGCGGCCCCATCTGCCTGGCGCCGTGGTCTCGAGCGCCGACCTCGACACCGTCGGCCACCGGGAACGCATCGCCGTGGCCGGGCTCGTCGTCGCCCGCCAGCGTCCTGCGACGGCGAAGGGCGTCGTCTTCATGCTGCTCGAGGACGAGCACGGCCAGGTCAACCTGATCGTGCCGCCGCCCGTCTACGAGCGCTTTCGCGCCTCGGTCCGGGGCGAGCCGCTGCTCCTCGCCCGCGGCCGCTTCGAGCGCGTCGAGCGCAATCGCAACGTCGTCGTCGAGGAGCTCGTCTCGCTGGCACCGCTCGCCCGCCGCGTGGCAGGCGACACCGAGGTGCGCGCGTCGCTTCCATCGGCACACAGCTTCGGCCGGCGGTAGGCGAGTCGGCACGGCGTAGTGCAAAACACGCTACACTCGCCGGCATGGCGGCTCTGCCCCCGGTTTCCCTCCGACTCGGTCGCGACGGGATGCACGCGCTCGAGGAGATCGCGCGGCGCCGGGGCGTGACCCGCGCCGAAGCAGCACGGCAGGCGATCGCCGAGACGGCCGAGCGAGATCGCCGCCGCGCGGGGCTTGCCGCGGAGGCACGACGGCTCGCGGCCGATCCGGAGTACCAGCGGGAGGCGCGTGCCGTCGCGGACCTGATGGAGCAACTACGTGGTCCGTGGTGACGTCTTCGAGATCGCGCCGCCGCGCCGCCGCGGGCACGTCCAGCAAGGCCGGCGTCACGGAGTCGTGATCCAGGCCGACGATCTCCTCGCGCTCTCTACGGTTGTCATCTGTCCGACGTCTCGGTCGACGCCGCCGGCGGCCTTCCACCCGCAGATTGCGATCGGCGACGAATCGACGCGCGTGATGTGCGAGATGGTCGGCGCTGTGGACGTGCGCGCGCTCGGCGAGCAGGTCGCTCACCTGACGTCGGCAGAGCTGCGAGACGTGGACGACGCCCTGCTTCTCGTCCTCGATCTCGGATGATCCGGCACTTCCTCGCTGGCCGGGTGACGTTACTCAATACGAGATCGTCGGCTCACCGGGACGCGGATCTACCGGGAGCGTTCCATGACGCCCGTTTGCGATGCGGGCGGCGCTCCAGGCTGCGACCGCGGCATCGAGAATGTCGTCCGGCGGCACGCGACCAGCGTCGCCGAGGACGTCCGGGACGATGATTCCCGCAGTCGCGAGTGCTCGTCGGCGCTGTGCCTGGCCGGTCCAGGTCTTCTTGCCGGCGAACGCCTTCCCGCCGCCCAGAGCACGGAAGGAGCACTCGGGGTGCACCTCTGCGATCCGATCGTCCGCGATCGCGGCCGCCTCGAGGATTCTCGGTCCCAGCCGCCAGCTTTGCTGAGAGAGTCCCTTCCCACAGGTCGCGCGGGCTATCGCCAAGGCGTCCGCATGCGACGAGGCACGGTACGCGTCCGCGGGAAACGTCATGAAGACGGACGGCCCTCCCTTGCCGAGAAACGCCTTCGCATCGATGTCCGCCCGTCGTGGGAACGGCGGCGGGAGCCCGATCGGGATATCGACGCTCACTATCCGTGCACGGGCGAAGTGGGCGACGACGGCGGCCAGGCGCAGGTCGACGAACGCGCCGTCGAAACGGCCGTCCCGTAGCTGAACGGCGACCCAGCCACCTTTCCAGCCGTCGATGCCGACGACGAGCAGCGTCACTCGAGCTCGAAGCCGAAGCGCGGGAAGCGCCTGCGCGCTTGCTCGTTGAAGAGCGCCCGGTACTCGTCCGCCGCATCCTCGTCGAGGGTCCGGGCGTACGCGTCACGGAGCTCCTCGAGCGCGTCCCGACCGGTGTCCACCAGGTCGACGAAGTCGCCGTAGCGCTCCTCGGCCTCGTCCCGAGGGGAGTCGGTGTACGTGCCAAGCGCGGCCTCGACGTCGTCCACGAGCCCGGCGTGATCCTCGGCGAACAGGTCGAGCTGGCGTTCGACGAGATCGGCGAAGCGCGGACGGCGACGCCGGCGGATCATCGGGAGAGACCCTCGTACAGCGCGACGTGGGCGTCGGCGGACGCCTCCCACGTGAGCTCCGAGGCAGCGCGCCGCGCGCCGGTACGGGCGTGCTCGAGAGCGGAGGCGTTCGTCGAGCAGGCCGCGGACCCCCTCCGTGAGAGCATCGACGTCGTCCGGTGGAGCGACCACGCCTGCCCGAAAGCGCTCGACGGGCTCGGCGATCCCTCCGACGTCGTACGCCGCGACTGCGGCGCCGGCTCCGAGCGAGCGCAGGAGCGCGCCGCTCTGGTCGAGCTCCTCCCGGTAGGGAAAGAGGGCGACGGTCGACTCGGCGAGGGCGGCGTCGATCGTCCGGTCGTTCGCGTACCCGAGCCGCCACTCGATTCCCGGAAGGTGGCGTCGCGCTCCGAGATCGAACGTCGGGTCGCCGACGACGAGGAGGCGTGCGCGGACTCGGCGGGCGACCTCGATCGCGTGGTCGAGCTGCTTGTACGGGCGGATCATGCCGAGGAAGAGCAGCGTCGCACCGTCGTCCTCGTAGCGAGCCGTGCCCGGAAACGCGGGGTGGGGGATGACGACGACGCGTGACGAGTCGACTCCGACCTCGTCGAGGAGGCGCCGCCGCCCGCGCTCGCTGTGCACGACGACCCGCGCGAAGCGGCGGTAGAGGGAGCGCCAGAGATCGCGCTTCGTCGCGGTGCGCCGGGGAAGGATGTCGTGTGCCGTGATCACCGATCGGTGGCCGGCAGGCAGGAGGCGCACGTCGAGCTCGGGAAGAGGCGCCCACTGAACGTGCAGGACGTCGCGGGGCAGGGACCGTAGTCGCCAGAGACCGATGCCGTGCTCGGCCGCCTTCAGTGGCAGCCGTGCTCTCGATCGTGATCGAAAGAGGCGGGAGCTGGCCGGATAGAAGAGCTCACGGCGGGCGTAGCCGGTGGGAGCAGGCGCCTCGCCGAAGCGAAACGAGGACGTGACGAGCTCGACGTCGAGGCCGCGGCCGGCGAGCGCGCTCGCCAGGTGGTGGTCGTACGGGAGCGTGTAGGCGGCCGGATCGACGAGGAGGATGCGCACCGGCGCCTAGAGTACGCGTGCCGTGGAGCTCACCGTCCGCACGTGGAACCTGTTCCACGGCCGCACCGTTCCCGAGGGCGACCGCCTTCACCTCGAGGAGATGGTGCGCAGGATCACGGCCGGCTCACCCGACGTGGTGTGTCTCCAGGAGGTTCCCGTCTGGGGGCTCGCCCGCCTCGGAGAGTGGAGCGGCCTGGCGGTGTTCGGATCGGTCGCCATGCGGGCCCTCGGCGGTTCGCTCGCGCGACGGCTGACCGACCTCGCGCCCCGGCGCCTACGCTCCGCGCTCACCGGCCAGGCGAACGCGATCCTCTTCGACCGGCGCCTGAGCCCGCTCGAGCGCGTGACCTGCGAGCTGAACCCGGCCTGGTTTCGGAAGACCCAAGCCGAGCGACTCGGGCTCCCGGCTCCCGAGACGGAGGAGTGGGGGCGAAACCGGCGCATCGCGCAGGTCGTGCGCCTCCGCGCAGCCAATACCACCCTCGTCCTCGTCAACGCGCACCTCACCTCGCCTGCGGACAGCCGCGCGGCGGACGCCGAGCTGGGGCGCGTGCTGTCCTTCGCGGGGACGTTCGCGCGTCCGGACGAGCCGATCGTCCTCTGCGGCGATCTCAATCTCAGGCCTAAGGGCTCGCTCACGCTCGCCGGGGTCGGCGGCGCCGGCTACTCACCGCCGGCTGCCGGAATCGACCACGTTCTCGTTCGCGGCCTCGACGTCGTTCGCGGCCCGGAGACCTGGCCCGACACGGCGCGCAGCCACCACGGCCGACTCCTCTCCGACCACCGGCCGCTCGAGGCGGCGATCATAGCCCAGTGAACCTCGCCGCCGTTCGCACCGGTCTTCCCGTCCTCGATCGGGTCGCCTACCTGAATGCCGGGACGTTCGGCCCGCTGCCGCGACGGACGGCAGCGGCGATGGAGGCTGCGGGACGGCAGGAGCTCGAGGCCGGCCGCAGCGGGGCGGCGTACTGGGATACGGTGCGCACGCTCCGCGCGAGGGCGCGCGAGCGAATTGGAGAGGCGATCGGCGCGCCGGCCGGCTGCCTCGCCTTGACGCGGTCGACCACGGACGGCTGCAACATCGCGGTCTCGTCGCTTGGGCTCCGTCCCACGGACGAGATCGTCACGACCGACGCAGAGCACTTCGGCCTGCTCGGGGCGATCGCGTGCTCGGGCGCGCGCGTCCGGGTCGCCGCGGTGAACGATCTTCCTCCCGAGGAGGCGGCCGACCGGATCGAAGCCGAGATCAGCGGGCGCACGCGCCTTGTCGCGCTCTCGCACGTCCTCTGGACGAACGGGCACGTGCTTCCGGTCGAGCGCTTCGCCGGTCGTGGCTACGCGGTGCTCGTCGACGGAGCACAGTCGTGTGGTGCGATCCCGCTCGACGTCGCGTCACTGGGCGTCGACTTCTACACCGTCTCCGGGCAGAAGTGGCTGCTCGGGCCGGACGGCACCGGGGCGCTCTACGTGGGCCCGGAGCGGCTCGACGAGCTGACCGTCACCACGCCTTGCTACTTCTCGCAGCAACGCTACGAGGACGACGGGTCGTTCGTTCCCGTGGACGGGGCGCCGCGCTTCGACAACGGAACCGTCCCCGCGCCGGCGCTTGCGGGCCTGCTCGAGTCGCTGGCGTTCGCCGCCGAGGCCGGGGAGGCGCGCTTCGACGTCGCGCGGGAGGCCGCGGTGCGCTGCCGTGAGGCCCTCGCCGCGCGGGTGAGAGTCGTGTCCGCGCCGGACCAGTCGACGCTCGTCGCGTTCGAGCCGAACGGGGATGCGGCCGCAACGGTTTCGCGGCTCGCCGACAGCGGCGTGGTCGTGCGCGACCTGCCGAAGCTCGGCTGGGTGCGCGCGTCGATCGGCTTCTGGACGAGCGACGACGACGTCGACCGGCTCGTCGCCGGGGCGTAGCGGCCGGACCGGGTCCGGCCCTATGACGAGCCGGTAGACGCGGACCGGAGCCCGAGCTCCGGGGCGATCGGCCGCAGCGCCGCGACGACGAAGGCGATGTGCTCGTCGAGGTCGACGCCGAGCTCCTCGGCGCCGCGGTAGACCTCGTCACGATGGACGCCGGCGGCGAAGGAGGGCTGCTTCAGCTTCTTGCGGACCGACTTCGGCTCGAGCGTCTCGATGCCGTCGGGCCGAACGTAGCCGCACGCGCAGACGAAGCCGGCCAGCTCGTCGCAGGCGAACAGCGTCTTCTTCAGAAGGGTGTCTCGCGGGATCTGCAGGTGTTCCGCGTGCGAGAGAACGCCGTCGATCAGCTCGTCGGGGTAGCCCTCCTCACGCAGGATCGGCGCGCCGTCCTGCGGGTGCTCGTCGAGCGTTGGATGGATCTCGTAGTCGAAGTCGTGCAGCAGCGCAGTGCAGCCCCAGAGCTCCTCGTCCTCCCCGAACCTCCGGGCGTACGCGCGGACCGGCGCCTCGACCGCCAGCGCGTGGCGAAGAAGCGGCTCGCTCTGCGTGTACGTGGTGAGCGTCTGCCACGCCCTCTCGCGGGTGACCTCCATCGGCTCGCCAGGATATCCGACCGTCTCGTGGGCCTCGAGCGAGGGGGCCCGACCGCTCGGCTACCATGGCCGGGTTCCGCGGAGCCCCACCGTGTCAGCCGTCGTATCCACTACCCTCGTCCCTGAAAGCCTCATGCAGTCGTTCGTCATCGACGGCGGCCACCCCCTTTCCGGGCGGGTGCGGGCTGCGGGCAACAAGAACGCGCGCTCTCCCGATCATCGCCGCATGTCTCCTGACCGAAGAGCCGGTGACGCTGACGAACGTCCCGAGCATCCTCGACGTCGAGACCATGCTCGAGCTCGTCGAGGACGTCGGCGCGGACGTCGAGCGACTGGGCTCGGGCAAGGTGCGGATCCACGCGGCCGACACGCCAGAGCACGAGCTCGACGAGGAGCTGTGCCGGCGGATCCGGGCCTCCGTCCTGCTCGCGGGCCCGCTGCTCGCGCGCTGTGGGCGCGCGGTCGTGCCGCCTCCGGGCGGCGACGTCATCGGCCGGCGCAGGCTGGACACGCACGTGCATGCATTCGAGCGGCTCGGCGGCGAACGTGGTCGTCGATCGCCGCTACGTCATGGAGGCGGACAGCTGCGCGGCGCCCGATCTTCCTCGACGAGGCGTCGGTGACCGGCACGGAGAACGCCGTCATGGCGGCGGTGCTGGCGGAGGGGGAGACCGTCATCGCGAACGCGGCCAGCGAGCCGCACGTCCAGGACCTCTGCCGCTTCCTCGTCGAGCTGGGGGCGGACATCGAGGGCATCGGGACGAACGTGCTCCGCATCCGCGGCGTGGAGCGCTCTCGGCGGAGGCGCGCACCGGATCTGCCCGGACCACATCGAGGTCGCGAGCTTCATCGGCCTCGGGGCGGTGACGGACGGGGAGATGGTCATCGAGGACGTCGTGCCGGACACTGCTCGCGATCTGGCCCGGCTTCGAGCGGCTCGGGGTGCGCTGCGAGCTCGACGGCTCGACCGTCCGCGTCCCCGGCCGGCAGGAGCTGGTCGTGCGCGACGATCTCGGCTCCCAGATCCCGAAGATCGAGGACGGCCCGTGGCCCGCCTTCCCGGCCGACCTGACGTCGATCGCGCTCGCCGTTGCCACCCAGGCGCGGGGAACGATCCTGATCTTCGAGAAGATGTTCGAGAACCGACTCTTCTTCGTCGACAAGCTCGTCGGCAATGGGTGCGCGGATCATCCTCTGCGACCCCCATCGCGCGGTCGTCACCGGCCCGGCCCAGCTCTACGGCGAGCGGATGTCGAGAGCCCCGACATCCGGGCCGGGATGGCGATGCTGATCGCGAGCCTCTGCGCCGAGGGCCGCTCGACGATCGGCAACATCCGAGAGATCGACCGGGGCTACGAGCGCATCGACGAGCGCCTTCGTGCCCTCGGCGCCCGGATCGAGCGCAGCGACAGCTGATCAGGAGAGCTCGAGCGCGCGTCCGAGCGGACCGCGCTCGACGCCGAGTCGGATCACGATCTCGCGCGCCCGGTCGAGCTCGCCGCACTCGATCCGGCATTGAGCCTCCTCGTACGGCATCTCCAGCTGCGCGTACATCTCGGCCGCGCGCCGCGAGCTGGTCCGGTCACCCGTCAGCACCCCCGTTGCCTCCTCCCGCCGCGCGTCAGCGATCGGAAACGAGGTGACGGTGGCGACACGCTCGAGCACGATCCGTGACTCCTCCGGCGGAAGCAAGCGCGCTGCCGGCGGAAGCACCCGAAGCCAGTGCTCGGTGGCCGGCGTCTCGAGGGCGAGCGCGACGGACTCCCGCACGAGCTGACGAGCGGCCGCACGATGACCCCGAGCGTGCTCCAGCTCTCCGGCGGCGGTGAGCACCTGGCCGAAGAATTCGGATCCGCCGATTCCGCGTGCTATCGGCACGATCTCTTCGGCCAACGACTGCGCGGCGTCGAGATCGCCGCGGCGCGTCAGGAGGATCAACCTCATCATGCCGGCGTTGACGACGCCCGTAGCGCCGACCACAGCGTGCTGCTCCGCGATCAGGTCGAGCAGCGCCTCTGCCTGGTCGTACCAGCCGAGTGCGACGAGTGAACCGGCTTCGTTTCCGGCGATGAACCACTCGAACACGGGGGCGCCAAGGCGATGAGCAGCTTCGCGGCCCTCTTCGTCCACCTCGACCGCCTCGCGGTGCTGGCCCAGGGATCCGAGGATCGAGCCGAGGTTGGTGTACCCGCGTCCGACGGCATACGGGTCGTCCACCTCGAGCCCGAGTCGGAGCGCTTCGCGGAGCATGTCGATCCCTGCCGGGTCGCCCGCGAACGAGCGCGAACCGCCGAGGGTGTTCAGCAGGCTCGAGCGAAGGCCGTCGAGACCGAGCTCCTCGGCGATCACGAGCCCGTCCTCGGCCAGTCGTTGCGCATCGTCGAGGATGCCCATCAGCATGTGGGACGTAGACGCCCAGTTGTAGGCCTCGGCAAGCTCCACCGAGGGGCCCAGCGGCACGAGCGTCGCCACGGCGTGATCGAGAACCTCGGTAGCCCGGTGGGAATCGCCGCTGATCCAGTAGACCCGCCCGAGGAGAGCTAGGGCGGACCCAGCTTCTTTCGGACGGCCTAGCCGTCGCCATCCCTCCTCGGCCTCGATGAGGGTCGTACGGGCCGCCGCCGTGTCGCCCGCGAGGAGCGCGGCAGAGCCCAGGCGGGACATGAGAGCGAGCCGCCCTTCGTCATCGCCTTCGCCCCAGTGGCGAAGGGCGGTCTCGTAGCACCGTTTCGCCTCGATGTAGCCCATGCGCTCACGCGCGGCATCGCCGGCAGCCAGGGCGAATCGTTTCGCCTCGTCACCGGCGCCTCCCTTTGCGTACTGCTCCGCGATTGCCTCGAGCGTCCCCTGGTCGGCCTCTCCGCGAAGCTCGAGGGCCTTCGCGACCGCGAGGTGGATCTCCCGCCTGCGCCGAAGAAGCAACGCGTCGTAGGCGACCTCCTGGATCAGCGAGTGCTTGAAGGACCACTGTCCAGGTTCGCTGGTCATGAGGAGCTGGGCGCGTGCCAGTTGCCCGAGCGGCTCCGCGAGATCGCGTCCGCCCATGATCGTCTCCAGCAACGAGGTCGGAAAGCTACGGCCGATCACGGCCGCATGCTGGAGGGCGGCTCGCGTAGCAGGCTCCAGCCGGTCGAGCCGCGCGAGGATGGTGCCCTGCACCGTGTCGGGGACGTCGACATCCACGGCGGCGAGGACCGCCGTGCCGTTCACGAGAGCGAGCGACCCGAGCTCGAGGAGCGCCTGGAGAAGCTCCTCGATGAAGAAGGGATTCCCCTCGGCTCGAGTCGAGACGAGCTGCTCGACATCGGCGGGCAGCCGCTCCGCGCCGAGGAAGCTGCGCGCCAGCTCGACACTGTCCTCGGTGGAGAGCGGCTCCAGGCGGACGGCCGTATGGCTCGCACGGAGCTCGGGGGAGCCCTGTGGCTGGAACCCTGGGCGATAGAGAAGGATCAGCATGAGCGGCAGCCCCGCGAGCTGCTCGAGCAGGAAGGCGAGAAGCCCCCGCGACGACTCGTCGACCCAGTGCACGTCGTCGAGGGCGAGCAGTGCGGGCTGCCGCCGGCACGTCGCGGCGAGAAGCTGCCAGAAACCGGCGTACGCCTGGCGGAGCTGCTGCTCGTCTGCCATGCGCACGACGGGCGGTGCGCCGCCGAAGCCGAGCAGCGCCGCGAGAGGGAGGAGGTCCTCACGGGTGAGACCGAGCCCCGCAGCCCGTCCCTCGAGGTCGTCCAGATTCTCGGGCAGCTTGCCAAGGATGTGGTCAGCGACATCGAAGAGGAACAGCCGGTAAGCGCGTTCGCTGTCGCATACGACGCGGATGTCGAAGGCGTCGGACCGACGTTCGAGCTCGTCGAGCAGATCAGTGACTTCCCAACTCCCGGCTCGCCCACGATCGAGACGACGTGCGTGTTGCCCCTACGGCAGCTCGACCAGAGGAGCTCGAGCAGAGCGAGCTCCTCCTCGCGCCCGACGAAGGGGCACGCCGCCTCGCCTCCTCCACCTCGCGCGGCCCGAGAACGCGGAACGTCTCGACCGCCTCGGCCTTTCCCTTCACCCCAAGCGCGCCGAGCGGCTCGGTCGAGAACCGGCCTCGCACGTGACGCCAGGTCGAGGCTGCGACGAGGATCTCGCCGGGAGGGGACTGGTGGAGCCGCAGAGCGCCGCGACGTTTACGGCATCTCCGATGACGCCGGATTATCAGAGCCGTCGCCGACGAGGCCCGCGACGACCAGTCCCGAGTTGATCCCGATTCGTAGGCGCAGACAGGCGTCGCGCCTGCGAACGGCCTCGAGCATCGCGAGTCCCACCTCGACCGCTCTCGCGGGATCGTCCTCGTGGGCGACAGGCGCGCCGAAGACGGCCACGATCGCATCGCCGATGAACTTCTCGACGACTCCCTCCCGCCGCTCGACCTCGTGACTGAGCTCGGAGAAGGTCGCTGTGAGGAGCGTGCGCAGCTCCTCGGGATCGACGCTCTCGGCGAGTGTCGAAAAGCCGACGAGATCCGCGAACAGCACTGTGACCCGTCGGCGTTCGCCCTCGGACGCTGCCGGCGAGGAGTCGAGTGAGACAGCACATGCCCCGCAGAACCGGAATCCCTCCGGGTTCTCGAAGCCGCACGAGGGACAGCGCATGGGGCAATGCTAGGGTCCCGACGTGGCGCGAGGCTCCCCGGCGAGAGGCACGTCGCTTCGCGTGCGCCTGAACGTGGTCGGCTCGGGCAGAACACGGGTCGTCACCGGCCTTCCCGTCCTCGACGAGCTGCTCGATCTTCTGGCGAAGACCGCCGGGTTCGACCTCGAGCTCGAGAGCCATGCGGATCACGGGTGAGGGGCAGGTGGAGGCGGTCGGCG
>CAWFXP010000012.1:0-355453 GCA_963819905.1 uncultured Thermoleophilia bacterium
AGGCCGGGCGCAGCAGGGTGAGGACTTCGTCTGCGATCCGGGTGAGCAGGTCGGTGGGGATGCTGCGCCTCTGTCCGACGTGGACGTGGAGAACGTCGACGGCGGCAGGGTAACGACATCCTCGTCGGTGACAACTCCGGCAACGTCCTCAACGGTAAGGGCGGCAACGACCAGATCAGTGGTAACGCCTCGTCCGACCAGCTGAACGGTGGCGATGGTGACGACAACATCAACCCGGGCAGCGGCAACGACGCCGTCGACGGCGGCGCCGGCACCAACCGGTCGACTACGCCTCGGCCGGTGCCGGCGGTGTCGGTATCCAGGTCAACCTGGTAACCGGCACGGCCTCCGGTGACGGCAACGACACGATCGCCAACATCCAGAACGTGAACGGCTCCTCGTTCGCCGACAGCATCACCGGCGACGACAACGCCAACGCGCTCTGGGGACGCGGTGGCAACGACGCACATCCAGGGCAAGGGCGGCGACGACACCATCTTCGGTGGCGCCGGCAGCCGACCAGCTCGCTTCCGGCGCAGGGCGCCGACAACGTCGCCGGCCAGGACGGGAACGACTCCATCCAGGGTGGCGCGCAGAACGACAGCCTCCAGGGCGGCAACGGCCGCGACACGATCCTGGGCCAGAAGGGCAACGACAGCCTGTTCGGGAACGCCCAGCCGGACTTCCTCAACGGAGGCCCCGGCCGCGACCTCTGCAGACCCGGCGCCCCCGGCCTCGCACGCGGCGACGTCGTCGTCAACTGCGAACGCTAAAACCAAACCAAGCAACCAACCCGAAAGGGCCGGCCCACACGGGCCGGCCCTTTCTTTACGGTCCGCTAACCGGCCGTACGTACACTTTCGGCGTGGAGGTCGCACACGGCCGGTGAGCGTGCGTCACGCGTGCATCGCGGGCGCCGTCGTGGTCGTGCTCGCCTCCGTCGGCGCGTTCCTCGCCGCCACCCTGGGCGGCGCTGAGACGGTTGCGGCTGCCTCGGTCGCGAAACCTGCGCCTCCCCAGGCGTTTCGCAGGGCTGCGTCGCAACTGGACATGGTCGTGCTGTATCCGACCGACACGCGCGGCCTGAAGCTCGGCTTCGCCAGGAAGATCGTCGACCCGTACTGCACGAAGCGCGGCACCGAGAGCCTGCGGGGGATCTACAGCGTCCGCGGTTCGCAGACCAGGATCATCGAGCTCTTCGAGGGCCACCCGCGCTACTGCAACGGCACCAGCCTCTGGTCTCGTCCCGGGGCCGAGCGGATACGTGTTCACGGCCGCCCGGCAGCGCTCGTCGACCTCTGCACCGTCCGGGACTGCTACTACGCCGAGGGCGCCTGGGGCCTCGAGTGGTGCGAGCGCGGCACGACCGTTCAGCTCATCGCCGACGGGGTCTCGAGCACACGGCTGCTCGAGGTCGCGCGGAGCATGAGGCCGGTCGACAGGGCGCCCGCGACGAGCTGCCCGCCTCCGGGCTCCTAGTCCTCTCGGCGCCGAGGCGCGCGTCGGTTCGCGCGTGGTGGGTTCGTAGGGGCGGGTCCTGACCCGCCCGAACGGGCCGTCCGGTTGACCGCCTTCGAAGGGCCGGACAGGTCCGGCCCCTACGACCGTTGCGGGATCGATCCCCACGGCGCAGACGGGCTCGGACAGGCATTCGTTAGGCTTCGCGCCGAGGGCGTCAGGGCGTCCGCACGGGGCCTCGACGAGGTCGTCGCGAATGAGCTGGACGGAGACACCGCTGACCGAGCTGCTCGGCGTCCGCCTGCCGGTCGTCCAGGCTCCGATGGTCGGCGCGTCCACGCCCGAGCTCGCGGCGGCAGTCTCGAACGCGGGTGGGCTCGGCTCGATCGCCGGCACGGGCCTCTCGCCTGACGAGCTGCGCGACGCGATACGCGAGACGCGCGCGCACACGAACAGGCCGTTCGCCGTGAACCTGTTCGCGCCGCTGCCCGAGCCGTCGAGCAAGGGCCTCGCGGACTGGGCGGCGCTCCTCGGCGGCGAGCCGACCCTTCCTCCGGCTCCACCCTGGTCTCTCGACGACCAGCTCGCCGTGCTCGCCGACGAGAGCGTGGCGATCTTCAGCTTCACCTTCGGCATTCCGCCGCTCGATCGCTTCGACGCGGTCACGATCGGGACGGCGACCACGGTCGAGGAGGCCGTCGCGCTCGAGCGGGCCGGCGTCGACGTGGTCGTCGCTCAGGGCTTCGAAGCCGGAGGTCACCGCGGGGCGTTCCTCGGGGATCCGGGACGTTCGCTCGTCGGCGGCCTCGCCCTCCTGCCCCAGGTCACCGACGCCGTCTCGGTGCCGGTCGTCGCAGCAGGAGGGATCATGGACGGCCGTGGTATCGCGGCCGCGCTCGCCCTGGGGGCGCAGGGCGTTCAGCTCGGCACCGCGTTCCTCGGCTGTCAGGAGAGCGGTGCGAGCGAGGAGCATCGTGCGGCGCTGGGAGACGAGACGACGATCTCGCGGGTCATGACGGGCCGCCATGCCCGAGGCGTCCGCACACCTCTCGTCGACGAGCTCGAGCGCTCGGGACGGGAACCCCCGACTTCCCTCTCCCGCGCTACCTCTACCCGGAGCAGCTCTGGCTCGCCGGGCAGGGCGGGCCGCTCGCACGTGCGCTGCCGGCCGGAGAGCTGGTGCGCACGCTGGCCGAGGAGACGGACGCCGCGCTGGCGCGGCTCGCGTAGCGCGCTCCACGACCCCGGCCTCCGCGGGCGGCTGCTCTGTCCGCCGGTTACTCGTCGCGAAGGAACGAGGGGACTTCGAGCACTTCGGCAGGCACGTCGAAGCCCTCCGTGGCGCCTTCCGGGCGCTCACGCTCGCGCTCACGGTCACGAGGCGCCTCGTCAGGAGTCTCGGCGCCGCGTTCACGGTGCTCACGGCGGTAGCGGCTGTCGAAGCCGGTCGCGATCACCGTCACCCTGACCTCGTCTCCCATCGCATCGTCGATGACCGCCCCGAAGATGACGTTCGCGTTGCGATCGGCTGCTCCCGTCACGACCTCCGCAGCCTCGTTGACCTCGAACAGGCCGAGGGTCGGGCCGCCGGTGATGTTGAGGAGGATCCCCGTTGCGCCCTCGACGGACGCCTCGAGGAGCGGCGAGGAGACCGCCGCCCGTGCCGCCTCGGATCCACGCGTGTCGCCCTTCGAGATCCCGATGCCCATCAGGGCAGAGCCCGCGTCCCGCATGATCGTCCTCACGTCGGCGAAATCGAGGTTCACGAGGCCCGGGACGGTGATCAGATCGGTGATCCCCTGGACGCCCTGGCGAAGAATGTCGTCCGCCATCCGGAACGCGTCGAGAATCGACGTCTGCTTCTCGACGACCTGGAGGAGCCGGTCGTTCGGGATGATGATCAGCGTGTCGACCTTGTCCCGGATCGTCTTGATGCCCTGCTCGGCCTGATCGGCCCGCTTCTGGCCCTCGAACGTGAACGGGCGCGTGACCACTCCGACGGTCAGCGCACCGAGCTCCCGGGCGATCTCGGCGATCACGGGCGCGGCACCGGTCCCGGTACCGCCTCCCTCCCCGGCCGTCACGAACACCATGTCCGCGCCCTTGAGGGCTTCCTTCAGCTCGTCGCGGCTCTCCATCGCGGCCTCGAACCCGACCTTCGGGTCGGCGCCCGCACCGAGCCCGCGGGTCACCTTCGCCCCGATGTGCAGCTTGACGTCCGCGTCACACATGAGGAGCGCCTGGGCGTCGGTGTTCACGGACAGGAACTCGACGCCCTTGAGGCCCGATTCGACCATCCGCGTGACGGCGTTGGAGCCGCCGCCGCCGACGCCGACCACCTTGATGACTGCCAGATATGTTCCTGCTTGCTCTCTCACTCTCGACCCTTCTCTAGCTGAACCTCAACCGGAAGGTTGATCCAGAGTACGTGGTATCGGCATGGTCTGTCAATGGCTTAAATGCAGGGAAAACGTCTCTCAACCCTCAAGCTCAGGCTTCGACTTGAGTCTTAGGACCTCCGACAGGACGTGCGGGGAGGCTGAGATCGAGGTACCCGAGTCGCTCGCGCTCCTCCGCTGTCAGCGACGTCAGAACGGTCGCGGCGACCGCCAGCTTGAGCTCGACGTCGAGCGCTTCTCCGAGGCGAAGCTCCGTCTTGTCCGGCAGCACGAGCGTGAGGTCACCGTCGCTTCCGCTCGCCGAGACCACGCGAGACGGGAAGGCGGCCGGGACGACGGCGAGCGCCGCCACTGCGGCTCCGCCCAGCTCGGCGCGCAATCGCTTCGCAGGGGCGAGCGCCCCGGCGTCGGGCGGGAGCCAGACGCGCGGCAGCCACGCATGCCCGCCGACGTCGATTGCCTCGAGCACCTTGCCCGAGGACGAGACGAGCCATGCTGCCTCACCCTGCCTGACGACGGCGACCGGCTTCTCCGTCGTGACGGCGACGTGCAGCGTCCGCGGGAAGTCCCGTTCGACCTCCGCCGACCGGATCGCCGGCACCGTCTCGACGGCCCGCTCGACGGCGGCGGGATCGAGCCCGACGAGGCTCTCTCCGCGGAACGGCGCCAGCGCGGCGTCGATCTCGGTCTGCAGGCCGGCTCCCGCGCCTCTCACGTCGAGCGTGCGCACCGCGAAGAGGGACGTCTTCCGCGCGATCCCGTAGGCGAGCCCGGCAAGCGCGATCGCCGCGAGCAGGCAGGCCACGAGGCGCACCGCCCAGCGACGGAACGGAAAGCCCTGCGGCCGGGCAAGCGTGAGCGCTGACCGGGGTGTCGCGGCCATGCGAGGACGTTCGCCGGTGGTCGCATCGATCCTGCCGGCGGCGGTTTGCCAATAGACTGCCTCGCCCGACGACTCGAGGCGCGAGACGCCCGGAGGCCACGCATGGAGAAGGTGACATCCGCAGACGGCACCACGGTGTCGTACGAGCGGTACGGCGACGGCCCCCCGCTCGTTCTCGTCCACGGCAGCTTCAGCGACCACGCGACCAACTGGGAGCACGTGAAGCCGCTGCTCGAGACGCGCTTCACGGTGCCTCGCCGTCGCGCGCCGCGGCCGCGGTGAGACCGACGCTACCGAAGGGCATCGCGTGGAGGACGAGGCCGAGGACGTCGCCGCCGTCATCGCGAGCGCCGGCGAGCCGGCGTTCGTGCTCGGCCACTCCTACGGCGCCGTCTGTGCGCTCGCGGGCACCACGTTGCTCTCCGAGCCGGTGAGAAAGCTCGTCCTGTACGAGCCCCCCTGGCCGAACGCGCTCGACTCCGGAGCTCCTCGCCCGGCTCCAGAAGCTCGCAGCCGCGGGAGAGCTCGACACTCTCGTCGAGGTCGTCATGCGTGACGTTCTCCAGGTTCCGCCCGACGAGGTCGAGGCGATCAGGGAGACGCCCTTCTGGGAGGTGTGGACTGCCGACGCGCTCGCGACGCAGAGCGACTTGCGGGCGCTTGACCGGTTACTCGTTCGACCCGGAGGCGTTCCGCTCGCTCGCGATGCCCGTCCTCCTGCAGGTCGGAACGGAGAGCCCGCGTGACCTCTACGTCACGGATGCGCTGGCGGCCGTGCTGCCCGATGTCCGCATCGAGGCGCTGGAAGGGCAAGCGCACGAGGCGATGACGATGGCCCCGGAGATGTACGCGAACGCGGTGATCGGCTTCCTGCTCGAGTGAGCCGCCCGGGTCGGCCTACCGCTCCTCGTCGAGCGGCGGGATCTCGATCGGGCCGAGGAGCTGGACCTCGGGCACGAGGACGACGCCGTAGCGCTCCTTCGCCCGCCGGCGCGCCTCGTCGATCAGCGTCAACGCGTTCTCCGTCGTCGCGCCGCCGACGTTCTCGATGAAGTTCGCGTGCTTGGGTGAGATCTGCGCGCCGCCGATCCGGTACCCCTTGAGCCCGCACGCTTCCAGCATCTGGCCCGCGCTCAGGTCGTGGGGCGGGTTCTTGAAGACGCTTCCGAACGTTCGTTTGTTCGTCGGCTGCGCCGCCTTCCGCCTTGCCTGCATCTCGGCGACGACGGCGCGGATCTCCTCCACGGGCCGCTGAACGAGCTGGAGCTCGGCCGCGGCGACCACCTGTCCATGGCGAAGATTCGAGCGCCGGTACGCGAGCCCCAGCTCGGCCGGGGTCAGCCACTTCGTGCCCTCGGCGGTCGCGACCAGCGCGCGGGCGAGGATGCCGCCGATGTCCCCTCCGTAGGCGCCGGCGTTCATCCAGACGGCGCCGCCCACCGTCCCGGGGATCGCGCACGCGAACTCGAGCCCGCCGAGGCCGGCGTCGCGCGCCCGGTGCAGGCAGACCGCCAGCGGCGCGCCGCCGCCGCCCGTCAGGTTCGTCTCCCCCTTCTCCCGGTCACCGGCCTTCGCGTAGGCGAGGGTGCCGGCCAGCTTGAGGAGGAGACCGTCGAAGCCCTCGTCGGCGACGAGGAGGTTCGAGCCGAGGCCGACGACCGCGACCGGCATGCCGTTGCCCCTGGCCCAGACGAGCAGCTCGACGAGGTCGTGAACCGTCTCCGGTTTCGCGAACCAGCGAGCACGGCCTCCCGCACCGAGCGTCGTCAGCTTGTGGAGCTTGGCGTCCTGCTCGAGCTTCACGTCGCGAGCCTCTCGAGAACGGCGCCGGCAGCCGTGTCGACGTCGCCCGCCCCGATCGTGAGCACGAGGTCGCCGGCCTTCGCCTCCGCGGCGACGATGCCCGCGGCGGCAGCGAGCCGCGGCGCCCACACGATCCGCATGCCCGGCCGGATCTCGGCCAGGCGGTCGACGACGAGCTTGCCGCTCACGCCCGGAAGCGGCTCCTCGCGGGCGGCGTAGACGTCGGTCACGCAGACGACGTCCGCCGCGGCGAGCGCGCCGGCCAGCTCGAAGGCGAGGTGGAGCGTCCGCGAGTACAGGTGCGGCTGGTAGAGGACGACGAGGCGCCCGCCGGGCTCGACGAGGCCGCGGGCGGCCGCCAGGGTCGCCGCGATCTCGGTCGGGTGGTGGCCGTAGTCGTCGAAGACCCGTACCTCGCCCGCGCGGCCGCGCTCCTCGAACCGCCGTCCGGCTCCGCGGAACTCGGCCAGGACGGCAGCGGCCGCCTCCGGGTCGACGCCGGCAGCCTCGAGAGCCACGAGGGCGCACGCGGCGTTGCTCCGGTTGTGCTCGCCGGGGACTGCGAGCGCGAGACCGTCCGGCGCGGCGACGTCCTCGCCGCGAACGACGACGGCATTCTCCGGAAGGCCGGCGAGCCACCCGGCGAACAGATCCTCGACCTCTGCCTGCGAGGCGAAGGTCGCGTGATGGTCGAGCTCGACGTTGGTCACGACCGCGATCTGAGGGCGGAGGAGCAGCAACGAGCGGTCCGACTCGTCGCCCTCGGCGACCAGCCAGCCCGTTCCTGCGCGGGCGTTGCCGCCGAGCTGGTCGACGTGGCCCCCGATCAGGAACGTCGGATCGAGGCCGAGCCGGTCGAGCGCAAAGGCGATCATGGACGCGGTCGTGGTCTTGCCGTGCGCTCCCGCGACGACGATCGACGGGGCCAGCTCGACGAGCTCGGCAAGCAGCTCGCCTCGCCGGCGGGCGCCGCGGGCCACCTCGGGATTGTCGGCGGCGATGGCCGACGAGGCGATCACCTCGTGCCCGGGCGGCACGTTGGCCGCGTCGTGGCCGATCACCACGGTGATTCCCTGACGCTCGAGCAGGTCGACGTACGGCGTACGCGCCCGGTCGGAGCCCCCTACCTCGGCGCCCCAGGCCTTCGCGACGACGGCGAGGGCGCTCATGCCGGCGCCGCCGATCCCGACGAGCCAGAGATGCCTACCGGCGAGCGGCTGCAAGCGCGATCAGCTCCTCGGCGACGGTCGTCGCGGCTTCCGGGCGGGCGAGCCTCTGCATCGCCGCGCCCATCTCGGCGAGGCGAGCGGGCGCCGCCAGGAGCTCCGTCACCTGGTTTCGGAGGTCGAGGTCCCGCTCGGCGACGACGACTGCTGCTCCACCTCGCTCGAACCAGCGTGCGTTCTTCGTCTGGTGATCCGCGGTCGCCTCCGGGTACGGGACGAGCAGCGCCGGGCGGCCCGCCGCCGCGATCTCCCACACCGCGCCGCCGGCCCGCGAGACGACGACGTCGGCAGCGGCGAGCGCCGCGCCGAAGTCGTCGGTGAACGGAAGCAACCGGTACCCGGCGCGCCCGACGAGATCCGCGAGATCGGGGTAGTCGCGCTCGCCGGCCAGGTGGAGCACCGCGGGCCCCTCCTCGCCGAAGGCTTCGATCGCTGCCTCGTTCAGCCGGCGCGCCCCGAGGCTGCCGCCGCAGACGAGGACGACGGCGCCGTCCGGCGGCAGGTCGAAGCGCCGCCTCGCCTCGGCGGAATCGACCGTGACGAGCGAGCGTCGCGGGATCGGCCGCCCGACCACCCGGTACTTCGCGCCCTCCCGGCCGGCGATCGGATAGCTGAGGAGGACGCGCTTCGCGAACGGCACGGCAAGGCGGTTGGCGAGGCCGAGGTGTGCGTCAGCCTCGGTGATCGCCGCCGGGATGCGGAGGCTGCCCGCGGCGAGCACCATGGGCCCGGCCACGTAGCCCCCTCCCCCGAGGACGACGTCGGGCCTGCGCCTCGCGCAGGATGCGGGCGGCCGCGGCGGGCGCGCCGGCCGCGACGAGAGCAGCGCGGAGCGTCGCCACGCTCGCGGTGCGCGGCAGCCCGCTCACGCGGAAGCCGTCGAGCTCGAAGCCGGCGGCCGGAACGAGACGTGACTCGATCCGCTCAGGCGAGCCGGCGAAGCTCACGGCGACGCCGCGCGCTCTGAGCTCCTCTGCGACCGCGAGCGCGGGCAGCACGTGTCCCGCCGTCCCCCCGGCTGCGATCACGCACCGTAGCCCGTTGCTCGCCTCCATGGCTCATGGCGATGTTAAGGAGGATGCCCACGGACGCGAGGCCGACAACGAGGCTCGTCCCTCCGTACGACGACGAACGGGAGCGGGATCCCGGTCAGCGGCGCAAGGCCCATGACGGCACCGAGGTTGATGGCCGCCTGCCCGCAGACGAGCGCCGTCAGGCCGGCGGCGAGCCGCTTCCCGAACGGGTCGCGGCAGCGGAGCGCGATCTGGAAGCCCGCGTAGGCGAACGCCCCGTAGGCGGCGATCACGGCGAGAGCTCCGATCAGACCGACCTCCTCGCCGATGATGGCGAAGATCATGTCGGTCGAGGCCTCGGGCAGGTAGTAGACCTTCTGGACGCTCTCTCCGAGGCCGACCCCGAACAGGCCGCCGGAGCCGAGCGCGATCAGCGACTGCACGGTCTGGAAGCCCGCGCCCTGCGAGTCGTCCCAGGGGTTCAGGAACGTGAGCAGGCGCGCTCGCCGGTACGGCTCGATCCACGAGACGACGAGCACGAGAGCGACGGCAGCGCCGCCGAGTCCCGCCAGCAACCTGATGGGCGTGCCGGAGACCACGAGCATGGTCGCGACCAGGATGAGGATCGCGATCGACGTGCCGAGGTCGGGCTCGCCGAGGAGGAGCAGGACGACGACGCCGGTGAGGAGCCCGATCGGCCGCGCGAACTCACGGAGGGAGGCCGGGGCCGGGGATCGTGCCAGGTACGCGGCCAGCCAGATCGCGAGCGCGATCTTCGCCAGCTCGGACGGTTGGAAGGTGAGCGCACCGAACGAAAGCCAGCGCTTCGCGCCGTTGACGGGCTCGGCCGTCGCCAGGACGAGGACGAGGAGAAAGAGGCTCACGCCGAGCAGCGGCCCGGCGGCGCGGCGAAGCGACCGGTAGTCGATCCGGGTGAGCACCAGGAAGGCGGCCAGGCCGACCAGAGCGTAGATCCCCTGGCGCTTGAGGTAGTAGGCGGGATCACCGGACGCGGCGACCGCACGGCCGGAGCTGGCGCTGTAGACCATGACGAGACCGAACGCCACGAGCGCGAGGGTGACGACGACGAGGAGCCCGTGCTCGAAGTGCGACTGCGTCCGCGCGCGGCGCCGGCGGCGCTCGGTCGCAGCCGCTCGGGGGTGCGTCGTGACGCTGCTCACAGCGTCTCCACGAGGGCGCGGAACGACTCGCCGCGGTGCTCGAAGTCGTCGAACTGGTCGAAGCTCGCGCAGGCGGGAGAGAGGAGCACGACCTCGCCGGGGGCGGCGTCGGCGAACGCCGCGGCGACGGCCGTGGCCAGATCGCCGGCGATCGCGTAGGGAACGCCCTCCCTGTCGAGCTCGCGAGCGAGGTCGGAGGCCGTCTCACCGATCAGGTACGCGCGGGCAACTCCGTGCTCCCGCGCGGTGCGTGCGAGCGACGCGAACGGCGTTCCCTTGCGGCTTCCCCCGAGGATGACCCGCAGGCCGGGCGGGAACGCGGCGAGCGCACGTTCTGCCGACTCGGGGTTCGTCGCCTTGGAGTCGTTGACGAAACGGACGCCGGCGACCTCGCGGATCGGCTCGAGCCGGTGCCGGACGCCGGGAAACGAGCGCAGCGCCTCGGCGATCGCCTCGTCTCCGACGCCGAGCAGCGCGGGCAGCCGCGGCGGCCGCAGCGGCGTTCTCGCGGTTGTGGGCGCCCGGAATGAGGGGCTCTGCCGGGAGCGCGTCCTCCGCCCCGAACTCGACCCGGTCCCCCTGTCCCGGAACGGCGCCGAAACCGCGCGGGACGACCGCCATGTCGCCCTGCGCGCCTGGTTCTCGAAGATCCGGAGCTTGGCAGCGCGGTAGCCGGCGAGACTCCCGTGACGATCGAGATGATCGGGTGTGAGGTTGAGGAGCACTGCGACGTGAGGCCGGAGCGCCTCGATGTCCTCCAGCTGGAAGCTCGACAGCTCGCAGACGACCGCCTCGTCCGCAGCGAGCTCTCCGTCGAGCCCGCAGAGCGGGCGCCCCACGTTGCCGGCGACCGAGACGTGGCGCCCGTCGGCCCGGAGGATCGCGCCGACGAGCTCGCTGGTCGTCGTCTTCCCGTTCGTCCCGGTGATGCCGACGTCGGGCTGGCGCACGAGCCTGGCGCCGAGCTCGATCTCGCTCCAGACGGGGATCCCGCGGGAGCGCGCGGCTGCCACGAGGGGGGCCTCGCTCGGTACGCCCGGGGCTTTTCACGAGGAGCTCCACCCGTCTTCGAACGCGCCGTCCGCGTGCGCGCCGAGTCGGACTTCGACGCCCGCGGCGCGAAGCCTTCCGTGCTCGAGGCTCGCGTTCGCGTCGATGCCCGACGACCCGCACGCCCCGGCGCGCGAGCGCGAGCGCGGCGGCCTCGCCGGAGCGCGCCAGGCCAAGGACGAGGGCCATGGCCGGAAGCGTGGTCATCGCCTACGCCACAAAGCTCGACTGGAAGCGGTAGTAGAGGACGAACGCGCAGGCGCAGAGGATCAGCGCGACGATCCAGAAGCGCACCATGATCCGCGCCTCCGACCAGGCCTTCATCTCGAAGTGGTGGTGGATCGGCGCCATCAGGAAGATCCGCCTGCCGAACCACTTGAAGCTGACGACCTGGAGGATCACCGAGAGCGCCTCGATCAGGAAGATCCCGCCGATCAGGAGCAGGAGGACCTCCGTCTTCGTCATGATCGCGAACGCGGCGAGCGCCCCGCCGAGGCCCATCGAGCCCGTGTCGCCCATGAAGACCTGGGCGGGGAAGGCGTTGTACCAGAGGAAGCCGATCGAGGCCCCGATCAGGCTGGCAGCCGAGGATCGCCAGGTCGAGGTCGGGGATGCTGGTCGCCCCGGCGCGCTGGCTGACGATCCAGGCGACGACGCCGATCGCCGTGTACGTGAAGAGCGAGATCGTCACCGTGCCCGCCGCCAGGCCGTCGAGGCCGTCGGTCAGGTTCACGCCGTTCGCGGCGCCCGCGATCATCAGGAAGAGGAGCCCGTACCAGGCCCACGAGAGCTGGACGTCGACGTCGAGCAGCGGGAGGTAGATGCTCGTCTCGAAGTCGAGGTGGTGGGCGACGAAGCCGACGAAGGCGGTGATGAGGGCCAGGAGCACGAGCTTCCAGCGGCCCGAGAGTCCGAGCGAGCGCCTGTGCGTGAGCTTCGTCCAGTCGTCGACGAAGCCGATCGCGGCGCAGCCGAGCGTCACGAAGAAGACGGTGAGCGCCTCCAGCGTGCGGTGCGAGAAGATCAGGAACGGGATCGCACATCGAGACCATGATCAGGAGGCCGCCCATGGTCGGGGTGCCCTGCTTGACGACGTGACCTTCCGGCCCGTCCACGCGGATGTGCTGGCCGAACTCGTTGCGACGCAGGAAGTCGATGAACTTCGGGCCGGCGACGATCGAGATCACCATGGCCAGGATGCCGGCGAGCAGGACCTGGACCATCCCGCCGCCCCTAGGCAGCCGCGAGCGCGTCGGCGACGACCTCGAGCCCCATCGACCGCGAGCCCTTGACGAGCACGCAGTCGCCGGGCCGGACGAGCGCCGCGAGGGCCGCGAGCCCGCGCTCCGCCGACGGGGCCCAGAGGCGGGTGTCCACGCCCTCGGCGCCCTCGAGGTAGCCGCGCGCCAGCGGCCCGAAGGCGACCAGCAGCTCGATCCCGGTCCGGCGGGCGGCCGCACCGACCTCGCCGTGATACGCGGCTGCCTCCGCGCCGAGCTCCGCCATGTCGCCGAGCACCGCGACGAGGCGGCGCCCCCGGGCGCGCTCCGCGAGATGGTCGAGGGCGGCGCCCATCGACACGGGGTTCGCGTTGTAGCAGTCGTTGATCAGCAGGCCACCGCCCGGGAGCGCCCTCTCCTCCTCGCGCCAGCGGGAGAGCGAGACCTGGTCGGCGCCCCGGCCGCGCCTCGACGAGCGGCAGGCCGATCGCCGCGTAGGCGCCCAGCGCGGCGAGCGCGTTCGTCCCGTTGTGGCGCGAGCGGAAGTTGAACGTCAGGCTCGAGGCGCTCGTCGAACGCGTCGATCTCGAGGCGGGCCCGGTCGTCTGCGGCGAAGTCGAGCAGCCGCACGTGGCCGCCCTCGCCGTACGTGAGCACGTCGACGTCCTCACGGGTGAGGTGCGGTGCGAGCAGGGGCTCGCCGGCCGGCACGACGACCGCGCCGCCGGCCGGCAGCGCGCCGACGATCTCCGCCTCGGCCTCCGCGACGCCTCGATCGTGCCGAACAGCTCGAGGTGCGCGGGCCCGATGCGCGTGATCACGCCGATGTCCGGACGGGCGATCTGGCAGAGCGCGGCAACCTGGCCCGCCCCGCGCGTCCCCATCTCCGCGATCACGAGCTCCGTGTCCTCGGCGATCCGCGTTAGGGTGAGCGGCAGCCCGATCTCGTTGTTGTGGCTCTGCTCGGCCGCAACCGTCCGCAGGTGCGGCCGGCAGAGGGCGGCGAGAATGTCCTTCGTCGAGGTCTTGCCGGTCGAGCCGGTGATGCCGACGACGCGCGCGCCCGACCGGTCGCGCACCGCCTGCCCGAGGGCCGCCATCGCCGCATGAGGATCGTCCGGCACGAGCGCCGCCGCCGCGCCGCGCGCCAGCGCATCGGCGCACGTGGTCGACGCCGCCGCGGATCGCGACGAACAGATCGCCGGGGCCGATCCGCCGTGAGTCGATCTCGAGGCCGGTGATCGTCTCCGCGCCGGGCGCGGCCTCGAGCCGTCCCCGGCACAGGTCGGCGACCTCGTCCAGCGCGAGCGGGATCACGCCGCGGCTCCTGCGGCGAGGCGTCGGAGCGCGTCGGCCGCTTCCTCGCGGTCGGAGAACGGCAGCGTCCGGTCCGCGAAGGACTGGCCCTGCTCGTGCCCCTTCCCGGCTATGACGATCACGTCGCCTTCGGCCGCGCCCGCGACGGCGAGCCGGATCGCGGCCCTCCGGTCGGGCTCGACTTCCACCAGCGCCTCCCCGTCCGCGATCCCGCCGAGAACGTCGTCGATGATCGCGAGCGGCTCCTCGCTGCGCGGGTTGTCGGAGGTGACGATCACACGGTCGGCGAGCCGGGCGGCGACGGCGCCCATGAGCGGGCGCTTGCCGCGGTCGCGATCGCCGCCGCATCCGAAGACGCAGACGAGCCGGCCGGCGCAGATCTGCCGGGCGGCGGCGAGCACGTTCTCGAGCGCATCGGGCGTATGAGCGTAGTCGACGAGCACGCCGAAGGGCTGGCCCTCGTCGACCGCCTCGAAGCGCCCGGGCACGCCCTGCAGGTGCAGGGCGCCCTCGACGATCGCCCGGTCCGGGAAGCTCGAGCAGCCGCGCGGCGGCGACGGCGCCGAGCACGTTCTCGACGTTGAAGCGGCCGCGCAGCCGCGTCCGCAGATCGAGGCCGTCCGCACGGAACGTGGCGCCCGCGAGCGTCAGCTCGAGCGCCTCGGCCTGCACCTCCGCGTCCGGCACGAAGCCGTACGTGAGCGGCGTCTCCCCCAGTCCGCGCAGCTCGTCGGCGAGGCGCCGCCCGTACGGGTCGGCGACGTTGACGGCCGCGGGTGGGCGGCGTCCCTCGGGTCCGGGCTCGACGAAGAGCCGTCGCTTGGCGTCGAAGTACTCGTCCATCGTGCCGTGGAAGTCGAGGTGGTCCTGGCTCAGGTTCGTGAAGACGAGCGCGCTGAAGCGAACGCCGTCCAGTCGATGCTGCGCGGCCGCGTGCGACGACGCCTCCATCGCGCAGCTGCGGTCACCCGCGTCGAGCATGTCCCGGAAGGCGCGCTGGAGGTCGATGGCCTCCGGGGTCGTGTGGCGCACCGGCCGCCGCTCGCCTCCGATCCGGCTCTCGACGGTGCCGAGCAGGCCCGGCCGGTGTCCGGCCGCGGCGAGCATCGCGTAGAGCAGGAAGGCGGTCGTGGTCTTCCCGTTCGTGCCCGTGACCGCAGCCACGGCGAGTCTCGTCGTCGGCCTGCCGAAGAAGGCGTCGGCGGCGGGTGCCATCGCTGCGCGCGCATCGCCGGACGACGAGCTGCGGCGCCGAGAGATCGAGGCGACGCTCGACGACCAGCGCCACGGCGCCCCGGGCGAGCGCCTCGGGGGCATAGTCGTGGCCGTCCGCCGCGCTCCCGCGAACGCAGAAGTAGAGCGTTCCCGGCGTTACCTCACGGCTGTCGAAGGCGAGGTCGTGGATCGCCACCTCGGACGCGCCGGCGGGAGGGGATGCCCCGATCGCCTTCCCAAGGGCAGCGAGGTCTGTCTGGCGCTCGTTCTCGGTCATCTCGGGTCGATCGGGAGCGTTCATTCTGCGGAACCTCGGTCCTGCGGGCGGCAGTGGGGATCTTGGGTCGGCTGGCTGACGGTGGCGTGGCCCTCAGTGGTGTAGATACCTGCTGTGGAGGAACCCTGCGGCGAGTCTGCTCCAGTCCGCGTCTTTCAGCCCGCGCGGCCCGAAACCTGCCACGGCGGGACGACGAGAAACGCGTCGCCGCCGGCTCGAGTGGGGCCGCGTGAGGCTCAGCCGTCGTTCTCGACGTCGGGCGGGACGTCGAGGTACTGCAGCGCGAACTCGGCGATCGTCGCGAAGGCGGGCGCGGCAACCGTGCCGCCGTAGATATCCCCCTGCGGCTCGTCGACGGCGACCAGGATCGCGAGTCTCGGCTTCTGGGCCGGGACGATCCCGACGAAGGACGCGACGTAGGCCGTGTCCGAGTAGCCGCCGGTCTCGTCCGGCTTCGCGGCCGTGCCCGTCTTCCCGGCGACCGTGTAGTGGGCCACCTCGGCCTCGGTGCCGGTTCCTCCTGCGACGACGTCCCGCATCATGTCGACGACCTGCCGCGCGGTCGAGCGCGCGACGATGCGGCGCCGGTCGGGCGCGGGCAGGCTCTCGTCGCCGACCCGCTCGGCGAAGTGCGGCTGGATCCAGACGCCCCCGTTCGCGATGGCCGCGTACACGGAGGCCATCTGCAGCGGAGTCACCGCGATGCCCTGGCCGATGGGGACGTTGCCGATCGTCGATCCCGTCCAGCGTTTCGGCGGCACGACGATCCCCGGGCTCTCGCCGGGGAAGTCGATGCCGAGGCGCTGGCCGAAGCCGAACCGCTGGATCCACCAGCCGAGCCTCTGCTTGCCGAGGTTCAGCGCGAGCATCACGGCACCGACGTTCGACGAGCGGGCGAGGATCTCCGTCACCGTCATGGTCTCCGTCTCGCGCTCCTCCGCCTCGTGGATCGTCCGGTCGGCGACCTCGATCTCGGCGGGGAGCGTGAAGGCGCTCGCCGGCGTGACCATTCCGTCGTCGACGGCGGCCGCGGCGGTCACCACCTTGAACGTCGAGCCTGGCTCGTAGGTATCCGTTACGGCGCGGGTCCGCACCTGCTCCGGCTCCATCTCCGGATACTCGTTGGCGTCGAAACCCGGCGCCTGCGCCAACGCCAGGACCCCGCCCGTGCGCGTGTCGATGACCACGGCGGTCACCGTCTGCGCACCCCAGATCGCGAGCGTCTCCTCGAGCGTTTCCTCGACGTGCGTCTGGAGTATCGAGTCGAGCGTGAGAAAGACGTCCTTCCCCTGCTCGACCCGCTTCGACTCGACGACGTCGAGCGCCGTTCCGAAGGGGTCGCGGACGATCGTCTCCTGCCCATCCTCCCCGGTCAGCATGGAGTCGTACTGCAGCTCGAGACCGGCGAGGCCCTCGTTGTCGACCCCGGCGTACCCGATCAGCGACGCCGCGGTGCGTCCCTGCGGGTAGATCCGACGCTCCTCGGCGTAGAAGCCGAGGCCGGCCAGCTTTCGCCCCTCGAGCACCGCTGCCCGCTCGGGATCCGCCTGGCGCTGCACGTAGACGAACGTCTGCTTCCGGTCGGTGATCGCCGCGAGCACCTTCGTCTCGTCGAGGTCGAGGTCGTTCGCGATCGCCTCGGCGACGACGCGCGGCTGGGTGATCTCGCGCGGATTCGCGTACACGGTCGTCGCCTCCTGGCCGATCGCGAGCTCGACTCCCATGCGATCGAAGATCGTCCCGCGGCGGGCCGGAAGCACGATCGTCTGCCGCTGCTGGCTGACCGCGAGCCGCTCGAGGTCAGACCCTCGTACGGCCTGCAGCCAGGCGGCTCGCGCGAGCGCGACCGCGAAGACGAGCGCGAAGAACGCGACGAGCAGGCGGATGCGCCGGTTCGAGAGCCGCGCGCTCATCTGGTTCCGCGCCGGCTCTCCAGCTCGAGGTACGTCGCCTTCGCCGGCTGGACGAGACCGAGCCTGCCGCCGGCGGCCGCTTCGACGCGTCCTCTGGCCGCCTCGGCCGAGATGTCCGCCTCGAGGCGCGTGTTGCCGGCCCTGAGCTCGACGATCTGCGCCTGGATGCGGCCGCGCTCCATCCGCAGCTGCAGGACGGCGACGTTCAGCGCGACGATGCCGGCGAGGAGGACCGCAACCACGCAGATCCAGACGACCGGCCGCGTGAGCCGGGAGCGCTCGCTGCGCGCGCGGCGCGCGGCACGCGGCGCGGCATCCGGCGTCGGGCGGGCGCGCGCCTTGGCGCGCGGGCGCGGGGCGGCGACCGCCATCAGCGCTCGGCGGTCTTGACGGCCGCTCGGAGACGCGCCGAGGCGGCGCGCGGGTTGCCGGCCGTCTCGTTCGGCGACGGCCTGACGGCCTTCTTCGTGAGCAGGCGGAGCGCGGGCTCTCGTCCGCAGACGCACACCGGCAGCTCGGGCGGGCACGTACAGCCCTTCGCCTCGGCGGCGAAGAAGCGCTTGACGATGCGATCCTCGAGCGAGTGGAAGCTGATCACGCAGATCCGCCCGCCGACGCGGAGCATCTCGACGGCCGAGGGCAGCGCCCGCTCGAGCGCGCCGAGCTCGTCGTTCACCTCGATGCGGAGCGCCTGGAAGACGCGCCTGGCCGGGTGGCCGTCACCGAAGCGCCGGGGCGCAGGGACGGCCGAACGGATCGTGTCGACGAGGTCTCCCGTCCGCTCGAAGGGACGCTCCGCCCGCCGCCGGACGATCGCCCGGGCGATCTGCCGCGAGAACCGCTCCTCCCCGTAGCGGCGGAACAGCTCCGCGAGCTCCCGCTCGTCCGCGTCGCCCACGAGCTCCTTCGCGGACACGGGCGCGGACGGATCCATGCGCATGTCGAGCGGCGCGTCGACGGCGTAGGAGAAGCCGCGCTCGGGCTGGTCGACCTGCATGCTCGAGATCCCCAGGTCGAAGAGGATCGCGTCGGCGTGGAAGTCGTTGCCCGCGAGCTGGGCGAGCACCGTGTCGAAGGAGCCGCGCAGGTAGCGCGACTGGACGCCCGCGCTCCGCTGATACCGCTCGAAGTAGTGCTTCGTCGACGGGTCTCGGTCGATCGCGACGAGCCTCCCTTTCCCCCTGAGGTCGGCTGCGAGCAGCGTCGCGTGCCCGCCGGCGCCGAACGTCGCGTCGACGACCGTCTGGCCCGGCTCGACCGCGAGGAGCTCGCGAACCTCGCTCGCGAGAACGGGGAGATGGTCAGTCTCGTTGTGCTGCAAGGCGTTCGGCAACAAGCTCCGCACTCCCTTCTACCTCTTCGAGCTGCTTGCGCCACGCGGCGCGATCCCAGATCTCCACGTGATCGCGCACGCCGGCCACCACGACCTCCCGGCCGAGCCTCGCGTGCGCGACGAGGGCGGGCGGGATCATCACACGCCCCTGCTTGTCGGGCTCCGCCTCGACCGCGCCCGAGAACAGGAAGCGGCTGAGCTGGCGCGCCTCGCGGCTGAAGGGGTCGAGCCCCTCGAGACGAACCGAGACGAACCGCTCCCAGCCCTCCCGCGTGTACACGACCAGACAGCCGTCCATGCCGCGCGTGACCACGACGCCGTCCCCGAACGCCTCCCGCAGGCGGGCCGGAAGGGTGAGCCGGTTCTTGTCGTCGAGGGTGTGCTCGTATTCGCCGAGAAGCATCGCATGCGCGCCTGGGTGGCTTCCACTTCGCACCACTTTACCCCACAACTCACCACATTACAAGCACCTCGACCCACACCTCCCTACCTGCCGGTTCTACGCGAGGTCAGCCGGGGAGGCCGAGCTGCTGGTCGTAGGCGCCCGAGCGCGTGAGCTGCGCGGCCCCGCAACGGGCGGCCAGGGCGAGAGCCTCGTCGAGCGGTAGCCGCGCGCCCAACCCGTAGGTCAGGCCGGCCGCGAAGCTGTCGCCACAGCCGTACGCGTCGGCGACCGGGCCGGGCAGGGGCTGCGCGGGGAAGCGGCCGCGGTCGCCGCTCTCCAGCTCGTACGTTCCACCGGTCGCCCCCTCGGTCCGGACGACGAGTCGCGGCTCCGGCTCGAGATCGCCTCGCCGGTACCGCTCGCCCTCGTCCCTGCCGCTCCCGACGAGCGCGTCGAGCTCGACCCGCGCCTCGGCGAGCGTCGCGATCGCCCGTGGCGTCGCGACGAGCGTTCGGGCCCGCCGGGCGGCGGCCAGTGCCCCGGCGTCCCCTCCCGTGAAGTAGACCGCATCGCAGCCGTCGAGCTCGTTCCAGGGAAGCGGGTCGTCGAGCCGCGGCGCGATCCGCGGACCGATCACCGTGATCGTCCGTTCTCCCGAAGCCTCGACGAAGGTCACGGCGCGACGTTGAGGCTCCGGGCGAAGCGCAGCCTCGACGCGCACCCCGAGGGTCGCGAGCGCCGGTAC
Source organism: uncultured Thermoleophilia bacterium (assembly GCA_963819905.1). Lineage (GTDB taxonomy): Bacteria > Actinomycetota > Thermoleophilia > Gaiellales > Gaiellaceae > CAWCQC01. The sequence goes on from CAWFXP010000012.1 coordinate 19,419, forward strand.
CGTGCGTCGCCCTCGCTCGTCGTCCCCGAGCGCCGTGAAGAACAGCGACTGGCCCGCGAGCTCCGCGAGCCGAACGGCCGCAACCGATCCACCCCCTGCCGGCTCGGCCCAGCTGTCGAGCGCGTGCACGATCTCGCCCGCCTGCGGCATGCGCTCGAGGCGCACGAACTCGACCCATTCGACGTGACCCACGACGGCGACGCGCACGGCGGCAGTCTTCCACCGTCAGACTCCGGGCGCGTGGCTGCCGTCCTTCTCGCCTGTCTCTCCGCGGCGTGCTTCGGAGCGCTCGCGGTGACGATCCGCCTCGGCCTGACCCGCTGCCCCGAGCCCGAGCTCGCGCCCTTCGTCATCAGCGCCGGCGGATTCATCCTGGTCGCGGCGATCGCGGCCGGCACCGGCGCGTTCGAAGCGGCCAGTCCCGGCGACCTGTGGCCGTTCGTCGCGATCGGAGCCGCCGTTCCCGGCCTGTCGCAGCTCCTGTTCGTCCGGGCGATCCGAGACGCCGGGCCGTCGCGGGCGGCGGTCGTGATCGGCACCGCTCCGATCATCTCCGCCATCCTCGCCGTCGCCTTCCTGGACGAGACCCTCGGGCCTGCCCTCCTCGTAGCCACGCTCCTGATCGTCGCGGGAGGAACTGCCCTCGCCTGGGAACCGGCACGCCCGACGAGCTTCAAGACCATCGGCATCGTGCTGGCGCTCGCCTGCGCCGTCGCGTTCGCGGTGCGCGACAACCTGGTACGAGCTGCGACGACCGACCTCGACGCCGCCCCGCTGGCAGCCACCGCCGCCTCGCTCGCGGGCGCGACCGTAGCCCTCGCGCTCGTCATGCTCACGGCTCGCCGCGACGCGCTGCTCGACGGCTCGAGGCTACGCAGTGCGCTCGTCCCGTTCCTGCCCTCGGCGGTGTTTCTCGGGGTCGCCTATGCAGCGTTGGTGGGCGCCTTCGCGCGAGGCGACGTCACGGTGGTCGCCCCACTGAACGCGACCCAGTCGCTGTGGGCGGTCCTCCTCGCGGCGGTCCTGCTTCGCCGCAGCGAGATGATCGGGCGCAGGCTTCTCCTCGCAGCCGCGCTGATCGTCGCCGGCAGCGTCCTCGTCGGAGTGACCCGATGAAGGCACGGGTGAACGGTCGTCCCGGCCGCTCGGGCGGTGGAATCGCTCCCGTGCTTGCTCGTGGGCGAGGGGCCACCCCGCGCCTCCACCCGCTGTCAGCGTATCGGCCTATGTCGCACGGAGGGCGCGCGGATTGTGACGGATCTGGGGAGGTGCCGTCTCGAATCTCACACAACTGCCGGCTCGGTCGTTTCACCATGTGGTGGACACCATGACCCGCAAGGCGACGGTCGGCATCCCGCCCTTCGAACGCCTCTACGAGGCACACGCGGCCGAGATCCTCGCCTACCTGAGGCGAATCGCCGGGACGCAAGCAGCCGAGGATGCCTTCCAGGAGACGTTCCTGCGGGCTCTCCGCGGCTACGACCAGCTTGCCTCCGGGGAGCACCTGCGCGCCTGGCTCTTCACGATCGCGACCCGCGTCGTCGTCGACGAAGGGCGCCGGCGGGTCGTTCACGACGAGCTCCCAGAGCTCCCGGTCGACGATTCCCGACCCTCGTACGCGGAGCTCGAGCATCTGACGGGCGAGCTGCCGCCCGTCGAGCGGGCCGCGGTCGTGCTGCGCTACGGCTACGACCTCCCGTACGCGGACATCGCGGCAGCGCTCCGGTCGAGCGAGCCGGCCGCTCGACAGGCGGTCTCGTCCGGCGTCCGGCGCCTGAGACGAAGGAGAAACGCATGACCATCCCGACCCAGCTCGATCGCCGCTTCCGTGAAGCGGCCGTTGCGGCCGGACTGCTCGACGTCGCCTACGACGTCGCGGACTCGCCCGTGGGCCCTCTGCTCATCGCCGTCACCGATCGCGGCGTGTGCAGGATCACGTTCGATCCCGACCCCGAGCGAGAGCTCGATCAGCTCGCCGACGCCTTCGGCGCGCGCGTGCTCCGTGCCCCGAGAGCCGTCGACCGGCCCCGCCGTGAGCTCGACGACTACTTCGCAGGTCACCGGACGTCGTTCGACCTTCGGGTCGACCTCGAGACCGTCCAGCCCTTCCAGCGCGCGGTTCTGACGGAGCTGGCACGCGTTCCCTACGGGCAGACGCTGACCTACGGAGGGCTGGCAGAGCGGATCGGGAAGCCGGGAGCAGCCCGCGCGGTGGGAGGCGCGTTGAACCGAAACCCTGTCCCGATCGTCCTTCCCTGCCATCGCGTCGTCGGAAGCGGCGGCCGCCTCGTCGGGTACGGGGGCGGCCTCGATCGCAAGCGAGCCCTGCTCACGCTCGAGGGCGCCACGCTCTGACAGCCCGCGCTCGCTACGCCCAGTCCATCGGCTCGTACCCGCTCGACCTGGGCGCCGAGATGATGAGCACGCTCGCGGGCTCGGAACCGTTGTTGAGCACGGTTCGCATCGGCTCGGGATCGAGCCTGACGTAGGTTCCCTCCGGCGCCGGGTGCTCGACTCCGCCGATCACCACCGTCGGACTGCCGGCCAGCGTGACGAAGACCTCCTCCTGATCTCGGTCTGTCTCGCTGTGCTCGGGGATCTTCTCGCCAGGTTGCAGATCGACGATGTTCATCCCGAACGCCGTCAGGCCGAGCGACCGGCGCGCGAGGGACCACTTGGGCCCGGCCTTCTCGAAGTCGTCCCTGTGCATGATCGTGAACTCCGCCGCCACGCCCGTCTCCTTTCGGTCGCGAACCTCGCGTCCGCGAATCTACGGCCCGCCTTCAATCTGGTCAACATCCGCGCCCGCCTGCGGTCCGAACCCACCGCCCCCGGGGGTTTCGATGCGAAGGACGTCACCCGGCTCGAGCCAGCGCGTGACCTTCGACGGCAGCTCGACACCGTTCAGGAGATTGCGACCGGGCTCACCCGCCGCCCCGCCGCGCGCGCCGGCAGGGCCCGTCAGGCGCCGTTCGGTCAGGAGCGAGACCCGGGCCCGCGCGAGCGCCTCGAGCTCTCGAATCACGCCGTCGCCCCCTCGGAAAGCGCCCGAACCGCCGGATCCGGGACGAAGCGCGTAGCGGCGGACGCGGATCGGGTAGGCGAGCTCAAGGGCCTCGATCGGGGTGTTTAGCGCGTTCGACATCGCGACGTGCACCGCCGACGCGCCGTCGCTGCCGGAGCACGCGCCTTGGCCGCCTCCGATCGTCTCGTAGTACGTGAAGTCCCGGTTTCCGAGGGTGACGTTGTTCATCGTCCCCTGGCCCTGCGCCGGGACGGTGACGGCCCGGCCGAACGCCGAGAAGAGGACGTCGGTGATCCGACTCGAGGTCTCGGTGTTCCCCGCAACCACCGCGGCGGGAGCGACCGCGTTGACGAGCGAGCCCACCGGGGCAAGGACAGTGACCGGGACGTAGGCGCCGCCCGACGCCGGGATGTCGGGCGCGGTGAGACACCGGACAACGTAGAAGCAGGCGGAGCGGGTGACGGCGAGCGGACAGTTCAGGTTTCCGTCGTGCTGGGAGGAGGTCCCATCGAAGTCGAGGGTGATCTCGTCGCCGTCGATCGTGACTGCGACATGGATCTCGAGCGTGCCCTCGACCGGCTCGAGGACGTCCCTCGCCTCGTAGCGGCCATCGGGCAGGGCGGCGATCCCGGCGCGGACGTGACGCTCGGAGTGGTCGAACAGGTCGGCCATGCCGGCTTCGACCTTCGCCCGACCACGCGAGGCGCACAGCTCGGCGATACGTCGCTCGGCGAGCCGCTGCGCCGCGATCTGCGCTCGCAGGTCACCGCGGCGCTCGTCCGGGTTGCGCATGTTGGCCACGAGAACGCGAAGCACCTCCTCGTCGAGCCGCGTCGGCGGGATGATGACACCCTCCTGGTAGAGCTCGCGAGACTCCGCCGGCAGGCTCGACGGCTCCATGCCGCCAACGTCGGCGTGGTGCGCCCGCGAGACCGCGAAGCCGACCTCGGTGCGGGAGACGAGCGTGATGTCAGGAAGGTGCGTGCCGCCGGTGAACGGGTCGTTGACGGCGTAGATGTCGCCGGGCGCCGGATCGCGCTCCATCACCGCTGCCACCGCCTCGGGCATCGCTCCGAGGTGCACCGGGATGTGCTCTGCCTGCACGCTCATCCGCCCCCTGCGGTCGAAGAGCGCGGTCGAGCAATCGCGCCGCTCCTTGATGTTCGACGAGAACGCGGAGCGGATGAGCACGGCGCCCATCTCCTCGGCAACCGCCTGGAGCGCGCGGCCGATGACTTGGAGCTCGATGTTCACGTTCTCGTGAGCCTCAGTGTGCTATTTCCATCCCTATCCCCCACCCACCCCGGGGGAATCCAGCAGGTCGCGCCGGGGAGGTCGACGACCGCCGGGCCTTCGGCGTGGAGCGAGCCGGGGGAGCCGGGTAGCTCGATCGGCGGGCCCGGCCGGATCTCGGCGGTGCGAACGGCGACGAGCTCGAGGGGGCGATCGCGGTCGGCGTAGCCGTACCGCTCCTCGTGGGCCACGTGAAACGCCTCGGCGAGCTCGGGGCCGAGCGGGACGGTGAGCTCGAACGACTGGCCCTTGTAGCGCAGGTCGGCCTCCCCCTCCTGCGGCAGCTCCTCGACGTCTGCGAGCGGCCGCACGTAGGACGTGACGTGGTCGCGACGCTCGTCGCTCGCTACGAGCCCGAGCGCCGAGAGGACGCCGGCCGCGTCGGGAACCAGCACTGCCCGGATGCCCAGCTCCTCCGCGAGCGCGCAGGCATGCAGCGGCCCGGCGCCGCCGAACGCGACGAGCGCGAAGTCGCGCGGATCGTGGCCCCGCTCGACGGACACGACCCTGAGCGCTCGCAGCATCTCGGCGTTCACGACCTCGACGACGGCGGCCGGATCGAGCCCGTCGAGCGCCAGCTCGGCCGCGTTCGCGTCCAGCGCCAGCCCGCCGGCCAGCTGCGCCGGCAGCCGCCCGAGCAGCAGGTTCGCGTCGGTGACGGTGGGTGCCGTGCCGCCGTTTCCGTAGCAGGCGGGGCCCGGCTGGGCGCCGGCGCTCGCCGGTCCAACCCGGAGCGCGCCGCCCGCGTCCCGCCATGCGATCGAGCCGCCGCCCGCGCCCACGGTGTGGATGTCGATGCTCGGAAGCCGGATCGGAAGCCCTCCCACCGTTCGCTCGGACGAGCGCTCGGCCCTCCCGCCGGCGATGAGACAGACGTCGGTCGAGGTACCGCCCATGTCGAAGGAGATCGCGTTCTCGTAGCCGGCGAGACGCGCAACGAGCCCCGCGCCAACGACCCCTCCGGCCGGCCCGGAGACGAGCGCCCACGACGGATGCGCAGCCGCCTCCTCGATCGTCGCGACGCCCCCCGACGACCGCATCACGAGCGGCTCCGGTAGGCCGGCCTCCCGGCACGACCCGCCGAGCGCCCGCAGGTAGCGAGCCGTGACCGGCCCCAGGTAGGCGTCGGCGGCGGTCGTCGACGCTCGCTCGTATTCGCGGAACTCGGGCGCGACCTCGTGAGAGGCCACGACGTGCGCATTCGGCAGCCTCCTGCGAACCTCTTCCGCGACGGCCTGCTCGTGGGCCGGCTCTCGGAACGAGAAGAGCAGGCAGATGGCTACGGCCTCCGCGTCGAGCTCCGGGAGGCTCGTCAGGTCGAGCGGCGTCAGGACGCCGTCCGGCCCGATTCGCTCGCTCACGCCGTGGCAGCGCTCGAGCGGAACCAGCGGGTCGGGGTGCGAGACACACGGCCTGTACAGGTCGGCCCGCGTCTGGCGGCGCAAATGCAGCAGGTGCTCGAAGCCATCGGTCGCGACGAACGCGGTGCGCGCGCCGGTGCGTTCGAGCAGGGCGTTCGTCGCGACCGTCGTCCCGTGGGTGAACCGCTCGAGCGCGCCCGCGCCCACGGCTCGGGCGGCCTCGATCACGGACTCCTCCTGGTGCCGTGCAGTCGGCACCTTGACGGTGGCCAGTCCTCCCTCGTCGAGGAGAACGGCGTCGGTGAACGTCCCGCCCACGTCGATGCCGAGGATCGCCACGGCGAGATTCAACAACAATGAGAGCGCTCCGGCTCCGTGACATGACCAGCGCACGCCTTCCCATCACGCTCACCCAGCCGTCGCAAGAGGCAGACCGCCGATGACCGTCGTCGGCGAGGTGGCCCTCGTCGGCCGCGGCGGCGAGCCCGTCGACCTCTGGCGGACGATCAACTCGCACGGTCTCGTCGAGCTGCCGCCGATGCGCGTCGAGCCGGAGACCCGGTCGCTCGAGATCACGCTGGCGCCGGCTCGCGGGGCTCCCCGCACCGTCACCATCGCGGCAGCCCGTCCCGGCCACGCGGTGATCACGGCCGCGGGGCGCAAGCCGTCGGCGAAGGACCGCGAAGCGCTGATCGCCGCAGTCGGCCACGTGCTGAGGCTGGACGAGAACCTGGCGCCGTTCTACGAGATCGCCGCCCGCGACCCCGATCTCTCGTGGACGACCGCCGGCGCGGGCCGCCTGATCAGGAGCGCGACCGTCTACGAGGAGGTCGTGAAGACGATCTGCACGACGAATTGCGCCTGGTCTGCGACGAAGCGGATGGTCGCCGCCCTCGTCGCGGGCCTCGGCTCGCCGGCGCCGGATGCACCGCCCGCCGGCCCGCTCGGGCGGACGTTCCCGTCGCCTGCGGTCATGGCCTCGGCCGGGGAAGACTTCTACCGGGACGTCGTACGGGCCGGGTACCGCGGGCGGTATCTGAGCTCCCTCGCCGAGAGTGTCGCTACGGGTACGGTCGACCTGGAGGAGCTCGGCCGCGCGACGAGGGACGAGATCCCGGACGACGAAGTCGAGAAGCGGCTCCTCGAACTGCCCGGCATCGGGCCGTACGCGGCCGCCCACGTCATGCTCATGCTGGGCCGCTACTCGCGCCTCGTGCTCGATTCGTGGACGAGGCCCAAGTACGCCTCCGTCGTCGGGGCGCGAGCGCTGAAGGACACGACGATCGTCCGGCGCTTCCGCCGGTACGGGCCCTACGCCGGCCTTGCCTTCTGGCTGACCGTCAGCGCCGACTGGGTCTGAGGCCGCTCAGCCGGGCCGCACGAGCTCGTCGAGGCCGACCGGCTCCAGCCCTTGCTCCCGCAGCCGCGCGATCATCGACGGCAGCGCCTCCGCGGTCTGGGGCAACGTGTGCAGGACGACGATGCTGCCGCGTCGCGCCGCCCCGACCACGCGGTCGGCGATCGCGGCCGCGCCCGGGCGCTGCCAGTCGCGCGGATCGACGTCCCAGAGGACGGTGTGCCGGTACCCGGCCCGACCCGCTCCGGCGAGCGTAGCGCCGTCGAACGACCCGTAGGGCGGCCGGAAGAACGGCATCGGAGCGGCACGCGCGACCGCCCACCAGGCGTTCGTCGAGCGCGCGAGCTCACGGCGAATCCGCTCGGCGCTCACGGTGGTCGGGTTCACGTGGCTCCAGGTGTGGTTCCCGATCGTGTGACGTTCCCGCAACGTTCGCCGCGCCTGACCGGCGTGACGGCGGATCTGCGAGCCGAGGCAGAAGAACGTCCCGGTCGCATGTCGCGCCGCGAGGGTGTCGAGGATCCGTGACCAGGCCGCGCCGTCGTTGCAGTCGTCGAACGTGAGGGCAACGCGCCCTCCCCTACCCTCGACCCGGCGCAGGGGGTGCGAGACGACCGGGAAGGACCGCAGGAAGGCGCGCGGGGCCGTCTCGTCGCCGGCTCCCCCGACGTCGGCGAGCCGCAGGATCGCGCGGTAGGCACCGGGCGGCAGCCGGCCGCCGCCCACGGCCCGAAGCGGCCACGAGAGCGAGTACGTTCCGGCGTCGATCCTCCGCGAGCCGGCCCGCCACTCTCGTCCGGCCTGGTCGCGCAGGACGAGCTCCACCCGGGACCTGCTTCTCGACGCCGCCGATCCGAAACCGGGTTGGCAGCGGGCCGGCGCCGACCCTGTCCGGCACCGCGATCCAGCCGACCGAGGGCGCCGCGTGAGCGGCCGCCGTTGCGACACAACCGACCGCCACCGCCAGGACGAGCATCAGAGCTTGCCGCACCACGAGAAGGGTACGATTCGCGCCTCGATGCGAGGTCCCCTGCTCGAGCGACTGGCCGCGCGCGAGAGGCCCCTTCGTGTCTGCCTCCTCGGTGCCGGGACGTTCGGGACGATGCTCCTCGCCCAGCTCCGCCGGCTTCCGGGCATCGAGCTCGCGGGCGTGGCCGAGCGCGCACCGGAGCGCGCCGCCCGGGCGCTCGAGCGCGCGGGCTGGCCGGCCGACACGCCGGTGGCGAGCAGCGCCTCGGAGCTCTTGGGGACGGTCGCCGCCGACGTCGTCGTCGAGGCGACCGGCGATCCGCTCGCCGGAGTCGACCACGCGCTCGCCGCCTTCGCCGCCGGCAGTCACGTGGTCATGGTCACCGTGGAGGCTGATGCGCTCTGCGGGCCGATTCTCGCCGAGCGCGCCCGCGCGGCCGGCGCCGTCTACAGCCTCGCGTACGGCGATCAGCCTGCACTCGTCTGCGAGCTCGTCGACTGGGCCCGGTCGTGCGGCCTCGAGGTCGTCTGCGCGGGGAAAGGCACGAGGTACCTCCCCTCCTACCACGCCTCCACGCCGGAGACGGTCTGGGCGCACTACGGGATGTCGCCCGCCGAGGCGGCGGAGCGGGGCTTCGATCCGCAGATGTTCAACTCGTTCGTCGACGGGACGAAGTCCGCGATCGAGATGGCCGCCGTTGCCAACGCGACCGGATTGCGCCCTCAACCGGACGGGCTCCGCTTTCCACCCTGCGGGGTGGGCGAGCTCGCAGGCGTCTGCGTGCCCGAGACGGAAGGGGGTGCGCTCGCGTTCCCGGGCACCGTCGAGGTCGTCTCGAGCCTCCGGCCGACAGGAGAGGCGGTCGCGAACGACCTGCGCTGGGGCGTGTACGTGACCTTCGAGGGCTCGACGGACTACGTGCGCGGCTGCTTCGCCGCCTACGGCCTCGCAACCGACGCGAGCGGGCGGTACGCCGCCATGTACCGCCCGTACCATCTGATCGGGCTCGAGACGCCGGTGAGCGTCCTCGAGGCCGGCCTGAACGGCGCTCCGACCGGCGGGCCGCGCAGCTTTTCCGCGGACGTGGTCGCCACGGCCAAGCGCGATCTCGCGGCCGGGGAGACGCTCGACGGCGAGGGCGGCGCGATGGTGTGGGGCCGCCTCGCGGACGCCACGCGGTCGGTCGCGGCCCGCTCCCTGCCGATGGGCCTCGCCCGTGGGTTGCGCGTCCGCAACGCGGTCGCGGCCGGCTCGATCGTCCGCTACGACGACGTCGAGCCACCACCCGCGTCGACGGCGCTCGAGGCCCGCCGCGAGCTCGAGCGGTCGATCACGCTGCCGGCGCGATGAGCCGGTAGCCGACGCCCCAGACGTTGACGACGAAGGCCGTCTCCCGGCCGGCGTTCAGCTTGCGGCGAAGCCGTGACGCATGCGAGTCCAGGGTGCGGGTGCGACCCAGGCTGCGGAACCCCCAGACGTCGCGAAGAAGCTCGTCCTTGCGGAAGACACGATCCGGCTCCTCCGCGAGCGCGACGAGGAGGTCGTACTCCTTGGCGGACAGCCGGACCGGCCGCCCGGACAGTCGCACGGTCCGCGACCGCCGGTCCACCTCCAGCTCGCCCACGCAGATCCGGTCGTGCGGCTTCGGGCCCTGCGCGCGCCGCAGAACCGCGCGCATCCGCGCCAGCAGCTCCTCGTAGACGAACGGCCTGACGACGTAGTCGTCGCAGCCTCGGGCGAAGCCGCGGACGCGGTCGACCGGGTCACCGCGTTCGCTCACGAGGATCACCGGTACGTCGCGGTTCCAGTCGCGGCCGGGCTCGCCCTCGCGCAGGCGCTTGCAGAGCTCGAAGCCCGACGCGTCGGGGAGGCCGACGGCCAGCAGGACGAGGTCCGGGGCCAGGCACTCGACCAGCTCGAGGGCTCGGCCGCCGCGGTCGGCGGAGACGACGTCGAAGCCGTCGTCCGTGAGCTGGCGCTCCAGAAACGAGCGCGTCGCCGTCTCGTCCTCGACCAGGAGCACCGCCTTGCTCGCCATGCGACCGACGCTACCAGCGCCCCGAAGCGGCCTCCAGATGTCCTTTGGCGAAAGATCGTGACAAGCCGTCTACACCCGGCCGGAGCGGACGACGCCCCAGATGACCCAGGCGCCGCCAAGGAACGAAAGCACGAAGCCGGCGATCGCAAGCACGTTGATGCCGACGACGTCGGGCCCCGCCTGGACCGTGCCCGCCAGGATGGCCGATCCGATGACGCCCGCGCCGCAGAGGACTGCGACGACGCCGCGGTTGACGAGGATGTCGAACTTGTGGAGGAGCTCGTCGAGGCCCGGATAGCGGATCCCGATCTCCATCTGCCCGTCGCGAACCTCCTCGAGCACGTCGCTCACCTGGAGCGGCGTATTCCGGACGATCCGGGCGAGGGACCGGGCCTCGGTCCCGGCCCGACCCGCCACCCGCCCGGGCCGGAAGCGCTCGAGCATGAGGTTCCGCGCGTAGGGTCGGGCCACGTCGAACACGTTGAAGTCGGGGTAGAGCGCAATACCGACCGAGCCGAGCGTCGCGATCGCCTTGTCGAGGAGCACGAAGCGCGTCGGCACCTGGAGGTTCATGCGGTAGGTGAGCGCGAACGCCTCCCGGATCACCTGAAGCGGGTCGATGTCCGTCAGGCGGGCGCCGTAATAGCGATCGAAGAGGTCGCGCAGCTCCTCGGCGAACTGCTGCTCCTGCTCCTTCGGGAACTTGACCCCGAGGTCGGCCAGCCTCCCCGGCAGCGCCTCGACGTTCTCGTTGGCGGCGTCGATGAAGAGGCCGGTGAGCTTCGACATGTCGTCGCGCGTCAGCGTCCCGGCCTGGCCGAAGTCGACGAGCCCGAGCCGGCCGGGGCCGAGAACGAGCATGTTCGCCGGGTGCGGGTCGCCGTGGAAGAACCCGTGGCGGAAGATCATCGTCATCCACGACTCGGCGATCAGGTACGCGAGCCGGCGGCGCTCGCCGAGGTCGGGATCGCTTGCGTCGATGTCGGCCACCTTGACGCCGTCGAGGTACTCGAGCGTCAGCACGCGTGTCCCGCAGTAGCTCTGGAACGTGCGCGGGATCGTCACCGCCGGATGGCGGGCGAAGTTCGCGCGGAAGCGCTCGGCGTTGCGCGCCTCCGTCCGGTAGTCGAGCTCCTGGCGGATCGAGCGTGCGAACTCGTCGACGAGACTGACCGTGTCGATGAAGCGCAGCGCCCTGATGCGCTGCTTGGCGATCCGCGCGGCCTGGTAGAGGAGGCTTACGTCGGCCTCGACCTGGCGGGGCGCGTCGGGCCGCTGCACCTTGACGGCGACGTCCTGACCGGTGGGGAGAACGGCCCGGTGCACCTGTCCGATCGACGCGGCCGCGATCGGCGTCTCCTCGAACGTCAGGAAGAGCTGCTCGACGCTGAGCGAGAACTCCGTCTCGATCGCCTGCTCCACCTCGGCGAACGGGAACGGCCTCACGTCGTCCTGGAGGTGGCGGAGCTCGAACACGATGTCCTCGGGAACGACGTCCGGACGCATCGAGAGCAGCTGCCCGAACTTCACGAACGTCGGCCCGAGCTCCTCGAGCATCTCGCGGAGGTGGCGGCCGCGGTCCGAGCCCGGGCCCGCACCCATCTCTTCCTCGGTCAACCGCCAGGGATGGAGGCTGAAGCGGCGTTCCTGGAGCACGTAGCCAAAGCCGTGGCGGGCCGCGACCTGTGTGATCTCTGAGAGGCGCCGCCGGGCAGCCGGCATGCCGGGCAGTCTATTCGGGCGGCCTGGGGGAGTCGGCCTGGGTCTGCCTGCGCTCGAGCAGGCGCAGCCGGTGCTCGAGCTGTGCCACCCGCAGCTCGAGCTCCTCGAGCGCGGGCTCCGTGGCGACTCCGAGCTCGCGGAACAGCCCGCCGAGGGCCGCGGAGGCGCGTCCTCCGAGCCCGTGCGCGCTTCGCGGTACCTGATCGAGGTCGTCGCGAATGGCGTCGGCATCCTCGCGGGTGAGCTTGCCCCTGCTGGCGAGGTCGTCGAGGAGGCTGTCCGCCTTCTCCCGCGTCAACGAGACGGCGCCGAGCCCGGCGAGCAGCAGCTGCTCGACGAGATCCCGTGCGCTCGAGCTCGCGCCCTCGGCCGTCTCGGAGGCCGGAGCTTCGTCGCCGGCGGGCTCGGTCGGCTCAGCGTGCTCGTCCATGCGGCCTCGTTCGGCGCCGTTGCCGGCGTGCCTCGCGGCGAGCGGCCGCGTCGGCGGGTCGCGGCGGGTCGCCGGCCGGGGCAGCCTCCACCTCGGCGTCGGGCTCTACCTCGGTCTTCGCCTCCACCTCGGCCTCCGGCTCCACGTCCGCCGGCGCCTCGACGACGGGCTCGTCCTCCGGCTCGGCTACCGGGCCGTCCGCCTCGATCGCGTCGGGCGCGACTCCGCCGGCCAGCTCGTCCGCGGGACCTGCCCCGTTCCCCGCGTCGCGCGTCGCGGCGAGCCGTCGCCGCTCGCGCCGTGACAGCCTCCGAGAGGCGGCGGGGAGGGTCGCGGCGGCCGCCGCGACCGGTGCCGGCTCGGGCTCCACCTCGACGTCGAGGGGCTTCTCGTCCACGACGTCCTCGCCCTTCCTGGCCGCGAACTCCGGCTCGCGCTCCTTGATCATGGTCAAGATCGGCGTCGCGATGAAGATCGTCGAGTACGCACCCGAGGCGATACCGACGAGCAGCGCGAACGCGAAGTCCTTCAGTGTGTCACCGCCGAAGATGAGCAGGCTGAGGACCGGCAGAAGCGTGATGAACGTCGTCGCCAGTGAGCGCCGGACCGTCTCCCAGAGGGACTGGTTGGCGATCATGGCGAAGCTCGACCGCCGCATGAGCGGGATGTTCTCGCGTATGCGGTCGAAGATGATGATCGTGTCGTAGATCGAGTACCCGAGGATCGTCAGCAACGCGGCGATCGTCGAGGTCGTCATCTCGCGTTGGGTGAGCGAGTAGATGCCGAGCGTGATGACGATGTCGTGGAGCAGCGCGATGAGCACCGGCACCGCGAACTTCCACTGGAAGCGGATGCTGATGTAGATGACGATCAGCGCCAGCGACACGACGATCGCGAGGAGGGCCCCCCGGAGGATCTGCGAGCTGAAGCTCCCCGAGACGTTCTGGATCGAGTACGAGTCGACGTTCAGGCTGTTGGTGAGCGTCTGCTGGAGATCCTCCTGCTCGGCCGGCGAGAGCGACTCCGTGCGGATCTGGAAGCTCGTGTAGCGCCCCGCGGTCTCGTTCCCGCGACCCTGCACGACGGCATCGGCGGGGATGACCGCCGCGGCCTCGCTGCGGACCCGCTCGACGCTCACCGGCACGTTCGTCTGGAAGGCGATCTGGCTGCCTCCCTTGAAGTCGATGCCGAGGTTCAGGCCCTGCCACGCGAGCGAGGCGATGCTGACGAGGATGACCGTCCCAGAGACGGCGAACCAGTAGTTGCGCCGGCCGACGAAGTCGATCCGCTGCCACCGCGGGATCGTCTGGCCGCTCGCGCCCATGAACGACGGGTTGTCGAACCAGCGGAATCCCGACAGGACGCCGAGCAGGGCGCGGGTGGCGGCGACCGCCGTGAACATCGAGATCGCCGTGCCGAGCAGGAGCATCAGCGCGAAGCCCTTCACTCCGGCGGTCGCGACGGCGAAGAGGACGAACGCGGTCAGCATCGTCACCACGTTCGCGTCGATGATCGTCCCGAAGCCCTTCTGGTAGCCCGACCCGATCGCGGCGCGCACCGATCTCCCCGCGCGTACTTCCTCCTTGATTCGCTCGAAGATGACGATGTTCGCGTCCGCTGCGACGCCGATCGTCAGGATCAGGCCGGCGAAGCCCGGCAGCGTGAGGGTGACGTTGAAGAGGAGCAGCGCTCCGTAGAGGAGGACGCCGTAGATCGCGAGCCCGGCGATCGCGATCACGCCGAGGAAGCGGTAGAAGACGAGCAGGAAGACCGCTACGGCGATGAGGCCGCCGACGCCGGCGATCAGCGCCTGGCGAAGCGAGTCCTCGCCGAGCGTCGCCGAGATGTCGGTCCGGTCGACCTGCTCGAAGCGGACGGGCAGAGCGCCGGTCTGGAGGACGAGCGCGAGATCCTGCGCCTCCTCGACGGAGCCGAGGCCCGTGATCTGCGCCGAGTCACCGGAGATCCCGTCCGGGTACTGCTCGAAGTCGATCGACGGCCAGGAGCGGATCTCGTCGTCGAGGATGATCGCGAAGTGCTGGAAGAGGGGCTCGGGGCTGACGAGCGCAGTCGTCTGGGTCTTGCCGCGCACCGCGAGCTCCCTAGTGATGTCGTGGAACTTCTCGGAGCCCCCGTCCGTGAACTGCATGACGACGATCGGCTCGCCCGTCTGCGGATCGAAGTCCGCGCGGGTGCCGCGCAGCTCGAGGTCGTCGCCCGTCATCTCGGGGATCGGCTCCTCGGCGGTCGGCTGGTACTCGAACAGGTAGTAGTACGGCCGCGACCCCGGGGCGCTGTCGAGCCCGGGGCAGACCTGCGCCGTCTCGGAGCTGCAGGTGACGACGATGCGATTCCCCGGGACGGCGAGCACCTCGGCGCCCTCGGGCAGCTTGCCGCCCTCGAGGTCGGCGATCGCCTCGTCCCGCGAGGGAGCCGGTCGTCCGGAGAGCAGGCGCTTGTCCTTGCCGTAGACGTACCAGGCGGTCGGCGTGCCGCTGCCCTCGACGTCGTCCTCGACCGACTTGAGGAGCGGATAGAGGGCGCTGGTTGCGACCGGGAAGCCCTGGGCCGAGATGGATGGCCCTGTCAGGTCGCCTTCGAGATCGTAGAACTGGAGCTGGGCGGTCTTGCCGATGATGTCCGCGGCGCGCGCCTGGTCGTGGACCCCGGCGAGCTCGATGACGATCTGATCGGTGCCCTGCTTACGGATCTCCGGCTCGGCGACGCCGAGCTTGTCGACCCGGCTCCGCATGATCTCGATCGAGCGGTCGAGATCCTCCTCGGTGATCTCCTCGCCGGGCGGCGCCTCGGCCTCGAGGACGACCTCCAACCCTCCCTGGAGATCGAGCCCGAGCGTCGGCGATTTCGTGAAGGCGACCGCGATCGCGCCCCCGACCAGCGCAGCGACGAGGACGAGGATCAGGCGGTACCGGCGCATCGAACGAGAGTAGCGGCCGGACTACCCGGCGCGCTCCTTGACTTCCTCGGCCTCCCCCGCCTCGGCCTCCGGGACGACCGTCTTGCCGTCCTCGGGGGCGGTGCTCTCCGGCTCCTCGTCGACCTCGTCCGTCTCCTCGGCCGCCTCGTCGAGCTCCTCTACCTCTGCTCCGTCGGCGTCGGTCAGAGCCGGCGGCTCGTCCTGGATGATCTGGGCGACCGCGCGGCGAGACACCTCGATGTGGACGTCCTCGGCGATCTCGAGGACCACCTTGTCCTCCTCGACCTCGATGACGTCGCCGTAGATCCCTCCGACCGTCAGCACCTCGTCGCCCGGCGCGAGCCGGTTCAGCATCTCCTGGGCGGCCTTCTGCTTCGCGCGCTGCGGCCGGATCAGCAACAGGTACATGATGGCCAGCATTGCAACGAGGATGATGATGAATGCCACGGATTCTCCTCCTAGACGGGCGGCCCGGCCGCGAGCCGGGACAGCGCGGCGGCCCGGTAGGCGCCGAACTCCCCGCGCTCGATCGCCGTGCGCGCGCCGGCGGCGACGTCGAGTACGAAGCGCACGTTGTGAACTGACAAAAGTATCAGTCCGAGCAGCTCGCGTTGGTTGACGAGGTGACGCAGGTAGGCGCGCGAGAAGCGGGTGCAGGCCGGGCACGGACAGCCCTCCTGGAGCGGGCGCTCGTCGCGCGCGAAGGCGGCGTTCCGGAGATTCAGGCGGCCGTCCCACGTGAGCGCCGCCCCCGTCCGGCCGATCCGCGTAGGCAGCACGCAGTCGAAGAGGTCGATTCCCCGTGCGATCACCTCGAGAACCCCCTCCGGGTCGCCGATCCCCATGAAGTAGCGGGCACGCTCGGCGGGCAGGAGCGGCGCGGCGAAGCTCACGGTATCGAGCATCAGGTCGTGCTCCTCCCCCACGCTCAGGCCGCCGAGCGCGTAGCCGTCGAAGCCGAGCGACGTGATCTCCTCGATCGACCGCCGCCGCAGGTCGCGGTCGACACCGCCCTGCGCGATCCCGAAGACGAGCTGTCCCGGCGCTCGCCCGGCCGCGAGTTGCCGCCGACCCCACGCAGTCGTCCGGACGAGGGCGGTCTCGAGCTCGGCCGGGGTCGCGCCCGCCGGCAGGCAGATGTCGAGCGCCATCGAGACGTCCGAGCCGAGCCGCCGCTGGATCTCGGCCGCGAGCTCCGGCGTGAACCGCTCGATCCGACCGTCGTAGACCGAGCGGAACGACACGCCGTCGTCGTCGGCCGCGACGATGGTGTGCCGAAGCGAGAACACCTGGAAGCCGCCGGAGTCGGTCAGGATCGGCCGCTCCCAGCCCATGAAGCGGTGCAGGCCCCCGAGCGCCTCGATCGTCTCGACGCCCGGCCGGAAGTGGAGGTGATACGCGTTCCCGAGCAGGATCGACGCGCCGAGGCCGCGCAGCACGTCGGGGTCGATCCCCTTCACCGTCGCCTTCGTCCCGACCGGCATGAACGCGGGGGTCGGCACGTCGCCGTGGGCGGTCGTCAGGACGCCCGCCCGGGCGGCGCCGTCGGTTGCCACGAGCCGGAAGCTCACAGGAGAAGCATGGCGTCGCCGAACGAGTAGAAGCGATACCGCTCCGCCACGGCCAGCCGGTACAGCGCCCGCGTCTCCTCGACTCCGGCGAACGCCATGACGAGCGCGAGCAGCGTCGAGCGGGGAAGGTGGAAGTTCGTCAGGAGCGCGTCGACGCGGCGGAACTCGTAAGCCGGGCGTGACGTAGAGCTCCGTGCGCCCGGAGAGCGGGCCGCCGCGCGCGATCGTCTCGAGGACGCGAACGGTGGTCGTGCCGACCGCGACCACCCTCGCGGCGGCGAGGATCCTGCGCCGCGCCGCGGAGGTGACCCGGTAGCGCTCCCCGTGGATCCGGTGCTCCTCGACCGTGTCCTCCGCGAGCGGCCGGAACGTGTCGAGGCCCACGTGCAGCGTGACGCGCTCGACGTCGAGCCGCGCGAGGAGCTCCGGGGTCAGGTGAAGGCCGGCCGTCGGCGCCGCGGCCGACCCGGCGTCGTCGGCGTACACCGTCTGGTAGCGCTCGGGATCGGCGAGGCGCTCGTGGATGTACGGCGGCAGCGGCATCTCCCCGGCCGGCTCGCCCTCGACGCGCACGAGCCAGCGCCCGTCGCCGAGCGCCTCGAGGAGCTCGACCGGATTCGACGGTGATTCGAGCCTCATGCCCGGCCGGAGGCGCCGTGACGGCCGCGCGAGCGCTTCCCAGCGGCCGTCCTCGTGGCGCTCGACGAGCAGCACCTCGCCGGAGCCGCCGCCCGGCCGCCGCACCGCGAGCCTGCCTGCGACCACCCGCGTGTCGTTCACGACGACGAGGTCGCCCTCCGCGAGCTCGTCGGGCAGGTCGCGCACCAGCCGCCGGCGGACGGCTGCCGGTCTCCCGCTCGTAGACGAGCAGGCGCGCCTCGTCGCGTCGCGCGAGCGGGCGCTGGGCGACCAGCTCGAGCGGAAGCTCGTAGTCGAGCTCGGAGGTTCGCATCCGGCCCGAACGCTACAGTCCCGGTTCGTGAGCGACGATGCGGTCGAGCGGGCCCGGGCGCGGCTCTCGGTCTTGCGCGTCGAAGGCGGCGACCGAGATGAGCTCGCCGCGTCGCTCGAGCGCGCCCGCGAGCAGCTCGAGTCGTTCGCCCAGAGCGCCGCGGAGCTCGAGGCGACGCTCCCCGAGCGCGTCTCGAACGCCCTGCACGACTCGCTGCGGGCCGAGGTTTTGCCCGTCGCCCGCCATCTCGCCGAGGTGCGCGGCCTCTCAGCGCAGACGATCCGCCGGCTCGAGCGCCTCAGCACCGACGTCGCCGCGGAGCGAAAGGCGCGGGTCGAGGACCTGGAGCTCGTTGTCGACCTGATCGTGTCCGGGTGGCGCGGGGTCGAGCGGCGCATCGACCGGCTGGAACGGACGCTCGACCGCGTCGAGCGGGTGCTCGAGGCGCGTCCCCCCTCGACGTCGTTGCTCCGGCTCGAGGAGCGGCGGGGCCTGCCCGGCGGCTCCTGAGCGTCGCCGGCCTAACGGCTCGCGACGAGCTCGGGCGGGGTCGCCACGCGGGGGGAGGACTGCACCGGCAGGACGAGGTCGAAGCGGGAGCCGACACCGGGCGTGGAGTCCAGCAGGAGCCGCCCGCCGAGCGCCTGTGCCAGCTCGCGGGCGATCGCGAGGCCGAGACCGGTCCCTTGCCCGTGGCCGGACCAGAACGGGCGGAAGACGCGCTCCTCGTCGCCGGGCGGGATCCCGGGGCCGGTGTCGGACACGGAGACGACGAGCTCGCGTGGGCCGGACGTGAGCCTGACGCCCACCCGGCCGCCGTCGGGCGTCCACTCGAACGCGTTCGCGAGCAGGTTCGAGACGACCTGAAGGACGCGGTCGCCGTCGGTGGTGAGCACCGGCGCCCCGTCGATCGCGCGGTCGTACTCGATCGCCCGCCGGCGGGCCAGGTCGACGAATCCCTGATACGCCTGCTCGAGCAGCCGCCCGAGGTCGACCTCCTCCTCGACGAGCGTGAACCGGTTCGCGTTCAGCTTCGCGAGGTCGAGGAGGTCGCCGACGAGCCGGGCGAGACGGTCGGTCTCGGTTCGGATGACCGCGAGCGAGGCATCCCGGGCCTCCGGATCCTCCACGAGCCCCTCACGCAACGCGTCGACGTGCCCCCGAATGGCCGTCAGCGGCGTCCGCAGCTCGTGCGAGACGGTCATCAGGAAGCTTCGCTCGAGCTCCGAGGCCTCGGCCAGCCGCGCGGTCATCTCGCGGAAGCGGTCGGCCAGATGCGCGATCTCGTCGTCGGTCCGCAGGCGCGGAACCTCGACGTCGTACCGCCCGGTTGCGACCTCGTCCGCGGCTGCGGAGAGCGCCAGCACGGGCTGGGTGAGGCGCCGCGAGAGGTACCAGAAGAGGCCGGCCGCCACGACCAGCCCGCCGAGGAAGGCGAGGCCGACCCGCCAGACGAGCGCCAGCCAGCGGTCGCCGAGCTCTGCCTTCGGCTTGGCGACGACGAGCGCGCCGAACGTCTCGCCGCCGAGCTCGATCGGCTCGGCGATCGCCACGTAGTCGCGATCCTCGCCGGGCGGCACGAACTCGATCTTCGTGGTCGACTCGGGCAGCGCGTCGAGCCCGGCCTGGCCCTGCCCGAGCTCGCGGAGCCCCGACGTCTGGCCGGGGAAGATCTCGACGCCGACGTAGTAGAGGTTCGCGCCGGCCGCCTGCTCGAGCTTGGGCGCCGCCAGCCGAGGCGCGGCGGTTCCCTCGTCGACGCTCTGCAGCGCCTGCGCCTCGTACAGGTCGGCGAGCGCCCGCGCCTGCCGGCGGAGATCGTTCACGGTCTCGCTGACCGCGTAGTCCTGGAACAGGCGAACGGCGATGACCGATGTGACGAGCCCGGCGAGCAGCACCCCGAGGAGGAAGAGCGCCGGTACGCGGAAGCGGAGCGACCGCATGGTCGTGAAGATAGCTCGCCGCTACACCGGGGCGGGCTTCGGCTCCGTCGAAACCTTGTAGCCGACGCCCCAGACGGTGACGATCGGGCAGGCGGGGCCGAGCTTTCGCCGGAGCTGGCGGACGTGGACGTCGACGGTACGGGTGTCGCCGGCGAACGTGTATCCCCATACCCGCTCGAGGAGCTGGTCGCGGGTGAGGACGAGGCCGCGGTGGTCGAGGAGCTCCCAGAGCAGGTCGAACTCCTTCGGTGCGAGCTGGATCTCGGTGCCGGCGACCTTCGCTTCCCGCCGGCCGGAGTCGACCGAGAGGTCGCCGTGCGTGAGGACGGCGCTCTCGACCGCTCGCCGCGAGGGCCCGGTGCGGCGCAGGATCGACTTCACGCGCGCGACCAGCTCGCGCGGGTTGAAGGGCTTCGTCAGGTAGTCGTCGGCGCCGACCTCGAGACCGATGATCTTGTCGACGTCGTCGTCGCGGGCCGTCAGCATCAGAATCGGCACGTCGGAGCGCTGTCGGATCCGGCGGCACACGTCGATCCCGTCGATGTCGGGGAGCGCGAGGTCGAGGACGATCAGCGCCGGGCCGTCGCTCGTCGCCCGCGCGAGCGCCTCCGAGCCCGTGCCGGCGACGGACACCAGAAAGCCGCCCTTCTTCAGGTACATCGACACGAACGAGGCGATGCTCTCCTCGTCCTCGACGACGAGCACCTTCTGCGCCCCCTGCATCATCTGCTCCGAAGGAGATGTCGGCGGTTCAAGGGCCGAGCTTGATCGTCTTCCAGACGTCCGGCCACCGCCGTTCCGGTCCGCCCTCGATCTGGTAGCGCCCCCGTCCGGCAATCCCGAACCAGCCGGTTCCGACCGCGCTCACGTTGATCTCGGTGCCGCGGACCCGGACTCGCCACTTGCCGCGGAAGACACGAAAGCGAATGTTGTCGCCGCGATATGCGGTCGTCTGCGCGTCGAGCTGGAAGCTGTCCTCGTCTCCCGCGACGACGATGTTCGTCTCGGCTCCGCCCGGGAGATCGGTCACCCACACCCAGCCGCTCCCGACGGTGCCGATCACAGCGCCGCGGAGTGCGACGGTCGTACGCCCGTTGCCGCCGCTGAGCTCGAGGCCGGTGCCCTCGTCGAGGCGCAGGTTCGGCTTCGCCGAGGCAAGGGTCGCCGTCCCGAGAAGGAGGACGAGCGCAAGCAGGGGGATCAGGACGCGCCGGGCCATCGTCACGTGCTCCAGTATCGACGCCGAAGGTGGGTACCGAATCAGCGGGCCGTAAACAAAGTGTAAGCGGACCGCCAGGAATCCGCTTTCCGCTAACGAACTCGTCCGTGGACAGTCCTACTATCGGGACGCCACGATGCAGAGCACACGCCACGACCGCACCGTCCGCCTCCTCGCCGCCGGCCTCGAGGCGGTCGCTCTCGCCGGCGAGCGATCGAACGCTCCCGCGTGCGACCTCGAAGCGCAGATGCTTCGCCTCGCGGCCGGCACGCGAAACGCCGTGCGTCTCGAGATCATCTCCGCCCAGGAAGCCGACCAGATCTGGGCGAGCGCAGCTGCGCGCCACCCAGGGACGCCCTGGGGCCGCTCGGGCGCGCCGCTCGCCGCGTGAGCGTCGCTACGCGACGAGCCTGACGGTGTAGCGCATCCCGGTCGCCGGCTCGTGCCGGGGCGGCGTCGCGGCCCGAACCCATCCCGACCGCCTCGCCTCCGGCTCGCACAGCCCGCAGACCGCACGCTCGCGTCGCACGCCGTCACCGGGCTCCCACTGGCGGTAGCGCTCTCCCGCCAGAAGGTTCCTGCGGCACAACGCGCACATGGTCACGAGCGCGATCGTAGAGCGGAGACCGGACGGCGTACCGTCCGCGCCGTCAGGCGTCGTACCGGAAGAAGCCGCGCCCCGTCTTTCGCCCCAGCTGCCCCGCTTCCAGCATGCGCGCGAGCCGGGGCGGCGGGGCGAAGCGCGCCTCCCGGTAGGCATCCCACAGCGCCTCGGCCGCGTGGACGTGCACGTCGACACCGATCAGGTCGATGAGCGCGAGCGGCCCGATCGGCCAGCCGGCGCCGAGCGACAGCGCGCGGTCCACGTCTTCCGCGCTCACGCCGCCTTCCTCGAGGACGCGTACGGCATCGTTCAGGACGGGAATGAGGATCCGGTTGACGACGAACCCGGGCGTGTCGCGGCAGGCGATCGGCGTCTTCCCGAGCCGCTCGACGAACGCGAAGGCGGTCGCGAACGCATCCTCCGACGTGAGCTCGGCGCGGACGACCTCGACCAGCGGCAGCACCGGCGCCGGGTTGAAGAAGTGGAGGCCGACGACGCGCTCGGGGTGGGCGGACGCGGCAGCGACGCGCGTCACCGAGAGCGCGGACGTATTGGTCGCGAGCACGGCTCCCGGCGACACGACGGCGTCGAGCTCCCGCACCACCTCCTGCTTGACGGCCAGCTCCTCGACCACCGCCTCGATGACGAGATCGCACGCGGCGAGCGCGCCGAGGTCGGTCGTGAACGTCAGGAGCGACAGCGCGGCGTCTCGTTCCAGTGCCGTCAGGCGGCCCTTCTCGACGCCTCGGTCGAGGTGCTTGCCGATGACGGCTCGCGCACGCCCGCACTCCCCGTCGCCGACGTCCCGCCCGACGGTCGGGAGGCCGGACTGGATGCACACCTGGGCGATGCCGGCTCCCATGGCTCCGAGGCCGACGACGCCGACCCGTTCGATCCGGCGAGCGCCCACGGCGGCGAACCCTAGATGGTTGATCGGAAAGTGTGGTGGTGTCGGGGACATCCGAGACCGAGCATGAGGCCGTGATCGTCCGCAGCCGATAGCAGCGCTATCGGCGAGGACGAGCGGGGACTCAGGCGATGTGTCACGGGTGTCATCCGGCGCCGCCACGGTTTCCGGTCAATTTCCGATCAATCATCTAGCCAATCATCTAGCCCTTCTCACCTGCCCGATGGGCATGCGAACGGGCGGAGCATGGTTAGATTCCCTGAATGGACGGCGAGCGCCGCGAGATCGACCCGGACCGCGTCAACGAGGCGTCCGGCGGCCCGGCGACCCGTGCCGACTGGTCGCTCAGGCCGGGCCGCATCCGGGCGGACGTCAAGCTCTGGCAGCTCGCGCGGGAGCGCGAGGCGCGCATCCGCGACCTCGGGGGCCTCGCTCTTGAGATGGTTCGGCGCGAGCGCCTGAATCCGGACCTGCTCGCCGCCGAGGCCGGCCGCATCCTCGAGCTCGAGCGGCTGGCCGCGGAAGTCGACTCGCCTCCGCCTCCGCCCGGGCAGGAGCCCGAGCGAGACGGCGTCACGGAAGTCCTCTGCACCTGCGGCTGGGCGCTCGAGCCGGGCTCGCGGTTCTGCCCGCATTGCGGCAGGCCCACGGCGCCGGCACCGCCGTCGTCCTCGGGCTGGGAAGGCAACCCGTGACGGAAACTCCCGACGCGGGCGCACCGCCGCCGGGGCCGGGTTGTCCGAACTGCGGGGCCGGCTACGCGACCGATCAGGAGTACTGCCTCGAGTGCGGCGCCCGCCTGCCGGCCCGGCAGTCGGCCCGGCCACCCCGGTCGCTCGTCGCCGCGGCGATCATCCTCGGACTGCTCGCGGCCGCCGGCGTCGTCGCCGGCATCGTGCTCGCAGGCCGAGACGGAGGGGATGACGGCTCCCCGGTCGCAACCGGTGCGCTCGAGACGACGATCACCGGCCCGGCGACCCAGACGTTCGAGCCTTCCACGGACGTCCCGCCCCTCCCCGAGACCGACGGCGGTACCGACACCGGGCTCCCTCCGGTCGAGACGACCCTCGTTCCCGGCGGCACGAACCCCGAGCCGCCCGGAACGGCGACGACTCCTCCGCCCGACACGCCGACGACCACCACGCCGACTACTCCGCCCTCGAGCACGGGCGGGGAGTGGCCGCCGGGGCAATCGGGATACACCGTGATCGTCGCCTCGATCCCGCAGAGCCAGGGAGAAGCGGCCGCGCAGGCCGAAGCGGAGCGCGCCCGAGCAGCGGGCCTCTCCCAGGCGGGGGTGCTCGACTCGTCCCAGTTCTCGAGCCTTCGGCCGGGCTTCTACGTCGTCTTCACCGGCGTCTACTCGACACTCGACCAGGCGAAGGCCGCGCTGCCGACGGCCCGCGCCGCCGGCTTCTCGGACGCGTACACGCGCCGCGTGACGCCGTAGGGAAGCCGCGCGCAGTGCCCCAAAAGGGCGAATGTCAGACACAACTTTGTAACATCGGCGGAAGCCCGCTAGAATAGGCCCCAAGGGAGCCCTGCTTAACACGCACTTAAAGGTTCTTTGCAGGACTTTCACGTCGCGTGCTCCATACTGGAACGGCGTCCCATGACCGAGGAGCTCCAGGCCATCATGTATCAGTACTCACGGGCCATCTACCGATCGATCAAGGATCTCATCGATCCGTATGCGGACACGGAGACGCAGCTCGAGTACCGTCGAGCCGTCCTCGCCGCGACCGAGGACACCGTCGGGCGGCTGGGCCGCGATCCCCGCTACTTCGCACGTCCCGAGCGGGCGCTCTTCGCCGACATCCGCCGCTACTTCCCGATCACGGCGCAGGCGCAGGTCTCCTGGGCGGTGAGCCAGGGGATCGGCGCAGCGGTGTCGTACGTCGAGGAGCAGATCGAGGCCGGCGCGTTCGACGGCGGCGCGGCCAGGTGCCGGGCGACCACGCGGAAGGGCAAGCCGTGCCAGCGCACGCCGCTGCCCGAGAGAGAGTACTGCCCCTCGCACCAGCACCTGGAGACCGGCCGCGCGACCGCGTCGAGCCGCGTCGCCGCCTAGACACCGGCGAACGGCGCTCGCCGCCGCGAAAGACCCCGAGCCGCTGGGCCCGCTCGTCGCCGTGCGGGCGATCGCGCCGGATCCCGCCGGGGTCGTGACGAAATCGTCCGCGAGAGTGCATCGCCGCCGCGGGTCGGGTTGAATAGGGGCGGTGTCCCACGACGCTGACAAGCTGATCCGCCAGCTCTCGCTCGTCGCCTTCCTGATGGCGGAGCGGCGAGCGTTGACCGCGCGTGACATCAAGAGCTGCGTCGAGGGCTACTCGGACATGTCCGACGAGGCGTTCGCTCGACGGTTCTACTCCGACCGCTCGGAGCTCGTGAGCCTGGGTGTCCCGCTCCAGTCACAGCGGGACGAGTTCACCGGGGAGGAGCTCTACACGCTCCGGTCGGAGCAGTACTTCCTGCCGCCCCTCGAGCTCTCCGACGACGAGCTCGCGGCGCTGCAGACCTCGCTGTTCCTCCTCGAGGGCCAGTTCGCCTACGCGGAGCCGCTGCGGCTCGCGCTCCAGAACCTCGCGCTGGGACGGCCAGGCTCCGGCGAGGCGCCGACCGCGACGGCCGTGCGGGTCGAGGTGCTCGACCGCGACTACTCCTCCGAGACCTCGGGCCGGCTCGCGAAGCTCGATGCCGCCATCTCGAAGCAGCGCACCGTCAGGTTCGACTACTGGGCGATCGGCCGCGACGAGCTGCTGCAGCGAACGCTCAACCCGTACGCGCTCTTCTCCGACAACGGGGTCTGGTACGTCGTCGGCAAGGATCTCGAGCGGGACGACATCCGCACCTTCCGCGTCTCCCGCATTCGCGGTGACATCACGTTCGCCACCCGGAGGGAGCGGGACTTCCGCTTCCCGGCCGACTTCGATCCCTCCGAGTTCCGGGGCCGGCCTCCCTGGCAGGTGGGCGAGATCGTCGGCGAGGCGCGCATCGCAGTCGGGTCGGACACCGCCTGGTGGGTCGAACGCGCCTTCTCGGGCCGCGGGCGGCTCGAGGACGGCGTCTTCGTCACCGAGTACTCGGACCTGCGGCTCCTCGCCTCGTGGGTTCTCCGTCAGGACGGACGCGCCCGCCCGCTCGAGCCGCCGGAGCTCGCAGAAGAGGTGGCGTCCTCGCTCGCCCGGGCCGCCGAGCGTCACGAGGGGTCGCCGGCCGCTCCCGCCGAAGCGGCCTCACCCCCGCCGGCAGCCGTCCAGGCAGAGCGCCCAGCGGGCCCGGTGCCACCCGAGCGCTTCGCCGTCCTGCAGGCGCTCCTCGCCCACCTGCTCGCGAGCTGCGGCGACGAGAAGCGTGCCGTGATCCCGGCGAGCGAGTTGACAGACGGTTTCCAGATTCCCTACGACCAGCTGGACGAGCACCTGCAGCTCCTGAACCTCGTCAACTTCGGCGGCGGATGCTACGCCGTCTACGCGGCGCTCGACGGCGACGAGGTCCGTGTCGAGAAGGAGCTGTTCGGAGACGCCTTCCGCCGCGCGCCGCGCCTCACGCCGCTCGAAGCGCGCGCGATCAGGCTCGCCCTCGAGTTCGTCGGGCCCATGATCGCGGCCGGGGCGCACACGCCCCTCGAGCGGGTGCGCGGCAAGCTCGAGGAGACGTTCGGCCAGTTCGAGCTGCGCGAAAGCTCGGAGCCGCTGATCGGAGGGGAGGAGGAGCAGCTGATCCGCACGCTGTCTGATGCGATCGAGCAGCACCGGCTCGTCCAGATCGAGTACCTGAAGCCGGAGGAGCGCGAGACGACCACCCGCGTGATCGAGCCCTACCGGTTCGAGCGCACCCTGCCGAACTGGTACCTCCACGCGTGGGATACGAAGCGCGAGGCGGCGCGCAGCTTCCGCCTCGACCGGATGCGCGAGGCGAGCGTGTTGAAGGAGACGTTCGAGCCGAGGCCCGATTTCGAGACCGCATCGCGGCTGCGCGTTGCCCGCGTCTGGTTCTCCCGTGAGCAGGCACGCTGGCGAATCGAACGCGGCGCCGTCCAGCTCGAGGACGGCTCGGCGCTCGAGGAGCTCGGCTTCGGAAGCCCGGACTGGCTCGTCGGTGAGATCCTCTCTTACCGCGGTGAGGCCGTCGTGCTCGAGCCCGAGGATCTCCGCACGAGGGTGGCCGGGCGCGCGAGGTCGCTGGCCACCGAGCTCGCGGCCCCGAAGAAGAAGACGAAGGCGAAGGCCAAGGCGAGGCGCTAGACCGGCGCGCCCCTTACTCGGTGAGCCGCTCGAGTGCCCAGCGAGCATGCTCGGCGAGGAGCTCGTCCTCGCCCGACGCATAGGGCTCGGCGAGGGCGGCGAGCTCCGCGCGACCGGAGTTCCCGAGGGCGACCAGAGCGTTCCGCCGCAGATAGCGCGGGTCGTTCCGCGGGAAGTAGAGCCGGTCGTAGCGCCGGCGCAGCTCGTCCGCAGGCGCCGTCAGCCAGTCGGCGAGCGACACCGTCTCCTCGCTGCCTTCGGGCTCGGTCTCCGACGCCCGTCGCTTCTCGATGCCGCGGTTCCACGGGCACACGTCCTGGCAGATGTCGCAGCCGTAGACCTGGTCGCCGAGCTCCTCGCGGTAGCCATCCGGAATCGGTTTCCGCGACTGTGTCCAGTACGAGAGGCAGCGGGTCGAGTCGAGCACGCCCGGCTCGTCGAGCGCGCCGGTGGGGCAGGCCTCGATACACAGCGTGCACGAGCCGCAGTCGAGCTCGAGGCGAGACGTCGGCTCGACCTCGACATCCGTCACGAGCGTCCCGAGCACCACCCATGAGCCGTGCCGCCGCGTAATCAGCATCGTGTTCTTCCCGTAGAAGCCGACGCCCGAGCGCGCGGCGCCCTCGCGGTCGACGTGATCGTTCGCGTCGACGAGGACGCGGTAGCTTCCCCCGAGCCGCCGGCCAAGCGCGTCGAGCTTCCCGCGGAGCTCGGCGTACGCGTCCCGCCAGGCGTAGCGCGGAAGCCGCCCTGTCGCCCCCCGTGGCGGCGGTGCCCGGTCCGGCACGTAGTAGCACAGGGCCGCCGAGACGACGGTCGCGGCTCCCGGGAGCAGCGTCTCCGGGTGACAGGACACCTCGGGCCGCGCCATGGTGAAGCGCATGTCGGCGAACAGCCCGCGCGCCTTGCGCGCGTGGATCGCCTCCTCCGTCTCTCGGTAGGGCTCGGCCGGCGCCGCCCCGATCACGTCGATCCCGAGCTCCCTGGCCAGCCGTTCCAGCTCGCCGGTCTCCACGCAGCCACCGTAGCAGCGGGAGCATGACTAGGATCACCGTCGGTGAAGGCGATCGTAATCCACGAGGACGGCGGGCCGGAGGTTCTTCGTTACGAGGACGTGCCGGACCCTGTCGCGGGGCCCGGCGAGGCGCTCGTCCGCCTGCGCGCGGCGTCGCTGAACCACCTCGACGTCTGGACGAGGATGGGCATGCCTTCGGCGCCAAAGCCACGCATCCTCGGGGCGGACGGAGCGGGTGTCGTCGAGGCACTCGGTGAGGGCGTGAACGGCCTCGACGTCGGGCAGGAGGTCGTCCTCAACCCCGGCCTCGCCGACGGCAAGCACATCATCGGCGAGCACTGCGACGGAACGCACGCCGAGCTGATCGCCGTCGATGCCGACTACGTCCACGCGAAGCCGCCGCACCTGAGCTTCGAGGAGGCGGCCGCGTTCCCGCTGGTGTGGGAGACCGCCTACCGCATGCTCGTCGTCCGCGCCGGGCTTCGAGAAGGCGAGTGGGTGCTGTGCTGGGGCGTCGGCTCGGGCGTCGGCTCCGCGGCCTTCCAGATCGCCAAGGCCCTCGGCGCCCGGGTGGTGGTGACCTCGTCGCACGACGAGAAGCTCGCCCGGGCGGCCGAGCTCGGTGCGGACGTGACGGTGAACCACGCCTCCGGAGATGTCGCCGCAACCGTGAAGGAGGCGACCGGCGGTCGGGGAGCCGACGTCGTCGTCGAGCACGTCGGCGAGGCAACGTGGAAGGCGTCGCTCGCCGCGGCCTCCCAGGGCGGGCGAATCGTCGTCTGCGGAGCGACGAGCGGGCCGAACCCCCCTGCCCAGCTCCACCGCGTCTGGTGGAAGCAGCTGTCGATTCTCGGCTCGACCATGGCCACCCGTGAGGACTTCGCCGGTCTGCTCGACCTCGTGAACGGGCGCGGGCTCCGCCCGATGGTCGACCGCGTGCTCCCGCTCGCAGACGCGGCCGACGCGCACCGGCGCCTCGAGGCGGGCGAGCAGTCCGGGAAGATCGTCCTCTCGATTCCGTCGTGATGCCTCCGCAGCGGGCGCGCGAGGCGCTCGTTCGCAGGAACACGATTCTCCTCGTCGTCGCCCAGGGAGCGCTGATGGCGATGAGCGCCACCTTCTTCACGCTGGCGGTCGTCGCGATCGTCGACCTGACCGGGCGGGAGCGGTGGGCGGGGATACTGCTCGCGCTCTTCAACGGGTCTGCGGCCGTGAGCGCCCTGATCGTCGGCCGGCTGATGGACCGGTACGGCCGGCGCCCCGGTCTCGCCTTCGGCTACGCCCTCTACGCGACGGCTGGGATCGGCGGCGCCGTCGCAATCTGGCAGGGGTCGTCCTGGCTTCTGCTCGCGATGGCGGTCCCGTTCGGCGCGGGCCTCGGCGCCGGCCAGCTCGGTCGGGTCGCGGTCGCCGACATGTACCCCAGCCGCTTGCGCGGGCGGATGGTCGGGATCATCGTTGCCGCCGGCACCCTGGGCGCCATCTTCGGCGCGCCGGTCGTCGCCGCGGTCGAGGCGGCGACCGACTCCACGGTGGCGCCGTGGCTCCTGATCCCGGCGATCGGGGCGATCGGCCTCGCGGCCGTGCTGCTCCTCCGCCCCGACCCCCGCGACCTGGCGGAGGAGCCGCTCCTAACGGCGCGGGAGAGCGGCGGCGGCCGCCCGCTCGGGGCTCTGCTCCACCTGCCGCCGTTCCGGGCGGCGGTGGTCGCGATCGCGGTCGCCCAGACGTCGATGGTGGCGGTGATGGGAGTGACACCCGTCGTGATCGACGGCTACGGCGGCAGCGCCCTCGCGATCGCGCTGGTCATCAGCTTCCACATGGTCGGGATGTTCGCGATCGCCCCGGTGATCGGGGCCCTGCTCGACCGCTACGGTCGTCGCCCGGGCCTGCTCGTCGGCGGAGTGCTCACGGCGACCGGCGCCATCCTCGGCTCGTTCACCGAGGTGACTCCTCTGATCGGCATCGGCCTGTTCCTCGTCGGCCTCGGCTGGTCGGCCTGCTACCTGGGCGCGACGGCGGCGATCAGCGACCTCACGACGGCCGGCGAGCGCGGCGGCGCGCTCGGCTTCACCGACCTCGCGACCTCGGTCGCGGCGGCGGTGGGAGCTCTCGCCGGCGGGTTCGTGCTCGAGTCCTCGGGCATCGCGATCGTCGGCATCGCGATGGCGGCGCTCATGCTGCCCGCGCTCGCTCTCGTAGCGCCGCTCCGCGAGCCTTCGCCCGGCCGCTGGGTCGCCCCTGAGCCGGCGAAGTAGCGGCTACCGAACGAGCCGGGCCCGGAAGCGATACGGATCCGGGTCGTGCCGGTAGGTGCCCCCGCACGTGTAGGGCTCGCCCCGGTTGCAGGCGGCAAGCTGCAGGTTCGCGTTCGACAGCACGACGACCACGGCGCTGCCGAGCGGCACGGTCGTGGTCGCGTCGCCGCGGATGTTCAGCGGGACCCGCCGGATGCTCACCGCGCCGCCCTTCGTCCGGAGGGCGAGCGACGCCTGCGAGCCGCCTGTTCGCCGCGGCAGGTCGAGCTGGATCCGAACCTTCGCTCCCGCCCCGACGCCCGCCCCGGGCACGAGGTAGCCGTACCCCGTCGTCAGGTGGAGCAGCGTCTTCGTACGCCAGCCGGTGTCGCGACGCGAGACCGAAAGCCTGATCGGGTTGCCGATGGGCGCCTGCAGCGGCTCGCCCCGGCCGTTCCGGTAGGCGGCCCCTTCCTCGTAGAAGGCCGCGGGACGCACGTTCGAGGCGCCGAAGCCGGTAAACGCCAGGCCGAAGCTCGATCCGTGCTGACGGAGCGCCCGGTCGACGGCGTGGATCGACCGGAGCTGGTCGGGGGCGCCGCCGATCTCGATCGCGCGGCGGATCGCCGCCGCGTCGAGCGTCTCGCTGACGTAGCGGAAGAACAGCCAGCCGCCGTATTTGAAGCTGTCGAGATCGTCGTCGAACGTCGTCGTGTCGAGCGGGACGTCGGGGTCGGTGAGCGCGCTCGAGCGGAGGTACTGGTAGTTGTCGTTCACCGAGTCGAAGGCCTCGTCCTCGACCCAGGTGGCGGTGCTCTCGATAAGCCAGGAGTCCTGGAACGCGTTGTAGGCGTACTGGACGGCGTGGAAGAACTCGTGCGCCACCGTTACCTGCAGCGCCGGCAGGCCGCTCGCGACTCCAGGGAACTCGGCCGGGGAGTAGTCGTTGTCGACCACGCAGTAGGCCGACACGTCGAGGTTCGAAGCGGTCGGATCGAAGGCGGTCGGATCGTCGGTAATGCAGTAGCCGTACAGCCCACTCGGCAGGTCCTTGACGTAGATGTCGATCAGGCCGTTCGCGTTCAACGGGTTCGTCGCCGTGGAGCTCGCGTCGCTCTTCGGCTTGCGGTATCCCAGGCGGTCGATCTCGACCGACCAGACCGTTGCCATGCTCGCGAAGACGTCGTCGATGAACGCCTGGGTGGCCGCGTCGTCCGAGACCGTGACCCAGTTGACGCAGAAGTCGGAAGTGCACCGGTAGACGTAGTTGTCGGAGTTGACGACCGCGGGGTCGTAGTGCCCGCCGATCTCGTTCGGATCGGAGGTGTCGTCCGGACGGGAGAGGATCGCCCGCGCGAGCCGCTGCTCGGCCGGGACGAGGTCGTCGTAGCGAGCGACGAGATCACGGAGCACGAGCGTCGCCTCGCGATCCTCCACCGGCGCGACCGAGCCGAAACGGGAGCGCACCGCGGCCGGCCGGAAGATCGACCGGGCGCGCTGGAGCGCATACTGCGCCTCCGTCAGCGACCCGCGGGCGAGGGCGCGCGAGAGCGCGTCGTCGGGCCCGGGCGAAAGCGGGGGAACAGCGCGCTCGCCGGCCAGTGCGGTAGGCGTCAGCGCGAGGGCGAGCGCCACGAACGCGACCGAGAGGGTGATCAGGCGGGCGAGGACCGAGGCCTACCCGAAGCCGAGGATGAACTTGGCGTCGTCCGACATCTTCTCGGGAGTCCACGGCGGGGCCCAGACGAGCTCGGTCTCGACCTCGTCGACGCCGGGCATCCCCTCGACGACCTCACGGATCTGCTGCTCGATCAGCGGGCCCACCGGGCAGCCCATGGACGTGAGGCTGTACGTGACGTGCACCTTGGAGCCCTCGACCTCGGCATCGTAGAGCAGCCCGAGCTCGACGATGTCCATCCCGAGCTCCGGATCCTCGACCACCCGGAGCGCATCGAATACCTCGTCACGGCTAACCACGTCGCTGAGTCTAGCGGCCGCGCTCGGCGCGACCTCAGTAGAAGCCCTCGCGTCGCTCGTAGCGCTCGGCCCGCTCCTCGTCGTACGTCGCCGCGTCGAAGTCGGCATCGAGCGAGCGATGGACCTCCCCCGATGACGGCAGTTCCTCCCTGCGCACGTAGCGGTCGGGCTCCCAGAGCTGCGAGCGCAGGAATGCCTTCGAGCAGTGCGAGTAGGCCTGGTCGATCTCGATCAGCAACCCGAGCCTGGGGATCTTGCCCTCGACGGCGCAAGGCGCGAGCAACTCCGAGTCGGTGACGACCGAGGCACGGCCGTTCACGCGAAACGTGTCGCCGACGCCCGGGATGATGAACAGGAGCGCGACGTGGGGGTTCTCGAGCACGTTCGTGAGCGAGTCGGCGAGACGGTTGCCCGGCCGGTCCGGCAGGAGCAGCGTGCGCTCGTCGATGATGCGCACGAACCCGGCCGGATCCCCACGCGGGCTCACGTCACAGGTTCCGTCGCGCGCGGCGGTCGCGAGGCAGAGGAACGGCGAACGCTCGACGAACTGACGCGTGACGTCGTTCAGCCGGTCGCTCACCTTCGACCGCACGACCGGGACGGGGTCGCCGAGCAGAGATCGCAGCGCCTCCGCATCCTGGATCGAATCCGCCATCGCTACCCGAGCAACCTGACGTCCTCGCGGCGCTCCCGCGCGAAGAAGTGAGTTCCGTCGACGAAGCGCACCCAGTTGCAGCGCGTGCACATGACGAGGGACTGCGTGCGGGCGCTGTCGGCGAGGTATCGCACCCCGCGGAGCAGGTCTCCGTTCGAGACCCCCGTCGCGGCGACGATGGCGTCGTTCGGGGCGAGCTCCTCGTTGGTGAGCACCTTGTCCATATCCTCGTAGCCGTACTCCCGCGCCTGGGCGATCTCGCTGCGGGAGACGGGCCAGAACTGGGCCTGGAGCTCCCCGCCGAGGCAGCGGAGCGCGGCGGCGGCGATCACCGCCTGGCGCGCGCCGCCGATGCCGATCGCGAGATGGTCGTTCGTGCCCCGCACGGCCGCCGTGATCGCGGCCGTGACGTCGCCGTCCTGGATGAGCTTGATCCGGGCACCGGACTGGCGGAGCTCCTCGATCAAATCATGGTGGCGCGGGCGGTCGAGCACGATCGCGGTGACGTCGTTCGTATTCCTGCCGAGCGCCTCCGCGATCGCGTGCACGTTCTCCGCGACCGGCTTGGACAGGTCGATGCGACCGCGCGCCACGGGCCCCACCGCCATCTTGCGGACGTACATCTGCGGGAGCTTCGGAATCGTGCCGGGGTCGCCGACCGCGATCATCGCCATCGCGCCGTGGCCGCCGCGGGCAACGACGACCGGTCCCTCGAGCGGGTCGACCGCGAGATCGACCGGCTGGCCTCCGCTGCCGACGACGGCGTCGCCGGCGAGGCCGCTCCCCTCGTCCTCGCTGCCGATCACCACCTTCCCCTCGATCGGCATCAGGTCGAGGGCAGCCCGCATACCGGACGTCGCGGCCTCGGCGGCGCCCTCGACGTCGCCGCGCCCGAGCCAGCGGCCGCTGGCGAGCGCGGCCCGCTCGGTGACCGCGGCGTACGCCTCGCACTGGCACACATTGCCGTCGCCGGTCGTCCTCACCGTGCCTGAGTCTAGAGGGTCGCTCTTCCCGGGCGCGTACCCCCGGTCGTGAGCGCGGGCTCGTGCCTGGCCGTCCGGGGACGTTGCTATCCTCGGTCGCAGATGACGCTGGAAGCGCCTGTTTTCCAGGCATATTGTGGCGCCGATACCCCGAGATTCGCGAACGATGCCGAGCTTGAGTGCGCCAAGATCCTCGACTTCTACGGCGTCCCCTGGGAGTACGAGCCGCGTACCTTCATCCTCGAGGCGGACGAGGACGGGCGGGTCCTCGAAGCGATCACCCCGGACTTCTACCTGCCGGAGCAGGACCTCTACGTCGAGCTGACGATCATGAAGCAGTCCCTCGTGACGCGGAAAAACCGCAAGCTGCGCAAGCTCCGGGAGCGCTACCCGGATGTCAAGGTCAAGCTCTTCTACCGGCGCGACTTCGAGCGTCTGGCCCAGAAATACGGTCTCCACAGCCACACGGACTAGGGGACGTCGCCGATCCGCGCATCGGTGACGTCTACTTGTCGCGGGCGGACATCGCCGCGCGCGTGGACGAGCTCGGTTCGCAGATCGCCGCCGACTACGACGATCGGGACCTGGTGCTCGTCTCGGTCTTGCGCGGCGCGTTCATCTTCGTGGCGGATCTGTCGCGGGCGATGGCTCTCCCCCACTCGCTCGAGTTCGTCGCCCTGGCCGGCTACAGCGGCGCGCTCGGCGGCCACTCGACGGTTCGTCTGATCAAGGACCTCGACTCGGCGATCGGAGGGCGGGACGTGCTCATCGCGGAGGACGTCGTCGACACCGGCTTGACGCTCAACTACCTCGTCGCGACGCTCGCGCTGCGGAGCCCCCGCGACATCGCCGTCTGCACCCTGCTCGACCGTCCGTACCGGCGGCTCGTCGACGACCTGCCCATCCGGTACGTCGGTTTCACGGTGCCGGACGAGTTCTTCGTCGGGTACGGCTTCGATCTCGACCAGCGCTACCGCGGCCTGCCCGACCTCCGGGTCGTTCGCCTCGACGACGCCGCCTGAGGGCGTCCGCGCTACCGCCGCGTGTCCTCGCGGTCGGCGACCGGCTCGCGCTCGACGGGAGCGTCCTCGGGAGAGGTGCCGGGCACGTCCGCGCCTTTCGGCTCCGCGCCGTCCGGCTCGAGCGCCCTGATCGCGGCGGCCGCCTCCTGTCTGAGCGGGCCGACGAGCTCCCGGTAGTCGGCGTCGGAGATCTTCCCAGTGCGGTGGTCGAACTCGAGCTCCTTGAGCGCGGCGAGCGCCCGGTCGCGCTCGTCGAGCCTGCGGGCGCGCTCGAGCGTCTCGTCGTCCGCGGACGCCTCAGTCGCACCGGCCTGCGGCTTGCGGAGAAAGGGGCGTGCGACGAGAAGCACTGCCGCCGCCGCCAGGAGCGCGGCCAGGATGATCGCGGCGACGGTCACGGGGCTAGGAGGGCGCCATCGCGAACCGCCGCGCGAGGCGGCGCTGCTCGCGCGCGTCCGGCCACATCGCGACGAGCGACCCGACGAGGAAGACGATGCCGCCGATCCAGATGAGGTTCACGAGCGGGTTCGTGAGCGCCTTCAGCCAGACCGTCCCGTCGTCGTTGAAGCGGTCGGCGATCACGAACAGGTCTTCGGCCCGCGGCCAGTCGGTCCGGATCGCCACCTCGTTCGAGACCGGCTGGTCGCCCTCGAGATAGCGGTTCTTCCCGGCCGCGATCCGCCCGAGGTCGTCACTGCCCCGCGAGACGTCGATCTGCGCGCGGAGCTCCGTCCGGTTTGCGACCCGCTCCGTCGTCGAGCCCGCGTACGTCAGGGTGTAGTCGCCCGCCCGCATCGACTCCCCCGGCCCGAGCTTGCGGATCGACTCGGTGCCGAAGGCGCCGATGCCGACCGCGCCGATCATGAGAAGCGCGATCGAGGCATGAACGATGTAGCCGCCGTAGCGGCGGCGGTTCCGAGCGACGAGCGACCCGAACGCGGCCGGCCAGGTGTTCTCGCCGAGCCCCTTCCGCGCCCGGGTGCCGCGCGCGAACTCGAGCACGATCGCCGCGAGGACGAACGCCGCGAAGGTGTAAGCGACGAGGCCGAGCACGCTCGAGCCGGCCCCAACGAGCGTCAGGACGATGCCGCAGGCGAGAGCGGCCGCCGCCGGCCAGACGACGCTCGAGGCGAGCTGGCGGAGCGACGCGCGGCGCCAGGCAACGAGCGGCCCGATTCCCATCAGCAGGACGAGCGGCAGGCCGAAGACGATCCCGAAGAAGTCGAAGTACGGCGCTCCGACCGTCGAAGCGACACCGCGGACCGCCTCGGACACGATCGGGTAGGCGACGCCCCAGAGGATCGTCAGAGCGAAGGCGACGAGGAAGAGGTTGTTGTAGAGGAAGGCGGCCTCGCGCGAGACCAGGGATTCCATCTTCGTGCGCGAGCGGAGGATGGGCAGGCGGACGAGAATCAGGGCGATCGAGCCGATCGCGATCACGGCGATGAACGCGAGGAACCAGGCCCCGATCGGCGACTGCGAGAAGCTGTGGATCGAGTTGATGACGCCGCTGCGCGTGAGAAACGTGCCGAAGATCGACAGACCGAACGCGAGCGCGACGAGCACCACGTTCCAGACCCGGAGCATGTCCTTCTTCTCCTGCACCATCACCGAGTGGAGGAACGCCGTCGCCACGAGCCACGGGATCAGCGCGGCGTTCTCGACCGGGTCCCATGCGTACCAACCGCCCCAGCCGACCTCCTCGTACGCCCATTTCGCGCCGAGCAGGATGCCGATTCCCAGGAACGTCCAGGCGGCGAGCGTCCAGCGCCGCGTCGCGACGATCCAGCGCTCGTCGGCGCGCCTCGAGGCGAGCGCGGCCATCGCGAAGGCAAAGGGGATGGTCAGGCCGACGTAGCCGAGATAGAGCATCGGCGGATGGATGGCCATGTACGGGTTCTGGAGGCTCGGGTTGAGCCCCGTTCCCTCGACCGGCGCGACCTGCGTCTCGAAGGGGCTCGAGACGAACACGAGCACGAGACAGAAGTACGCTGCCACCGCCGCGACGATCGGGACCGTCCACGGCAGGACCTCCGCGACCAGCCTGCGGTTGAGCAGGACGGCGGCCGATCCGAGCCCGGTGAGGATCAGGACCCAGAAGAGGAGTGAGCCTTCCTGGCCGCTCCACAGGGCCGTGAACGCGTAGCGCGGCGGAAGGTCACGGCTCGAATGGTCGGCGACGTAGGTGAACGACAGGTCGTCGCTGAGAAACGCGCCGAGCAGGACGGCGGTTGCCGTCAGGCAGGCGACGAACGAGGCGACGAGCGCGTTCCGGGCCGAGTCGGCGAGGCGGCGCCGTCCGCGATAGGCCGCGTAGCCGCCGGCGAGGACGGCGTACGCCGCGAGCCCGAGCGCGACGACGAGCGCGGCGCGACCGAGCCCGGGCACCTAGATGGTTGGTCGGAAAGTGTGGTGGTGTCGGGGACATCCGAGACCGAGCATGAGGCCGTGATCGTCCGCAGCCGATAGCAGCGCTATCGGCGAGGACGAGCGGGGACTCAGGCGATGTGTCACGGGTGTCATCCGGCGCCGCCACGGTTTCCGGTCAATTTCCGATCAATCATCTAGCTGGGCGCGGCCGGCTCGGTGCTCGACTTCGGCGCGTACTTCGACGGGCACTTCGTCACGAGCGAGTCGGGCTTGCCGACGAACGTCCCGCCCTGGAGCTCCCCCTGCAGGAAGATGTGCCGTCCGGCCCTGAAGAGGTCGGGGACGGAGCCCGTGTACACGACCGTCACCTGCTGCTTGCCGTCGAAGTCCTTGAGCCTGAAGCGAACCGGCTCGTCCCGCCCGTCGCCGGTGACCGGGCCGATGACGACGCCCGCGAGCTGCACTTCCTTCCCGGCGTAGTCGCCTGCGACGAGTTGGCTCGGCCGCAGCGACTCGGTGGCGCCGCCGGCGAAACTCGTGTAGAGCAGGAAGACAGCCAGGACGACCGCAACCGTGAGAGCGACCATCAGCCGCACGGGGACGCGCCTCTGTGCCACCCCCGGATTCTAGCCCTGGGCTCCGGGCGGTGAGCCGGTTCTAGGTCGCGCGCGAGGGCCGGCGATCGGGCACGACGTAGCCGTGGTCGCGGCAGAGACTGCCCGGCTCGTCCTCGGTCAACGCGTCGCAGTAGCCCTTGCCGTAGGCCGCCCGCATCAGGGCGGCGACGACGTCGATGCTCCACTCGTCCACCTCGGACGCCTCCGACCAGAGGTCGGCCAGGCGGAGATCGATGTCGAGCTCGAGCAGCTCGATGCGGGAGGGCCGCCGTGGCATGGCCAGACCGTAGCGCGGGGGTCGGACGGATTCGAGGCGCGGTGAGAGGGCCTCGGCGGGCCGCGCGAGGCCGCCGCATATGATCGCCGACAGGATGGGAACGATACGAGTCGGCCCGGCGCGCCTCCCCGACCGCGAGTCGCCCGACGCTGCGATCGACGTCCTGGTCGAACGAGGCTACGACGCCTGTGAGATCGACTTCGAGAGCGGGTTCTGGATGGAGAAGCCCTTCGCCGCCCGCCTCGGCGAAGTCGCCTCCGAGCGAGACGTCGCGCTCTCTGTCCATGCTCCTCTGGCCGCGTTCCTCGGGCACGTGGAGCGCGAGGCGAAGTACCGGCGCGCGATGGGCATGCTCGACCACACGGCCGGGATCGCCCAGGCCTGCGGCGCCGAGGTCGTCGTCTTCCACCCCGGTTTCCTGCTGGGCCGCGACCGCGAGCAGGCGCTCGCCGACGTCGTCGAGCAGCTGGGGGAGCTCCGGGCCCGCCTCGAGGCGAAGGAGCGCGTCGTGCCCTTCGGGATCGAGGTGATGGGGCGGGTACGTGAGCTGGGGAGCGCCGACGACGTCTTCGAGGTCGCGCGACGCACCGGCTGGATCCGCCCGGTGATCGATTTCGCGCACCTGCACGCGGTGAGCGACGGCGCCTACACCGATGCCGCCGCCTTCGCGCCGATGCTCGCCGCCGCGGACGAGCTGCTGCCGCCGGGTGCGCCGTTCCACATCCACTTCTCCGACATCGCGTTCGCGAATCGCAACGAGACGAAGCATCTTCGCTACGGGGAGGGCACGCTGAGCGCCGAGCCGCTCCGGGAGGCCCTGGCCGCCCTCTCCCGCCCGGCAACCGTGATCAGCGAGTCGCCGGACGAGCAGAGCCACCAGGCAATCCGCTCCGTCCTCTCCGCGGGCGCAGCCTGACGTCGCTTCGGCCGGCTCGAGGACCGCCGCCGAGGTTTGCCACCGTCACCGGCCGGGTACCGCGTTCCCCGGAATCACGCTGAAGGCATCCACGCGCCGGTCGAGACTGGAGGTCACGAATGAGCACCGTTCGCGCCGGAACAACAGGAATCCTCTCGGAGGAGAACGCAGCGAAGCGAGAGGAGATCGTCGAGCTCCTGACGCAGGCGTACTGGATGGAGATCGAGACGGTCATGAACTACATCGCGAGCTCCGTCAACCCGGATGGAGTCCGCGCCCAGGAGGTCGTCGAGTCGCTCGAGAAGGACATCGAGGAGGAGCTCGGCCACGCACGGCGCTTCGCCGAGCGGGTAAAGGAGCTGTACGGGGTCGTTCCGGGCTCGATGGACTTCAAGGCGGAGCAGCACGATCTCCAGCCTCCCGATCGGCAGACGGACATCGTGCACGTGATCCGCGGCGTGATCGCCGCCGAGTCGGGCGCGATCGAGCACTACAACCGCATCATCGAGCTGACCGACGGCGTCGACTGGGTGACGCAGGACATGGTGATCGACATCCTCCGCGACGAGGAGGGCCACCGCCGTCTCTTCGAGGGCTACCTGCGCGAGTACGAGGCGGAGGGCCTGGCCTGATCGACGAGAAGCGGGCCTGACCCGGGTCGGGTCGGCTACGGGACGACGCGGAAGGGGCTCGCCCCCTCGACGACGTCGACCACGCGTTCGGGCGCGCTGCCCCGCCAGCCCTCGCCCAGTCGACCATCGAGCCGTTGCTCGAGCTCCCCGGTCGCGTGGAGCTCTTCGACGATGTCGGCACCGCCGATCAGCTCTCCCTTGACGAAGACCTGAGGGATCGTCGGCCAGCCCGAAACCGCCGTCAGCTCCTGACGGATCCGCGGGTCCGGGAAGGATGTCGACCGTCGTGACCGGTGCGCCCAGGGCGCGGAGCGCTTCGAGCGCGCGGCCGGAGTTCCCGCATGCGATGAAGCTCGGCGTGCCCTTCATGAACAGCACGACCGGCTCCGTCTCGATCACGTTCTCGATCCTGTCGCGAAGCTCGTTCTCGCTCACCTACGCACTCCCTCTCGTCGTGATTCTCAATTCGTGGATCGTCCCGTCCGCGAGCGGTTGCTCCAGCGCTCCGTAGACGAGCCGGTGCTGGTCGACGAGCGGAAGCCCGTCGAAGGCCGGAGTCGCGACGACGACCTGGAAGTGATCGCCCGTCCCGGTCCGGTCGAGCACCGCGAGCTCGCGGGCGTCCGGGAAGGCCTCCCGGAGCAGGCTCTCGAGACGATGGGCCGCCATCGCAACATCATGCCTGTCGGGAAGGAGGCTGGGAGCCGCTACGCGGCGGGAGCCGGTGCGGCCACCTCGACGGCGCGGACGAGTGCCCGCTCGAGATCGAGCAGCGAGAACGGCTTCAGGAGGTAGGCGACGGGCTCCAGGGCACGCGCCTCGTGGGACGCGGGCCGCGTGCTGACGCAGACGATCGCCGCCCCGTGCGAGTCCCGCGCGGCCTCAGCGACCGCAAGGGAGACCGGATCGGCCGGCTCGACCAGCACGACGTCGGCTCGGCCCGCGGTAAGGTCACCCCGGACGACCGCCTCGTGCCCGAGTCGCTGGGCGATCCGGACGAGCAGGTCGCGCACTTCCGGGTGAGGCTCGGCGATCAAGATCTGTGCCATCGATTCCGATTCTCGTCCCGTGAGGGAGGGAATCGCGGGTGGTTCAGGTATGAAGCTGGTATGAAGCAGCTTCGCGTGCTCGTCGTGGACGACGACCCCG
Source organism: uncultured Thermoleophilia bacterium (assembly GCA_963819905.1). Lineage (GTDB taxonomy): Bacteria > Actinomycetota > Thermoleophilia > Gaiellales > Gaiellaceae > CAWCQC01. The sequence goes on from CAWFXP010000012.1 coordinate 59,849, forward strand.
ACATCCGCCGCCTCGTCTGCGAGCTCTTCGGGCGTGCGGGGTACGCGACCTCGAACGCTCCCGACGGCCGCCTCGGCCTGCGGGTCTTCTACGAGGAGCAGCCCGACCTCGTCCTCCTCGACGTCGGCATGCCCGAGCTCGACGGCTGGCATACCCTCGAGCGGATCCGCGATCTCAGCGACGTCCCGGTCGTCATGCTCACGGCGCGGGCGAGCGAGCTCGAGAAGGTCCGGGGCCTCCAGGCGGGAGCCGACGACTACGTCACGAAGCCGTTCGGCCGGCAGGAGCTTCTGGCCCGGGCACAGGCGCTTCTTCGGCGTGCCGAGGGACGCCGCGCAGAGGCGCCCGAGTCGTACGCCGATTCCGCGCTCGAGGTCGACTTCGCCCAGCGCCAGGTCGCCGTGGGCGGCGCGGAGATCTCCCTGACTCCGCTCGAGTTCAAGCTCCTCGGCGCCTTCGTCCGCCACCCGAACCAGGTGCTGACGCAGGAGCAGCTGCTCGAGCTGGTCTGGGGAGACGCGGGCAGCGCGTCGCGCGATCAGGTGAAGCTCTACGTCGGGTACCTGCGCCGGAAGCTCGGCCCGGAGGGCGCCGGCCTGATCGAGACCGTCCGGGGTTTCGGCTACCGCTACCGAGCCCCATCGCTCGCCAGCCACACGTCGTCCCGCTAGGCGAGACGGCGGAGGCCGGGTCGCCCCGGCCTCCAGGTCCGTGCAACGTGCTTCGCGCCGGCTACGGGTTGCTCCGGGGCGTCTTGCCCAGGCCGAATGCGCCGCGCAGCACGTCCGGATCGACGGCGCCGGCGAGCCAGCTCCTCTCGACGCGCGAGCCGTCGCCGAGCGAGGCGGCGACCTTGGGCCCCGGCTCGCTCTGGTGTTCGTCATTGGCCTCGAACGGCCGGAAAGACCACCTGAGGGACATTGCGGTCATCTCTTCGTCCTCCTCGTGCGATTGCGAAACGTGGTCGTTTCGCCTGCTGGAAGGATCGCCGTTGCCGATGCGTACGACGATCGTGCTGCCACCCGTCGGCGGCGGTGCTGGCCCCCGTCTGGGCTTCGGGGTAGCCACACCATGAGGGCCCGCGCCCCGCGCGGAGAAAAGCCGGGACCCCGCTCTGGCTTTGCGGGGCCCCGTACTGGCCGCAGTCTCGGGACGTTCAGTGTAGCGAATCGTGAGGTTCGTTACGAGCGCGTCACGAGTCTGCCGAGCCGAGTATGGCCGCCACCCGCGAGCGCAGCTCCTGCGGGCTGAACGGCTTCTCGACGTAGTCGTCGGCGCCGGCGGCGAGCCCGGACGCGGCGTCCGCCTCCTGAACGCGAGCGGTCAGGAGCAGGATCGGCATTCGCGCGCCGTCCTGGCTCGCGCGGATGCGCTCGGTGACCTCGAGACCGGTCAGCTTCGGCATCATCACGTCGAGCACTGCGAGATCCGGTCGCTCCTCGAGGGCGACCGCGAGTGCACGCTCGCCGTCGAGAGCGGTGACGACCCTGTAGCCGTCCTTTCCGAGGCCGAACGCGACCAGCGTCAGGATGTCCTCGTCATCGTCCGCGACGAGGACGAGCGGCGCGGCCGGGGGCGTGCTCACGTCCACGCTTCGGGTATCGGCAGCGCCGCCGGGCCGCTCAAGAATCGGCGGCGCGAGGCTCCTTCGGCCGGGCGGGAAGCTCGACGGTGAAGGTCGTCCCGACACCGCGCTCGCTCTCGACCGCGATCGACCCGCCGTGCGCCTCCGCGATCGCCTTCGTGATCGTGAGGCCGAGCCCGGTGCCCTGGATCGCCCGCCGGGTCGCCCCTGCCGACCGGTAGAAGCGCTCGAACAGGCGGGTCAGCTCGTCCCGGTCGAGCCCGATGCCGGTGTCGGTCACGGTCACGACTCGAGCCCCGTTCCGGCGCTCGACTCTGACGTCCACCCGCCCGCCCTGCTCGGTGAACTTGATCGCGTTCGAGACGAGGTTGTCGAAGAGCTGGGCGAGACGCGTCCGGTCGCCCTCGAGGTCGGCGCGTTCGCAGGCGTCCAGCCTGAGCTCGATCCCCTTCTCGGCCGCGTGCGGCTTCGCGGCCTCGACGCAATCCCCGGCGATCGTGCCGAGGTCGACCTGCTCCCGGTCGATGGCCAGCCTTCCCGCCTCGATCTGCGCCACGAAGAGGAGGTCGCCGACGAGCCGCAGCAGGCGGTTCGAGTTCCGCTCGACGATGGAGAGGAAGTGCCGCTGCTCGTCGGTCAGCCCGCCGGCCTCCTCGTCGAGGACGAGCTCGAGATACCCGAGGATCGACGTGAGCGGCGTTCGCAGCTCGTGCGAGACGAGGGCGACGAACTCGTCCTTCAACCGGTCGAGCTCCCGCAGCCGCACGTTCTGCGCCGCAAGGGCCGAGACCATCGCCTCCCGCTCCTCCTCCGCCCGCTTGCGGTCGGTGATGTCCTCCGAGATCCCGAGGAGGTAGATCGGCCGGCCCTCCTCGTCGTGGATGGGCACCTTGCGCGTGTGGAGGTAGCGGGTCTCGCCGCCCTGCACCTCGATCGGCTCCTCCGGGATGTCGGCGAGCACGTGGTCTCCGAGCACGTCGCGGTCCTTCGCCACGAAGGAGGCCGCTTGCGCCGGCGGAAAGAGGTCGCGGTCGCTCTTTCCCAGGGCATCCTCGCGCGCGTAGCCGAACAGGTCCTCCGCGGCCCGATTGAGCCGGACGAACCGTAGCTCGGCAGCGTCCTTGACGAAGAGCGCCGTCGGGATGTGCTCGACGACCGAGTCGAGCAGCACCTGCGTGCGGGCTCGGTCGTTCAGGGCGTGACGTTCTGCGGTCACGTCGAGGATGACGCCGTCGAGCCAGAGCGCCGTTCCGTCGGCGCCGAAGACGGGCCGGCCGTCTTCGGCGGCCCAGCGAACGCTGCCGTCGGCGTGGCGGATGCGGTACTGAAGCGAGAACGGCTCGCCCCGCGCGAGCGCGTCGTCGACCGCCTGGGCCACGGCCTCACGGTCGTCCTCGTGGATCACGCTCGCGTACGAGCGCACCGCGTTGCCGATGAAGTCCGAGGCGGGATGCCCGGTGATGTCGGCGATGGCGTCGCTCATGACCGACATGGTCCAGCTCGCGTCCGGAGCGCAGCGGTAGATCGCTCCCGGCACGTTCGCGACCAGCGTCCGGTACCGCTCCTCGCTTTCTCGCAGCGCCGCCTCGGCACGTGTTCGCTCGCTGACGTCGGCGAGCATGACGACCATGCCGATCGGGCTTCCGCTCGCGTCGAGAAGGGGCGCCGACGAGAGGCTCACGTCGAGCGGCGTGCCGTCCTTCCGGATCCGCGTCACCTCGGTCCCGCGTCGCGACCGGCCCGCGAGCGCGCCCGCGAGCGCCTCGCGGAACTGCTCGGCGTCCTCGGGGCGCAGCAGCGGGTTCGGCCGTCCCAGGACTTCGTCGGGGGCCCAGCCGAACATGCGCTCCGCGGCTTCGTTCCAGCTCGTCACGAGGCCCTCGCGATCGAACGCGATGATCGCGAGAGGGGAAGAATCGACGATCGCGCGAAGCGCCCGCGACGTCTCGGCAAGCGCGGTCTCGGTCTGCTCGCGCTCGGTCACGTCGAAGGCCACACCGCCGACGTAGCGGCCTCCTGCGGGATCCGTGAAGGGGAACTTGAGCGCCAGGAACGTCCTCGCCTCCCCACGCGAGTCGACCAGCGTGTCGAGCTGCTCGACGGGCGTTCCGCCCGCGCGCACCCGCTCGTCGGCCTCGCGGTAGCTCGCGGCGTTCTCCGGGAAGAGCTCGAGGTCGGTCCGGCCGCTGATCTCCGCGGCCGCGCGCCCGGTGACGTGCTCCCAGCGCTCGTTCGCGTACACGTACCGGCCCTCGTCGTCCTTCATCCAGGCGAGCGCCTGGGCGTTGTTCATGAAGGCCGCGAACCTCGCCTCGCTCTCGCGGAGCGCGTCCTGCACGCGCTTCTCGCGAGTGACGTCCTGGAGTACCGAGGCAAGCCCGACGATCTCGCCGTCCGCGTTCCGAACCGGGGCGGATGCCGCGAGCAGGTCGATCTCCGACCCGTCCTTGCGCACGCGCCGGAGCTCGACGTTGCTCCACGAGTCGCCCGCGAGGCCCCGCTCGAGGTAGGCGAGGAACTCGGGCCGGGTCTCGTCGGTCACGAAGGGGTTGAAGCGCCCGATCACCTCGTCCCGCGTCCAGCCGAACATCTCCTCCGCCGTCCGGTTCCACATGATCACGTGCCCCTGCGTGTCGAAGGCGGTGATCGCGGCCGGCGAGGCCGAGACGACCAACTCGAGCAGCTCCGTCGCCTCGCGGAGCGAGCGTGCGGCTCGCTCGCGGGCGATCGTCTCGCCGAGGATCCCGGCGGCAGCCCGGAGCGCCTCGATCTCGCCTTCGGTCCAGACGCGCTCGGACTCGCACTCGTCGACGCCGACGAGGCCCCACCACGCTCCCTCGACGAGGATCGGGACGAGCAGGACAGACTGGATGCCCTGCCGGGCGAGCTCCGCCTTCGCGCCCTCTGGAGCATCGCGGAGATGGCTGTGGATGATCTGCCCGCGCGACAGGGGCGCGATCCATTCGGCGAAGCCCATCGCGGTGAGGTCGAACTCCTCGAGCACGGGATCGTCGAGGAGAGCGACGACGCCGTCCCCGACCCACTCGCGCCGCTGGGACATGACGACCGCATCGCCCGGAGCGGGACGCTTCTCGAACAGGTAGACGCGGCTGACCCGTGCGGCGCGGCCGAGCTCTCCGAGGTCGACCTGCTGCCAGGGGACGCCGCGAAGCAGTTGCTCCGCCAGGCCGGCGACGGCCTCGAGGACGGCGTCCCGCCGGACAAGCGCCTGCTCGGCCTGCCTGCGGTCGGTGACGTCGATGCCCACGCCGACGTAGCCCGCGAGCGTGCCGTCGGCGAGGATCCTCGGCCGCCCGCGGTCCTCGATCCAGCGGTAGGCGCCGTCCTTCCGCCGGAGCCGGTAGAGGGCCTCCCAGGGCTCGCGCGCCTGAATTGCCTTCAGGTACGAGTCGACGGCCTGCTCGGCATCGTCGGGATGGACTCCGTCGAGCCAGCCGAAGCCGAGCTCCTGGGCCGGAGTGCGACCGGTGAACTCGAGCCAACCGCGGGAGAAGAAGGTCACGCGGCCGTGGTCGTCGGTCGTCCAGACGAGGACGGGCGCCTCGTCGGCCATCGCGCGGAAGCGCTCCTCGCTCTCGCGCAGCGCCTCCTCGGCGGCCTTGCGCTGCGTGATGTCGAGGAGGTACCCCTGGTCGTAGACCGGAAGCCCGTGCGCGTCGTGAATCGGCACCGACTCGTCCCGGAACCAGACCACCCGGCCGTTCCGGGCGACGAGGCGGTATTCCGACGTGAACCGGCCGCCCGCGGCAGTTGCCTCGGCCATCTCGCGCAGGACCCGGTCGCGGTCGTCGGGATGCAGGAGCTTCACGAACAGCTCGCGGTCGGCTCGCCACTCGTCCACCGTGTAGCCGAGCACCGACTCGATCTGCGGGCTCGTGTAGATGTTGGAGCTGACCTCGTCGACGGCGTCGATGTACGTGACGAGCGGGAGCTGCTCGACGAGCGTGCGGTACCGCGTCTCTGCCTCGGCGAGCTTCGCCTCCGCCTCCCGGCGCGCGTCGACGTCCTCGATGGTCGCGACGACGAGCTCGGGCCGGCCGTCCTCGTCGCGGACGAGGGACGTGTTCACGCGCCCCCAGAACACGGAGCCGTCCTTCCTCACGTAGCGCTTCTCGAGCTGGTACAGGTCGCGTGAGCCGCCGACGAGCTCGGCGAACAGCTCGAGGTTCCGCTCGGCGTCTTCGGGGTGCGTGAACTCCCGGATCGACATGCCGAGGAGCTCGCGCTCGGTGTAGCCGAGCATCTCCCGCAGCATCGGGTTCGTCTCGACGATGCGCGCGTCGAGCCCGGCAACGGCGATGCCGACGGCAGCCGACTCCACGATCGCGCGGAAGCGACGATCCTCTCCGCGCCTGGGCACGGCCCGGCGCTCGCCCGCTGAGCGGCCAGTCACAGGACTGGTATCGGCGTCCCGCAGGGACGCTTGAGGGGTCCCGGCCCGCGTCTGCGGCCGCCCCGGAAAGGGTGATGACGGCCACCCGGCAGGCGCGGAGGATCCCGATCACATCCGACCGAGGAGGGGGACATGAGCACCGAAGGACGAGCGCGCCGGAAGGCGCAGCTTGCGCCCCTGGTCGTTGCCGTCGCTGCGATCGCCGGGGCGGCGTGGGCCGCGATCCCGGACCCGAACGGCAGGTCGGCGTGACGATGACCGGAGCCGCCGGCATCCCCATCGACCAGGGGTTCAGCCTGGCTGCGATCTGCTAGCGACGGCCGGCGTGCTCGGCAACGTGGGCCGAGGTCGGGATCGCGGCGTCGGCTTGCGGGCCGCGTGGTGGCTCGGCGAGCGACTGGCGCCGCTCGATCTCGCGGGCCTCTTCCATGCTGTTCAGCACGATGAAGGCGGCGATCAGCACGAAGCTCACGAAGCAGATCCACGACCACTCGTGGATCTCCATGCCGGCCTGCAGGAGCGCCGGGCGCCGCTCAGCCGGGACCGGTTCGCGAACCGGGAAGCCCAGCCCGGCCGACGCGCACTTCCCGAGCCCCGGAACGCCAGCCAGGCAGGGCAGCTGAGACGCTACTCGCCCGCTCGGACAAGCACGGAGGCGGCGACGGCCCCCGGACCCCGAGAACCCGCTGCCGGAGAGGGTTTCCGAGGCTACGACATCGAGCGAAGGGCCATCTGTCGCTGCGCGACGACCATGCCGGCTCGCCAGCCCGGAGCTCGTCCGCCCTGTGGAAGCGGGATCGAATCGACATCGAGGCCGCTGCTCGAGAGCAGCCAGGAGATGGTCGAGTTCGAGTTCCACATCTCGCCGGCGTCCAGCTCGTCCCGACCCCAGACAGGCGGAGGTACCGCCGGCACGAGCTCGAGCAGCCGTCTGGCAAGTTCGGGATCGTTGCTGAGTTGCCGGGGACCGTCTGCCGCCTCCGACGCATCGGAAATGGCTCCCTCGCGCCAGCGCCGGATCTCGTAGCGGAAGAGGCGGCAGCGGCCTGCGCTGCGCGCTCCGACGGCACCGGTGGCAACGACCCCGCGCTCGGCGCCCTTGCCCCACGCCGGGGCCTGCTCGATGACGAACCGTCCCTCGGGCAGGCGCACCTCGAGCGCCGAGTGGTAGAGGTCGCGGCGGTCGCGCCGTGCGAGCCACGCGGCGACCAACTCGAAGATCCGCCCGTTCCAGCGAACGGAGTGCCCGCCGGCCCCGAGCGGCAGCCAGTACAGATCGACGGCCGTGTCGTCAGCCCTCATGGAATCCGCCGCGCGATTCGGGCTGAGCCGCGACTAGGGAGACGAGAAGGGGCAGAACACGACTACGTGTCTACGCTGAAATGCGGGTAATCTCCGGCTGGATCACCAGGCAGACGTCCGCGAGTTCGGCGAGGGGTGCGTCCTCGACCTCGTAGACGTCCGGGATCGTCCGGGCGAGCTCGGTTTCCCGAAAGTCCATCAGCGCCTGCTCGGAGTCCCAGACGTAGACCGCGCCGAACTCCCCGCTCGCACGGAAGCGGAGATAGATCTTCTCCACGAGGCCCGGCACGTTGCGGTAGCGGTCAGCCCGTTCCTCGAACGTTGCACGTACCGCGTCGTCGGAGAGCCTCGACTTGAAGCGAACGAGCGAGACGATCACTCACATCACCTCCGATCGATTCACCCAGCATGGTTGCACCCTCGCCCGCGCCAGGCAAGTCATTCCCGAGAACTGAGGTTCCGTCCCCGCTGCGGTCCGGAGGTCACCACGAGCGACGCGCTCGGCGCGACGTTGGGCTATGCGAGCGCCGGCTCAGCTGGTGAGCTCGTCGCACGCGGGGCTCTCGCCGATCGCCGCCGCCAGGGCGGGCTCGGCCGAGACGTCCTGCAGCGCCTGAACGGCGCTGGAGACGCCCAGGCCGATGGCGGTGACGATCTCCTGCGCCCCAGTCACGAACGCGCTCGGGTCGTCCGTCGGCAGCTCCTCGGCGTCGGCGCGCGCCTGCTCGAACGTCTCGCGGACCTGTGTCAGCGAACTCTGGAGCGTGTCACGAATCTCCCCGCCGGGCTCGACGTCCGGCGTACCAGCTGCCTCGACGCCCGCGCGAAGCTCGTCCGTCTGCTCGACGATCTCGGTGAGGAACGTCCTCAGCTCGCTTCGGACGTCCTCGACACTGGAAACGTCCGTGAGCGCCGCCTGGAGGTCCCCCCTCGCCCCCTCCACGTCGGTCTGCCATGTAGCCACCGACGTGCACACCTCGTCGACCCAGGCCTCGACCGCGACGGCATCCTCGGGCACGCCGGTGGTCGGCGGCGTCCCCGTGTCGCTTCCGCCGATGTCGGTGACGCCGGTCTCAGCGGGCGTGGAGGGTGCTGTCTCCTCGTCTGAGCCGCACCCGGCTGCAGCCACGGCAAGCGTGACGGCGACGGCTGCGAGCGCACAACGCACCGTGAGGCACATCTCAACTCCCTTCGGTCTCAGACGTCGTCGGGACGCCAGGAACTGACGTTTTCCTTCCCGCTGCGGTCCGGAGGAGGTCACCGACGAGCGACGCGCTCGGCGCGGTACTGGCCGCGGCCGGGGACAGACCCGGGGCCTGCGGCGGGATCCGCACCTCGAGGGCACCCGGGATCGAGGCGAAGGTAAGTGGCGGCTCGTAGGCCAGCGCTTCGCCGTCGACACCTGCCTTGATCTGTCCGTCCGATCGCACCTCGAAGGTCTTCGCCGTCCATTCATGCCAGCCCGGATAGCGGGTGATGCGACCGAGCGACTCGGCCAGGACGAGGCGTTCGAGCTCGATCGCGGTCGTGACCTCGAGCGCGACGATCCCGAGCTCGCCTGTGTCCATGCGGGGACGTGAGCCCATGCCGAAGAGCGTCGTCAGCCGGTAGGGGTTGTTCGAGACGAGGATCAGCTGGGCGGTCTCGCGAGTGTCGCCGCCGGGCACGTCGAACTTGAGGTCGACGGGTTGGGCATCGGGCCCGAGGATCTCGGGGAGCTTGTCGGCAGCCGTCTTGAGCTTCGCGTCGCGGTACTCGTCCGACTGCACGATCTCCGCGTAGAGGCCGAGCGACACGTTGTTGACGAACACGTGGTCGTTGATGGTCGCCAGGTCGATCGTCCGGGGAATCCCGTTCGTGTAGGCGTCGAGCGCGCCGGCGACATCGTCCCGGTCGAGACCGAGGTCGAGCGCGAGGTGGTTCCGTGTGCCTGCCGGAACGCAGACGTAGGGAAGGCTGTGCTCCATCGCGACCTGGGCGACGATGGCCTGCGAGCCGTCACCACCGGCCATCCCGAGGACATCGGCGCCGCGCTTGACCGCATCGAGCGCGAGCTCGCGCAGGTCGAGACCGCGGTCGAGAAGAACCGGCTCGATGCCGTGGCGGTGTGACGCCTCGACCAGGTCGAACCGCTTCACCTTCCCGCCACCCGACCACGGGTTCATGATCAGAACCGGGTTGCGAGGTAGCGGCGCCGGCTCGCCAACGACCCGAACGTGCTGCAGCGTCTTCGGGTCGGTCCCCTGAGCAACCCGGATCGCTGCCCCGGCAACGACCAGCGAGACGGTGAAGCCGACAACCTCGAGCACGGACCCCTGCCAGACACAGACGGCGATGATCCCGGCGAACGAACCGACCGCAATCACGGCGCCGAGCGTCCGCAAGAGGCCACGCCGGGTGAGCATGAACCAGATCCCCACCAGCCCGACACAGAAAAGCCCGAGCGCGATCAGCGCAACCGGAAAGTCGAAGATCAGGAAAGACACGAAGAAGCCGAGAGCGGCGACCATCGCGACCAGCGCGACGACCGCGGCAAGCCTCCTGCGCGAAGCCGGCTTGACATTCATCGGAACGCCAACGCCCCGGTCATGATTTTCGCGGCTCGTCACGGGCCGAGCTCCTCGAGCACGCATGATCGTGCAAGGCAAGCCGGCGAGGGTGCTCTTTGTATTCGTCCATGTGCTGGCTCATATCCGACTTTCTGGCGTCTGCCGCCGCCTCATCCTTCCAGGGTGAGAATTGCCCGGGGCGGCTAGCCTATGCCCTCCAGGAGTCTCAACTCAACCGCGCGCTCGATCCCCTGGCTCCGCGAGGAAGCACCCCAGCTTACGGTAGATCGCGATCACTCCCGTCTCGAGGGTGTTTGCGCGAGATGAACAGCCTGGTCGCGATCTCCGGGAACGTGCCACGGTGCCGGAGGCCGACATCGTCTAACGAGGGCTGAGCATCCCGGAATCCCGCCCGGGGAGCGGGGCTCCGGGAAGAGCGGACGACGGGGCTCGAACCCGCGACCCTTGGCTTGGGAAGCCAATGCTCTACCAGCTGAGCTACGTCCGCGCACCGGTCAGTCTATCGCGGTCTCGCTCCGGCCCGGCTCCTGCACGTCCGGCCGCCACGCGCTACGTTGACGGTGACGAGTGGCAACGGCCCGGCTCGACCGGAGAGAGTCAAGGAGGACGACGAAATGCAGACCGAGCAGCTCGAGCTCACCGCCCGCGCTCTCGTCGCGCCCGAGCGTGGCATCCTCGCGGCGGACGAGTCGACGGGCACGATCAAGAAGCGATTCGACACGATCGGCGTCGAGTCGACCGAGGAGACGCGCCGCGCCTATCGCCAGCTTCTCTTCACGACGCCCGGGTTCGGCGACTACGTCTCCGGGGTCATCCTCTACGACGAGACGATCCGCCAGTCCGCGGACGACGGGACGCCGTTCGCGCAGGTTCTCGAGGCGGCCGGAGCGATTCCCGGCATCAAGGTCGACACGGGCGCCAAGGAGCTCGCGCTCTCCCCCGGCGAGAAGGTGACCGAGGGCCTCGACGGGCTCCGCGAGCGGGTCGCCGAGTACGTGGCCCTCGGCGCGCGCTTTGCGAAGTGGCGGGCGGTCATCACGATCGGCGACGGCCTCCCCACGGACGCCTGCATCGAGGCAAACGCTCACGCCCTCGCGCGCTACGCCGCGCTCTGCCAGGAGGGCGGGCTCGTCCCGATCGTCGAGCCCGAGGTCCTCATGGACGGAGATCACACGATCGAGACCTGCTACGAGGCGACGCTGCGGACGCTCCGGGCCGTCTACGGCGAGCTGGCGGCGCAGCACGTCGTCCTCGAGGGCACCCTGCTGAAGCCGAACATGGTCGTCTCGGGGAAGGACTGCTCCGTGCAGGCCGGCGTCGAGGAAGTGGCGACGTGGACGATCCGCGCCCTGCGGACGACGGTGCCCGCAGCGGTTCCCGGCATCGTCTTCCTCTCCGGCGGCCAGTCCGAGGCCGAGGCGACGGCGCACCTGTCCGCCATGAACGCGCACGGCCCGCAGCCCTGGGAGCTCAGCTTCTCGTACGGGCGCGCCCTCCAGGCGTCCGCTCTCGACGCCTGGCGCGGCGAGCCGGAGCGCGTCGAGGCTGCGCAGAAGGCGTTCTACCACCGCGCGAAGCTCAACGGAGCCGCCCGCACGGGCAGCTACACCCCCGAGATGGAGCTCGCCGCCGCCTAGCGCTCAGGAGTAGCGCGCGCCCGCGATCTGCGAGAGCTTCTCGAACGCGTGCTGCGCCTCGATGCGCCGGACGGTGCCCGAGCGCGAGCGCATGACGATCGAGTCGGTGACCGCTCCTGCCCGCGTGTAGCGCACCCCGCGCAGAAGCGCGCCGTCGGTCACGCCCGTCGCGGCGACGAACACGTCGTCGCCGGCCACGAGGTCGTCTGTGGTCAGCACCCGCTCCGGGTCGTAGCCGGCGTCGACGAGCGCCTGGCGCTCCTCGTCGGTCCGTGGCCAGAGGCGCCCCTGCATCGCCCCTCCGAGACACTTGACGGCCGCGGCGGAGATGACGCCCTCGGGTGAGCCGCCGATGCCCATCATCAGGTCGACGGGCGAGTCGGGCCTGGCCGCCGCCAGGGCCGGCGCGACGTCGCCGTCCGTGATCAGGTTCACCTTGGCGCCGATCTCGCGCAGCGTGTCGATCAGCTCCTGGTTGCGCTCGCGGTCGAGGACGACCACGGTGACCGCGCTCGCCTCGACTCCCCTCGCCTCTGCCGCCCGCCGGACGTTCTCGACGGGTGACGCCGTGATGTCGATTGCGTCGGCGAGCTCGGCACCGCACGCGATCTTGTCCATGTAGACCGCGGCGCCCGGGAAGAACATCGTTCCCCGCTCGGCCAGCGCGATGACCGCGATGGCGTTCGGCTGTCCGACCGAGGTGAGCCGTGTCCCCTCGAGCGGGTCGACGGCGATATCGACGGCGGGTGGATCGCCGTTGCCGATCTCCTCGCCGTTGAAGAGCATCGGCGCCTCGTCCTTCTCCCCCTCGCCGATGACGACCACGCCGTCCATCGGCACCGTGTCGAGCATGTAGCGCATCGCGTCGACCGCCGCCTGGTCGGCCGCGTTCTTGTCCCCGCGCCCCACCCAGCGCCCGGCGGCGAGGGCGGCTGCCTCGGTGACGCGCACCAGCTCGAGCGCGAGGTTGCGGTCGGGGGCGGACGCGTCGGCCATCAGAGGTCCATCGTAATCCGCACCCCCGTCACATGCGCTCGGGGGCCTCGACGCCGACGAGGTCGAGACAGCGCGCGAGGATGCCTCGCGTCGCGAGGCAGAGCCCGAGCCGGAACGGCTGCTCCTCGCTCCCGAGGACGCGGCAGTCGTGGTAGAAGCGGTGGAAGTCGTCGGCGACCCGGACGGCGTAGATCGGGATGGCATGGGGCCCCCGGCGCTCGGTCGCCTCGGCGACCACGGCTGGGAACTCGGCCAGGCGCTTCAGCAGCTCCCGCTCGCCGCGTTCGGGGTGGTGCCCGAGCGACGACGCCGGCTCGGCCGAGCCGGCGTTCCGCACGATCCCCGCGATCCGGGCGTGGGCGTACTGGACGTAGTAGACGGGGTTCTTCTCGCTGCGTTCGCGTGCCAGGTCGACGTCGATCTCGATCGACTGGTCGTGGCCGCGGTTGACGAGGTACCAGCGGGCCGCGTCGACGCCGATCTCGTCGAGGAAGTCGTCGAGGAACACGACATCGCCGCGCCGCTTGGACATCTTCGTAGCCGCGCCGCCGCGGGTCAGGTGCACGAGCTGGTAGAGCAGCACCTCGACGCGCGAGGGCTCGTAGCCGAGCATCCGCGCGACGACCTCGTACCACCCGCGCACCCCATGGTGATCGGCGCCGAGGACGTAGATCGCGCGGTCGAAGGCCCGCTCGAGCTTGTCGCGCAAATAGGCGATGTCGGCCGCCGCGTACGTCGGCGTGCCGCCTCGCTCGGGCGAGCGAACCAGGACCCGGTCCTTGTCGTCCCCGAAGTCCGTCGAGCGGACGAAGACGGCGCCGTCCTTCTCGTAGGTAGGCAGGTGCGGGAGGAGCTCGGGGAGCTCCTCCTGAAGCTGACTCTGGCGCGCCCAGCCGTCGAAGTGGATGCGGAAGCGCTCGAGGGTCGCCTCGATCTGAGCGAGCATATGGCGAACGGGATCGCCGCCCAGGGCGGCCAGCTCGTGGAGGTAATCCCCCCGGTAGCCGTCCTCGGGAGGTTCCTCCCCGCTCCGCACCGCGTCGACGGAAGCCCGGAAGCGGTCCATCTGGGCGCCGGCGTCGTTGTAGTAGTACTCCCGCTCGACGTCGTGGCCGGCGAACGCGAGCAACCGCGCGACCGAGTCGCCGTACGCTCCGTTCCTCGCCGAGGCGACCGTCACGGGGCCTGTCGGGTTTGCCGAGACGAGCTCGACCTGGATCCGCTCGGACTCGGCGGCCGACCCGGAGCCGAAGCGATCGCCGGCGCCGAGGATCTCGGCCAACGCTTCCTCGTACCAGGCCCGCCCGACGGTGAGGTTCAGGAAGCCGGGCCCGGCGACGTCGACCCGCTCGACGAGGTCGCCGAGCTCGGCCCTGGTGGCCAGCTCCGCGGCCACCTCCTGCGGCGGCCGGCGCAGAACGGGGGCGAGGCGAAGCGCCACCGTGGTCGCGAAGTCGCCGTGCTCGGGGTCGCTCGGCCGCTCGAGGACGACGTCTGCGGCACCGTTCCCGGACAGCTCGCGGACGGCGTCCGCGATCGGCTCGCTCAGCCTGCGGAGCGACGCGGCGCTGGGCATCCGTCGACCCCGCACAGGGCACAGGGAGAGAGGCGCCGTCTGACGATCGTCGGCATGGCGTCTATCGTAGTCACGTGGACGAAGACGCCCAGGAGCGCCAGCTGAACATCCATCTCGATCCTGAGCACCTCGCCGGCGTCTACGCCAACTTCGCCACGGTTTCCTTCAGCGACTACGAGTTTACGATCACGTTCGCCCGCATCGACCACGAGGTCGAGGACGGAGAGGTGCCCGGCGTCGTCGTCGGCCGCGTGAACGTCTCGCCGAAGTTCATGCACGAGCTGATGGACGCCATGGACGACAGCTGGTCGAAATGGTCGACCCGCGAGGGGATCAGAAACCTGCCGGAGCAGCCCGGTACGTCCGGGCCCTAGCGACCGGGCGTTCGACCGAGCCAGATGCGCGTCGCCGTGATCTCGGACGTCCACGCGAACCTCCACGCGCTGGAGGCCGTGCTGGCGGCGGTCGACGAGGCGAGGCCCGACGCTGTCTGGTGCCTCGGCGACGTCGTCGGCTACGGGCCGAGACCGAGCCGCTGCTGCGAGCTCGTGGCCGCGCACGCCGCCGTCGGCCTCGTCGGCAACCACGATCTCGGCGTGCTCGGCGAGATCGACATCTCGACCTTCTCGCCGGATGCGGCCGCGGCGGCGGACTGGACGGCCGCGGTCCTCACCGAGCCCGGTCGCAACTACCTGGGCTCGCTCCCCCCGAGCACGCTCCTGCCTGGCGCGGCGCTCTATCACGCTAGCCCGCGGGATCCGATCTGGGAGTACGTCCTCAGCCCCGAGGTGGCGCTGGCAGCGATCGTCGCCGCCCCCAGGCCGCTCGTCATCGTCGGGCACAGCCACGTCGCGCTTGCCGTCTCCCTCGTCGACGACGAGCTCGACGGTGGCCTGGCGCCGGACGGCACGGAGATGTCGCTGAACGGTGGCGCGAGGCTGCTCAACCCCGGCTCGGTCGGCCAGCCCCGCGACGGCGATCCGCGCGCTGCCTGGCTGCTCCTCGATCTCGAGCGGCAGACGGCGTCGTTTCGCCGGGTCGACTACCCGATCGAGCGCACACAGGCCGAGATCCTGGAAGCCGGACTTCCCGAGAGCCTCGCGACGAGGCTCGCGGCCGGCATCTGATCAGCGCGGCTCGGCGGCCGCGGGCGCGTCCGCGTGCAGCGCGATCCCTTCGCGGGCCAGCGCGAGCTGAACCTCCTCGCGGGCCTTGAAGATCCGCCACTTGACGGTCGCCAGCGTGATCTCGAGCGAGTCCGCGATCTCGGCGTAGGACAGCCCGACGACGTCCCTGAGCAGGAGCGCCATCTTGAGATCGGGGTTGAGGCTGCCGACGGCCCGCCAGACTCCGTCGATCATCTCGATCCGCTCCGGCGGCGCGTCGACCACCTCGAGCGGCGCGACGTTGTCGAGCGAGTCGGGATACGGCCGCCGGTCGCGAGCGCGCAGCTCGTCGAGCACGCGGTTCTTCGCCACCTGGAAGAGCCACGTCGTGAAGCGGCAGCGCAGGGAGAAGCCCGACAGCCCGTGATAGATCCGGAGGAAGACGTCCTGGGTCAGGTCCTCGGCGAGCGTGCGGTCGCCGACCATGCGGAGGATGTAGTTGTAGACCGGCGTCTCGTAGGTGGTGACGATGATCGCGAAGGCGCGCGGATCACCACGCTGTGCCTTGCGAAGGATCGAGAGCTCCGGCTGAGGGAGTGGCACGAGTTGGTATCGGTACGCGACGGGCCTGGACGCGCTGGGCTGAGTATAGCCCAGGCGGTTGCGATCCTCGGCTACGGCCAGACGACCAGATCCCGGCCGGACATCGCGGCCGGCGGCTCGAGACCGAGGAGTGAGAGACACGTCGGCGCGAGGTCGGCCAGTCCGCCCCCGGCCCGCAGGCGCGTCCCATCCGGCAGCCCGTTCGCGACGAGAACGAGCGGGACAGGATTTGTCGTATGAGCCGTGTGCGGCTCCTCGCCGGCCGTGTCGAGCATCTGCTCGGCGTTGCCGTGATCGGCGCAGACGAGACAGGCGCCGCCGTTTGCGAGAACCGCCTCGGCAGCCCGCCCGAGGCACGCGTCCACGGTCTCGACCGCCCGGACGACCGCGGGAACGACTCCCGTGTGCCCGACCATGTCCGGGTTCGCGTAGTTGACGACCACGAAACGGTAGCCGTCCCGCCGCAGCTCCTCGACGAGCCGGTCGGTGACCTCGACGGCCGACATCTCGGGCCGCAGGTCGTAGGTCGCGACGTCCTTCGGCGACGGAACCAGAATCCGGACCTCGTCCGCCCACTCCCGCTCGCGCCCGCCGTTCAGGAAGTACGTCACGTGGGCGTACTTCTCCGTCTCTGCGATGTGCAGCTGCCGAAGCCCCCGCGCTGCGAGCGCCTCCGCGATCGTATCGGCGACGTCCTGCTCGGCCAGAGCGACCGGGCAGTCGAGATCGTCCCGGTAGCGGGTCATCGTCGTCAGGTCGAAACCGGCTTCGAGCAGACGCTGGCTGAGCTGGCGCGCCCGGTCCGGTCGGAAATTGAAGAAGACGACGGCGTCCGTCGGCGCGATCCGGGGCGCGTTCGTCACGATCGGCTCCAGGAACTCGTCGGTGACCCCCGCTGCGTAGCTCGCCTCGACCGCCGCGACGGGATCGGCGACGGTCGTGCCGACACCTTCCACGAGCGCGGCGAGCGCGCGATCTGTTCGTTCCCAGCGGCCGTCGCGGTCCATCGCGTAGTAGCGCCCGACGACCGTTCCCAGCCGCACCCCCTCCTCGACCAGCTCCCGCAGGTCGCCTGCGGCCGCGTGCGGCGACACGTCTCGGCCGTCGGTGAATGCGTGCACGAGCGTGCGGTCGCCCATACCCCGGCGTCGCGCCAGCTCGAGGAGGGCCCGCAGATGGTCGATGTGCGAGTGGACGCCGCCGTACGAGACCAGCCCGATCAGGTGGACGTTCCCTCCCCGCTCACGCGCCCGTTCGAACGCTTGGCCGAGGGCCGGGTTCTCGTAGAGCTCGCCGGTCCGAATAGCACGGGCGACGCGCATCAGATCCTGGTCGACGATCCGCCCGGAGCCGATCGTCAGGTGTCCGACCTCGGAGTTGCCCATCTGGCCGTCCGGGAGCCCTACCGCCTCTCCGGACGCGTCGAGCGTCGTGTGGGGATAGCGTTCGAGGAGCCCGTCGAACACGGGCGTGTCGGCGAGGGCCACGGCGTTCCCCGGCCCGGCCGGGGCGAGGCCCCAACCGTCGAGGACGACCAGGGCTACGAGCGGGAACGTGCCGCGCCCTGGCAAATCGCCGCGAACGGACCAACGTCGAGGGAAGCGCCGCCGACGAGCGCACCGTCGACGTCGGGCTGGGTCAGCAGCTCCTCGGCGTTGTCCGGCTTGACCGAGCCGCCATAGAGGATCGGAACGTCGAGCAGCTCCCGGATCAGCGCGTGCGCCTCCTGGGCTTGCTCCACGCTCGCCGTCTTGCCCGTGCCGATCGCCCACACCGGCTCGTAGGCGATGACCAGGCGCGGGTGGGCGCCGACCGTCTCGGCTACGGCGCCTACCTGGCGGCGCAGGACGTCACCGGTGACGCCGCGCTCGCGCTCGTCCTCGCGCTCGCCCACGCACGCGATGACGGCGAGGTTCGAGTCGAGTGTGTGGGCGGCGCGGCGCGCGACCGTCTCGTCCGTGTCGCCGAAGTACCGCCGCCGCTCGGAGTGCCCGACGATCGCCCCCGTGACGCCGAGCTCGGCAAGCATGCTCGGCGCGACCTCTCCGGTAAACGGGCCGGTCTCGAGCCAATGCGCGTTCTGGGCGTATACGGCGATCGACGTGTCCTGGAGCGCGTCGACCGCGGTTGCGAGCGACACGTACGGGGGACACACGACGACGTCGACCTCGGGCACGAGCCCGGCCAGGCCGGCACTGAGCTCCCGGCAGAACTCGGCCGTCTCGGACGGCCCTTTGAACATCTTCCAGTTGCCGGCGACGATCATGCGGCCACCGGGATGGCGGCCACGCCGGGAAGCGCTCGGCCCTCGAGGAGCTCGAGCGACGCCCCGCCGCCCGTCGAGATCCAGTCGATCCTCTCGGCGAGGCCGAGCTCTTCGACGGCGCGCACCGAGTCGCCCCCGCCGACCACCGTGTAGCCGGGGCAGGCCGCGACCGCCTCCGCGACCGCCCGCGTGCCGGCCGCGAAGCGAGGCCACTCGAAGACGCCCATCGGACCGTTCCAGAACACGGTCCTGGCTCCGGCGATGCGCCGTGCGTAGCCCGCCCGCGTCTCGGGCCCGATGTCCAGGTCGAGCCATCCCTCCGGCACCGCGTCGGGTGCCGTGACCCGTGACTCCGCCTCAGCCTCGAAGGCCGCGGCGGCGACCACGTCGGTGGGAAGCAGGACGTCCGCCCCACCCTCGAGCGGTGCGCCGGCGGCCAGCTCACCGGCCATCTTCCCGCCGACGAGCAGAGCGTCGGCAAGCTCCGCCAGCCGCTTCAGGACGCCGATCTTGTCGTCTACCTTGGCGCCGCCGACGATTGCCACGAAGGGATGCTCCGGCAATTCGATCAGCCGGCCGAGCTCCTCGAGCTCGCGTTCGAGCAGCAGGCCTGCGTAGGCCGGCAGGAGATGGGCGACTCCTTCGGTGGACGCGTGCGCACGGTGTGCGGAGCCGAACGCATCGTTGACGTAGAGGTCCATTCCCGCGCTCAGCGCCCGTGCAAACTCCGGGTCGTTCGCGGTCTCTCCCGAATCGAAGCGCGTGTTTTCGAGCACGCGGATGCGATCGTCGGGAAGCAGCTCGCGCAGCCGCGCCGCGACCGGAGCGATCCGAAGGGCGGAGTCGACTCCGTTCGGCCGGCCGAGGTGCGAACAGATCGCAACGCCGGCGGCACCGCGATCGAGCAGCAGGCGGAGCGTCGGCAGCGCCGCCCGGATGCGCGTGTCGTCCGCGACCCGGCCGTCGTCCAGCGGGACGTTGAAGTCGGCCCGGACGAGCACCCGCTTGCCGGTGACGTCCGCGTTCTCGACCGAGCGCGGAAGCCTCATCCGACGGGGCGGGGGCGAGTGCCGCCCGTCACAGCAGCCGCTGGACGAGATCCACGAGCCGCGAGCTGTACCCCCACTCGTTGTCGTACCACGAGAAGACCTTGACCTCGTTCCCGTGCGCCATCGTCAGGGCCGAGTCGTAGATCGAGGAGTACGGGCTGCCGATGATGTCGGACGAGACGAGCGGCTCGTCGGTGTAGCGCAGGATCCCCTTCAGGCGGCCCTTGTCTGCGACCTCGGCGAACCGTGCGTTCACCTCGTCTGCGGTCACCTCGCGCGAGACGTGGGCGACGAAATCGACGATCGACCCATCGGCGACGGGAGCGCGTACCGAGATCCCGTCGACCTTCCCCTTTAGCTCGGGAATGACGAGCCCGATCGCGCGGGCAGCACCGGTCGAGGTCGGGATCAGGTTGACGGCGGCGGCGCGCGCGCGTCGGAGATCCGGGTGCGGGAGGTCGAGAATCTGCTGGTCGTTGGTGTAGGCGTGGATCGTCGTCATGAACCCCGACTCGATCCCGAAGGCGTCGTGGAGCACCTTCGCCACCGGCGCGATGCAGTTGGTCGTGCAGGACGCGTTCGACACGATTCGGTGCTGCTCGCGGTCGTAGGCGTCGTCGTTCACGCCGAGCACGAGCGTCACGTCCGGATCGGACGCGGGCGCGGAGATGACCACCTTCTGTGCGCCTGCCTGGAGGTGGAGCTCGGCCTGCTCGCGCTTCGTGAACAACCCGGTCGACTCGAGCACGACCTGGACGCCGAGATCGCCCCAGGGCAGATTCGCCGGATCGCGCTCGTTGAGAAGGCGGAACTCGTCGTCCCCGGCGCGGATCAGGCCGTCGCCGACCGAGATGTCCCGCTCGAACGGGCCCAGCACCGAGTCGTACTTGAGGAGGTGCGCCATCGTCTCCGCGTCGCCCAGGTCGTTGACGGCCACGACGTCGATGTCGGCTCCCCGGCCGACGGCCGACCGAAAGAAGTTGCGGCCGATCCGTCCGAAGCCGTTGATGCCCACGCGCACGCTCATTTGCTGCCCTCCCTCTCGTCTCTCCCGGCGGCGACGATTCTATCCCCCGGCCGGCCGCCTGCCCCCGGGGGCCACCCCGCGCCTCCACCCGCTATCCAGCGTATCGGGACGAATCGCGCGAAACAGGCCGGTTCGTGCCGGATCGGTGACAGGCATGCGTCCGATTGGGCTCATCGCCCGCGCGGTCAGGTCTCCGCGAGGCGCTCGAGGCGCTTCAGCCGTCTGTGGACGGCCGCTTTCGTCACCCTCGGACGGCAACGCGCGCCGAGCTCGCGGAGAGTGAGCGACGGGTTGCGCAGGCGGAGCTCGGCGATCTCCCGCAGGTCAGCGGGGAGCGTGTCGAGGGCGCCGCTCCGCTGCAGCCGGCGGATTGCCCGTACCTGGGCCTGGGCCGAGCGGGCGGCCCTGACGAGGTTCGCGTGGTCGGCGTTCGCCAGCCGGTTCGCGCGCGATCGGGTCGCGCCGACGACCGCGCTCTCCTCCAGCCCGAGCGCGGCGTCGTGAGCACCCATCAGCCCGAGCAGCTCGGCGATCGCGCTCCCGCCCTTCGCGTACGCGACGGCATGGCCGGCGCGCTCGACGGCGCGCAGCTCGATCGACTCGGCCCGTGCGAGGTCGGCCAGAAACGATGCGCCCGTGGCCGTGGCAGAGCGCAGCTCAAGGTGTGCGTTCCGGGGACCGCTGACCGACCCGGCGGCGAGGAACGCCCCGCGCAGATAGGCGGCGCGGCAGCACGGACGGGCGACCACCCGTCGCGGGGGCACGTCGAACGGCGCGAGGGTGGTATCGAGCACGCCTGCCTCGTTCAGCGTCTGTAGGGCCCTGGCATCGTCGCCGAGATGGAGCTCGTAGCGCGGCTCCTTGCCGAAGGCGCGGCGGCGATACGTGCGGATCTCGGCGCTGACGCCGAAGCCGCGCAGGAGCGCGAACAGCCGGCGCGCGACCGCGGGGCTGCCGACGTCCACGTGGAGCGCGACCTGACCCGCGCCGCGCAGGTGGAGCGTGCCCGCGGCTCGCACGAGCGCGGAGAGCTCCGCCAGCCGGCAGCACGGACGCTGCGGGTCGATCGCCGCGAGCTCCGCACGGGCTCGCTCAGACAGCGGCATCGGCCGACCATCCCTCGAGCTCGAGCAGGCGCCGCTTGTAGTCGACCCCGAGCTCCCCGTAGGACCCGAGACCCGTCGCGGCGACCACCCTGTGACACGGGATGACGACGGCGATCCGGTTGCGTGCGCAGAAGCTCCCGGCCGCCCGCTGGGCGTTGGGACGTCCGGCCAGCGCAGCGAGCTCGCCGTACGAGACGACCTGCCCCCGGGACACTCGCCGAAGGGCGACCGCGAGCTCGCGGTGGAAGTCCGAGTACTCGTCGAGCTCGATCTCGACGTCGTCGAAGGTCACGTCGTCGCCGGCGAAGTAGGAGACGAGGCGCTCGCAGAGAGGATGCGGCCGGGCATCGTCCGGCTCGAGCCCAACGCGCGGGGCCTCGTGCCAGACGACGCGCTCGCCGTCCAGCCACACCTCGCCGACCCCCCACCCGGGCGCCGAGTAGCGGAAGGCCTTGACTCCCACCCTCCCGGCGAGAGTACCATCGCGCCATGAGCGCACCAGGGATCTTCCGCCCGCCGCCACCGGCCAACGAGCCGATCCGCGGTTACGAACCGGGATCGTCCGAACGCGAGAGCCTCAAGGAGCGCCTGCGGCAGATGCAGGAGGAGCGGATCGAGATCCCGTGTGTGATCGGAGGCGAGGAAGTGCGGACCGGCCGGCTACGCCCCGCGACGGTTCCCCACGACAAGGGGCACGTGCTCGCCGACGTCCACCAGGGCGGCTCGGCCGAGGTGGAGCAGGCGACCACGGCGGCGGCCGACGCCTGGCAGGACTGGAGCCGTACCCCGTGGGAGGAGCGAGTAGCGATCCTGCTCCGCGCGGCCGAGCTCCTGGCCGGGCCCTGGCGCGACACGCTCAATGCGGCCACCATGCTGGGTCAGTCGAAGACGGCCCACCAGGCCGAGATCGACGCCGCTTGCGAGACGATCGACTTCTTCCGGTTCAACACGAGCTACCTGGCGCGCATCTACGAAGAGCAGCCCGTGTCCTCTCCCGGCGTCTGGAACCGCCTCGAGTACCGGCCGCTCGAGGGTTTCGTGTTCGCGATCAGCCCGTTCAACTTCACGGCCATCGGAGCCAACCTGACCAGCTCGCCCGCCCTGATGGGCTGCACCGTGGTCTGGAAGCCCGCCTCGACGGCCACGCTCTCCGCCTACTACACGATGAAGCTGTTCGAGGAGGCCGGCCTTCCTCCGGGCGTGATCAACCTCGTATACGGGTCCGGCGCGGACATCGGCGCCCCGGCGCTCGCACATCCCGACCTGGCCGGTGTCCACTTCACCGGATCGACCGCCGTGTTCCAGGGCATCTGGCGCGAGATCGGCGGAAACATCGAGCGCTACCGGAACTACCCTCGGATCGTCGGCGAGACCGGCGGCAAGGACTTCGTCCTCGCCCATCCGTCCGCAGACGTCGATGCGGTCGCGACCGGGATCCTGCGCGGCGCCTTCGAGTACCAGGGTCAGAAGTGCTCGGCCGCCTCGCGGGTGTACGCCCCCTCCAACCTCTGGCCGGCGTTGCGCGAGCGGCTCGCCGAGGAGACGGCGACGATCAAGGTCGGCGACGTGGCCGACTTCACGAACTTCATGGGCGCGGTGATCGACGAGAGCTCGCTGCGCACCCAGCGCGAGGCGATCGACGAGGCCCGCGCCAACCCCGACACGGAGATCGTGGTCGGCGGGGTCGTCGACGACACGGTCGGCTACTTCGTCGAGCCGACCGTCATCGAGACGCGGGATCCGGGTTTTCGCCTGCTCCGTGACGAGCTCTTCGGCCCGGTGCTCACCTGCTACGTGTATCCCGAGGATGACTTCGAGGGCACGCTCGATCTCGTCGACACGACCGCGCCCTATGCGCTCACAGGCGCCATCTTCTCGGAGGATCGCTACGCCCTCACGCACGCCTCCGAGCGCCTGCGCTACGCGGCAGGCAACGTCTACCTGAACGACAAGCCGACGGGCGCGGTGGTCGGCCAGCAGCCGTTCGGCGGCTCGCGGGCCTCGGGCACGAACGACAAGGCGGGCTCGATGTGGAACCTGATCCGCTGGGTCTCACCCCGTACCATCAAGGAGACGTTCGTGCCGCCGACGGACTACCGGTATCCGTTCCTCGCGGACGGGTAGCCCGGTACTTCACGTAGGTCGCCGAGAACGGCGAGCATCGTATCGACGTCCGTGATCCTCTCCGGGCGCAGTACGAGCCGCTCGGTCTCGAGCGGGATCATGCGCGCCCGGTCTTGTGGAGGGCGGCATAGATCTGACGTCCCGGTTCTCGCCGGGACCCCGGGAACGCCTTCGAGCTCCTCCCGCGTTGCCGCGAGTAGCCGTTCGGGCGAGCCGAAGTGGCCGATCAGCGCCCGCTTGCGTGCCGGCCCGACTCCGGGGAGCGCGTCGAGGATCGACTCCTTTGCCCGCGCCTCCCGCCGCGTTCGGTGGAAGCCGAGCGCGAACCGATGCGCTTCGTCCCTGATCCGCTGGAGGAGCTGGAGCCCGGCCGAGGCCGGATCGAGAACGACCGGCGCCGGCTTCCCGGGTACGAAGATCTCCTCGGCACGTTTCGCGAGCGCGACGACGGCCACCCGCGGGAGGTCGTAGGCGTGCATCGCCTCGAGCGCCGCCGAGAGCTGCCCCTTGCCGCCGTCGACGACGACGAGGTTCGGAACCGACGCGAAGCCCTCGTCGTAGCCGTCGGCCGTCGCCGGCGTCAGACGCGCGAACCGGCGGGCGATCACCTCGCCCATCATGGCGAAATCGTCCTGTCCGCCGGGATGCCGGATCCCGAACTTCCGGTAGTGGGGTTTCTTCGCGACGGCGTCCTCGAACACCACCATCGAGCCGACCGGCGACTCGTCCTGGATGTTCGAGATGTCGAAGCACTCGATGCGGATCGGAAGGCTCTCGAGGTTGAGCGCCTCTCGCAGCTCCTCGAGGGCCTCGATCCGGCGAGCGCGCTTCCGCTCGGCGGCGAGCTCCTCGCTGTCGAGCGCGAGCTCGGCGTTCTCCTGGGCAAGCGCCTGGACGCGCCGCTTCTCACCGCGCTGGGCCGTGCGAACCTC
The DNA here is from genome assembly GCA_963819905.1 of uncultured Thermoleophilia bacterium. Lineage (GTDB taxonomy): Bacteria > Actinomycetota > Thermoleophilia > Gaiellales > Gaiellaceae > CAWCQC01. The sequence continues at coordinate 84,142 of CAWFXP010000012.1, forward strand.
CACCCCCGCCCCTCGCCGCAGCGACAGGAACTCGGCGAGCGCGGCGGTGTCCTCGATCCCCGGGGGGACGACCACGAGCGGCGGCACCGCCGGGGCGCTCCCGTAGAACTCGAGACAGAAGGCCTCGAGGAGCGTGGCCGCGTCCTGGCCCGCGACGTTCTCCAGCGTGAAGCCGTGCCGGTCGACAAGTCGCCCGTCGCGGAGCGGAAACACCTGGACCGCAGCGACCTCACCCCGAACCGCGAGACCGATCACGTCGACCGTCCCGAGGTCGCGGCGGTCTGCCGCCTGCCGCTCGGCGAGGTGGCGGATCGCGTACAGGCGGTTACGGCACCGTGCCGCCTCCTCGAAGGCCTGACGTTCGGCCGCAGCCTGCATCCGTGCCTCCAGCTCGCGCTGGATCGGCTGAGTGTCGCCCGAGAGGAACTGGATCACGCCGTCGACGATCTCCTGGTATTCCTCCTTCGACACGTAGCCGACGCACGGGGCGAGGCAGCGCTCGATGTGGTAGTCGAGGCAGGGGATCCCCGAGTGGCGCCCGGGCTGGGGGCCTTCGCAGGGCCGGTACGGGAAGACCCGGTTCAGGACGTCGAGCGTCTCGCGAACCTTTTTCGCCGACGAGTAGGGGCCGAAGTAGACGACGCCGCGCCGGTGGCGCTCACGGGTGAACATCACCCGCGGGAAGTCGTCCCCGACCGTGACCGCGATGTAGGGGTACGACTTGTCGTCCCGGAGCCTGACGTTGAACGGCGGACGGTGGCGCTTGATCAGGTTCTGCTCGAGGTGGAGCGCCTCGCCCTCGGACTGGGTCACGATCACCTCGATCCGCTCGACCCGCTCGACCATCCGCTCGAGGCCGACCCGGGCGTCGCCGCCCCGGAAGTAGGAGCGCACGCGTGAGCGCAGCGACTTCGCCTTGCCCACGTAGAGCACGTCGTCGCGTCCGTCCCTGAACAGGTAGACGCCCGGCTTTCCGGGGAGCGCCTTGAGCTGCGTCTCGACGCGCTCGCCTCTGGGCTCGGCCGTCGCGGCCATGGTGCCAGCGTAGCCGCCGGGGCGGGTAGCCCGGACGCGCCCGCCTGCCCGCCGACGGCCGCGTCCGGAACCCGTATGAACGGTACGCCGGAAGACGTGACGGAAGGGGCCACGGACGTGCCGGATCGGCAACCAAATGGCTACGATTCGGGCGCGCCCATGCCGGACGAGACCCTTCCGACGCAGTACGTCGCGTACACCCTCTACCGCCTCGATCCGGCCTGGCGCCGGCTACCCGTCGAGGAGCGTGAGGCCGGGAAGGAGGCGTTCGCCGACATCGTCGAGGAGTGGGCGGAGCGGATGCAGGTCCTCCCCTACAGCCTCGTCGGTGTCCGGCCCGAGGCCGACTTCATGCTCTGGAAGCTGACCGAGCGCTACGAGGATCTCCGCGACCTGGCCGCGTCGCTCAACGGCACGCCGCTCGCCGGCTGGCTCACCACCCCCCACTCCTACCTCGCGGCGACGCGATCGTCGAAGTACTTCGAGCGCGACCCGAGGCGTCCACCCCGCCGGGTCGTCCCGCGGAATGCTCCCTACCTCGTCGTCTATCCGTTCGTGAAGATCCGCCCCTGGTACGCCCTCTCGATGGAGGACCGCCGGCGGGCGATGCACGAGCACGCCGAGATCGGTGGGCGCTTCACGACGATCACGAACCACACCACGTACTCGTTCGGGATCGACGACCAGGAGTTCATGACCGCGTTCGAATGTGAGCGTCCCGAGGACTTCCTCGAGCTGATGATGACGCTGCGCGAGACCGAGGCCTCGAAGTACACCGAGCGCGACACGCCGATCTTCGTCGGCCTGGCCGAGGGAATCCGCTCGATTCTCGACTCGCTCGACGGGGCTCGGGCCCGCGTCGAGTCGGGTTAGCGTCCGGCGGCTCGCTCGAACGCCGCCGTCGCCTCCCGCGGGCTCGGCGGGTCGAGCAGAGGCGAGACGATCGCCTCCTCGACGAACGGGCAGCCCGTCGCTCGGATTCGCTCGACCGCCCGGTCGAGGTCGTAGGCCGTGCGCCGGAGCGAGACGTCGGGCCCGAGCAGCGCCCAGTAGGCGCCGGGACGGCCCTCGTAGGGCAGGCCGACGCTACCTGCGTTGACGAGCCGGCTCGCCTCGATCCTGCGGTCAAACTGCACGTGCGTGTGACCGCAGACGACAACGCTCTCGGCGACGCCCGCACACGCCTCGGCGACGGTCCCGGCGGGCGTCGCGCTCGTCAGGAGCTCGTCGTCACGCCGGGGCGAGCCATGGCAGAAGCGCGTTGCTCCGAGCACGTCGATCGCGAGCACGACAGTTGCCTCGAAGCCCGCCAGCGCATCCCGCTGAGACCGCGTCAGGCGGCCCGCGGCCCAGCGTTGCAGCTCGGCCCAGTCCGGCGGCAGGCTGGCCGGGTCGGAGGCGCCGTCGAAGGCGTCGACCAGCTCGCGATCACCGTTGCCACAAACGAAGCGAACGGGTCGAGCCAGCCCCAGAAGCGCGTCGAGTGCGTCGCCTGGCATCGGCCCTGCCGCCACGTCGCCCCCGACGACCACGATGTCGGGATCGACGTCTTCGAGCTCGGCCAGCACGGCTTCGAGCGCAGGCAGGTTCCCGTGGATGTCGTAGAGCGCGGCGACCCGCACGTCACGCCTTCGCGACGAGGGCCCGCAGGTCGACGTCCGGGTCGCGCAGCTTTGTTGTATCGACCGACTGCCCGGAGCGAATCAGGCCGAACGCCCGTCGCAGGTCGCGGCCGCTGTTGACTGCGGCCGCCGCACGAACGACGCCGCCGTCGACGTAGAAGGCGACGAACTTGCGCTCGGCGAGGCTTCCCCGCACGACGAGCTCCTCGCCGCCGTGGTGATGGCCCGCGTACTGGATGTTCGTGTCGTACTGATCGGACCAGAACCAGTGCAGCTCGGCGTACGGGCTCCCCTTGCCGATCATGCTGCGCGCCGCGGCGGCGCCCTGCTCGATCGCGTTCAGCCAGTGCTCGACGCGTACCCGTCCGAACAGGGGATGCGCATGGTTCGCCACGTCTCCGGCCGCATACACGCCGTCGACGCTCGCGCGGCAGAGCTCGTCGACGACGATGCCGTTCTCGACGTGGATGCCGGACCCGGCGAGGACGTCGACGGCCGGCTCGATGCCGACCCCCATGACGACGAGGTCGCACTCGATCCGCCGCCCCGTCGTCGTGACGACCCGCTCGACCTGTGCCGAGCCCTCGAACGCAGCGACCCCCTCGCCGAGATGGAGTCGGACGCCGTTGTCCCGGTGAATCCCCTCGATCACCCGCCCGATCTCGATTCCGAGGACGCGCTCGAGCGGTGCCGCGAACGGCTCGACGGCGACCACGTCGAGACCCAGGCCGCGCAGGGAGGCGGCGACCTCGGAGCCGATGAAGCCCATGCCGACGACGACCGCCGTTCCACCGGCACCTGCCGCCTCGTTGATGCTCGCCGCATCGGACACGCGGCGCAGGTCGAAGATCCCCGCGAGCCCCGCTCCGGGGACCGGCAGCCAACGCGGGCGGCCGCCCGTGGCGACGAGCACGGCGTCGTAGGCGAGCCGGCCGTCGTCCTCGAGCTCGACCTCCCGGGCGAGCGGATCGATGCGCCGCACGGTGGTGCCGAGAAGGAGCTCGACATCCGCCTCCGCCCACACCTCCGGCTTGCGCACGAGGAACGACTCGAGCGGGCGCTCGCCGCGAAGGAACTCCTTCGACAGCGGCGGGCGCTCGTACGGGAGCTCCGGCTCCTCGCCCACGACGACGATCCGCCCGTCGTAGCCCTCGTCCCGGAGGGTGGCGGCAGCCGTGCCCCCGGCGAGGCTCGCGCCGACGACGACGATCGTCTTCGGGAGCGCCATCAGTAGCCGTACGTGTGCTCGTCTCGCCAGACCCGCCACATCGAGAAGAAGCACGCGGCGAGCACCACGAAGAAGACGACCGCCTCGAGCCCGGTCGCCGGGTACGCGAAGACGAACGCCAGCGCCAGGTTCACGAGCGCGAGCACGGCGGCGCCGTAGAAGACCACCTGCGAGCGCCCTGACCAGGCGGCGATCTCCTCCCTGCGCGAGCGCCACAGCGTGAAGAGGAAGATCGCGATCGCGACGATGAACGCGATCTGGACGACGAAGAAGAGCGAGCCGAGGGCGTTCTCGAGCCCGAGGGCCGTGATCACGCCTGCGACGAGGACGATGATCGCAAAGCCGCGGAGTGTCGGGTTCACGGTCACGAGCCGGTCATGTAGCCGCGGATGCTGAGCGCAGCGGCGAGCAGGCTCGCGCCGGTGAACCAGAGCAGTCGTGCGCGAGGCTCCGGGGGCGCGTAGATCCACGGCGAGAGCACGGCGCCGAGCGCGACGGCGCCGTAGAGGTAGTGGAGCTTGTCCGGCGATCGCTTGCCCTCGGACAGGAGCAGCAGTCCGACCGCCGCCTGAGCGACGAGCACGGTCTGCCCGAGGGCCACGAGGTGAGCGTATGCCCGCCGAGGCTCCGCGCGTCGCCAGAGCGTGAAGCCGCCCACGGCGCCCGCGAGCCCGTTCACGGCGATCGCGAGCACGCCGAGGATCTGGTGGAGCGCGGTCATCCGCGCGGAGGGTAGCAACGGCGCCTTTCCACTAGGATCGGCCCGGGAACCGTCCGGACAGGAGGCGTCGTGGTCGAAGAGGGGAAGCCGGCACCCGACATCGAGCTCGTGAGCGACACGGGCGAGCAGGTCAGGCTGTCCGGCTTCCGCGGCCGGCCCGTCGTCCTCTACTTCTATCCCAAGGACGACACGCCGGGCTGCACGACGCAGGCCTGCGGGATCCGCGACGCGTACGCCGACTACGAGAAGCGCGGCGTCGTCGTCCTGGGCGTCAGCCCCGACACTGAGGCCTCCCACCGGCGGTTCAAGGAGAAGTACGGGTTGCCGTTCACGCTGCTCGCCGACCCCGACCGGACCGCTGCCGCAGCCTACGACGTGTGGCGCGAGAAGACGTCGTACGGCAAGAAGTCGATGGGCATCGTCCGGTCGACCTTCGTGATCGACGCGGACGGGATCCTCGTCAAGGCGATGAGAGGCGTCAAGCCCGACGGGCACGCCGAGAAGGTGCTGGCCGCGCTGCCCTGATCAGGCCTGCCGGCGGGCGAGCGCCCACTGGCCGCCGTGGTGCGCCGCGGCGAACGCGATGACGACGACCCCGGCGAGAATGAGCAGCGCCTGGGCGCTGATCGCGAACTCGACGGCCGCCTGCGTGCCGACGCCCGATGCGATCAGGAGCGCCGCCCCGCCGCCGACTGTCGTCGCCGCACCGGCCGCCGGCGCGATCGGCAACGCGCTCGCGGCGGCGCCGGCACAGAGGAAGCCGATCGCGAGCGGGTAGGAAACCGAGACGTCCATGGCCGCGAGCAGCAGGAAGAGCGCCGTCGCTCGCAATGCCCAGGACGCGAAGACGTAGAGGCCCGCCTTCCACGCGTCGGCATGCGAGGTGAGTCGCTGCCCGATCCAGTTGGCGATCCGGAAGCGGATGAGCCGCCCGCTGGCCAAGAACCGCGGCAAGAACGCCACGATCAGCGCCGCGCCGAGTCCGGCCGCGGCGACGACCGCAAGCCCGGCGCGTACCACGGGCGAGCCGTCGGTCGTCGCAGCGGCAGCCGTGCTGATCGGCATGAGGGCGGCGGCGTCGAGCAGGCCGACGGTGAAGAGCGAGAGCGCGAGCGTCGAGACGCCGGTCGGGACAGCTCGGGTAGCGCCGGACGACCGCGATGCGGACGACGTCGTCGAAGCGGCCCGGCAGCGCTGCGCCGGTCACCGAGGCCGCGCCGTTCGCTGCGGCGAGCGAGACCGCATGCGGGCGGTCCGAAGGCCTGAAGACGCGTTGCCAGCCGAGAGCCTTGAGGGGATAGCTGACGACGATGAGCAGCCCGGCCGCGGCCGCGAGCAGCGGGTCGACGTTCTCGAGCGGCCAACCCGTGGAGGCGAAGTGCCTCGCCGCGAGCACGGAGATCCCGAGCGCGAAGAGCATGATCGCGCCGTTCAGGACACGGCGTCCCCACGTCGTGCGCGACGTCCGGTACGCGACCAGCGCCGGATCGAGCAGCCAACGCGGCACGCGGTCGAGCAGCGGCCGCTCGCTCGGGGCGGGCCTTTCGCTATGGGAGGGTTCGGTTACCGGGAGTCCTTTGCGCTGCTCGTCATGCGGATGAGAGGAATCGAACCTCCACGGGGTTTCCCCCACACGGACCTGAACCGTGCGCGTCTACCAATTCCGCCACATCCGCGTAGCAGGGATCTCATTCTAGCCCCGCGAAAGGCCGGAGTCGACAATTGGTGTGTTAGGCGACGGTTGAGACACGGTCCTTGGACAGTGGCCAGGCGGCTACTATCGAGGGATCCTTCGCCGCGGCGCCCGGTTCCTCCTCCCCGTCTTGGCCGCGGCCGTGGCAGCTTCCGGCGCGTCCGCGGCTCCGGTCGGAGCGCCGAGCCCGGGGTCGGTAGACGTGATCGTCGAGCTGGCCCCGCCGCCGGCCGCGCTTGCGGCCACGCCTGAGGGCGAGCGGCGTTCCCTGCGACGGGCGGCGCAGGCCCAGACCGTGTTTCTGCGCCGGCTCGCGTCGGCCGTCCCCGAGGCCGAGCCGCGGTGGCGCTACCGGCTCGTGCTCGACGGGGTCGCGCTCAGGCTCCCTGCCGGCGACGTCGCCGCGGTGGCCGCCCTGCCGGGGGTGGTGCGCGTCTACCCGAGCGTCCGCTACCGAGGTCTCGCCTCGCCGCAGGGCGCACGACCTGCGCGCGTGCCCGCCGGTCTCACGGTCGTCGGCGACGGAGGGCGAGGGGTCAAGATCGGAATCATCGACGACGGGATCGACCAGGGCCATCCGTACTTCGACCCCGCCGGCTACGTCATGCCGGCAGGGTTCCCGAAGGGAGACCGCCCGTTCACGACCGCCAAGGTGATCGTCGCCCGCGCGTTCGCGCCCGGACAACACCGGGTATCGGTACGCCGCACGCCCCTTCGATCCGGTCCGCTCGTTTCACGGCACCCATGTGGCGGGAATCGCCGCCGGCAACGCCGGCACGCCGGTGCGTGAGATCCCGGGAGTCCTCGCCTCCGGAACCGCGCCCCTGGCGTACCTCGGGAACTACAAGGCGCTGACGGTTCCCACCGCCGGCGGAGTCGGGCTGAACGGAAGCTCGCCGGAGCTCGTCGCGGCGATCGAGGCAGCGGTCGCCGACGGCATGGACGTCATCAACCTGTCGCTCGGCGAGCCTCAGGTCGAGCCCGAGCACGACGCCGTCGCGAGGGCGCTCGATGCGGCCGCCGCGGCCGGTGTCGTGCCGGTCGTCGCCGCCGGCAACGAGTACGAGGTGCTCGGCCGCGGCTCGGTCGGCTCCCCGGGAACGGCCGAGCAGGCGGTGACGGTCGGCGCGCTCGACCCCGGCTTCGATCCGACCACGCCCGTCATGGCGGCGTTCTCGGCGAGCGGCCCGACGCCGCTCGGGCTCGCGGCGAAGCCGGACGTCAGCGCGCCCGGCGTCGACGTCCTCTCGGCGTCGCCGGGGGACGGGTTCGTGACGCTCTCCGGCACGAGCATGGCGACGCCCTACGTCGCCGGCGTCGCCGCCGGCCTGCGGGGGATCTACCGGGAGTGGACGGTCGGCCAGCTGAAGTCGGCTCTCGTGCTGACCGCCGGCCCCGTCTACCGGGACCGCGAGCGAACGGGCGAGGCGCCGAGCGCGAGACAGGGGGGCGGCGCGGTCGACGCGACCGCCGCCGCCGAGCCGGGCGTCTTCGCCTCTTCGCAGAGCTTCTCGTTCGGGCTGCTCGACGTCTCCGGCGGATCGGCGAGCGTCACCGAGAGCGTCGCACTTTCGCCCGACGGCGAGGGCGGCGACTGGCAGGTCCAGATCGTCGAGCAGCAGACGGCGGAGGGTGTGACGGTCGTCGGCCCGGCGAGCGCCGCGGCTCCGGGAACGCTCGCGCTGACCGCGACTGCGACCGGTGCGGCGGCGGAGGGAGAGCACACCGGGTTCGCCGTCCTCACGCGCGGCGACCTCGTCCGGCGGATCCCCTTCTGGTTTCGCGTGACGCGCCCGCGGCTCCCGGGCCTTGCGGCGACGGAGCTCCCCGGGGCAGGCACGTACCGAGGCAATACGCGCGGCCGGCCCGCCAGCATCGGCGCCTACCGCTACCCGGACGCAGCCTCCTTCGACGGCCGGCCCGATGCGCGGCCCGGAGCAGGTCTTCCGTATCGTCCTCGACCGGCCGGCGGCGAACCTCGGCGCCGCTGTCGTGTCGTCTGCCCGGGGCGTCGAGGTCGAGCCGCGGATCGTCGCCGGTGACGACGAGAACCGGCTGCGCGGGGCGACCACGCTTCCCTACGTGGCGAATCCGTACCTCGCCCGCTTCGGCTTCCCGGTGTGGAGCTCCGCCGCGCTCTTCCCGTCGGCGGGCGTCTATTCGGTCGTGTTCGACAGCGAGCTCGCGCGCCAGGCCGGACGCTTCACGTTCAGGGTGTGGGTGGGAGACGTGACGCCCCCGACCGTGCGGTTCCCGACGCGCGTCGCGCGCGACGGTCGGATCCGCGTCCGCGTGTCGGACCAGGGGTCGGGGGTCGATCCGGACGGGATCGTGTTCCGGGTGGCGGGGCTCCAGCGGTCCGGCTCCCTCCGGGGCGGGGTGGCGACGCTCGATCTGCGCGGCATCAGGCCCGGCACGCACCGGCTTCGCCTCCAGGTCTCCGACCGCCAGGAGGCGAAGAACACCGAGAACGTCGCCGGGCTGCTGCCGAACACGCGCGTCGTCGAGACGACCGTCAGGATCCCCGGCCGCTGACCGTCGCTTAGCGGTGGGGACGGTCGTCGTGCTCTTCGATGACCGGCAACCGGTCGAGGTCTCGCTGCACGCTCTCGGCGAAGTCGTCGTTGTCGCTCTCGACCACGCGGAGCTTCGCCTTCCGCTGCTCGCGCTCACTGTGCGCCCGGCTCTCCCCGCGGTCGCGGGCCTTCGCGGTCAAGCGCGGCCATTCGGCGCCGATCAGCACGAGCACGGCGCACGCGACCAGCACGATCGCAAGCACGCTCACGCGCGCATTCTACCGCTGTCGGGGCGTCCCGACACGACAGATTTCGCCTCGTCCCACAGCTGTCCTGCGCGCCGTCGTCGGGCGCGCGAAGATGTCGCCTGGGCCACGTCGCACAGGGAGGACGAATGCCGAGGCAGAGACCGGAGATCGACCGCGAGCGGAGCGCGGCGCGCATCGAACGTGACGTCGAAACGCTCGCCGGCGCCGCCTACACGCTGTCCGGCGAGGCGATCCGCCGCTACGCGTACACGGACGTCTACGAGAACACGGTCTCCTACTTCACCGGCGCCCTCGAGTCGCTCGGCTTTGCCGTCGAGCTCGATCCGGTCGGGACGCTCGTCGCGCGAAACCGCCCGCGCGGCGAGCCCGTCTTCGGAATCGGCTCCCACTTCGACTCGAACCGAAACGGCGGCAAGTACGACGGCACCCTGGGGGTGGTGTGCGCGCTCGAGGTCTGCCGGCTGAACGACGAGCTCGCTCTCGGGCTGCCGCTGCAGGTGATCTCGTTCCTCGAGGAGGAGGGCTCCGGCTTCGGCCAGATGCTGCTCGGGAGCCGCATCATGGCCCAGCGCGTGACCGAGGAGGAGCTCCGCGAGACGTTCCGGGCGGTGGACGACAGGCGCAGCTTCTGGGAGCACGCCGAGGAGGCCGGCTTCGAGCCCGCCCGCTGGCGCGAGTCCGCGCACGTCCTCGACGACCTGACCGGCTGGATCGAGATGCACATCGAGCAGGCACGCGTGCTGCAGGACACGGGCAGGCGCCTCGGCATCGTCCGCGCGATCGCCGGCTACGTGCACGCGGACGTGATCGTGAACGGCCGCGGCGACCACGCGGGCGCGACGCCCATGGACCTCCGGCTCGACCCGACGACGGTCCTCGCCGAGAGCGTCCTCGAGCTCGAGCGCCTCGCGAAGGACGCCGGCAAGGGCACCGTCGGCACGGTCGGCGAGATCGAGGTGGCGCCGGGGCTGATCAACGCGATCGCCGAGCGCGTGCGGTTCTCGATCGACGTGCGCGGCCCGGACGATGCCGCCTTCACCGGCGCCGCCGCGGCCCTCGGGGCGTTTGCGGCGGAGGCGGCGCGCCGCCGCGGGATGACGGCCGAGGTCGTCCCGCGCCAGAACCTGCCCGCGACCCCGCTCGACGCGGACCTCGTCGCGGCCCTCGAGGACGCCGCCGCGGCCACCGACGAGCCGTTCACGACGATGGTCTCGGGAGCGGCCCACGACACGATGTGCGTGGCGTCCCGCGTGCCGAGCGCGATGGTGTTCGTCCCCTGCAGGGACGGGATCAGCCATCACCCGGCCGAGGAGGCCCGGCCCGAGGATGCAGCCCTCGCCGCCGAGGTCATCCTCGACGCGATCGTCGCCGCAACGCGCTGAGCGAAATGGCTACGGCGCGAGCTCGACGCGGTTGCGGCCCGCTGCCTTGGCGCAGTAGAGCGCCTCGTCCGCGGCCTCGATCAGCTCGGAGCCGTCGTGCATCCGCTCGCTCCAGCAGGCGACTCCGACGCTGACCCGCACCTCGACCTCCTGCGGCGCGCCGACCTCGGGCCGGACGGCGACGGGCGAGCCGGCGATCCGCAGGCGGAGCTTCTCCGCGACCGTGCGCGCCCCGCGTGCGTCGGTCTCGGGCAGGAGGGCGACGAATTCCTCGCCGCCGTAGCGGACGAGGACGTCGGACGCCCGCATCCCGGCCTGCAGGCGGGCTGCGACCTCCTGCAGAACCCGATCGCCCGTCGGGTGCCCGTACGCGTCGTTCACAGCCTTGAAGTGGTCGAGGTCGGCCATCAGGCAGGCGAGCGGGCGCCCGTAGCGACGGGCAGCCGCCACCAGCCCGGCGATGCTCGGTCGGAGCTGGCCGCGGTTCAGGAGCCCGGTGAGGGCGTCCGTGGCCGCCTCGTTCGCGAGCGTGTCGCGGACGGTCTTCGTGCGCAGCGCCGCGCGGACTCGGGCCGTCAGCTCGTCGTGCTCGAACGGCTTGACGATGTAGTCGACGGCGCCCGCGTCGAGACCCTCCACCCGGGCGGACGTGTGCGCGTGCGCGGTCAGGAAGATCACCGGCGGAGCTTCCGGGCCCTGTTCGGCCTGGAGCGCTCGACACACGGCGTAGCCGTCCGCGCCGGGCATCGAGACGTCGAGGATCAGCAGGTCCTGTTTGTGCTCGCGCGCCTGTCGGAGCGCCTCGGAGCCGTCGGTTGCCGAGACGACGGCGTACCCGGCCCGGCTCAGCAGACGCGAGACGAGAGAGCGGATATCCGGATCGTCGTCGGCGACGAGAATCCGAAGCTGCCCCTCGCTCTCGCCCGCGTCCGCATGCTCGTGCCCGACCTCGATCGACGCCATGTCGCCTTCATCGGCCGAAAGGGACAGGAGTTTGAGTGGCGTCCGCTCCGTGCCGGCTCAGCGGGGAACGGTGTCGCGCTGTTCCTCGATCAGCTCGCGGAAACAGGGCGCTTCCTCGAACGCCGCGAGCCCGGGAGGCGCGGTTCGCCGCTCCTGCGCTCGCTTTGCCCGGAGCCGGCTCGCGGCCACCCCCGCCGCGCCGCCGACGAGCCCGCCGATGACGAAGGAGCGAAGGCGGGTGCGGCGCTGCTCGTCGGCCATAGGCGCAGTCTACGCGCGCGGGCTCACTCGTCCGCCCGCTCGATCGCGACGATGTCGTCGGCCTCGAGGGGAACCGGGCCCGCGTCGCCCCAGCCGACGATGTCGCCGCTCGGCAGGATCGCGACCGGCGCGAGGACGGTTCCGTCGCGGAGCAGGAGCCGTGCCTGTGCGACGCCCCATGCGTCCAGCTGCCAGCTCGCCAGCTCGACGAGCGCCCAGTCGGGAAGCCGCGGCGGATCGCCCATCGAACGCTCGCCGGCTCAGGATCCGATGACGCCGAGGAAGTCGTCGATCTCCATCAGCTCGTAGCTCTGAAGCTTGGCGCTTCCACGGGCACCGAGGATGACCGACATGCGGGAGACGGTGGCTGCGTTCGGCGCCTCGACGACGTTCACGAAGTCGAACGGGCCGAGACAGGCCCACTGGTGAAGCACCTTCACGCCCAGCTCCTCGACGTCCTTGTTGACCGCCCGCAGCCGCTCGGGGTGCGACCTGAGAGTCTGCAGCCCCTGATCCGTCAGCGTGGTCAGCATGATGTACTTCGGCATTTGCAGCATCCTTCCCTCGTGACAGGCAGGACGTGAGAATAGAGCGGAATGCGCCGAAGCGGCGGCTGCGCCGGTTCCTGCCGGGACGGTGGGGCGAGACGCACGTCGACATCGCGCTTCCCTCGCCGGACGCACTGTTCGCGGCGCCGGAGATGGATCCCTTCTCGCCGCGCTACGACGACTTCGAGGACCGCGCGGCGATCGACGCTCTCGCGTTCGAGCTCCAGGCCGACCGGATCCCGGCCGGCCTCACGGCGACGTTCAAGTTGCCGGCGGCCGAGCTCGAGCCCGGCCTCGAGGAGCGGGTCCGGGCCGCGATCGGCCGCTACTGCGCGAAGAAGGTCGCCGGCCTCGACCTCGAGCTCAGGCGCGTGTACCGGCACGGCTTCTTCGCGCTCCTGGTGGGCTTCCTCGCCGTCATCGTCCTGAACTCGGCGGCGCGCGCCCTTGCAGACGAGACGGACGACCTCCTCCAGGCGCTCTCCGACGGCCTGCAGGTCATCTCGTGGGTCACGCTCTGGTTTCCGATCAACCTGCTCGTCTACGACCGCTGGTACTACAAGCGCGAGCAGCAGGTCTACCGCGTGATCGGCGAGATGGCGATCACGGTGCGCCCGGACGAGGCTCGCTCGCCCGCGCTCGCTGATCGAAGTACAGGACCGTGAGCCCGAGGAAGAAGAAGGGGGCGAGCACGATCTGGGCCAGCGCCTGCGCGACGAAGAGCGGGTTGTCCGCGTAGGCGGACAGCGCCACGCTCAGGACGATGCTGAACACGAGCTGGATGAGGACGAGGGACGCGGCCACGCCGAAGGCATGGAGGTAGGCGACGCGCGAGAGAACGAGCCCGCGCCGCACGCCGTGCAGCGCCCGGCCAAGCGGGCGCTCCTCGGCGGGTGCCTCGAGCACGGCCGCCGGGATCGAGAGCCCGGTCAGGCCGAGCCACGCGGCGCCCGCGATGAGCAGGACGATGAACAGGCTCGTGACGTAGAAGGGCACGGCGACCACCAGGGCGAGCACGACGAGATCCGGGAGGAGCCGCAGACATCGCCGCGCTGCCTGGTCGAAGGACGCTCCGTCGACGAGCGCGGCGCTCATTGCGACCCCGGCCGTGAACACGATCGAGATCAGGGCGACGAACGCTGCCAGCGGCAGGTACGAGAACCCGAGGAAGGTCACGGCAACGACGGCGCCGAGCGCGAGAAACGCCCAGGGTCGCTGGCCGAAGATCCGGATCGCTGCGGCGATGATCTCGCCGAGGCGCATCGGCTTGCCGAGCTCGACCGCGGCTGAGGTCGTCATCCGCTCACGAGACGGCCGTGACGGCCGCCGCCTTCTCGAACGCGAGCTCGCCGTCGAGCGCGTCTACGAGGATCGTGTCGCCCTCTGCGAACGCGCCCTCGAGCAGCTTCACCGCCAGCGGGTTCTCGATCAGGCGCTGCAGCGAGCGCTTGAGCGGCCGGGCGCCGTACGTCGGGTCCCAGCCGGCCTCGGCGACGAGCTCGGTGGCTTCAGGGGTGAGCTCGATGTCGATCCCGCGTTCGGCGAGCCGGTTCCGGAGCCGCTCGAGCTGCAGCTCGACGATCTCACCGAGCTGCTCGCGCGTCAGCGCCGCGAAGACCACGATCTCGTCGATCCGGTTCAGGAACTCCGGCCGGAAGTGCTCGCGCATCGCTTCCGCCGAGCGGATGTTCGAGGTCATGATGACGACCGTGTTGCGAAAGTCGACCGTCCGGCCCTGGCCGTCCGTGAGCCGCCCGTCGTCGAGGATCTGCAGGAGCACGTCGAAGACCTCGGCGTGCGCCTTCTCTATCTCGTCGAGGAGGACGACCGAGTACGGCCGTCTCCGGACCGCCTCCGTGAGCTGGCCGCCCTCCTCGTAGCCGACGTATCCCGGAGGGGCACCGACGAGCCGGGCGACCGTGTGGCGCTCCTGGTACTCGGACATGTCGAGCCTAACCATCGCCCGCTCGTCGTCGAACATGAACTCGGCGAGCGCCTTCGCGAGCTCGGTCTTCCCGACGCCGGTCGGCCCGAGGAAGACGAACGAGCCGATCGGGCGATTCGGGTCCTGAAGGCCCGTTCGCGCACGGCGGAGGGCGTTCGCGACGGCGGTAACGGCTTCGTCCTGCCCGACGACGCGCCGATGCAGCCGCTCCTCCATGTGGATCAGCTTCTGGGTCTCCCCCTCGAGCAGCCGCGAGACGGGAATCCCGGTCCAGCGGCCCACGACCTCCGCGACGTCGTCCTCGTCGACCTCCTCCTTGACCATCGGGGCTTCCACCGGCTCGTTCCGCTCGGCCAGCTCTCCCTCGAGCTGCGGCAGCTCGCCGTAGCGGATCTCGGCGACGCGCTGCAGCTCGCCGGTCCGTTCAGCGCGCTCGGCCTCGATCTTGAGCTCGTCGATCCGTCGCGTGATCTCCTTGATCCGGTCGAGCGCCTCCTTCTCGGCCGCCCAGCGGCCGGCGAGCTCGTTCCGGCGCTCCTGCGCCTCGGCCAGCTCCCGCTCGACGGGCTCCCGGACATCCTCGGACTCCTTCGCCGTCGCCGCCAGCTCGATCTCGAGCTGGCGGACGCGGCGGTCCGCCTCGTCGAGCTCGAGCGGCGAGGAGTCGATCTCCATCCGCAGGCGCGACGCGGCCTCGTCGACCAGGTCGATCGCCTTGTCGGGGAGGAACCGGTCGGCGATGTAGCGATCCGAGAGCACGGCGGCGGCGACGAGCGCGGCATCGCGAATGCGGACGCCGTGGTGTGCCTCGTAGCGCTCCTTGAGGCCGCGCAGGATGGCGATCGTGTCCGCGACGGAGGGCTCGCCGACCAGCACGGGCTGGAAGCGCCGCTCGAGCGCCGCGTCCTTCTCGACGTGCTTGCGGTACTCGTCGAGCGTCGTCGCACCGACCGCGCGAAGCTCACCGCGGGCGAGCATCGGCTTCAGCATGTTGGCCGCGTCGACGGCTCCCTCCGCAGCACCGGCGCCGACGATCGTGTGCAGCTCGTCGATGAAGAGGATGATCTCCCCCTCCGAGCTCTGGATCTCCTGGAGGACCGCCTTCAGGCGCTCCTCGAACTCTCCCCGGTACTTCGAGCCGGCCAGCAGCGCGCCGATGTCGAGCGCCCAGACGCGCTTGCCCTTCAGTCCTTCCGGGACGTCGCCGGCGACGATGCGTGCCGCGAGCCCCTCGACGATGGCGGTCTTCCCCACTCCCGGCTCGCCGATCAGCACCGGGTTGTTCTTCGTTCGCCGGGAGAGCACCTGGATCACGCGACGGATCTCCTCGTCGCGGCCGATGACGGGGTCGAGCTTGCCCGCCTCGGCGAGCGCGGTCAGGTCCTTGCCGAACTTCTCGAGCGCCTGATACGAGCCCTCGGGATCCGCCGAGGTGACGCGCTGCGAGCCCCGCACCTGCTGGAGGGCCTCGAGGAGCGCGTCGCGCGGGACGACGTCGAGGCCGAGAAGGAGATGCTCGGTCGAGACGTACTCGTCGTCGAGCGCTCGCATCTCGTCCTCCGCCCGGTCGAGCACCTCCGCGAACGCCGCCGAGACGTGGGGCTGCTGCTGGGCGCCGGCGATCGACGGCTTCGAGGCGATCGTCGCCTCGGCTGCCTGGCGCAGCCCGTCGACGGACGAGCCCGCCCGCTCGACGAGCGTGCGCGGGAGCTCCTGGTCGAGCAGCGCGAGCAGCAGGTGCTCGGGGTAGACCTCCGGGTTGCCGCGGCGGCGGGCGAGCTCGCCTGCGGCGCCGACGGCCTCCTGAGACTTGATCGTCAGCCTCTTAAAGTCCATGGTCCCTCGTGGCCGGCAGCCGTTGCGTCCCGCCGGAGTAGAGGACGAGCTCCCGCCGGTACTGGCGATGGACGCGCTCGACCTCGGCGCGCCGCTCCCGCTCGAGCCGTTCGATCCGGGCCCGCAGCCGGTCGACCTCGTCCTGCAGCTCGAGCACGCGCTCGGCGCCGGCGAGGTTGAGGCGGAGCTCGGTGGTCAGCCGCTGGATCTCGCGCAGGCGCGCGAGGTCGGCGTCCGAGTAGAGGCGCGTGTTGCCCGGCGTGCGCCGGGGCCGGACGAGGCCCTTCGCCTCGTAGATCCGCAGCGTCTGGGGGTGCATCCCGACCAGCTCGGCCGCGACCGAGATCATGTACATCGGACGATTCATCAGACCTCCGCCTCCGCAAACGCCTCGTCACGTGGGTTGGCGCGCGAGACCTTCTGCAGGTTCTCGATCGCCTCGCGCTCGGCTTTCGTCAGCTTCGTCGGCACCGTCAGCTGCACGCGGGCGAGCAAGTCGCCCCGGCCCGACCCCTTCAGCTTCGGCGCGCCCTTGCCCCGCACCCGCAGGAGCTTGCCGTCCTGCGAGCCGGACGGCACCTTCAGCGAGATGAGGCCGTCGGGGGTCGGCACCTCGACGGTGGCGCCGAGGGCCGCCTCCGCGTATGTCACGGGGACGTCGATCACGAGGTCGGCGCCGCGGCGCTCGTAGAGGGGTGACTGCGCGACTCGCGTGGTGACGTAGAGATCGCCGGGCGGCCCGCCGCCGAAGCCCGGCTCGCCCTTCCCTGCGAGGCGGATCCGGGTGCCGTTCTGGACGCCGGGCTTGATCTTCACCTGGTAGCGCTTCGTCGTCCGGCGGCGGCCGCT
Source organism: uncultured Thermoleophilia bacterium (assembly GCA_963819905.1). GTDB lineage: Bacteria > Actinomycetota > Thermoleophilia > Gaiellales > Gaiellaceae > CAWCQC01. The sequence goes on from CAWFXP010000012.1 coordinate 101,010, forward strand.
TCCTCCGCAGGTGGAACACGGGTTCTCGATGACGGTGCCGTTGCCGCCGCAGCGGGGGCACGGTTGGGACAGCGCGAACAGGCCCTGGCTCTGCGAGACGACCCCGCGCCCGCGGCATTCGGGGCACACGACCGGCGTCGTGCCCGCCTCGGCGCCCGACCCGTGGCACGCGGGGCAGACGCCCTGCAGCTCCACCGGGACGCGGATGGTGATGCCTTCGAGGGAGTCCTCGAAGGAGAGGTTGACCGTCGTCTCGATGTCACGGCCACGCTGCCCCCGCTGCTGCCGGCCGCCGCCGCCGAACAGGCCGCCGAACAGGTCGCCGAGGTCGAAGTTCTGGAAGGCGCCCGGGTCGAACCCGTCGCCGTCACCCGTGAACACGCGGCGTGGGCCGGCGTCGTACTCCTTGCGCTTCTCCGGGTCGCCGAGCACGTCGTAGGCGCCCTGGATCTCCTTGAAGCGTTCCTCGGCCGCCTCGTCGTCCTGGTTTCGGTCGGGGTGATACTTGCGCGCGAGCGCCCGGTACGCCTTCTTGATCTCGTCCTGCGAGGCGGTCTTCGAGACGCCGAGGATGTCGTAGAGGTTCTTCATGCCCCCGCGGTCACGTCGCCGCCCTCGGCGGCGGCCGCGGGCGGGCCGGCCGAGAGGGTCACCCGCGCCGGCCGCAGCACGCGGTCACCCAGCTGGTAGCCCTTCTGGAGCACCTCGAGGATCGACCCCTCCGCGTCCTCGGAGGGCTGGGTGAGGAGCGCCTCGTGCACGTGGGGGTCGAACGTCCCGTCGGTGGCGATCTCGACGAGCCCCTCGCGCTCGAGCGCCTGACGCAACTCCCGCTCGACGAGCTCGACGCCCTCTTCGAGCTTCGCCTCCTCGTGCTTCGAGGCGGCGTCGAGCGCGCGCTCGAGGTCGTCGAGCACGGGCAAGAGCTCCTTGACGAGCCGCTCGTGAGCCCGCGCGGAGAGAGCCTCCTGGTCCCGCGCCGCCCGTTTGCGGAAGTTGTCGAAGTCCGCGGCGAGGCGCTGGAGGTTGTCCAGGTACTCGTCGCGCTTGGCTTCCGCCTCGTCGGCCCGGCCCTCGAGCTCGAGGAGCTGGGCCTCGAGCTCGACGACGCGCGCCGCGAGGTCGGGACGGGCCTGGGCGTGCTCGGTCATTCCTTCCGAGCCTCCTCGTCGACGACCTCGTACTCGGCATCCTCGACGACCTCGTCTTCCTCACCGTCGCCGGCCGTGCCGTTCCCGGTCGCTCCGCCCGCTGCCTGCTGCGCCTGCGCCTGCTCGTAGACGGCCTGGGCGAGCGCGTGCGCGGCCTGGGTCAGGGACTCGGACTTCGAGCGGATCTCGCCCACGTCGTCGCCCTCGAGCGCCGTGCGCAGGTCGCCGATCCCCGATTCGATGGTCGAGGCCGTGTCGTCGTCGAGCGCCTCGCGGTGCTCCTTGAGCGTCTTCTCGGTCGTGTAGACGAGCGTCTCGCCCTGGTTCTTCGCGTCGGCGAGCTCGCGCATCCGGCGCGCCTCGTCGGCGTGCGCCTCGGCCTCCTGCACCATCCGCTCGACCTCGTCGTCCTTCAGGCCCGAGCCGCCCTCGATCCGGATCTGCTGCTCGTTGCCGGTGCCGAGATCCTTCGCCGAGACGTTGATGATGCCGTTCGCGTCGATGTCGAACGCGACCTCGACCTGCGGCATGCCGCGCGGCGCCGGCGGGATGCCGACGAGCTGGAACTTGCCGAGGGTCTTGTTGAACGTCGCCATCTCGGACTCGCCCTGCAGCACGTGGATCTCGACCGACGGCTGGTTGTCCTCGGCGGTGGTGAAGACCTCCGCCTTCTTGGTCGGGATGGTCGTGTTGCGCTCGATCAGCTTCGTGAAGACGCCACCCTTCGTCTCGATCCCGAGCGACAGCGGCGTCACGTCGAGTAGCAGGATGTCCTTGACCTCGCCCTTGAGGACGCCCGCCTGGATCGCCGCGCCGATGGCGACGACCTCGTCCGGGTTGACGCCCTTGTGCGGGTCCTTGCCGACCGTCTCCTTGACCTTGTCCTGCACGGCCGGCATGCGGGTCATGCCGCCCACGAGGACGACGTGGTCGATGTCGTCGGCCGTCAGGCCGGCGTCGGCGAGCGCCTGCTTCGTCGGGCCGACCGTGCGCTCGACGAGGTCGTGCGTCAGCTCGTTCAGCTTCGAGCGCGACAGCTGAAGGTCGAGGTGCTTCGGCCCGTCCTGGGTGGCCGTGATGAACGGCAGGTTGATCTGGGTCGACGACGTCGAGGAGAGCTCGATCTTCGCCTTCTCGGCCGCCTCGTAGAGCCGCTGGAGCGCCATCGAGTCCTTCGACAGGTCGATCCCCTGCTCGCGCAGGAACTCCGCGACCATCCAGTCGACGATCGCCTTGTCGAAGTTGTCGCCGCCGAGGTGGTTGTCGCCGTTCGTCGACTTCACCTCGAAGACGCCGTCGCCGAGCTCGAGGACCGAGACGTCGAACGTGCCGCCGCCGAGGTCGAAGACGAGGATCGTCTGGTCGTCCTCCTTGTCGAGCCCGTAGGCGAGCGAGGCCGCCGTCGGCTCGTTGATGATCCGGAGCACGTTCAGGCCGGCGATCTTGCCGGAGTCCTTCGTCGCCTCGCGCTGCGCGTTGTTGAAGTACGCGGGCACGGTGATGACCGCATCCGTCACCGGCTCGCCGAGGTACGCCTCGGCGTCCGCCTTCAGCTTCTGCAGGATCATGGCCGAGATCTCGGGCGGCGCATACTCCTTGTCGCCCGCTTTCACGCGGGCGTCGCCGTTCGGGCCTGCGACCACCTCGTAGGGGACGATCGTCATCTCCTCGGAGACCTCCGAGGACTTCCGTCCCATGAAGCGCTTGATCGAGAACACGGTGTTCTGCGGGTTCGTCACCGCCTGCCGCTTCGCGGGGGCGCCCACGAGTCGCTGGCCGTCCTTCGTGAACGCGACGACCGACGGGGTGGTGCGCCCGCCCTCGGCATTCGGGATGACGGTCGGCTCCCCGCCCTCGAGCACGGCCATGCACGAGTTCGTGGTGCCGAGGTCGATTCCGATGGTCTTGCTCATCCTCTGCTTGCCTCCTCCGTTAGAAAATCTAAGCCGTATGGTATCAGATTGTTGTGCCTTGGCCCCCGCCCCTCGCTCGGACTCCGCGCGGCCGCACTCTGCCAGAATCCCGCATGCCCGCCGGCCCGCTCGAGCGCATCGTCCGCGACGGCCTGCCGATCGTCATGGGAACGGTGCGCGCCGAGCCGAGACTCTGGGAGCGCTACCTCGAGCGCGGCGGGATCGCCTTCGACACCGCCCACCACTACGGCGCAGAGACCGAGCGGGCGGTCGGTGCACTCGTCCAGCGGCTCGGCATTCGCAGCGAGATCGTGCTCGTCGGGAAGGGCGCACACTCGCCCGACTGCTACCCCGACGTGGTCGCGCCCCAGCTCGACGAGACGCTCGCTCATCTCCGCACCGACTACCTCGATCTCTACCTCCTCCACCGCGACAACCCGGACGTTCCGATCACCGAGTTCGCCGAGGCCCTGCACCGCGAGGTCGCGGCCGGCAGGGCGCTTGGCCGTCGGCGCGAGCAACTGGTCGTCCGAGCGCTACCGCGCGTTCAACGACCACGCCACCGCCGAGGGCCTGACGCCCTTCTCGGCGCTCTCGAACCAGCTCTCCCTCGCCGAGATGCGCGAGCCCGTCTGGGAGGGCTGCCTGCGCGCGGACGTCGGCTGGCACGAGCAGACCTCGACGCCGCTCCTCGCCTGGTCGGCACAGGCCCGGGGGTTCTTCGCCGGGCGCGAGGAGGACGACGAGCTGCGCGCGTCCTGGCTCTCGCCGGCGAACCTCGAGCGGCGGCGACGCTGCGAGGACCTCGCGACCCGGCTGGGCGTCGCGCCGGCGGCCGTCGCGCTCGCCTGGGTCCTGGCCAAGCCGCAGACGTTTCCCGTGGTCGGGCCCCGGGACGAGCCCGAGCTCGAGGTCTGCCTCGCGTCGCTTCGGATCGAGCTGACGGGCGACGAGTCGCGCTGGCTCGCGCTCGAGCTCGAGTCGATCCGCGGGTGAGCCGCGGGTAGGCTTGAGGGATGGTTCGCGACACGCTCGGACGCCCGATCCGCGATCTTCGCATCTCGGTCACCGACCGCTGCAACTTCCGGTGCACGTACTGCATGCCGAAGACCGTCTTCGGTCGGGACTACGAATTCCTGCGCCGCGAGCAGCTCCTGTCCTTCGAGGAGATCACCCGGCTCGCGCGGGTCTTCGCCCGGCTCGGCGTCGAGAAGATCCGCCTGACCGGCGGTGAGCCCCTGCTGCGACGTGACCTGGAGACGCTCGTCGGCATGCTCGCCGCGATCCCTGGACTCGAGGTCGCGCTGACGACGAACGCCTCGCTGCTCGCCCGCAAGGCCGAGGCGCTCGCGGCCGCGGGGCTTCGCCGCGTCACGGTCAGCCTCGATTCGCTCGACAACGACGTCTTCGCGGCCATGAACGACGTCGACTTCCCGGTCTCCAGGGTCCTCGAGGGGATCGAGGCAGCGGCCGCGGCCGGCCTCTCGCCGGTGAAGGTCAACATGGTGGTCAAGCGCGGGACGAACGACGACTCGATTCTCCCGATGGCGCGCCATTTCCACGGGAGCGGGCACATCCTCCGGTTCATCGAGTTCATGGACGTCGGCGCGACCAACGGCTGGCGGCTGGACGACGTGGTGCCCGCGAGCGAGATCGTCGCCACTGTGGACGCGGAGCTCGGCCTCGAGCCGGTGGAGCCGAACTATCCGGGCGAGGTCGCGAATCGCTGGCGCTACCGCGACGGCGGCGGCGAGATCGGTGTGATCGCCTCGGTCACGCGGCCCTTCTGCAGCGGGTGCACCCGGGCACGGATCTCCGCCGACGGCCGCCTCTACACCTGCTTGTTCGCCGCGCTGGGTACCGATCTGAGGGAGCTCGTCCGCGGCGGCGCCTCCGACGACGAGCTGCTCGACGCCCTCGTCGGCGTTTGGGTGGCGCGCGGCGATCGCTACTCGGAGATACGCTCGGGGGCCACGGCGGAGCTCCCGCGGGTCGAGATGTCGTACATCGGCGGCTGAGCCCCGGAGACCGCCGAGGGCGGCGCGCGGGCGCCGAGGCAGCTTTCACTACAATGTGCTACTTCGTGACTGCGCGAATCGGGCAGGTATTTCCGCGTGGGTGGAAGGACTTCGTTCTCCAGCTCGGCATCTGGTTCGGGTTTCTGTTCGCCTACCAGATCGCCCGCGGCGTCGCCGACCGGGGAGCCGAGGAGGCCTTCCAGAACGGCCGTCTGATCATCGACTTCGAGCGCCAGCTCCACGCGCTCGTCGAGCTCGACATCCAGAACGTCGTCCTACGCGGCAGCGACTGGATCGTCGAGGCCGTGAACTGGACCTACTGGAACTCGCAGTTCACGGTGGTCGGCCTGGCGCTCCTCTGGGTCTACTTCCGCCGCAACGACTCGTTCCTGCGGTTGCGGAACGTCCTGCTCCTCGCGAACATGCTCGCGCTCGCCTGCTTCGTCCTCGTCCCGACGGCGCCGCCGCGGCTATTCATGGAGTGGGGCTTCGTCGACACGCTCGCCCAGTCGGCGGCGCTCAACCACGGCAGCGGGCTCATCCAGCTCGCCTCCAACCCCTATGCCGCGATGCCGAGCATCCACTCCGCCGACGCGCTCATCATCGGCTTCACGATGGCCGCGCTCGTGTCGTCGCGCTACGCGAAGCTCCTCTGGACGCTGTGGCCGAGCTGGGTCTGGTTCACGGTCATGGCGACGGGAAACCACTTCTGGCTGGACGTCGCCGGCGGCATCGTGCTCGCGCTCGTCTCCACGTCGATCGTGGTGGGGCTCGAGACGGCGCGCCGCCGGACTGCGCTCGACCGCGTCGTCGCGCGCTAGCGCTCGACGCACGTCGTCTGCACCGTCTAGCCTCACCGCGATGAGCGAGCCGCAGCGCACCCTCGGCGACGTCAAGGACGCGTACATCGCCGAGGCACGCCAGGCGGCCACCCGCTCGATGGCGCAGGTCGCCCAGACCGGGTTGACGCCCGACATGCTCTCGATCTCGGGAGTCGCCCTCTGCATCGCCGGGTCGGTGGCCGTGTACTTCGTCTACGAGGCGTGGTGGCTCTACCTCGTCGGTTCCGCGCTGTTCGTGGTCGGCGCCGTCATGGACATCCTCGACGGCGCGCTCGCGCGGGCCGGCGGCAAGGGCACCCCATTCGGCGCGTTCCTCGACTCGACGCTCGACCGCGTCGGCGAGGCGTTCATGCTCGGCGCAGCCGCTCTCGTCTTCGCGCGCGACGGAAAGACGTGGGCGATCGCCGTCGCGTTCGCAGCCGTCGTCGGCTCCTTGCTCGTCAGCTACACGCGGGCGAAGGCGGAGACCATCGGCCTGAAGGGCGACGTCGGCTTCGGCAGCCGCGTCGAGCGGGTCGCGATCCTCGGCATCGGCCTTGCCCTCGGCTCGGTCGGGGCGCTCCCCTGGGCGGTGCTCGTCCTGATGATCATGGCCTGGGTCACCGTCGTGCAGCGGGTGCTCTACGTCCGCAAGCAGCTCCGAGAGCGCGCCGCCGCCCCGTAGGGCTCGCAGCGATGACGGACGCGTTCCTCGACCGGCGGCGTGCGGCTGCCGCGGCCGCGTGGAACCTCGACGGCGGCGTCGTGCTCGTCGAGGCAGGCGACGAGATCCCCGTGCCCGGGCGCGGCGACCGCACGTACCCGTTCCGGGCGCACTCCGAGTACCTCTACCTCGCGGACCGCGAGCGCCCCGGCGGCGTGCTGGCCTACGCGCCGAACGGCGGCTGGGTCGAGTTCGTCGCGCCGGTCACCACGGAGGAGCTGCTCTGGACCGGGCTCGAGGGCGATCGCGAGGGAGTGCCCGAAGGCACGAGCCCGCTGGACGAGCTCGAAACCTGGGTCGCCGGCCGGCCGGTGCGCCGGCTCGGCGCGGCCGCTGACGCCGACGTCGAGCTGCGCGACGCGCTCATCCACGTTCGCCGCCCCAAGGACGACGTCGAGCTCGAGCGCATGCGCACCGCCGCGGAGGCGACGCGCGCCGGCTTCGAAGAGCTCGCACCGCTCGTCGCCGCCGGCCGTACCGAGCGCGAGCTGCAGGTCACGCTCGAGGCGGCGTTCCTCCGAAACGGCGGTGACTTCCTCGCCTTCGAGCCGATCGTCGCCGCAGGCGACCACGCCGCAGTCCTGCACTTCTCGCCGACGGCGCGCGAGCTCCGTGACGGCGACCTCCTGCTCGTCGACGCCGGCGCCGAGTACCGCGGCTACGCGAGCGACGTCACCCGCACGTACGCCGTCGGCGGGAGGTTCACCGCCGAGCAGGCACTCGTCTACGACACGGTCAGGCACGCCGGCACGACCGCGATCGCTGCCTGCCGTCCGGGAACGGAGTGGCGCGACGTCCACCGCGCGGCGGCGCTGGTGGTCGCGGAAGGGCTCGTCGAGCTCGGCGTCCTCCGCGGCTCGGCCGAGACGCTCGTCGAGAGCGGCGCCGCGACCCTGTTCTTCCCGCACGGCGTGGGTCACCTCGTCGGTCTCGGCGTCCGGGACACCGGCCCGGCCTCCGACGAGGCGCGCGAGCCCGTGCCCGGGCTGCCGCGCCTGCGCGTCGACATCCCGCTGCAGCCACGCCAGGCGTGGACGATCGAGCCCGGGATCTACGTCGTCCCCGCGCTGCTCGCCCGGGCACGCGGCCACGAGGGCGTCGACTGGGATCGCGTCGACGAGCTGCACGGCTTCGGCGGCGTGCGCCTCGAGCAGAACGTGCTGATCACCGACGACGGCCCGGAGATCCTCACGGCCGCGATCCCGTGCCCCAGCGCCTCGGCCGGATAGCACTCGTTCCACAGGCGTGGCAGGAGTGCTATAGTGCTAGCACTGTGCCTCGCCAGGCCACCAAGAGCGTGCTCGTGCGGATGCCCGCCGAGCTCGAAGCGCCGTCTCGCCCACGAGGTCGAGCGGCGCGACAGCGCGCTCAACGACGTGGCCGTATCGGCGCTCGCGACCCGCTTCGGCGTGCCGTTCGAGCCCACCGGGCGGCGAGGCTCGGCTCCCGGGGAGAGCCCGGTCGTCGTTCTCCGGATGCCTCCGGAGCTGAAACGGCGGCTCCAGGGCGAGGCCTTCGAGCGCGGCTCGAACACGAACCGTGTCATCGTTCAGGCGCTCGCGGAGGACCTGGACGTCCGTCTGGAGCCGGCGTTCATCGATCGAGTCCCGTTCGGCGGGGGAAAGAGAGCTACGAGGATGGCAAGCACGACCACCAACAGCAACGGCAGCGGCAACGGCAGGGCGCGCTCGGAGGACAAGGTCCGTGTCGCGATCATCGGCGTCGGTAACTGCGCCAACTCGCTCCTCCAGGGCGTCCAGTACTACCGGGACGCCGATCCGGACCAGTTCGTGCCGGGGCTCATGCACGTCGATCTGGGCGGCTACCACGTCCGCGACATCGAGTTCACCGCAGCCTTCGACGTCGTCAAGGGCAAGGTCGGCGCCGACCTCGCCGAGGCGATCTGGGCGAAGCCGAACGACACGATCAAGTTCGCCGACGTCAAGGAGACCGGCGTCAAGGTGTCGCGCGGGATGACGCACGACGGCCTCGGGAAGTACCTGTCCCAGGTCGTGGAGAAGGCGCCCGGGCCGACCGTCGACATCGTCGAGATCCTCAAGGAGACCGGCACGGACGTCGTCGTCAACTACCTGCCCGTCGGCTCGGAGCAGGCTGCGAAGTGGTACACGGAGCAGATCCTGACGGCGGGTGTCGCGATGGTGAACTGCATGCCCGTCTTCATCGCCCGCGAGCCGTACTGGCAGGGGCGCTTCGAGAAGAGCGGCGTCCCGATCATCGGCGACGACATCAAGTCGCAGGTCGGCGCGACGATCACCCACCGGGTCCTGACGAGCCTCTTCCGCGAGCGGGGCGTGCACCTCGACAAGACGATGCAGCTGAACGTCGGCGGCAACTCCGACTTCCTGAACATGCTCGAGCGCGACCGCCTCGAGTCGAAGAAGATCTCGAAGACGAACGCCGTCACGTCGATGCTCGACTACGACCTCGGCGCGCAGAACGTCCACGTCGGCCCGTCCGACTACGTACCCTGGCTGACCGACCGCAAGTGGGCCTACATCCGGCTCGAAGGCACGTCCTTCGGCGACGTGCCACTCAACGTCGAGCTGAAGCTCGAGGTCTGGGACTCGCCGAACTCGGCCGGCATCGTGATCGACGCGGTGCGCCTTGCGAAGCTCGCCCTGAACAACGGCGTCGCCGGAGCGCTCGAGGGGCCGAGCTCCTACCTGATGAAGTCGCCGCCGAAGCAGATCGTCGACGACGAGGCCTACGAGGCGACCGAGGCGTTCATCAAGCAGTACGCCCGCAAGGCGACCAAGGTCGCCACGTCGACCGCGTAACCCCGACTCCGGATCTCCTCTCTCGAGGACGGCTGACGGCTTTCCGGTTGCCCGCCGGCGGCCCGTAGAATCGAGCCGATGGGGCTTCGCATCTGCCTGGTCACGCCCTTCTCGTGGTCGCAGCCTCATGACGTCAACGAGCACGTCGGGGCCGCCGCCCGGGCGCTTCGCGCCCTCGGCCACCACGTCGTCGTCCTCGCCCCGTCGAACAGCGCCCGAGAGCTCGGCGCCGGCCGGCGGGCGCTCCGCCGACTGGCTCGCGACGAGGAGCCACTCGACGGGCTCGTCGCGCTCGGCCCGGCCGTGCCCGTCTCGCGGGCGAGCCGGGTCGGCGTACCGGTCGGCGTCCGCGCGAACCTCGAGCTCGCGCTCTCACGCGGAGGCTTCGACGTCGTCCACGCACACGAGCCGGGCCTCCCGAGCCTCTCCTACCTCGCGCTCCGAGACGCGCCCGGGCTCGCCGTTGCGACGTTCCACTCCCCCGAGCGTCTCGGGTATCCACCCTCGAAGGCCAGGCGGGCGACCCTGCTCGGCCGGATCGACGCGCTCACGGCTGTCGGCGAGCAGACGCTCGCGGCGGCGAAGGCCCGCTTCCCGGGCGCGTACCGCCTCCTTCCGATCGGGGTCGACACCGACCTCTTCCGCCCCGGCCCCGAGCGCCACAAGTTCGTCGTCGAGTGGGACCCGGACGACCGGGCGGGCGCGAGGGCCGCGATCCGGGCGCTCCACGCGATTCCCAGGGTCACGGTTACGGTACTCCGACCTCGCCCCCTGCTCGGGAGGCCGTACGCGCCGAGAAGGCTCCGAGACCGTGTCTCGGTCGAGACGGCGATCGACGGCTCGCGGCGCGCAGCGCTCCTGCGCGGCGCGCTCGGATTCGTGCCGGCGGTCGGTGGCTCGACGCTGCTTCGTGCCGAGGCGCTCGCGAGCGGCGTCCCCGTGGCCGACCCGCCCGCGAGGCGCGAGCAGCCGGAGCTCGTCGGCGCGGCCATGGCCCGCCTGGCCGAGGACGCGGGCCACCGTCGGGCAGAGGCGGCGTCGGCGCGCACGGCCGGCGAGGAGCAGAGCCTCACGCGCCTCGGCACGGGTCTCGATGCGCCTGTACCGATCGCTCCTCGGGCGGCGGCGCGCCCGCGCCGCGGCGGCCGATCCGCTCGCCGATCGTTCCTGGATCCTCGCGGACCTCCACATGCACACGGACCACTCGCACGACTGCTCGATCGACGTCCACGACCTCCTCGAGCACGCGGAGGCGATCGGCCTCGGCGCGATCGCGGTGACCGACCACAACGTGTTCTCGGGTGCCGAGGAGGCGGCAGAGCTGGCACGAGGGCGCCCGCTCACCGTCATCGCGGGCGAGGAGGTGAAGACCGACGGCCAGGGCGAGGTCATCGGGCTCTTCCTGCGGGAGGGGATCCCGCGCGGCATGTCGATGGGCGACACGATCGCCGCGATCCGCGACCAGGGCGGGCTCGTGTATCTCCCCCATCCCTTCGATCGCCTCCACTCGGTGCCCGACGCCGCCACGCTCCACCGCCACCTCGCGGAGATCGACGTCTTCGAGACCTACAACGCCCGCCTCCTCTTCGAGGGCTTCAACGACGAGGCATTGCGCTTCGCGCGCAAGTACAACCTGCTCATGGGTGCAGGCTCGGACGCGCACGTGCTCCAGGGGGTCGGTACCGGAGCGCTGCGCATGCGCGCGTTCAAGACGCCCGAGGAGTTCCTCCTGAGCCTCCGCTCGGCGGAGATCGTCCGCAGGCCGAAATCGCTCCTCTACCTGCAGAGCCTGAAATGGGTCGCACAGGCGCGCGAGCGCCGGGCCAAGGCCGCGGCTCGGTAGGAAGAGGACCCGGCTCGCAGAACTCCGCTTGGATGCCCGTGGCCACCAGCGACCTCTCCGACCGGTACCTGAAGAAAGCGATTGCCGAGATCAACGAGCTCGGCGCGGAGCTCGCCCGGGCGGCCGGCCCGGATCGTGCGCCGGTCATCGGCTCGGGGCATCCGCTGGCGGACGTCTTCCTGCTCAAGTACGGCCCCCAGGCCTCCGAGCTCCACGAGGGCGTCGCCTTCTTCGGTCGCGCCGGACAGGCGGTGCTCAAGTCGCTCCAGCGCCTCGCGGTCGACCCGACCGCGATCTACGGCACGAACTGCATCAAGTACCTGGAGGAGCCCGAGAACGAGGCGAGGGCGTTCGTCACCCGCGAGCTACACGTCGTCCAGCCGAAGCTGGTCGTCGTCATGGGCGAGGACGCGCGTGTGTTCCTCAACGAGTGCCGGTTCCCGCTGGCCGCGCCGGTCGAGGATCGTCCGGGCGAGCTGCAGGCGTTCACGCCGACCATCGAAGCGCTCGTCACGCCCGACATCGACGCGTCGCTCGACGACCAGCCGTCGAAGCGCGCGTTCTGGGAGGCGTTCAAGGCGCTCGGGCCCTGGTGGTCAGAGCTTCCGCCCTACTAGCGCTCCTCGCGGACCTCGTCGCGTACCACGTGTTCGCGGAGCGCCTGCCCGAGCTGTCGCTCTGGTGGGACGTCGCGCTCGTCGGTGGAATCCTGATCCCCGCAACCTTCGCGCTCGTCTGGCTCTGCCTGCCCTTCCGGGCGTCTCGCTACCTCCTCCCGGCGGCCGTCGCGGCCGGCGGGCTGGCGGCCCTGCTCGACTGGCAGGGCGCCGACATCGCGGCCGATTTCGCGAAGCTCGCTGCGATCACCGCGCTCGGGTGGTTCTTCCTGCGCTTCTTCGAGGAGGTGAGCTGGATCCTTCTCGTGGCCCTCATCATCATCCCCGTCGACATCTGGTCGGTTGCCCGCGGCCCGACGAAGGCGATCATCGAGGACCGTCCCGACCTGTTCGACCACTTCAGCGTGACGTTTCCCGTAGCCGGCGAAAGCGCCACAGCCCAGCTCGGGCTGCCGGACGTTCTTTTCTTCGCCCTCTTCCTGGGCGCGGCCGACCGCTTCGGCCTGCGCGTCCCGGCGACGTGGATCCTGTGCACCGCCTCATTCGGCCTGACGCTCGCGATCGCCGTCGCCACCGATCGCGGCGGCATCCCGGCGCTGCCGCTCCTGTCGGTGGCGTTCATCCTCGCGAACGCCGATCTCCTGTGGCGGCAGATCAGGCGCCAGTTCGCCTGAAGAGCGCGACCGTCTCCACGTGGGGCGTGTGCGGGAACATGTCGACCGGCCGGGCTCGCTCCAGCCGGTAGCCGTGCTCGCGGGTGAGCTCGGCCGCGTTGCCCGCGAGCGTCGTCGGGTTGCACGACACGTAGACGATCTTCTCGGCGCCTAGCCGGGCAACACGGCGCAGCGCCTTGCCTGACAGCCCCGCGCGCGGGGGGTCGACGACGACGACGTCGGGGGCTCCGGCGCGCTCGCGCAGCTCCTCGAGATCTGCCCCGACCTCGCCTGCGAAGAACGCGGCGTTCACGAGGCCGTTCAGGGTCGCGTTCTCGACCGCGCAGGCGATCGACTCCTCGGACACCTCGATCCCCCAGACGGTCAGCGCCTCGCGCGCCATCGTGAGGCCAATCGTGCCGATGCCGCAATAGAGGTCGTACACCGTCTCCTCACCGGTCAGGCCCGCGTACTCGAGCGCGAGCTCGTAGAGCCGCTCGCACATGGCCGTGTTCGTCTGCAGGAACGCGTTCGGGCGCACCCGGTAGCGCAGGCCGAGCAGCTCCTCCTCGATCGCCTCCTCGCCCCAGAGGATCTTCGTCGGCAGGTTCGTGACCTCGGCCGGCCGGTCGTTCACCGCCCAGTGGATCGCGCGCACCTCGGGAAAGCGGCGGAGCGACGCAACGAGCCCTTCCCCGCCTCGCAGCTCACCGGGTGCGGTGACGAGCACGACGAGCGCCTGGCCGGTGTTCCTCCCCTCCCGGAACACGAGGTGGCGCAGGTAGCCCTGCTCGGTCACCTGGCTGTAGGCGGGCAGGCCCTCGGCCCGCGCCCAGTCGCGAACGGCGTCCTTGACGGCGTTGCCGAGGTCGGTGGTCAGCCAGCAGCGCGTGATGTCGAGCACCTCGTCCCAACGTCCCGCCCGGTGGAAGCCCAGTGCGGGGCCGTCCGGGATTTCCGTGAACGAGAACTCGAGCTTGTTGCGGTAGTGATACGCCGACTCGGCCGCGACGATCGGCTCGAGCTCGAAGCCGCCGAGGCCACCGAGACGCTCGAGCGCGTCCCGAACCTGCAGCTCCTTCGCCTGCGCTTGCGCTTCGTAGGCGAGATCCTGGAAGCGGCAGCCGCCGCACGTCCCGAAGTGCCGGCACGGCGCCTCGACGCGGTCGGCGCCGGGCTCCAGAACGTCGAGCGCGATCGCCTCGGCGTGGCTTCGCTTCACTTTCGTGACACGTGCCCTGACGGTGTCGCCGGGCAGGCCGCGGCGGACGAACACGACGAAGCCGTCTCGGCGCGCAACGCCGTTGCCGCCGTAGGCCAGCGAGTCGACGTGGAGCTCGAGCTCCTCGCCCTTCGTCACGGGAACGGTCACGGGGCCGAGGCTAGCAGCCGGCCGGCCGGCTGCCGGCGAGGGCGCGGAGGAGAGCCCGCACCGTTGGCGATCCGCAGCTCGAAGGGGCCTGCTCGTCGTGCCACCACGCGCGTCAGCCCGCCGGCCGTGCGCTCGACGCACACGTCACCCGCGGCGACCGACCAGTACGGCGTGTAGCGCGCGCGAAGGAGGAACTCGCCGGGAGCGCCCGTCCAACCCGCGATCCGCTCGTGATCGAGCGCCGTGAGCCCCGCACGGGACGGGCCGGTCAGGATCGGCGTCGCCCGGGGCAGCTCGTAGATCGTCCAGTCGGAGCCGCTCGCCACCTCGACGAGGCCCGACCGGCCGGAGCGGAGCAGGGCGGCCTGGGACTTCGCGGCCACGCGGTCGAGCTGCGCGCGCGGCAGCAGGACGAACCGCACGCCGTTCTCCCGCAACCAGCCCCGGTACTGCGCCCCGGTCAGGCCCGCGTCGTAGAGCACGGGGTTGCGGGCGAGGTCGAGCTGGCGGTACCAGCCGCGCGCCATGGGGAGGCCGGCTTGCGGCACGTAGTACGCCTCCCAGTTGTCGAAGGTCGGCACGACGTCGACGCGGTAGTTCGGGCTGTGCTCCGTTTGCAGGAACGCGAGCGCCGGCTGCCAGAAGGCGGCGCGCGAGGCCCGGGTGTCCGTCAAGCCGGTCGCGACCGCGACGTAGGGGCTGAACGTGTAGACGGCCGCGAGCGTCACACACACGAGGGCGAGCCAGCGAGGGCGCCAGCCCACCAGGCCGAGCGCGAGCAGCCCGAACGGCAGGACGACCGTCCGAAACCGGGTGATGTTCGATCCGACGGGTGAGTCGACGAGGAACGCGGCGACGCAGGCGGCACCGAGGAGCACGAACAGGATCGCAAGGAGGCGCCCGCGGGGGCTCCGCGACGCGACGAACGCGGTAAGGCCACACGCAACGAGTGCCCAGACGAGCTCCTGCACGCGGAAGTCGTAACGGCCCCCGGCCGGGAACAGGCCGCCGAGGGCGAGCTGCACGGCGGCGAACGCCGCGAGCCACGCTCCGACGACGAGCACCGTCCTCCACAACGGACGGTACGTGAGCACAACGGCGACAAGCACCAGGCTAAGAAAGACGAAAGCAAGAGGGCTGAACCCGAGGCAGAGGCCGGCGCAGAGGACCCCGAGCCAGCGGCGGCCACGCTGGAAGCCCCAGAGCGCGGTGAGAAGCGCCGCGAGGCCGAGACCGAAGGCGTAGGTGCCGGTGAACACCGGGGCGCAGATGCAGACCGCGAACACACGCGCCGGCCAGCGGGCGGCCTCCCCCCACTCCGAGATCGCGATCGCCGCGAACAGTGCCCCCGAGGCGACGACGGCAAGCAGGACGAGCGGCACGCTGCCCACGACGGCCGCCGGCAGCGACGCGAGCACGCTGTAGGAAGCGAGCGGATAGTGACCGCCGTACCAGAGGTTGTCCCAGACGAAGGCGCCGTCGCGGACCAGGAGCTCTCGGTAGAGGTGAGCCGGAGCGTCGCCGGCCGGTGGGCCGAACACCGCCAGGGCCAGCGCAGACCGTGCCGGAGATGACGGCGGCGCCGAGCACCTCGCGCCGGGCGAGCGTGGCAGTGCGAAGCGCTAGGGTCGTCCCGACGGCGATCTCGACTACGGTACCCGCGAAGCCGGATATGCGAGCACGCGTCGGGTCCCTCGTCATGGCTGCCGTGCTCGTCACGACGGCCTCGGCGGCGCTTGCCGGCGAAACCGCGCGATATGCAGGCATTTCGCGTGGTCGTCGTCCCGGGCCTCGAGCTGGCCGACCTGGCGGCGCTCCAGGATCGGGCCGCGGTCGGCCTGCTCGTGCCCGGCGCCGGTCCCCGGGTCAGCAACGCGGCCGCCGTCGCGGCGCTGGCACGGGGAGAGGTCAGGAACTCGCTCCGGGGTGGGCAGCCGGAAGGGCCGGAGCTGATCTCGGTCGAGTCCTCGGAGGAGGTGCCGACGGAAGGGCCGGTCATCGTCCTCGGGCTGCCGGAGGGAGGAGACCAGCCGAACGACAGCCGCTATCCGGTTGCCGTCGTCGGTGGGGGATTCGACGGCCTCCTGACGTCGCCGTCGACCCGGATCCCCGGGCTCGTCTCGGTTGCCGACGTCGCGGCCACCGCCCTTGGACAACCGGACGCCATGTCGTCCACACCGGCGCCCGATGCGCTCGAGTCGCTGGTTGCGCTCGACGCCCGCATCGACGAGAACGGCCGGGTCCGGCCGGTCGCCGCGCTCCTGGTCGGCGTGCTCGTTCTCGCGCTCGCATTCGTCTTCCCGCGCGGCGCCCTGCTCGCCTTCGCGACCGGACTGGCCGCGAACCTCGTGCTCGGCGCGCTCGGCGTCTCGTCCACGTGGGTGGTGCTCGCAGTGCTCGCGCTCGCCGTCGCGGGAGGTGGACCGGCGCTGGCTCACATGGTGCGCTCCCGTCTCGGGGTCGCGCTCTGCCTCACCACGGTCGTGCTCGGCTACCTCGTGGCCTTCCTCGTCGATCCGGAGATCGTTGCCCTCTCGCCGCTCGGCCCGAGTCAGAACTCGCGCTTCTTCGGCCTCTCCAACCTGCTCTCGGCGATGCTGCTCGTTCCCGTGCTCGCCGCCGTCACGCTTCTCAAGCAGCGGCTCGGCTGGCTGCCCGCGCTGTTGCTCGCCGGGGCAATCGCTCGTCACGGTGGCTGGCAGCCGTCTCGGGGCCGACGGAGGCGGGGCGATCGTCCTCGTCGCTGCATTCGCGTTCCTCGCCGTCGAGCTCGCAGAGACTCGGCGGACGGCCGTCGTCGTCGCCGGGACAGCCGCGGTGGCGGCGGTGCTCGCCCTCGTCGCGGTCGACGCCCTCACCGGCGCCTCGAGCCACCTCACGGACTCGGTCGGGGGTGGGCCGTCGGGCTTCGCGGCCGACCTGCGGGACCGTGTCGTCCTCTCATGGGAGCGGGCGACCGAGCACTGGTATCTCGCGCTCCTCGTCTGCGCCGCCGTCGTCGTCCTCGCGCTGCTCGCGACACGTCTCGCGAGCGCCGACCTGCCCCGATCGGTCAAGGCACTGCCACTGTCCGTCGCCGTGGCCGTCGGCGCCTCGCTGATCGTGAACGATTCGCCGCTCGACGTGGTCGCCGTCGGCCTCGTCGGCTATCTCGTCGTGCAGGCCTACGTGCTCTCGGCGCCGCACGACGACCGGCCGCGCTCCTTCGCGTGAAGACCACGGGCGGGACAGGTCCCGCCCCTACGAGGTGGGCGTAGTGAAGACCGCGGGCGGGACAGGTCCCGCCCCTACGAGGGTGGAGTAGGGGCCGGACCTGTCCGGCCCGGCGGTCTCATCGGAGCTCGGCCACGTAGACCCGGCGGGTCTTCGGGCCGTCGAGCTCGCAGAAGAACACCCCCTGGTAGCTGCCGAGCGCGAGCCTTCCCTCGGAGAGCGGGATCACGACGGAGGTCGCGGTGAGCGCCGCCCTCGCGTGCGCCCACGGGTTGACGTTTCCCTCCTCGAGGTGCTTCCAGGGCCAGCCGTCCTCGACGACCCGCTCGAGCGCCATCTCGAGATCGCGGGCGACATCGGGGTCCGAGCCGGCGTGCTCCTGGATGACGATCCCCCCCGTCGTGTGCGGGACGTACACGACGACGGCGGTCGCGTCGGTCCCGTCGACGCACTGCCGTACCTCGGCGGTCACGTCGACAACGTGCGTCCTGCGCTCGGTCTGAACCGTGAACTCCCGCACGGCCGGGATCCTACCCTCGGGTTCGTGAGGCGAACGGCAGAGCGGGGCGACCGCTCGCGGCCCGCCGCTATCCTCGGCGGTCGTGGCCGAGCCGCCCGCAACCAGCGAGCTCGACGCGTACCGGGGGGAGGCCGACCGGTTCGTCGCCTCGCTCAACGAGGAGTACTACCTCCACCTCAGCGGGCAGAAGAGCCGCCTCGCTCTCGCAGCCATCTACGACCGCCACGAATCCCTGACGACGCTCGCAGCCTGTCGGGACCTCAGCGAGGCAGGCTCGACGGAGCTCTGGCGCTTCGCCTGCGAGGGCCATCTGGGGAACCTGACCCGCAACCAGGAAGAGCGGCTCTCGGAGCTCGAGACGAGCCTCGAAGCCGACGTCGACGGCGAGCCCATCGGTTACCGGATGCTCAGGCCGGCGATCGCGAACGAGCCAGACCGGGAGCGACGGGAGCGGCTCGAGCGGGCTCGAACCGGCCTGGTCGAGCAGCTCAACCCGGTGCTCGGCGAGGCGCTGGAGCAGACCGCCGAGGCAGCCCGCGAGCTCGGCGGCAGCACCTATCGGGAGCTGTACGAGGCCTTCGGGTTCCGTCTCGGAGAGCTCGGCGCCGCCTGCGAGCGGTTCCTCGCCGAGACCGAGGACCTGCACGTCGCCGCCTTCGACGGCCTGCTTCGCTCGCGGCTCGGCCTCTCGCTCGAGGACGTCCGCCGCGCCGACGTTCCGCGCCTCCTGCGGGGCACGGCCTGGGACGGCGGCTTCCCGGCAGACGCGATGCTCCCGGCTCTCGAGGCGACCCTCGGCGATCTCGGCATCGACCTGCGCGGACAGCGAAACGTGGAGCTCGACCTCGAGCGCCGCCCGCAGAAATCGCCGCGCGCGTACTGCTTCCCGATCGAGGTCCCCGGCCGGGTCGTGCTGATGATCCAGCCGATCGGCGGGCTCGACGACTGGAACGCGCTCTTCCACGAGGCCGGCCACACGGAACACTTCGCGCACACGTCGTCCTCCTTGCCGTTCGAGTCCCGGCGACTCGGAGACAACGCCGTGACGGAGGCCTGGGCGTTCTTGCTCGAGCATCTCGTCTCTGACCAGGCCTGGCTGACCCGCCGGCTCAACTTCGGACGGCCGGAGGAGTTCACGGCGGAGGCGGCCGCCGTCACGCTCTACTTCGTCCGGCGATATGCGGGAAAGCTCCTCTACGAGCTCGAGCTGCACGGGGACGGCGATCGCGACCAGCTGCCCGATCGCTACGCAGAGCTCTTGACCGACGCCACGAAGGTGGAGTACACGCCGATCGACTCACTGGTGGACGTCGACGCCGGCTTCTACGCCGCCTCCTACCTGCGGGCCTGGATGCTCGAGGCCCAGCTCGCCCGCTACCTGCGGGAGGAGTACGGACGGGCGTGGTTCGCGGAGCGACGAGCGGGCTCCCTTCTACGGGAGCTCTGGCACGAGGGTCAGTCGATGAGCGCCGACCGGCTGGCCGACGAGGTCATGGGCCAGACGCTCGAGCTCGACGCGCTCGCCGAGGGGCTCCGGGAACGGCTGACCGCCTAGGTCGGGACCGAACAGGGACGGGCCGGACAGGTCCGGCCCCTACGACCTTATTCGACGTCATCGAAAGCCCTCTGGATGTCCTGAGAAGGACATAACTTGAGTGCCTTCGTAGCAAGTCGTGGCAACGATAGGATCACAGCGTGTCCGGACAACACCTGAAGGGCCGCGACTTCCTCAGGGTCGGCGACTGGACGGCCGCCGAGCTGACGACGCTGCTCGACCTGGCGGACGAGCTGAAGACCCTCCAGCAGGACCGCAGCGAGCATGCCCTGCTCCCGGGTCGGACGCTCGGGATGATCTTCGAGAAGCCGTCGACGAGGACACGCGTCTCGTTCGAGGCCGGCATGAGCCAGCTCGGAGGAACTGCGCTCCACCTCGGCCTCGGCGAGATGCACCTCGGCACGACGGAGACGATCAAGGACACGGCCGTGGTCCTCTCGCGGTATCTCGACGCGATCCTCGTCAGGACGTACCGCCAGGCGGACGTCGACGAGCTCGCCGAGCACGCCGACGTGCCGGTCATCAACGGCCTGACCGACGACTTCCACCCCTGCCAGGCGCTCGCGGACGTGATGACCATCCGCGAGCGATTCGGCCGGCTCGAGGGCGTGCGAGTCGCCTACGTCGGTGACGGCAACAACGTCTGCCATTCGCTGATGGCCGCCTGCGCCGCCCTCGGCGCCGATCTGGTAGTCGCCACGCCACCCGCGTACGCGCCCTCGGCCGAGCCGGTGGCGCGTGCCCGCAGGGCGGCGGCGGCCTCCGGCGCCTCGCTCGAGCTGGTGCACGATCCGGCCGGCGCCGCTGCCGGCGCCGACGTCGTCTACACCGACGTCTGGACGAGCATGGGGCAGGAGGCCGAGCAGGAGGAGCGACGCCGCGCGTTCGAGGGCTTCACCGTGGACGACGGCATGGTCGCCCGCGCCTCGGAGCGAGCGATCGTCATGCACTGCCTGCCCGCCCACTGGGGCGAGGAGATCACCGAGGACGTCCTCCATGGGCCCCGGTCGGCGGCGTGGGACCAGGCAGAGAACCGCCTCCATGCGCAGAAGGCGCTCCTCGCCCTCGTCGTCGGGTAGCGAGCACCGCGTGAGATCCTTCGAGGAGCACGTCCAGGCAGCGCTCGATTCCTTGCCCGACGATCTCCGCCGGGCGATGTCGAACGTCGAGATCGTCGTCGAGGAGGAGAACACAGAAGACCCGGATCTCCTGGGGCTCTACACCGGGATCCCGCTCACCGAGCGCGACTCGGGCTACGCGGGCGCCCTGCCGGACAAGATCGAGATCTACCGTCTCCCGCTCGAGGAGGAGTTCGGGCACGACCCCGAGCTGCTCGTCGACGAGATCAGGATCACGGTCGTCCACGAGCTGGCCCACCACTTCGGAATCGACGACGACCGCCTCGACCAGCTCGGGTGGTCATGATGGCCGTGGCGGGATACGCTTCCGCCCTCCAGGAAGCGACGAAGGAGCGCAGATGCTGACGTTCGGCGTCACCGTCCTCCCCGACCCGCCGCACGACCGCTTCGTCGAGCTGTTCCAGCTCGCCGAGGAGCACGGCTTCGACTGGGGCTGGACGTACGACTCCCACATTCTCTGGCAGGAGTCGATCTCGCTCCTGACTCTGGCTGTCACCAACACGAGCACTCTGCGGTTCGGCCACTGCGTCACGAACCCGGGGACACGCGATCCGAGCGTCCTGGCGAGCGCGTACGCCACGCTGCAGGACATCTCCGAGGGACGCATGTTCATGGGCATCGGGCGCGGCGACTCGGCCCGGCGGGTGATCGGGCTCGAGCCGGTGAAGATGGCCGAGTTCGAGCGGTCGCTCCTGATGATGAAGGACCTGATGAACGGCCGTCCCGTCGAGTGGAACGGCAAGGAGCTCGAGCTGACGTGGGCGAAGGGCAGGCCGGAGATCCCGATCTACGTGGCGGGTTACGGCCCGAAGGCGCTCGGGGTGGCCGGAAGGGTCGGCGACGGCGTCGTCATCCAGCTCGCCGACCCGGAGATCGTCGAGTGGATCATGGGCATCGCCCGGCGCGGGGCCGAGGACGCCGGGCGCGACCCCTCGGCGTTGAAGCCGATCGTCTGCGCGCCCGCGTTCATCTCGGACGACCTGGAGCACGCTCGCGAGCAGACCCGCTGGTTCCCGGCAATGGTCTCGAACCACGTCATGGACCTGCTCCAGCGCTACCCCGAGGACGAGCTGCCGCCCGCCCTCTACGAGTACGTCAAGCGGCGCGAGTTCTACGACTACAAGGATCACAGCCGCGTCGGGGCGAAGCACGGCGAGTTCGTCGACGACGAGACCTGCGACCGCTTCTCGATTCTCGGCCCGCCGGACGCCCACATCGAGAAGCTCAGGCGCCTCGAGGAGATCGGCGTAGCCCACTGGAACATCTACCTGATGACCGAGGGGCAGGAGCAGATCCTCGAGACCTACGGCAAGGAGATCATGCCCGCGCTGCGGAGCGGCGTCGCGCGCTAGCGCCCGCGGCGGGCGCGGTCAGCCGGGCGGGGTCGGACGGTAGATCGGGCCACGCTCGTAGACGCGCTCGAGCAGGCCGTCGGCCGCGTAGTCGGGGAACCCCTCCGCGCTGATCTGCTGCCCCAGCTGACCGGGATACCCGAGCAGTCGCGTCACCTCGGGGTGCAGGTAGTAGCCCGCGACGACGGCAAGCGCGAGCGCGTCGTGCGCCTCCGGATCTGTCGCGTGAAGATCGCCGAGCCACGGGATCGGGTCGCCGGCGACCGCTGCGGAGAGGGCACGGCGGAGCGCGGGGGCGACCGCCGGCAGGGACGTGAGAACGGCGTCGAGCTGGCGGCCCGCGATGTCGAGGCTGCTCGGCGCCGGCATGCCGTCGCCCGGCGGGATCATCCGGTCCGCGAGCTCGGCGAGCCGCTGCCGCAGCTCGGCGTCGAGGTCCCCGGCGCCCGTCATGCCGGAACCCGCTGACCCGCACGTCGAGCGACGATCCCGTCGGCGAAGCGAAGCGCGAGCGATGCGATCGTGTTGGTCGGGTTCACGCCGCCGGAGGTGACGAAGACGCTGCCGTCGACGACGTAGAGGTTCTCGACGTCGTGTGCCTTCCCCCAGGGATCGACCACCGACGAGGCCGGGTCGAGCCCCATCCGCGCCGTCCCGAGCAGGTGCCAGCCGGCGGCGCGCATCCCGGTCAACATGTCGACGCGGATCGCTCCTGCCTCGCGCAGGGACTCGGCGGCGCGCTCGACGTGGAACTCGAGCAGGCGCCGCGAGTTGTCGGAGAGCCGGTAGGAGACCTTCGCGCCGGGAAGCCCCGCCGAGTCGCTCCGGCCCGGGTCGAGCTCCACCCTGTTGCGCTCGTCCGGGAGATCCTCACCGAAGATGCCCCAGCTCAGGCAGTGCCCGAAGCGCTCGCGCACGCGGCTATGGTGATCCGGGCCCCACACGCCCTGCCCCGCGCGCGCCGGCAAGGCTGCGTTCAGCGGCCCGCCCGTCGAGGGCGCCAGGCTCCATTTCGCGCCGCGTACGAACCCACGATTGGCGTCCGTCTCGTAGAACTCGAGGCAGTGGATGCGCGAGCCGACGTTCCCGGTCCACGTCCGCAGGAACGGCTCGAACACGCCGGTGACGACGGCGAAGGGATGCATCATCAGACGCCGGCCGACGAGCCCGCTCGAGTTCGCGAGGCCGTCGGGGAACGGGCCGCCTGCGGACGCGAGCAGCAGCCGCGCCGTGCCGATCGCGTTCGCCGCGAGGACGACGACGTCGGCCCGAGCGAGGTGCGTCCCGCCGTCACGATCGACGTACTCGACGCCCGTCACGAGGCGGCTCTCCCCGGCGACGAGCCTCATGACCCGCGCGCCGGTCACGACGCGCGCGCCTCGGTCGACGGCCTGAGGCCAGTGCGTCAGGTCGGTGGACGCCTTCGCACCCTCCGGGCAGCCCTGCATGCAGGTGCCCCACCCGGCGCACGGATGCCTGCCGTCGTAGGGCGCCGACAGGATCGCGCACGGCGCAGGCCACCAGTGCCAGCCGAGGCGGTCGTGCGCCCGCACGACGTCGATGATGCCGTCCCCGAGCGGTAGCGGCGGCAACGGGAGATCCGCCCCTTCCGGGTAGGCGGGATCGCCGGCCAGGCCCGAGACGCCCATCTCGCTCGCGATCCGGTCGTAGTACGGCTCGAGCTCCTCGTAGGTGAGGGGCCAGTCGTCGGCCACGCCGTCGAGCGTGCGCGCCCTGAAGTCCGACGGCGTCATCCGCGGCCAGTCTCCGGCGTAGAGGACCATCGAGCCACCGACGCCGTTGAACATGAGCGGAACCATGTCCGACGCGTCCGCGTCGACCGGATAGTCCGACCGAGCCTGTCGGACGTTCGGATCGGCCGACCAGGACCCCAGGGCCTGCAACTCCCAGTCCGGCTGCGGGCCGGGATAGTCGGCACGATCGGGCCACTCGCCCTGCTCGAGGCAGAGCACGCGCATGCCGGCCTCGGCGAGGCGGCGCCCGACGACGCCCCCGGAGGCGCCCGCTCCGACGATCAGGACGTCGGCGCGCTCCGCGCTCACGATCTCCGCTGCGCCTCCCCGACGAGCGCGGCGAACGCGCGGGCGCCGGCTTCGTCCTCGAGAAGCTCGAGGTGCCATTGGACGCCGAGCGCCCACCAGTCCTCGACCTCGATCCCTTCCGTGACCGTACCGGCGGAGGCCGAGGCGCGAAGGCCGGCGCCGAGCCGATCGGCCGTCCAGTCGTGGAACGAGTTGACCTCGAGCTCCACCGTTCCGAGCACTGCGGCCAGGCGCGTACCCTCGACGACCGAGACACGGTGAGTCGCGCGCACGAGCGGCTCCGTCTGGCGGTGTCCGTCGACGCGGCGAAGCGTGCCGCCGAGCGCGACGTTGAGGAGCTGAGCGCCGCGACAGACGCCGAGCAACGGTGTCGCCCGGGCCCGCGCCGCGAGGACGAGACGCACCTCGAACTCGTCGCGCACCGGATCGACGGCGTCGCCCGGCGCCTCCATACCAAAGCGCTCAGGCGCCACGTCGCCTCCCCCGACGAGGACGACGCCGTCGGCGAGCGTCGCGAGATCCTCGACGGCGGGTGTTCCCGGCCAGGCGGCAAGCGGCTGGCCGCCGGCCGCGGTGATCAGCTCGCCGAAGCGGTCGTACAGGATCGCGGCACGGAGCCGCCCGAGAGGCGTGTCCAGCTCACGGACGTGCGGCGCGACGATGATGCGAGGCGGTGTCACGGCCGGGTTACGAGAGCAGCAGGAACTGGTCGCGCTCCCAGTCGGTCACGGTGTCGTGCCACTCCGGGGTCCCGTAGCTGGGAACCGCGCCCCGCGCCTTCTCGATCTCGTGGCGCTTGAGCGCGAGGAACGCCTTCACGAACTCGGGGTGAAAAGCGTCCGCGAGGATCTCGTCCTCCTCGAAGCGCTCCAGCGCCTCGTCGAGCGTCGACGGGAGCAGGGCGAGGTCGTCGAGCTGGTACGCGCTCTCCTCGAGCGGCGGAGGCGGGTCGAGCCGGCGCTCGATGCCGTCGAGAATCGCGGCGATCATCCCCGCGAACGCGAGGTACGGGTTGCAGGCGCCGCAGCCGAGTCGGTTCTCGACATGGGTGTGCTCGCCGCGCAGCGCCTTGACGCGGATCGCGACCGAGCGATTTTCGTAGCCCCAGGTGATGCTCGCCGGCGCATAGGTGCCCTTGCGGTATCGCTTCACGCAGTTGACCGTCGGGCCGAGCAGCGCGTTCAGCCCGGGCGCGTGCGCGAGCAGGCCGCCGATCGCCCACAGGAACTCCTGCGAGACGCCGTCGCCGTCCGGGTTCCAGAAGACGTTACGTCCCTCCCGGAAGAGGCTCAGGTGGAGATGGCTGCTCGATCCCGAGATCCCGGTGAACGGCTTGCTCATGAACGTGGCGATCAGACCATGCTGGGCCGCGATCTCCTTCGCGTAGGTCTTGTAGGTGAAGTTGTCGTCGCCGGCGGCGAGCCCTTCGACGGGGTCGAACGTGAGCTCGTACTGCGTCGGGCCCCACTCCTGGTTCAGCGTCCGCGGCGACAGGCCGAGACTCCGCAGGTCGCGCACGAGCTGCGGGAGCACGGGCACACGCTGATTCGTCACGGTGGTCGTGATGTCGGTGCCGCCGAAGGGCGGTTCTCGCGTCGCCGCGTCGAGGAGGTAGAGCTCGTACTCCGCCTGTGCGAGCACGCCGAGCCCGAGCGACCCTGCGCGCTCGAGCTGGCGCCGCAGCACCCGCCTCGGGCCCGCCTCGACCGGCCGTCCGTCCGCGTACTCGGTGTCGCAGATGACCCGTGCCTGCGCCTCGACGTGCGGCAGGAGGGCGAAGGTGGACAGGTCCGGTCGCAGCACGAGGTCGGCGAAGGTGAGGTCCTCGCCGAAGCCGGTGCCGGTCGCGACCCAGCACTCGTGGTCCCAGCAGTAGATGTCGCTGACGAGTGACAGGCCGGTCTCGGCGAACGAGCGGACGTGATCGGAGGTGACCGTCTTCCCCCGGGAGACGCCGTTCAGGTCGGGTGTCTCGAAGCGGACGAGCTCGACGCCCCGCTCGTCGAGCTGGCGCTCGATCTCGTCGAGCGTCATAGAGAGGAGATCACCGTGTCGGTATCCGCTACCCAGCCGAACTTCATGGCGAAGTTCTCGAGCGTCGCTGCGTGCAGGTGCGGCGCGAACGACGAGACGGCGTCCGAGACGACCGTCGTGCGGTAGCCGTGATGGAAGGCCTCGCGAGCGGTCTCCTCCACGCAGATCTGCGTGACCGTGCCGATGATGACGAGCGAGCGCACGCCCAGCTCCGCCAGCCGGATGTCGAGATCGGTGCGGTGGAACGCGCCGTAGCCGTACTTGTCGACCACGACGTCTCCGGGCTCGGGCGCCAGCTCGTCCACGACCGCCGCGCCGTCGAGGAGCCCGTCGGCGTCCGTGTAGGAGCGCCGGTGCTCGGGCCAGCAGGCTCGGGTTCCCGGATGGCACTGCGGCGACCACAGCCAGAGCAGGTTGTCGTCCTCGTACGAGAGGAACCGCGAGTAGACGACCGGCCGGCCGCACTCGCGAAAGGCGTCGACGAGGCGGCGCTGGGCGGGGATGGTCGCCCGGGCTTCGGCGACCTCGAGCGGTGCACCGCTCCGCACGAAGTCGTTCTGCATGTCGACGACGAGCAGCGCCGGGTCGGCCACCCGCTCGCGCGGGTGGAGCTCCGCGGCGACGATCGGTGCGGAGGTCCTGCTCATGATGCGGGCAGGATACGCTGCGGCCGGGAAGCTGCCCACGCGGACAGGAGACGATGATGATCGCGACGCACGAGCCCGAGTCGATTGCGGACGTCGAGGAGCTCGAGGAGCGGCTCTCCCGCCCGGACGACGACGTCGTCGCCGATCTCGCGGCGCTCGACGGCGACATCCTCGTGCTCGGGGCCGGCGGGAAGATGGGCCCGACGCTGGCGCGGATGGCCAAGCGCGCGGCGCCGGACAAGACGGTGACGGCCGTCGCCCGCTTCAGCGCTCACGGCCTCGAGGAGGGGCTCAGAGCCCACGGCGTTGAGACGGTGCGCGCCGACCTGCTCGAGCGCGCCGAGATCGACCGGCTGCCCCGCGCTGCGAACGTCGTCTTCATGGCGGGCCAGAAGTTCGGAACCTCGGGCGCTCCGTCGCAGACGTGGGCGATGAACACGCTGCTCCCGGCGTACGTGGCCGAGGCGATGGCCGGGAGCCGGATCGTGGCGTTCTCCACCGGCTGCGTCTACGAGTTCGTACCTGTCGACTCGGGAGGCGCGACCGAGGAGACGCCCCTCACGCCGCCGGGCGAGTACGCGGCGAGCTGCGTCGGCCGGGAGCGCATCCTCCGGTGGCACTCGGAGCAGCACGGAACCCCCGGCCGGCTGTTCCGGCTCAACTACGCGATCGACCTGCGCTACGGCGTCCTGCACGACGTCGCCCGGCGGGTCCGTGACGGGGAGCCGATCGACGTGACGACCGGGCACGTGAACGTCATCTGGCAGGGCGACGCGAACGCGATGGCACTCCGCTGTCTCAGCCACTGCACGACGCCGACCGAGCCGCTGAACGTGACCGGCCCGGAGACGATCTCGGTCCGCTGGCTCGCGGGAGCATTCGGCGAGCGGCTCGGCCGAGACCCGGTCATCGTCGGCGAGGAGGCGCCGACGGGGTGGCTCAGCAACCCGGGCCGGGCGATCCGCCTGTTCGGGTACCCGAAGGTCTCGCTCCTGACGATGGTCGACTGGGTGGCCGACTGGGTCGCCCGCGACATGCCGAGCCTCGGCAAGCCGACAAGCTACGAGGACCGCGATGGCGCGTACTGAGACGGAGGCGGCGGCCGAGATCCGGGAGCTGTCCGCCGCCGATCTCCCCGACTGTCTCGCCCTCTCCGCCGAGGCGGGCTGGAACCAGACCGCCGAGGACTGGGCGATGATGATCCGCCTCGGTCGCGCGTTCGGCGTCCCGGGCACCGGCGGACGTCTGGTCGCAACCGCCCTCGCGCTGCCGTATCCGCCCGGCTTCGGGTGGGTGAGCATGGTGCTCGTGCACGGCCCGTGCCGGCGGCGCGGACTGGGCACGCTCCTCCTGGATCGCGCTGCGCGCGAGCTCCAGGCCCGCGGGCTCGTGCCGTTCCTCGACGCGACACCCGCGGGGCGGCCGGCCTACGAGCGCATGGGCTTCCGGCCGCTCGAGCGCCTGACGCGCTGGCAGGGCCGCGGCGGGGGCGTGAACGTCGATCGTCCGCCGGCGATCCCCGACGCAGCGGCCCTGGCCGAGCTCGATCGGGTCGCGTTCGGCGCCGACCGCACGGCGGTTCTCGCCGACCTGCTCGACCGCCCCGGCGCCCTCGCGATCGTCGATCCCGGCGGCCGCGGCTTCTGTCTGACACGGCGCGGGCGAACGGCCACCTCCGTCGGCCCGCTCGTCGCGCGGGAGACGCCCACTGCCCTGAGGCTGCTGGAGGAGATGCTGGCGGTCGTCGCCGGGCCGGTGCTGATCGATGCTCCCGAGCACCAGCGCGCAATCGCCGACCTCCTTGCCCGCAGGGGCTTCACGGCGCAGCGCACGCTGACCCGGATGGCGCTCGGGCGCGAGACGGGCGTCGGCGAGCCCCTGCTGAGGCGTGCGATCGCCGGGCCCGAGCTCGGGTAGACGATGCACTGGCGCGAGATCCCTCGGGACGCGCTCGCAGCGTTCCGCGCGGGCTGCGTCATCCCCGCCCATCCGCTCGCACTCGACGCCGACCGGCGGCTCGACGAGCGCCGCCAGCGCGCGCTCACCCGCTACTACGTCGACGCCGGGTCGGGCGGGCTCGCGGTCGGCGTGCACACGACGCAGTTCGCGATCCGCGACGCCGGGCTCTACCGGCCCGTGCTCGAGCTCGCCGCGACGAGCGCAGCCGAGTGGACGGATCGACCGCTCGTCCTGATCGCCGGAGCGGTCGGGTCGACCGAGCAAGCGGTCTCGGAGGCGCGGACGGCGCGCTCGCTCGGCTACCAAGCCGTGCTCCTCAGCCTCGCCGCGCTGAAGGGCGAGCGCGAGGACAGGATGATCGCCCACTGCCGCGCCGTGGCGGACGAGCTCCCCGTCGTCGGCTTCTACCTCCAGCCCGCGGTCGGCGGCGTGCCGCTCGGGCGCAGCTTCTGGCGGCGCCTCGCGGAGATCGAGAACGTGATTGGCGTCAAGGTGGCGCCCTTCGACCGCTACGCGACCCTCGACGTGATCCACGGGATCGCCGAGGCCGGCGCCGCAGAGCGCGTCTCTCTCTACACGGGGAACGACGACCACATCGTGCTCGACCTCACCGTGCCCTTCCGAACCGAGTCGGGCGAGCTGCGCTTCGCCGGCGGCCTGCTCGGCCACTGGTCGGTCTGGACACGGACCGCGGTCGAGATTCTCGAGCGCTGCCGCGCGGCACGGGGCGCGCCGGCCGTCCCGTCCGACCTGCTGGCGCTCGACAGCGCGGTCACCGACACGAACGCCGCCTTCTTCGACGTCGCGAACGGCTTCCGCGGCGTGATCGCCGGCTGCCACGAGGTGCTCCGCCGCCAGGGTCTCCTCGAGGGTCGCTGGTGCCTCGACCCGGCGGAAGACCTGAGCCCCGGCCAGGCCGAGGCGATCGACCGCGTGTACCGGCTGTACCCCGAGCTCTCCGACGACGACTTCGTGCGCGCGAACCTCGAGCGCTGGCTCGACGGCTCGCCTTAGAAGTCGAAGCGCGGCGCGGAGCTCGTGAGCGTCGCCGAACGTCTCGACGTCGGCGGGGCCGGACAGGTCCGGCCCCTACACTCGGATGCGATCTCCGGCAGGTCCCCTTCAGGGCTCCGCGGACCGCATCGACGCTATTCCGTCACGTACTCGTCGGCGATCGCGAGCACCTCGTCGAGGGCGGCCAGGCCCTCGTCGAGCTCCTCGCGCGTGATCGTGAGCGGCGGCGCGATCATGATCACGTTCCAGTGCACGAAGAGATAGAGGCCGCGCTCCATGGCGGCCTTCGTGAGCCGCACGACCGGCGCCGCGGCGTCCCCCGAAGCGTTGAACGGGACGAGCATCTCGCGCGTGCCGCGGTCCTTGACGAGCTCGAGGCCCCAGAACAGCCCCAGGCCGCGCACGTCGCCGATCGACGGATGGCGCTCGGCGAGCTTCGGCAGCCGGGCGGCGAGCACGTCGCCCATCGCGGCCGAGTTCTCGACGATCCCCTCCTCGCGGAAGGCCTCGATCGACGCGACCCCGCTCGCGCACGCGAGCGGATGGCCCGAGTACGTGAGCCCGCCGGCGAAGAACTTGTCTGCGGCCCACTCCGAGATCGGCTCGTTGATGACCATCGCCCCGAGCGGGACGTAGCCCGAGTTGATCCCCTTGGCGACGGTGAGGATGTCGGGGACAACGTCCCAGTTGTCGCAGGCGAACCAGCGCCCCGTGCGCCCGAAGCCGGCCATCACCTCGTCGAAGATCAGCACGATCCCGTGGCGGTCGCAGACCTCCCGGATCGACTGCAGGTACCCGTCCGGCGGGACGATGACCCCGTTCGTGCCGGTGACGGTCTCCATGATCACCGCGGCGACCGTCTGCGGCCCTTCATACTCGAGAATCTCCTCGAGGTGCGGAGCGCCCGAGCAGACCGGGCAGGGATCGGGATGCCCGGCCGGGCAGCGGTACGTGTACGGATCAAACATGCGGACGACGCCGGGCAGGCCGGGCTCGGCGGCCCAGCGCCGCGGATCGCCCGTCAGCGTGATCGCGCCCGCGGTGGCCCCGTGGTAGGAGCGGTAGCGGGCGATCACCTTGTGGCGGCCCGTGTACCAGCGCGCGAGCTTCAGCGCGTTCTCGTTCGCCTCGGCGCCGCCGTTCGTGAAGAACGTCCGGCAGAGGTTCCCCGGCGTCACCTCGGCGATGAGCCGGGCGAGCTCCGAGCGCTTGTCGTTCGCCATCGGCGGGCCGATCGTGCAGAGCCGGTCGGCCTGGTCCTTGATCGCCTGGACGAGCTTCGGGTGCTGGTGGCCGATCGACACGTTGACGAGCTGCGACGCGAAGTCGAGGTAGCGCTTGCCCTCGTAGTCCCAGAAGTAGCGGCCCTCGGCCCCCGCGACGGGAAGCGGACTGATCTTCGACTGAATCGACCAGGAGTGGAGGACGTAGTTGCGATCGTCCTCACTGACTCGCTCCGCCGCCCTCGGGTCGACCTCCACGACGGCCATCGCGCCACCTTCCTTTCGGCTCGCCTCTCCCCGCCTAGCCTACCCGAGTGCGGCCGGGGGGCCCGCGAACGGGCATCATCCAGGAGTGCAGCGAACCCGCCTCGCCTGGCTGCTCGCGATCTCGCTCATGCCCCTTGGATCGCTCGTCGCGCATGCCCTCGCCTACAGGATCGTGGAACCGGATTTGCACGACCGTGCGGCGACGCTGGCGGCCACCGGCCACGGATACCTCGCCTACGCGCCGTTCGTGCTCGGCACCGGCCTGGCGATCGCCGCCGGTGCCCTCCTCGCGCTCGTCCGCCGCTCGGCTCGGGGATGCGACGGCGCGCCGGTTTGCGACTGGACGCTCGCTCTCCTCCCGCCGGCCGGCTTCGTCGTCCAGGAGCACCTCGAGCGCCTGTTCGCCACGGGTGACGTCCCTGCTCTCGTCGCCGAGCCAGTGTTCCTCGTCGGCCTTCTCATGCAGCTTCCCTTCGCGCTCGCCGTGCTCGCCGGGGCACGCGTGCTCACCCGGGCGGCGGTGGCGCTCGGCCGTGCGCTCGGAGCTCCGCCTCGCGCCAGGCCTCGCCGGAGCGATAGCCCGCCGGGCCCTGCGACCTTCGACCTCGTTCGCCCTCTGCGCGTCGCTACCGGTGGCGCAGGCGTTCGCGCGCCTCCCCTCGCTCGCCCGTAGGGCCCGCGCACCGCGGGCGAATCCCCGCGAGACGAGGAGGTAGCTCGATGACACGAAGTGTGACCGTGCTCGCTGCCGTGCTGACGACGGCGGCGCTCGCCGCGTGCGGCGGCGGCTCCGCGGACGTGCAAACGGAGCCGTCGACGACCGAGGCTCCGGCGACGGAAACGGCGACGACCGAGCCGGCGACGACGGACGGCGGAACGACCGAGGACGACGGCACGACCGAGGAGGAGAACGGAACGACCGCAGGCACCACCGAGACGACTGACGACGGCGGCGGAGCCGACGTCGCGGCCAGAATCGCGCTCGTCGCGGGCGAGCCGCAGGGCGGCGAGAAGACGATCGAGGCGACGAGCGGCCAGAGGGTACGGATCGTCGTGCGATCCGACCAGACGGACGAGCTGCACCTCCACGGGTACGACATCGAGAAGGAGGCGGGGCCGGGCAAGCCGGCCGTCTTCGCGTTCAGGGCAGATCTCGAAGGCATCTTCGAGCTCGAGTCGCATGTCAGCCACGGCGTGATCGCGAGGGTCGTCGTCAACCCGTGATCGACCTGGTCGTCGCCCACGGGCTCTCCGGCCGATCGGATCTGCCGATCCCGGCCTGGCTCTTCGCCTGGGCCGCCGCGGCGGTCCTCGTCATCTCGTTCGTTCTGCTCGGCGCCCTCTGGAAGACGCCGAAGCTCGAGGGCTCGTCACGGCGCCCGCTGCCGTCATGGCTCTCCCGAGCCGTCACGAGCCTCGTGACGGACGTGGTGTGCGGCGCGCTCGGCGTCTTCCTCCTCGGCGTCACGATCTGGACCGGGTTCGCCGGCGTCAACGTCCCCGGCGAGAACTTCGCGCCGACCTTCGTGTTCGTCATCTTCTGGGTCGGCCTGGTCATCGTGAGCGTGCTCGCCGGTGACGTCTTCCGTGCCTTCAACCCGTGGCGTGCCCTCGGACGGGCCGCCGGCTGGGGGGTCGGCCGCCTGCTTCCGGGCCGGCTCGAGGGGGCGCTCCCCTACCCCGACCGGCTCGGCCGCTGGCCGGCCGCGGCAGGGCTCTTCGCATTCGTCTGGCTCGAGCTCGCGTCTCCGACCGGTGCGGAGCCGCGCACCCTCGCCGCCGCGACGCTCATCTACACGTGCCTCACCTTCCTCGGAATGGGCGTGTACGGCGTAGGTCCCTGGATCGACCGGGGCGAGGCATTCTCGACCTACTTCAACCTCTTCTCCCGCATGGCGGTCTTCGAGCGCCGCGGAGAGGAGATCGTGCTGCGCCGCCCGCTGGCGGGGTTGACGGAGCTCGTCGCGCTGCCCGGCACCGTGGCCGTTCTCTCCGTGATGATCGGGACGGTCACGTTCGACGGGCTCCAGGAGACGAGCGTCTGGGCGGAGGTCGGGCCGCGGATCGCCGACTTCTTCCAGGATCTCGGCACCGGGTTCCAGCTGGCCGAGGAGCTCGCCTCCGGAATCGGCGCCGCGATCATGGTCGCGCTCGTCGCCGGGTTCTACCTGCTCGCGATTCTCGGAGCTCGAACGGTCGGCGGAGGCTTCGGCCAGCGCGAGCTCGCCGGCCTCTTCGTCCATACGCTCGTCCCGATCGCGTTCGCCTACACCCTCGCGCACTACCTGACGTTCTTCCTCTTCCAGGGACAGGCGATGGGCTTTCTCGTCTCGAATCCGCTCGGCGAGACGAGCGACTTCTTCGGCACCGCCAACTGGGAGATCGACCTGACGCTGATCGGCGCGACCGTCACCTGGTACTGCCAGGTGGCGATCGTCGTCGCGGGGCACGTCGCCGGCCTGGTGCTCGCCCACGACCGGGCACTCGTGCTCTACGACGAGCCGAGAGCCGCCGTCCGCTCGCAATACTGGATGCTCGCCGTGATGATCGGGTTCACGAGCCTCGCGCTCTGGCTCCTCTCGCAGGCCAATGTCTGACCTGGGGCTGGTCGCCCACGCCGGGCACTGGCTCGGGGCGCTCGCCGCCGTCGTCCCCGTCGTCCTCGTGGCGCTCTGGATCGGCTGGACGAGCCTTCGCCACCGGCGGCGGCGAGGCGCCGGTCGATGACAATGGAGGAGTGACGGCCACGATTGCGACGACGGCAGCGGTGCCTGTCGAGGAGCTCGCGGGCGCCTGGACAGCCGCGCCGGCGGTGCTCGCAGCCGCAGCCCTCGCGCTCGCCCTCTTCTTCCAGGGCTTCGTCCGGCTCCGGCGGCGAGGACGCGACGACCTCGCAGGCTGGGGACGCGCGGTCCTGTTCGTCGGCGGCGTCCTGGTCATGGTCGTCGCGCTCGTCTCGCCGCTCGACGCGATCGGGGAGGAGTACCTGCTGTCCGCCCACATGCTGCAACACGTCCTGATCAGCGACGTCGGCCCCGCGCTCATCCTCCTCGCCCTCACGGGCCCGCTGCTCTTCTTCTTCCTGCCGCGCCCGGCCCTGCTCTCGATCGCACGCAACCGTCAGGCCCGGGCCTTCCTGGGCTGGCTCACCAATCCCTTCATCGCCTTCGGCGTCTGGTGCCTCGTGATGGCCGTGTGGCACGTTCCGGCGGTGTACGAGGCGGCGCTGTCGAGCCAGGCGCTGCACGATCTCGAGCACGCGAGCTTCGTCCTCGCCGGCTTCCTGGTCTGGTACCAGCTCCTCGATCCCACCGGCCACGGCGTTCGGCGGACGGGACGGCTCGGCCTCGTCGTCGCGCTGTTCGCGGCCGGCCAGATCCTGACGATGGTGCTCGTCTTCAGCTTCGAGCCGCTCTACGAGACGTACGCGAACCAGCCCGAGCGGCTTCTGGGCCTGTCGGCACTCACCGACCAGCGGCTCGCCGGCCTCGTGATGATGATCGACCAGGTCGTCATGCTCGGCACGCTCGCCGCCGTCCTCCTCTTCGCCGCGGAGCACGAGCGGCGCGGCCGCGTGGACGACGAGCCCATCGACGAGCCGCCGCGGCTGACTGCCGGCGGCCGGACGTGATCCCGGACCCGTACTCGTTCACCTTCGAGCCGCTCTTCCTGGCGCTCGCCGTGCTCGCCGCAGTGCTCTACTGGCGCGCGGCCCGCGGCGCGCGGGTGCCGTGGTGGCGTGTGGGCCTCTTCACGCTCGGCCTCCTGCTCGTCGCCGGCGCTCTCAACACGCCGCTCGAGACGATCGCGGCGCACTACCTCCTGCTGGTGCACCTGCTCCAGAACGTCATGATCAGCGACTGGGCGCCGCCGCTCATCCTCATCGGACTGACGCCCGCGATGCGCGCAGCCCTCGCGCGGCGCGGCGGGAAGCCGTTCGCGTTCGTCACCCGCCCGCAGATCGCGCTCCCCGTCTGGCTCGTCGGCTGGTACGTGATCCATCTCGCCGCGCTCTACGACGCCGCCCTGCGCAACGCGTGGCTCCTGAACCTCGAGCACCTCGCCCTCGTCGCGATCGGCCTCGTCTTCTGGTGGCCGGTCATCTCCGACGCACCGCACGCGCTCACGGCGCCGGTTCGGATCGCCTACCTCGGAGCGGGATTCGTCCTGTCCGTCTTCCTTGGCCTGGGCCTGACGTTCGCGGGCTCCGCCTTCTACGACTTCTACGAGGAAGCCCCGCGTCTCTGGGGGCTCGACCCGGTGCAGGACCAGAACCTCGGCGGCGTGCTGATGACCGGAGAGCAGGCGATCGTCTTCCTGGCCGCGATCGTCTGGCAGCTCCTGCGGCTCCTGCGGGAGGAGGAGCGCAAGGAGTCGGAGCAGCGGGAGCGTGACCAGCGGCTCCTGCGCGAGCTCGACGAACGCGAGCGGCGGGTCTGAGGCCGGAGGGAACCGCGTCCGCGGCTTCGCTCAGGGCGCAGCGGCGGCATAGACTGGGCCATCCGCATGCGACGAACGGCGCTCGTCCTCCTCCTCGGCCTCGCGCTCGCGCTGACGGCCGCGGCGTGTGGCGGTGGTGACGGCGCCGAGACCGGCGCCTCGGACACGGGGACGAGCGCCCAGGCGACCGGGGACACGACGACCACCCCGCCGACGACCTCCGGCGCCGACGCCCTCCAGGTCCCGGTACCGAAAGGCGGCCAGCCGATCGGCCCTCAGAGCCCCGAGAAGCAGGTCGTGCAGGTGCAGAAGGCGATGGCTCTCCTTGGCTACAAGGTCGGCAAGCCGGACGGTGTCTACGGCCAGAAGACGCTGAACGCGGTGAGGCGGTTTCAGCGCAGGCAGAAGCTGGTAGCCGACGGCCTCGTCGGCGCGAAGACGGCCCGAGCGATCAACCGGGCGCTCCGCCAGGCAAGCGACGAAGCGACCCCGTAGGCGGGCGCCCTAGCTAGCTCTCTCTGGCGCGCGCCTGGTAGGGCTCTGCGAGCTCCGCCGTGCGGCCGGCGGGAACCGTGATCGCCTTCGCGTTGCCGTCCGAGACGAAGCGTGACTGCGGGTCCTCGGCGAACCGGTCGAGCCAGTAGCTCGAGCCGTTCTCGACGCCCTCGGCCCGCGGCGAGGATCGGATCCTCGGAATCGCCGTCGGCTCGAACGAGGCCGAGTACGGTGACACCGAGGGGCTCGCGCCGACGAGCATGACTCCGGCGAACGCATAGCTCTCACCGTCCCAGGAGCCCTCGGTCGCGAGCGACGCCGGCTCGGGCACGGCGCCGAAGGGAAGCGCCATGGTGACGATCTCGTACTCGGGCAGCGCGGCATGAATGATGCGCTGGTTCTCGACGAACTGCCGCTGTACCTCGTCCGTCGACACCGTGCTCAGATCCGTGTGGTCGTAGGTGTGGTTGCCGATCTCGAAGCCGTTCTCGACGAGCCACGTCATGAGCGCCGTCCGGTTCTCGCCTGCGAGGAACGGATCGCCGTTCACGTAGAAGGTCGCGGCCGGCTCGAAGCCGGGATGGGTCTTCGCGAAGTCGAGCATGATCCCGACGGCGGTGTTCGGGTCGATCGTGCCGTCGGGCAGGAGCGCGGCCTGGCTCTCGCTGGCGTCGTCGAACGCCATCACGAACGGCGTCGTCCCCTCGGGCACGTCGATGGTGCCGCCGACGAGGTCAGCCGCGGTGATCGGCCGGTAGTGCTCGTCCCAGAGGCGCTGCAGCTCGGCCCGGAACTCGGCGGGCGTCAGGTCGTACTCGCTGCCGCCGTCGGGAACGACCTGGTGGTACATGATCACCGGCACCTGGCCGAGCTCGTTCGGTGCGAGGCCCGAGTCGACGGCGGCCCCCGGCTCGGCACGGTCGAACGCCTTCAGCTTCGGCGTCGCGGTGCCCGTCGCGGGCAGCTTCGCGGTCGAGGGGATGCCCGCGCTCGTGTAGGTGACCTCCGGATCCCAGAGGAGGAACTCGGAGATGCCGACGTCCTTCGTCGCCTGGATCTGGGCCTCTACCTCCTCGGGACCGTAGGTGATGCCGAGCGAGAAGTCCTGCAGCCAGGGAACGACCCGCGCGCCGGTCCCGCCGACGGCGGCCTTGAAGTCCTGAAGCGAGCCGGCCACGATCTCGTACGGCTGGCTCTCCGGCCTGGTAAGACCGTACTCGCCGGTACCCCAGTGCGACGGGTAGACCATCGGCGCGACGTAGTCGAGGTGCTCGGCCATGAGCGGCACGTTCTGCGCGATCTCGTCGGGCCGGGTTGCGGCCACGCCGAAGACCGAGGCGCCGACGAACGTCCCGTACTCGGCCAGCCGCTTCTGGGTTTCCTCGAGGAAGGCGACGATCGCGTCGTCGGCGGCGCCGTCGAGACCGGGAAAGACCATCGACTCGACCGGGCCGTCCGGGCGGCGGATGTAGTCGTAGAGGATGTCGTCGACGCCGAGCTTCGCCGCCGCGACCGCCACGTCGACGTTGTACGCGCGCACGTCGGGGCTGGCGAAGTTCGTGAAGCTGTAGCCGCCGTACCCACCCGTGTAGGCGTCGCCGCCGGGCGTCTGGACGACGAGATCCTGCTCGCCGTTCGTCCAGGCCCATTCGCCGAGGACGGGGTCGCGGAAGACGACGAGCCGCCCCACGACCCGCACGCCTTTCTCGTGCAGCAACCGGACCGCCGCGCGGAGGTTGTAGATGTCGCGGACCGCGCCGATCTCCTTGCCGAGCGGCACCGGAGCGTTCCAGCCGACGACGCCCGACTCGTCCTTCAGGTCGAGCTCGACGGTGTTCACCTTGCCCTCGTCGATCAGCCTGAGCACCCCGGCCCGCAGCTCGTCGCTCGCCCAGGCGTCCGCGGTGACGTGGACGGCGCGCATCGGCGCCGCCGGACGGCGCGGGACGATCGCGAACGACACCGTCTCGACCGTCGCGTTCCCTGCCTCGTCCTCGGCCCGCAGCTCGAGAGCTTCCGTCGGCGGCTGCGGGAAGCGCATCGTGAACGCGCCGTCGGCGAGCTCGAGCGGCCTCCCGTCCGCGGTCAGCGTCACGTCCGGCCCGACGCTGCCCTTCAGGACGTACGGCGTGCGCACCTGCGCCTGGATCACGTTGCCCGGGATCTCGATCGCCGGCGGCGTGGTGTCGACCGTGAGCGCCCAGGTCTCCCGGGCACCGCTCCACGGCACGAGCCCGTCCATGCTCGCCGACACAGTGTGCTCGCCGTTCCCGAGCGTTCGCGGCGCGAGCGTGCTGCGCCCGTTCGCGAACGTCGCTTCGCCGGTCACGTCCTCGCCGTCGATTGCCCACCCGACCGCCGCCGGATCGTCCGCGGCAACCGAGAACGAGAGCGTCTCGAGATCTGCCGCGCCGACCAGCGCGCCGTTCTCGGGACCCTCGGCGTCGAGCCCGGGCGCCGCGGCTCGAGCGACGAGGAACGCGCCAAAGACGACGACCAGCGACACGACGAGCGCGAGAACCGCCAGCGGGTGCATCTTTCGCCAGCCCGCGCCGGCGCGCGAGATCGTGCCGCCGAGGCCGCTTCCGCCGGACCCCGCGGCGACTGCACGCCGTCGCGCCGTGCCCGTCTGGAGTGCCTCGACGTCGTCGGCCAGGAGGATGATCGCCCGGGCGGCCGCCTTCAGCTCGCGCGAGGAGCCGTTGCCGAGTACCGAGTTCGCCCAGACTCGCGCCTTCTCGAGCTCCGCCGGCGTCGGGGTCGTCGCGGTGCCGCCGTTCTCCCCGTCGAACCACGACCACTCGTCCTGCGCGTCCGGTGCCTGGAGGCGGTCGACCTCGTTGGCGAGCTTGACAACCGCTTTGGCGGCTGCCTGCAGGGTGCCGTCTGAGCCGTTGCCTCCCACGCGAAGCGCCCAGCGCCGGAGCTCGGCAACCTGGTCGGCGGTCAGACGCCCTGAGCGCGCCCGGGTTGTCGCGCCGCCCGGAGCGCCGTTCCCTCTGCCGGCCATCGACTACAGGTTACCGCCGTGGGCCGCCGTCGGCCACGGCGGAGAGCCCGATTTCGGCTCTGGGAGGGGCCTAGCGGGACCAGGAGGCCCCGGCGCGCAGGGACTGCCCGCGATCTCGTGCGCTACGCGCCCTCCGAACCGCATTCCTGCAGTCCGATGTTCGCTGCGATGTCGTCTCCCTCCTGCTCGAGCGGGGCAGCCTCGTCGACGAGCTGCTGGATCTTCTCGGCGTCCCCGGCCTCGGCTGCGGCGACGATCTCGTCGGCAACGCCGTTCTGTTGTTCGAGGAGGTCGTAGGCGCGATTCACCTGCTCCTCGATCTCCTCGGGCGGCACGAGCGCCCTGAGCTTCTCGAGCTGGGCGGCGGCGATCGCGACCGCCTGCTTGGTCATCGCCGCGAGATCCTCGAGGCTCTGCGGCTCGCCCAGCCCGTCGATTTGCCCGGTCGCGTCTGCGCAGATCGCGTCCGCCTGCTGGATGTACTCCTCCTTCGTCAGGCGGTCCCCGTCTCCCCCGCCGCCGCAGCCGGCGGCGAGCGCCACTGCGGCGAGAGCGCCCGCGACCGCTCCGGTGAAAGCTCGCATTCCGTTCCTCCTGGCTGGTCTCGTCGAATCAGAGCATGCTCATCGGCCGGGGGCGGTCGCCGCTCGAGGCGAGGTCTGGCTTTACGGGTTCCTCACACCCCCGTCCTACACTGGCCCGATGCCCGGAGGACGAGCCCGTACGCTCCTCGTGGTCGCGGCAGCGGTCGCCCTTTTCCTGATTCCCGCCTCGCCGGGCGCAGGCAGCATCGCCCCCTACAAGGGGCTGGGCACCTGGATCGACATCTACGACAAGCGGGCCTTCTCGCAGCCGGCCGCCACCGTGACGGCAATCGCGGCGAAGGGCGTGAAGACGATCTACCTCGAGACCTCGAACTACCGTCAAGCCAAGGCCATCCTCAAACCGGCCGCCACGGGCCAGCTGATCGAAGCGGCCCACGCGGCCGGGCTCGAGGTCGTCGCCTGGTACCTCCCGTCGTTCGCGAAGGTATCCAAGGATCTCGCGCGGTCGCTCGCCGCGATCCGGTTTCGCTCGCCGGGCGGGCAGACGTTCGACGGGTTCGCTCTCGACATCGAGTCGCCGGCGGTCGCGTCCGCCGCGCTTCGCACCACCCGCCTCCTGACGCTGTCGCGCATGATCCGCGAGCGGTCGCCTGCCGGTGCGTCGCTCGGCGCGATCATCCCCTCCCCTCGCGGGATGGAGCTGTCGCCGACGTACTGGCCGGGCTTCCCGTACGCCCAGCTGTCAGGGATCTACGACGTCATGGTGCCCATGTCGTACTTCACGTACCGGGTCGAGGGAGCCGCGGCGGTGCGGGCCTACACGGAGAAGAGCATCGCCATCATCCGGCGCGAGACGGGGAAGCGCCGCTACCCGATCCACACGATCGGCGGCGTTGCCGACGGAACGAGTCGCGCCGAGGCCGAAGGGTTCATGAAGGCGATCGCGACGTGCCGCCCGTTCGGCTACTCGCTCTACGACTACTACACGACGGGCAGCGGCGCGTGGGCCGAGCTGACCGTCATGCCTGCGGTCTCCGGCGCCTGCGGATAGACGCCCGCTACCCGGTGCGGACGACTCCGTCGAGCTGCCATTCGCCGTCTCGCAGCACAAGCTCGACGCCGTCCCGCTGCCTGTTCCCCTGCAGCGTGTAGGCGACGACGACGACCGCGGTCTTGCCCGAGATCTCGGGCGTCCCGACCTCGACGTCCGTGACCGGATCGGCGGCTTCGAGGCTCGTGCGGCAGGCGGCTCGCCCGGCGTCGCCGGTCATCTCCCAGCCGTACTCGAGCAGCGCGTTCGTCATCAGGTCGCAGACCGCGGGGTCGGCTTCCGCATACCAGACCTCGACGAGCGTCGCGATCTCCTCCGCCGCGGCTTCGTCCACCGTCTCGGTCGCTGCGTCCGTGCCGGCAGGCGCGGTTTCCGGCTCCGTGGTCGGCGCGGTCTCCGGCTCCGTGGTCGTCGGCGCGGTCTCCGGCTCCGTGGTCGGCGCGGTTTCCGGCTGCGTCGCCCCCGGCGGGTCGCCGGCCTCACCGGTTGCAGAGGAGCCGCCGCAGCCCGCTGCCACTGCGAGCGCGAGCGCGGCGAGTGTCAGCGCGAGAAGCCGGGTCATACGCACGAAGAAGCCCGCACGGACGACTCGCGATCCGAAGATCCAAATCTGCCCCCGCGGGCATCTGTAGTATCGACCGGCGTGCGCGGGATGTCAAGGGGTCGATCTTGATCTTCCGGGACGCGGCCCGGTGATGCAGGTCACCCGCTCGATCACGATCGCCGGGCCGATCGACGACGTGTTCGCCTTCGTCGCCGACCTCGAGCGGCTGCCCGTCTGGCAACCCGAGGTCGTCGAGGTCCGCTGCGACGGACCACTCGCCGTCGGGTCGAGGTACACGGAGGTGCGCGTCTTTCTCGGCAAGCGGTTCGAGTCGACGCTCGAGGTGACCGCGCTCGAGCCGCCGACGCTCCTCTCGCTGCGCGTGGTGAAAGGCCCCGTGCCGATCAGCGTTCGCCACACGTTCACGACTGAAGACGAAAGCACGCTCGTCCGCATCGACGGTGAGGGGGACGAGAAGCGCCTGCGGGGTCTGACCGGCGCTCTCGTCGGCCGCCAGGCGGCCCGGCGGCTGGAAGGCGACCTGGCCAGGTTGAAAGCGGCCCTCGAGGGCGGGGGCGACGCCGGACGGTGAACGAGCAGGGCCCCGAGGCCGGACTGCGACCGTACGTGCCTCGACTTCTGCTGCGCTGGGCTGCCGAGGAGCCGGCGACGCAGTTCAAGGAGGTCGACGGCTCGATCGTCCTCGTCGATCTGTCGGGCTTCACGGCGATGTCCGAGCGCCTCGCCCGCAAGGGCAAGCTCGGTGCGGAAGAGGTGACCGAGGTGATCGAACGCCTCTTCACCCAGCTGCTCGCGGTGGCGTACGGCAACGGTGGAGGCCTGATCAAGTTCGGCGGGGATGCGCTGCTCCTGCTCTTCACCGGTGCCGGCCACGAAGCCGCGGCGGCGCGGTCGGCCCACGGCATGAGAGCGTCCATCCGTGAGATAGGACGGGTACAGACGTCCGTCGGCGCGGTCACGCTGCGGATGTCGGCCGGCCTTCACAGCGGGCGCTTCCTCTTCGTCCTGGCCGGCGAGTCGCACCGCGAGCTGATCGTGACCGGCGGCGGCGCCAGCACGGTCGTCGCGATGGAGAAGATCGCGCAGCCCGGGCAGGTGGTCGTCAGCCAGGCCACCGCCGCAGTCTTGCCGCCGGCGGTGCTCGGCGAAGCGGTCGCGGGTGGCGTTCTCCTGCGGCGCTCGCCCCCCGGGCTCGGCACCGGCCAGGAGCCCGACCGGGTGCCGGCCGAGCTCGACCTCGAGCCGTACATCCCGCGCGCGCTCCGCCACTACCTCGTCGGAGGCGACGACGAGCCCGAGCATCGCTCGGTCAGCGTCGCGTTCGTGCACGTCGGGGGCGTCGACGAGCTCGAGGCGAGGAGCCCCTCCGACGCCGCGGGAGCCCTCGACGACGTCGTCGCAGCCGCTCAAGCGGCGGCCGACCGGCACGGGACGACCTTCCTCGGCAGCGACATCGACGCGGACGGGACGAAGCTCATCCTCGCCGGCGGCGCACCGAGTCGCGTCGGCGACGACGAGGAGCGCCTGCTCCACACGCTGCTCGCGCTGGCCGAGGCCGGGTTGCGCCTGCCGCTCTCGATCGGCGCCAACCGGGGGCCCGTGTTCGCGGGATCGCTGGGACCGCCCTACCGCCGGACCTACACCGTCATGGGAGACGCGGTGAACCTGGCAGCGCGGCTGATGGGCGAGGCAGAGGCCGGCCAGGTGCTCGCGACCGCGTCGCTCCTCGGCCGCTCGCACGTCTTCTCGGTCGACGAGCTCCCTCCCTTCCCGGTGAAGGGTAAGCGCGAGCCGGTGCGCGCCTACGCGGTCCGGGGCACGCGGGCCGACCGGGCGCAGGGAGCCGACGAGAGCCGGGAGCTGCCGCTCGTGGGGCGCGGGACCGAGCTGCGGGTGGTCGACGAGGCGCTGACGGCCACCCGGGCGGGATCCGGCGGCCTCCTCGAGGTGGTCGGGCCGGCCGGGATCGGCAAGACCAGGCTGCTGCAGGAGATCTGCGCGCGGGCCGACGGGTTCACGATCCTGAGGGCCGGCTGCGAGCTGTACACCTCCTCGACCCCGTACGCGCCCTTCACGATTCTCCTTCGACAGGCGCTCGACGTTCCGCCGGCCGCAAGTCGGGCAGAGGCAGCCGCACGCCTGCGCTCTCGGGCCCGGGAGGCTCTGCCCGGCATCGACCCCTGGCTGCCGCTCCTGGCGCTTGCGCTCGACGTCGACGTCCCGGAGACACAGGAGGTCGCAGAGCTCGACCCGGAGTTCCGGCAGGCTCGCCTCGAAGAGGTGACGATCGATCTGCTGCGGAACCTGCTCCCGGGCCCGACCGTCCTCGCGATCGAGGACGTCCACTGGCTGGACGACGCGTCTTCCAGCCTGCTCGCGCATGTCGCCGCCGAAGCTCGCGACGCTCCGTGGCTTGCCTGCGTGACTCGACGCGACGAGGAGGCGGGGTTCGTCGCTCCGGACGAGCCACAGGTCCGGTCGCTCCGGCCCGAGCCGCTCCGGCAGGACGATGCGGAGGCGCTGCTCGTGGCCGCCAGCGAAGACCTCCCGCTGCGTCCGGACGAGGTGACCACCCTCGCGACGCGCGGGGGCGGCAATCCGCTCTTCCTGAGCGAGCTTCTCCAAGCGGCGCGCTCGGCGGCAGGCATCGACGAGCTCCCCTCGTCGATCGAGGGGATGGTCGGCATCCAGCTCGATCGGCTCACGCCCGCCGAGCGACGGCTCGTGCGCTCGGCCTCGATTTTCGGCACCGCGTTCGAGGACGACGTCCTCCGCGAGCTGCTCGAGGACGAGGACGCCGACCTGTCGCCGCTCGAGGGGTTCGTGACGGGAGACGGCCCGGGTCGGCATCGGTTCCGGCA
The DNA here is from genome assembly GCA_963819905.1 of uncultured Thermoleophilia bacterium. GTDB lineage: Bacteria > Actinomycetota > Thermoleophilia > Gaiellales > Gaiellaceae > CAWCQC01. Next base: position 144,873 of record CAWFXP010000012.1, read on the forward strand.
CGCGCTGGTGCGCGACGCAGCGTACGAGGGGCTTCCCTACCGGAGGCGCCGCGAGCTTCACGCCCGTGCCGCTGCGGTGCTCGAGCAGCGTGCGGGTCCCGAGGCGGAGGCCGAAGCGGAGATCCTCTCGCTCCACTTCCTGCGCGCAGGCCACCACCAGGAGGCCTGGCGGTACGCGCTGGCCGCGGGCGAGCAGGCGAGGACCCGGTTCTCGAACGCCGACGCGCGCGACTTCTACCGCCGCGCGCTCGAGGCGGCGCACGGCACGACCGTCACGACCGCCGAGCTCGCCGGGGTTCAGGAGGCGCTCGGGGACGTCGCGGAGAAGATCGGAGCGCTCGAGGAGTCGTTCGACGCCTACCGCGCGGCCCGACGGGTCGCGGTCGACGACTCCGTGACGGGCGGGCGGACCTACCGGAAGCAGGCCGGCATCGCGGAACGACTCGGCCGCTTCTCGAGCGCGCTACGCCAGCTCTCGAGGGGCATCACGCTGGTCGAGCAGGCAGGCGGCGGGCCGGCGTGCGAGAACGAGCTCGCCGAGCTGTGCGTCGCCTACGGCTCCACGCGGTTTCGGCAAGGTCGCTATCGCGACGCCCTTCGCTGGTGTACCCGCTCGCTCACCCATGCCGAGCTGGGCGGCGACCCCGCGCCCCGGGCGCGCGCGTACCACGTGCTCGACGTGACCCACCTCGTCCTCGGGCTCGCCAGCGAGGAGCCTTACGCGGACCGCGCGCTCGCCATCTACCGCGAGCTCGGCGATCTCACCCGCGAGGCGTCGCTCACGGTCAACCTCGGGACGCGCGCGTACCACGAGGGGCGCTGGTCCGACGCGGTCGAGCTCTACGAAGGGGCGCGTGAGCTGTACTGGCGGACGGGCGACACGGTCTCGCGGGCCGACGCGACGTTCAACGTCGGCGAGATCCGCTCCCGCCAGGGGCGACGTGGCGAGGCGGAGGAATACCTTCGTGACGCGGGGCGGGTGTGGCGCGCGGCCGGAGACCGCGTCGGGGTCGCCTACGCCGCGAGCGAGCTCGGCAGGCTGGCCTGCTGCACCGGCCGGCCGGAGGAAGGGCTCGCGCTCCTCGCGGACGCGCTCGACGTGTTCCGCGAGTCCGGCGCCGAGGCCGAGGTTCTCGAGAGCGAGCTACGCCGGGCGGAAGGCCTGCTCTACGACGGCGAGCCGAAGCGGTCGCTCGAGCTCGCGCATGAGCTCGAGGGAAAGCTCACAGGCGAGGGCGGCGCCTCCTCCGCACGTTGGCGAAGCCTGCTCCGGATCAGGGCCTGTGCGCTCGCGCAGACCGGAGATCTGGCCGCCGCACGCGCATCGCTCGAGGAGGCGATCGCCCGAGGCCGCGACGGAGACGCCGACCTCGAGCGCGCGCTGTCCCTCGACCGGCTCGCTGCGGTCCTCCGCCTGATTGGCGAGCGCGGGGCGGGCGAGCTCTCGAAAGAGAGCACTGCGATCTTCGAGGAGCTCGGGATTGTCGACTACCAACCCGTGCCGCTCACGTAGAGGGGCGGCCGGCCCCAGCCGGCCGCCCCCGGTCTCGTCTACTTGGTCGTGTACCTCGGGTCGTCGAAGAACTGGGTCTCGAAGATGAGGTCGCCGTCCTCTTCGAGGATCAGCTCCCGGATACAGGCGGGATAGACCTCTTCCCCGTAGTAGTCGACCAGCGGGAACTGATACCCGGACTTGCCGTAGTCGCAGAACGGCACCTGGAACCAGGCTCCACCCTGGAAGGACGGGAACGACGCCCAGAGCTCCTCGGCGATGCAGGGCCCTCCCTGGATCGTCCTCTCCGTCTCCTCTCCGCAGAAGTCGACCAGGCTGGCGTCGACCTCGATGTCGAGAAACGCCGGGTTGTACTGGTCGTAGATCGGTTGGTTCTCGTCGTCCTTGAAGTTCCCGAGAACGGACTGGAACGTCTCGAACCCGTCCTCGGGCAGGTCGTCGAACGGCTCGCTGTGCGTGATGAGCTGCACCGGCCCGTTCGCTCCGAAGGGAAGCGAGACGAACAGGCACGAGGTGAGCGAGGTCGTCGCGTTGTCGCAGGTCCCGCCGCTCGCCGGCGTGCCCACCTCGGCCGGAATCGTCGTCTCGGCGCTGTTGCACGTGCCGCTCACGGTCACCGTCGGCTGTGTTCCGAGCAGGAAGAACGGCGTGCCGTTGAAGCCCGAGCCGGTCTTGGCCGCCGAGGTCCACTGCGAGACGCCGGCCGTGCAGGGAGCGGTGACCGTGACGTCGACGGTCAGCGACCAGAGGGTCGGAAGCTTGTTCGACGAGCCCGAACCGGTCGCGCGAAGCTGCAACACCCCGCCGACGACCGCGGCCGTCCACTGGCGATTCTGCACCTTCCCGTTCGGCTTTCGCACGACGGGGGTGCCCGCGCTCGCGTCTTCCCAGCCAGCGGGGATCTGGACGTTCGCCGAGCCGAGCGGCGGCCCGACCACGTTGCGAATCGTGATCTGGTAGGTGGCAGTGCTCCCTGCCGAGGCAGCGCCGGGAGCGATCTTGGCTGTGAAGAGGGCCGCGCCGGCCTCGGCAGCGAAGGCGCACGTGAGGACGGCCACCGCCGCCAGTGCGACCGCGAACCGGCGGGAAGAAGCAAAACGGAATCGTCCGAGCGTCATCGAGCCTCCTGGGTGTCGTCGTCCCTGGGACGGCGGCCGCAGCACCACCGCGCGGGGCGTAAGCCGAACAGCAAGTCGTAAGCCGAACAGCAAATCGTAGCGTGATGGACGGCCGACATCGTGTCAAACCCACCCGCTTCTTCAGGCCGTGTGTCGGCCCGTGGGCGACCGGGCTGGGTACGCCGCTCGTGGCCGGCGATCTGCCAGACAAGGGCGTGGTGCTGGTAGCTCGAGCTCAGGTCTTGGCGCTCGAGGACATTCGTCATCGCGGCCGGCGGGTGGGTGAACGCCCGGAAGGTGCTTCCCTTCAGGCGCTGCACGAGATTGGCCGCGCTGACGAAGAAACGCGAGACGACGTTCCGCCGCGGGTAGCTGAAGACGAGGACGCGCCGCGCCCGGCACGCCGTGACGCCGAGAAGTCGCTCGTAGTCCGGATAGCAGCACACCACGCGGTGCATGACCACGACGTCCGCGGGCTCGACGGACTCCGGATCCTCGGCGATGTCGTGGAGCCGCCAGCCGACCGAGCCGGCGACGCCGTTCTCCTCTGCGAGCTTTCGCGCTTCGGTCTCGTACGCGGGAGAGAGCTCGAGGTTCTCGGCCCGTCCCGCGCCCGCCTTCACGAGCTCGATGCCGATCTCTCCGACCCCGCCGCCGATCTCGAGCACGCTCGCGCCGTCGATGCCGCGCTCGCGCAGGAACGCCACCATCCTCTGGGCGGTCCTGTCGAGCCCGCGCCGGCGGTACCTCCGTGCCACCCGGGATGCGAGGCGCGCGTTGAAGAAGCGCCCGCAATCCCGCCTGCAGCACCCCGCCACGGGTCGATGATATTCCCACGGGCGCCCGGCGACGATCCCCTGGATGCCCTTTCCCGCGCGCGCCAGCTCCTGGGTGAACTGAAGATCTCGGGCGCCGGCGGCTTCGCTCGATGCCTGCCCGCCTGCCCCGTCGTCGCTGATCGCTACCGAGATGCTGTCGCCGCCTGCCCGAACCAGGTAGTCAGCGCGTCGCGCAATCCGGTAACTGTGCCGTCCCCCACCCAGGCGACGTAGCCATCGGGTCTGATCAGCACGGCAGCGGGGGCTGCCACGTGGCCCAGGGCCGGAAGCTCCCAATCGCCGGCATATTCGGCATCGATCGCCAACACACGCTCTGCCCACGGGGAGATGTCGAAACCCCAGGGCTCGCCGAGGTTCAGAAGAACCGGGCGGGCGTCGTGCAGGAGGGTGAATACTCGCACCGTTCCACCCGGGGTGACCAGATCGAGATCGGGAATGCGGCGCCCGAGCAGCGGGTGCCCCTCGCCGAGGTCGTAATGAATGTCCAGACCGGACATCATCGCGGCGAATCGTTTGCGCGGCTCGTCCATCCTGACGAGCTCGGCAAGGGTGTCGCGCAGGGCGTTCGTGCGTTCGTCTGGGCGGCGAAGCGCGACCAGCGCCATCGTGTTGCGCAGCACGCGGGCAGCGACCGGGTGGCGCTCGGCATGGTACGTATCCAGGAGGCTTTCTGGGGATGTCCGGCTGACCACCTGGGCCAGCTTCCAGCCTAGATTCACCGCATCCTGCACGCCGGTGTTGAGGCCCTGGCCACCGTCCGGGGCGTGCACGTGTGCGGCGTCGCCGGCCAGAAGGACCCGTCCGTCGCGGTAGGTCGCGGCCTGCCGTGTCATATCGGTGAACCTCGAGATGAAGGTGGGACTGTGGATCCCGTAGTCGGTCCCGTACACGGTGATGAGCGCCTCGCTGAGATCGCGCAGGGTGGGTTCGCTGGTGGCTCCGGGGTGCGGTTCGGTCACCATGACCCGTACAGGTCCCTCATCCTTGAAGACCACCTCGCCGTCGCGGATCTCGTACTCCACCCGGCCAAGGCCGTGAGTGCCTCGGGCGTCGTGGCGGATGCCCAATTCCGGCTCCTCGGCCATCTCGACCTCGGCGATCAGGGCGCTGGTCGTCGGATCCCAGCCGGGGAACTCGATGCCGGCTGCTTTACGGATCAGGCTGCGTCCTCCGTCGCACCCGACGAGAAATTGCGCCCGCAGCGACTCGCCGTCTGACAGCCCGACGTCGACACCGGTGTCGTCCTCCGCGAAACCGGTTACCTCACTGCCGTAGGAGATCGGCACGCTCAGCTCGTGGACCCAGCCGGCCAGTATGCGCTCGATGTCGTTCTGCCACAGCCCGAGCCCGTAGGGATGGCGGGTGGGGAAGTCGCTGATGTCCAAGGGGATCCCGGCGAACTGCCCTACCTGGGTCACCTGCCCTTGCGAAAGGAACCGATCGGCAATTCCACGCTGATCGAGAATCTCGATGGTGCGTGAGTGCAGACCGCCTGCGCGCGAGCCGGGGAGAGCCTGGCTGGCGCGGCGCTCGACGATGACGACCTCGACGCCCGCCAGCGCCAGCTCGCCCGCCAACATCATCCCCGTCGGACCTCCCCCGGCTACCACCACCGCATGTTCGGCCATGCGCCACCTCCATCCCCTAGGTTCTCTCGTCTCGCACACCTGCGGCGGCCGGTGGACCCTGGCGAAATTTCGGCCAGGACAGCCACCTTCTCCTCGCATCCGTCACCCCATCCGGCCGCCTCCGGCGGGTCGTGGTGCTGCTACCGCTGAGACCAAGCGGCTCCGGTTTCCCTGCGAAAGGCCTCGATCGCGGTGTCGACCGTCGGGAAGAAGTGGCTGGGATCGATCGTCCGCGTGAGGTCGTAGCGCTCCAGCTTGCGCCTCACCGGATCCTTCATCTCCGCGAAGACGAGCGACACGCCCCGACCGTTGAGCAGCGCGTCCAGCTCCTCGAGCATGTCCGCCGCAGTCGTGTCGACGTCGGTGATCGGCTCCGCAGCAACGAGAATCCAGATGGGGGAAACCTCGTTGGACAGCGCGAGGACCTGCTCGCGAAAGGTCCTCGCGTTGGCGAAGAAGAGCGGGGCGTCGAACCGGAACAGGACGAGACCCGGAAGGAGCTGCGCCTCGGGATAGCTCCGCAGATCGTGGTACCCGGCAAGACCGTCCACGCGGCCGAGCACGGCCTGGTACGGTCGCCAGCTCCGGCGAAACGCGTCCGCCACCGACACGGCGACGGCGATCGCAATCCCTGGGAGAACGCCGAAGAGGGCGACGCCGAGAAACGCCGCCATCGACACGACGAATTCGGCCCGTCGCTGGCGCCAGAGCCGGATCGTTCCGCCGACGTCGGCGAGCGAGAGCGACGCCGCGATGACGACGGCAGCCAGCGTCGGCTGTGGCAGGTCCTTGAGCAGGCCCGGGACGAACAGGAGCATGAACGTGATCGCGAGCGCGCCCACCACCCCGGTGATCTGGGTCTTCGCTCCCGCCTGTTCGGCGACGGCAGTACGAGAGCCGCTCGTGCTGACCGCGAAGCCCTGGAAGAGCCCGGCTCCGATGTTCGCAGCGCCGATTCCGATCATCTCCTGGTTGCCGTCGAGCTCCCCGCCGGTCCGCTCCGCAAATGCCGAGGCGGTCGCCATCGTGTCCGCGAGCGCGACCAGCGCGATTCCCGCGGCGCCGCCGATGAGAAGCGGCAGGTCCGACAGGTTTACGTCGGGCCAGGTGAAGGGCGGAAATCCCTGAGGAAGCGTGCCGACGAGGCTCACCCCGTGGTCTTCGAGACCAAGGAGGTTGGCCGCAAGGATCGACAGGACGACGGCGCCGAGAACCGCAGGAACCTTCGGCAGCGCTCGCTGCAGGACGGCGATCGTGGCCAGCCCGAAGAGGCCGATGGCGAGGGCAGCCGTCACGGTTTCCCCGTCGGCGACTCCGTTCACGAACCCCTTCGCCTCGTCGATGAATCCGTCTGCGTCGACGGAGAACCCGAGCAGCTTCGGCAGCTGGCTGACCAGGATCGTCAGCGCCAGACCGTTCATGTAGCCGATCATGGTGGGCTTCGAGAGCAGGTCGGCGATGAAGCCGAGCCTGGCGATGCCCCCGAGAACCATGATCGCCCCGACGAGCAGCGCGAGCATCGACGCGAGGGCGATCGCGCGCGCCGGATCTCCGTTGGCCACGAGCAGCGGGAGGATGGTCGCGGCGATCATCGGGCCGAGCGACGAATCAGGGCCGAGAACGAGGATCCTCGACGGTCCGAAGATCGCGTAGCCGACCAGGCAGAGGATCGACGTGTAGAGGCCGGTGATCGCCGGCAGACCGGCCAGCTCGGCATACGCCATTCCCTGCGGGACGAGCAGGGTGGCCAACACGAGGCCCGCGACGACATCCTTGGGAAGCCAGCGAGCCCGGTACGAGGCGAGCATCCGTACCGCGGGCACGGACGCGTCCGCTCGGTTTCTCGTCGCCACCTCCTGCCTACCCTATGCCGGGAGTCGGCGAGCGCGACTCAGATTGCTCGAGGGAGCTGTTCAGCACAGGGCGGGCGGATCAAGCCGTAGCGTGCGCCTTTATCGCCTTTCGGACGAGGTGGAGCCCCATCACCCAGGCGAATGCTCCACACCATCCCGCCACGATGTCGGACGGGTAGTGGACGCCGAGGTAGACGCGCGACACACCCACCCCAGCCACGTAGATCACGGCGAGCCCGAGTGCAGCCCAGCGCCAGCGGGTGGACCAGACGATGAGGACGAGGGCGGCTGCGAGCGACATCGAGGACATCGCATGGCCGCTCGGGAAGCTGAAGCTGTCCTCGGGCGCGATCGACACCCAGAGGGAAGGGCGTGCGCGCTCGAAGACCTGCTTCAGGATCACGTTGATGAGCATCGCTCCGCCGACGGAGAGAACAAGGAAGACGGCGTCCCCGCGGCGCCCGCGCCGCAGCAGGATGACCACGGTCAGCGTGGTGATTACCGGAACGGCGATCCATCCACCAAGGCGTGTGAACACGAGCATGACGTGGTCGAGCGCGGGCGATGCGTGGTCATAGAAGAACAGGAGGATCGATTGGTCCCACCCGAAACCGCCGCCCTCCCAGACCTCCTCCGCGAGGTGGCCGAAGAGGAGCAGCGGAAGGAAGACTCCGAGAAAGACGAGCAGACCGAACGACAACCGCAGGCGAGCGACTGACGACACTATGCGCCTGCGGCTTCCGCGCTTCGTAGTCCGCGCCTCGCCCGCACTTCACGAACCCATCGGCTGATCGGCACGCCCGAATGATGCGTGCCTGACCGGCCGGAGGCGCGAAGGACGCGGCCCGAGCCTCCGGACCCTGCCTCTCGTGACATCTGTTCTCGCCCTCGACAGTCAGGGATTCGTCGAGTACGGTCGTTGCGCCAGATGGGGATCGACCTCCTCAACCGGCGGAAGCAGCCTCCCGCACGCCAGACGTTCAGCTTCACGCTTGAGGAGCGAGGCTACGACTTGGCGGTGCTCGTCCCTGCCTGATCGTCCGTGACCGTACCGCCGGCCGAACTCCGGGCACAGCTCGTCGGGTTCCGGCACAAGCACGCGGTCCCGGCGCTCGGTGCCGCAGTCGTCACACGCGATGGAGGGGTGGACGTGGATGTCGTCGGCGTACGGATTCGCGGCGGCGACGACCCAGTCAGGCTCGACGACCGGTGGCACATCGGCTCGTGCGGGAAGTCGATCACTGCGGCGCTGTACGCGCGGCTCGTCGAGGGCGGAGAGGCGGAATGGGGGGCCCGGCTGCCCGATCTCTTCCCTGACCTCGCCGAGAGGATCGACGCCGGCTGGAGCGCCATCACGATCGACGACGTGTTCGTCTCGCAGGCCGGGCTACCCGCGAACCTCGGCCGGGGCGAGATGTCGGCAGCTTGGGGGGACGAAAGGCCGCCCGAGGAGCAGCGCACGGAGGCTGCCGCGGCGGCGCTCGCGCAGTCGCCTCGGCGGCCGGGTCGCTTCCTCTACTCGAACCTCGGCTACATCGTGATCGGCGCCGCGATCGAGCGGATTACAGGCCTACCCTATGAGTCGGCGCTCGCCACCCACGTGCTGGCACCGCTCGGGATCACCTCCGGGGGCTTCGGGCCTCCGCCTGGGCTGTGGGGTCACGGCGGCCGGATGCTGGCGCTCGGCCCGCTCGGTCTGATCGATCTCGGCCGCGGGAAGCCCGCCGATCCGGAGCAGCCCAGATCCGACAACCCCGCGATCATGTCTCCGGCCGGCCGGCTGCACCTCACCCTGGGGGACTGGGCAAGGTTCCAGCGCGTCTTCCTCAAGCAGCACGAAGGGTTCCTGCGCCCGGAGACGGTCGAGCGCCTCCTCACACCCGCCTCCGGGTCAGGGCAACGGCACGCGCTGGGCTGGGCGCCGGCTCAGGGCCTCGGCGATGCCTCCTTCGGCCAGCAGGGATCGAACACGTGGTGGGTGGCGACGGCGATCATCGACCGGGCCCGCGAGCACACGTCGATGGTCGTGGCCAACGAGGGGCGAGCGCGGCTGCTCAAGGACACTCCTGCCCTGGCACTGCAGCTGCTCTCGGGAGTCTAGCCCGCCCCAGCGCTACGGACCTCCGGTCTCCCGGCCGGCGCGCGGAGTCCAAACGGATCGCTCTCGGCGATTCGCGATGCGTGGGCGGATGAGGCACGGTGCCGAAGATCCGCTTGACATGAACGGTCAAACGACGATGCCGGCGCTTGCTTGCGCTCGTATCCGCTCGAGCAAGCCGGCAGCGCCTTCGAATCCCTCACGGGCACCCATACCCGGGGAAAGCTGGCCATCGCGAACGCCTCCTAACGAGACAGGTACCAGAGAAGCGATCCCTTGCCGTGTTCGCGCAGTGGCAGCCTCCAGCCGGAGCCGAGTTCAAGGGGTTTTACGGGCTCGCCGACGGCACGGGTGGCGTTGCGATCATCGAGGCCGACAGCGCCGCAACGATCGCCAGGACGACCTCGCCCTGGACACCATGGCTTCGCTTCTCGGTAAACCCGATCGTGCCTATCGAAGAGGCGACCGGAATTGCCGGGGAGGCCATCGCCTTTCGCGATTCGGTGTCCTAGTCCGGGCGTCAGCGGGAATGGATCTGTACGCGCTGCCGCCGCGGGCGAGGGAGCACTACGTGGCGACGCTGGGCGCACTCCAGGCCGCGTACCGGCTGTACCGGGTGAGGGAGCCGCTGCTGTTCCGGACTGAGGATCCGTGGATCGAGCAGCCGTCGCGGGCGACGATGTTTGACCTGCCCTGGGTCGGGACGGCGTACATCTGGTCTGACACAGCCGGGGTGCTGTTCGTCGTCCGCGGCGGGGTGGCGGTCATGTACCGGAAGGACGGCCGGGTCGCCGGGGCGGAGGTGTTCGAGCCGGACTGGCAGGATGACCCGCTCGCGACGCTACTCGTGTCGGGGTCGCCGCCGCCGATGCCGGAGTGGAACTAGAAGACCGTTCCTGCCGACACTGCGGCGGTCGCTCGACGGGCGGCGATCCTCAGCGTGGTTCTGCAGCAGCCGCTGCCGCGTCAGAGCCCACCGCCGACGACAGGCGGCGCAACCAGAGGACGCCTACCCGGACGGCGCGAGACGCGGACGGGTGCCGCTCGGCGAGCTGACAGCCCAGGACATCGCCTGGGCGGCCGTCAGGTCAGAGTTGGGCGCTCGCGGGCTCAGGTGGTGACTGCTCGCCCTGGCAGGTCAAGTTCTCCTTCTTAGATCCGTCCGTTGGCTCGCATGTCCGAGATGATCGCGCGCGCGGAGGATTGCGGCGGCGTGCCGCCAACTTGCCGTCCCAATGGTTCCGAGCTACAGTCGCCGGCGGCGTGCGCCGCTCGCGCGGTCGGACGCCACCCACGGAGAGGAACTGGAGCGACTTCTTGCGGGCACTTATCGCAGGTGGTGGCATGGCGGGGCTGATGACCGCTCTGGCGCTGCGGGAGTCGGGCGTCTTCACGACGATCGACGTCTTCGAGCAGACGCTCACGCCGAGCACCGCGGGAGCGGGCCTGAACATCCCCCCGAACGGCGCAAGGCTGTGCCGGTGGCTCGGCGTCGACCTCGACGGCGGTGACCCCAAGGGCCCCGACGGGGCAGTCGACGGCGGCAGGGCGGCGATCCTCCACGAGACGCGGATGGTCTGGGAGGACGGCTCGATCACGCGGAAGCCGCTCGACCACAACACCTCGGCCGGCGACAACGCCGGCTTCCACCACATGCACCGCCTCGACCTGCTGATGGCCCTCCACAAGCGGGTCCTCGAGTTCGCGCCGGAGACGGGCGTCAACTGCCCGATCCAGGTCCACATGGCCAAGCGCCTGGAGGCCGTGAGCCAGGACGACGAGTCCGTGACCGTGACGTTCTCCGACGGCACGATGGAGACCGGCGACCTGCTGATCGGTGCCGACGGCGTCAACTCCCGGGTGCTGGATGCGGTCTGGCCCGGCGTGTCGACCAAGCGCTGGACCGAGGTCGTCGTCTACCGCGGTCTGGTCCCGAGGGACAAGGTCGCCGCGGCGCGCAAGCCCGACGGCAGCCCGCTCGACCACAACCCCATCGAGACGATGTCGATGGACACCCGCGAGACCCCGACGGCGCAGACGCTCACGTACTGGGTCCGCGGCGGCGAGCTGCTCAACGTGTGGCTCGCCTACTACGAGCCCAACGCCGACGAGTTCGAGCGCGAAGAGGGCGACTGGTTCCCCGCCGACCGCGAGGAGATGGTCGGCAACATGAGCACGGCGTTCGAGGGGGACCCCCGTCACGACGACGTCGTCGCACTCACGAGCCTGATGGAGAACCCGACGAAGTGGGGGCTCTACGACCGGGACGCGCTCGAGAACTGGACGGAGGGTCGCGTGGGCCTGGTGGGTGACGCCGCTCACCCGATGCTGCCGACCTTCGGCCAGGGCGCTGCGCAGGCCCTCGAGGACGCCGCGGCACTGGGAAAGTGCTTCGAGCTCCACGGCAGCGACATCTACCGCGCGCTGTTGCACTACGAGCGCGTGCGCTACTACCGCGCGACGCGCTTCCAGTTCGCGTCGAAGTTCCTCTTCAAGCACCTCGAGCCGGCGGACTCGCCTCAGCGCCGGCAGATCCTCGCGGCGGTCAACGAGCGAGACTACCCCGTCTTCGATCACACCGAGCGTGCGGGCAGCGACGACTCGTGGATCTACGCGTTCGACGCGCGCGAGATCGGCGACAAGCTGCCGCTCAGGAAGCTCGGGCCGTGGGACTTCCGCTCGCGGACCGAGGCGCTGGGGAGCGCGCGCCAGGAGATCGCCCGCAGCCTCTGGAAGCCGGCGAAGCCATGGACCGGCGACCGGCCCGTCACACGCGAGGAGCTCGCGCAGCACACGTCGTTCGACGACTGCTGGGTCGTCATCCGCGGCAAGGTCTACGACTTCACCGAGTGGAAGGACCACCACCCGGGCGGGCCTTTCGTGGCCCGCATCTACGGCGGCAAGGACGCCACGGCGGAGTTCGGCGAATACCACAGCCGGCTCGCCGAGCGGCACATGGAGCACTTCTGCGTCGGGCCGCTCGTCGGAGCCCCCGCCGAGCGCGCGGGCGACGCCGTCTAGGTCGAGCCGCGTGTCGCTCCAGGACGAACGCACGATCTTGGTTAGCGCCGGCTCCGCCGTTATCCGGTAGATCGCCGCCCGTCCTCGATCGCGAGCGACTCGATGTGGTCGATCGCCGCATCGAGCGCGGCTTGCAGTGCGCGCGCGTCTCGACGCGCTTGCGTGAGCAGGTAGCCGCCCTGCGCAGCCGGTAGTCAACCGTCGGCTCCGAGCTCTTCGTCAGCGAGTACGTCGAAGGCTCGAGCAACAACAAGGCGCTCGAGCTCTTCAACGGAACCGGCGCGACCGTGACCTTGACCGGGAGCTACGACGTGCAGATCTTCGCCAACGGAAGCCCGACGGCCACGGCGACGATCCCGCTGACCGGCTCCCTGCCGAGCGGCGACGTCTTCGTGCTGGCGCGGAGCACGGCAGTCGCGGCAATCCTGGCAGTCGCCGACCAGACAACCACGAACTTCCTCTTGACCGTAAAGATGGTCGTCCAGTAGGGCACGATCGACGATATGACTGCGCAGCATGTCCGCGCCCGTTCACGCGAAGGAACAGGCTCGCTGCGATAGCATCGCCGCCTTACTCAATAGGGAGGGGCGACGCATGGCGGACACGACACGGCTTGAGCGCTCAGTCGAGGAGTTCAACCAGCACGACGAAGCGTACTTCGACCTGTACACCGACGACGTCGCATTTCACGGGCTACCCGGGACACAGGGAACCCTCGACAAGCAAGGCGTGACCGAGTTCTACCGCGCCTTCTGGTCGGCCTGCCCTGACGCCACGGTCGAACCGGTCGACGTGTTCGACGCGGGTGACCGCGTGGCGGTGCGCCTCCGGGTCAAGGGCACTCATCGCGGCGAACTGATGGGTTTGCCCGCGTCGGGGAACGAGTTCGATTTCGAGGAGATCACGATCTTCAAGCTCGACAATGAGGGGCGCTGCACCGAACGCTGGGCGCGGCTCGACGAGATCAGCTTCCTGCAGCAGATCGGCGCGATGCCGGTCCCGGGAGCTTCCGCGTAAAGACCCAGGTCGGCTGACGCGGGCTTAGAACCCTCATACCGCTAACCCGGAGCGCACCCGTTGGGTGGGTGCCAGCGTTAGATTCGAGAGCGGATCCGAGGACAGCACCGGGGACAGCACCGGACGAACGCTCCTGGCATTCATGGCACACCTGACCGCTGGAGGAATGCGGGTTTCCGCGTCACCCGTCGGGTCTGTATGGGCGGTACTGGGCTCGAACCAGTGACCCCCAGCTTGTCGAGCTGGTGCTCTCCCAACTGAGCTAACCGCCCCTGCGGACTCGGATTGTAGACGACCGCCTGTGTTGCGGGGCGCTCGGAAGGGCTCGCTCAGGCCATGTCGGGCGCTTCACGCGGGCGCCAGTCCCTCACCTTCCAGTCGTAACAGCTCTCAGAGTCCAGCCCGTGACGGATCGCCGGCGCGTTGCGGTTTCCACGCCGAGGCGATGGGGTAAGAGCCGAGGCGATGGGGTAAGAGTCGGCCAAGCGAAAAGGAGCAGAAAGTCGATGAGCAGGAATGGCGCGGAAGTGGGGCCCTTCGGTGAAAGACCAGAGCGAGTCGAAGAGCTCGTGCTGGCCGGAATCGGCTTGTCGGAGCGCAAGCCGAAGAAGTTCCGGAAGGCTGTTCAGCGCGGACGGAAGGCAGAGAGAAAGTCGAATGCCTACACCGGCGTTCTTGCCCGGTTGCACGCTGCGTCGCCGGTGTACGTTCGGCCCGGAGGCGGTGGCGGATGGTATGAGGTCTGGGTGCGCGGGGTGTGCGTCGACAAGGTGCAGGGCGAGGATGCCGGACTCAGGCGGATGGCGGAACTCACCCTTGAGTACGTCCAAGCAGACGAGGCCGAGAGGGCCGCGCCGACGGACGTACGAGCTAGTGGCGGTGGTTGGTATGACCTCCGGGCTCACGGCGTCGTCGTCGACCGGGTTCAAGGCGAGCACGAGGCTCACACTCGAGCCAAGGAACTTTCCCGCGGCACAGCCAAGGTCTGACCGGGCACTATTGCTAATTCCTCACCGACGCGCCGTGAGGGCGACTAGGCGCGTCGGGCGGGCGGGGCTCCCTCTGCGGCACCCGCTCCTTCTTGACAGGAGCTACATCGATCTGGGAGATTCCTGACGCGCCGCAGATTGGCTCTCCGCCCCGAGGTGCCTCGAACGGCGCTCCGGCGAGGGGGACGGATCCGACTGACGCGGTCCGTCCCTCTCCTCCGTCGCGGTCGCTCGCGCCGCTAGACGTCCAGGCCGTCGAGCTTCGCCTCGAGTCCCGCCATCGCGTCCCTGCCCATCCGGTCGAACGTACCGCGGAGAAAGGGCTCGACGAGGCGGTAGGGGCCCTTCATGCTGAGCTCGCCGCGATAGGTGATGCGACTGCCGTCGCCCGCCGGCTGCACGAGGATCTCGTCGGTCGAGCGGGCCTTGGCGCCCTCGCCCTCGAAGACCACCCTGCGTTCGGGCTCAGCTTCGGCGATGCGATAGCGAAACGGGACCCGCGTGCCGCGAAACAGCGCCACGACGTCGTAGACGGCGCCGGGGGCGCCGGGCTCGCCGGAGACCAGGCGGGACTCGGCCATTCCGGGGTCCCACTCGGCGACGTGCTCGAAGTCGGCGAGGTAGCGGTAGACGTCCGCAGGGGCGGCCGCGACCTCGATCGTCTGCTCGAAGGTCGGCATCAGGTGAGCGACAGGGTAACGCCCCCGTCGACCACCAGCGTCTGGCCGGTGACGAAGCCCGCCTCTTCGCTCGCGAGGTAGACGAAGGCGGCTGCGACGTCGTCCGGAGACCCGTTTCGACCGACGGGCACCCGGTCGACGAACGCGGCGACCCCCTCGGGGCCGAGCGAGTTCACCGGATCGAGGCTCTGCGGGGAGGGAATGACGCCCGGCGCCACCGCGTTCACCGTGATCCCGTCCGGCCCGAGCTCCAGGGCGAGGCTCCGGACGAGCCCCACGATCCCGGCCTTCGCGGTCGCGTAGTGGGCATGGCGGGGCCAGCCCTGCACCGCCCCGGCGATCGAGCTCGTCGCGAGAAGCCTCCCCCACCCCGCCTCCCGCATCGGCGCGATGGCAGCGCGAAAGCACCGGAACACGCCGGTGAGGTCGACCTCGAGAAGCCGCTGCCAGCGCTCGTCGTCGAGCTCGGCGGCCGGCACGTCGCGTGCGATCGCGGCGTTGGCGAGAACGACGTCCAGACGTCCGTAGCGGGTCACCGCCTCCGCCGTCATGCGCTCGACGACGCCCGCCTCCGAGATGTCCCCTTCGACGACGAGGGCCCTCCTGCCGAGCTCTTCGACCGCAGCCGTGACGGGACGGATGTCGTGCGGATCGCGCTCGTACCAGCAGAGGACGAGGTCGGCCCCGGCCCTCGCGAACGCGACGGCGGTTGCGGCACCGATCCCGGATGCCGCTCCGGTCACGAGCGCGACTCTGCCGTCGAGCCGGAACACGAACCTGCGCTCAGTCTCCGGGCGCGAGGCCGCCCGTCCGGGTCATCCGGAGCAGCAGCTCGCGCGGGAACGCCGTCTCGAGCCGCTCGACTTCGGAGGCGACCTCCCCCTCGAGATCGTCGCCGCACGACCGGGCGTCCCGGCGCCACTCGTCGAGGTACGCGTCCATCTCGCTCAGGCCTGCCTTCATGGCGGCCGCGTCGATCGCCTTCTGAAAGCGGACGGAGAGCTGTGCCCGCGCGGTCGCCTGCCCGTCGGTGGCCGTGACCTGCGCCGGGATGTCGCGCCAGCGGATGACCGTCAACTCAGGCAGCGCGTCTCTCGTCCACGAAGCCTGCAAGTGCGGGCGCGAGCTCGCCGTAGCCGGTCAGCCGTCGCTCGAACACGAGCCCGAGCCGCTCCGCGAGCCGCTGCGCCGCCGCCGTCAGGTCCGGGTCATCCGTCTGTGCGAGGTACACGACGCGTCGGTAGTTGCCGAAGACGTCGGCGACGAGCTCCGGGAAGCGGTCGAGGCCGAGGGGTCGGATCACGAGCGCCTCGGCGTGCCGGGCGAGGAAGTCGGTCAGGTAGAACGTTCCCGGCTCCTCGTCCTGCATCGCCTCCCAGGCGGCATGGCCGGCGAAGAAGCCGTAGCAGTGCAGGCCGGGAAGTCGCTCCGCCCCGTGGGCCGCGACGATCTCGTCGAGGCGGCCGTTCGTTCCGCAGTCGGCGTAGGCGACGAAGACCCGGTCGTATCGATCGCGGGCGCCCGCCAGCTTCGCGTCGACGGCCGCAGGGATCTCGTCCGGCACGAGATGGAGCCTGGCCGGCAGGCAGCGCACGTCCACGTGCGTCCAGCCGTTCAGCCGGACGAGCGCCAGCACCTCGCGGGCGAGGGCTCCGCAGGCGAGAACGAGGATGCGCTCGCGGGGCGCGGTCATTCCGGGAAGGCGAGCAGGTCGACGAAGCGGTCGTTGAAGTCCGCGCGATCCGAGAGCTCGACGTAGTCGATCTCGTTCACCATCGCCTGCGCGGCATGGCGCTCCTGGAGGGAGAGCAGGGCCATCTTCGCACCCTCGCCGGCGACGTTCCCGGCGGAGATGATGCGCGTGCGCGGCAGCTTCGGCACGAGGCCGATGCGGATCGCGCTCGCGGGCGAGAGGTAGGAGCCGAAGGAGCCCGCCAGCAGGACCTGCTGGATGTCGCGCTCGTCGATCCCGAGCTCCTCGACGAGGAGCTTCCAGCCGGTCGCGATCGCCGCCTTGCCGAACTGGAGCTCACGGACGTCGCGCTGGGAGAGGTACACGGCGGCGTCGGCGTCGCCCTCCTCCCCGGCCCAGTGCAGCACGAAGATCCGCTCGCCGTCGGGGCGCGCGACCAGGCGTCGCGCGAGCCCGGGCGAGAGCGACGCCGCCTGCTCCTCGCTGACGAAGCGGCCGGACCGTTCGAGCAGCCCGGCTCGGACGAGCTCTGCGACCGCGTCGACGAGCCCCGAGCCGCACAGGCCGACCGGCTCGATGTCGCCGCCGATCACCTCGAGCTCCAGCGCGTCGTTCGCGATCCTCACCACCTCGATCGCGCCGTCCGCAGCCCGCATGCCGCAGCGGATCTGCGCGCCCTCGAAGGCCGGGCCAGCGGGCGCGGCCGTACAGACGATGCCGTCTGCCGAGCCGAGGGCGATCTCGCAGTTCGTGCCGACGTCGATGAAGAGCCGTAGGCGCGAGTCGGTCGTCATGCCCGTCGCCAGGAGGCCGGCCACGATGTCCCCGCCGACGTAGGCCCCGAGCGCCGGGAAGATCGTCGCCCGCGCCCGCGGGTGGAGCCTCAGCCCGAGCTCGGAGGCGGGCATGTCGGGAAACGACCGCGAGGCCATGATGAACGGCGCCACCCCGACCGGCTCCGGGTCGATACCGAGCGCGAGCTCGGTCATCGTCGCGTTCCCGGCGAGCGACACCTCGCAGACCTCGGTCGGCTCGATCTCGGCCGTCGCGCAGACCTCCTCGGCCAGCTCCTGCATCGTCTCGTCGGCGAGCTCGCGCAGGCGCTCCAGCGCCGCCGGGTCGAGCATCGTGGCCGAGATCCTGGAGATGACATCGGCGCCGAAGGGCTGCTGGCGGTTCAGCCTCGACCGGACGGCGAGCGGGGTTCCGGTGCCGAGGTCGAGCAGGGTGGCGACCACCGTCGTCGTGCCGAGGTCGAACGCGATCGCGGGCAGAAGCTCGGTCGTGTCCCCGGGCTGCACGTCGATGAGCACGTCGTCGACGACGACGCAGGTGACGCGGAAGCCGGAGCTTCGCAGGACGCGTGGGAGGAGCCGGAGCACGGCCGGCTCGACCTTCAGCTCAAGATCGTCGAGCGCGTCGGCGATGCGCTCGATGTCGGTGCGCTGGTCGGACAGCGAGGGCTCGTCGAGCTCGACGTAGCGCTTCTGGAGTGCCGGCCTGAGGATCACCTGTCGACCGACGCCCACGGTGGACGCCTTCGGCCGCGTGACGAGCGGTGGGACGTCGACGGCCAGCGGCGCGACAGCCTCGGCGCGGCAGGCGAGGCGCCAGCCGTCGGTGAGCTCCGCCTGGTCGAACGCGCGCACGTCGAGCGCCGAGATCGGAACGTCGCCGTCGACGACGCGCACCTTGCACTTCTTGCACGTCCCGTGGCCGCCGCAGGTCGAGTCGATCGCGATCCCGTTCCACGACGCGGCATCGAACACGCTGACGCCCGGCGGCACCCGGACGGCGGTTCCGGACGGCTCGAAGCGAAGCGTCACCCTCGTCGGGTGATGGGCGGCGGCGCCTTCGGCCTCGGGGCGATCGGCCACAGCGCTCACGTCGCCGCGGCCTGCTTCTCGCGGTGGGCGGCGATCCAGTTCATGCCCCACTCGTCGCGCGCGAACAGAAGGTCCGCCGAGCGGCATGCGTCCACGGTCTGCGCGGTCCGCGCGTCCATGATCGCGCTCGTCAGGCCGGCGTAGGACGCCGCCACGAGGAACGCGGCGTTCAGCGCATGGCGCGCCGGCAGCCCGAACGAGATGTTCGAGGCGCCGAGCGTCATGTTGAGGCCGAACTCCTCGCGGATCCGGGCGATCGTCTCGAGCGTGACGAGGACGGCCTGCGGGTCGGCTCCGACGGTCATGGCCAGCGGGTCGACGACCATGTCCTCGAGGGGGATCTCCCAGGTGCCGTGGACGGCGTCGACGAGCCGCTTGCAGACCTCCACGCGCTCGTCCGCCGTCTGCGGGATGCCCGTCTCGTCGTTCGTCAGGCAGATGACGGCGGCGCCGTGCTCCTTGACGAGCGGCAGCACCCGCTCGAGCCGGTCGGCCTCGCAGGTGACGGAGTTGACGAGCGCCTTGCCCTCGTAGGCCGCCAGGCCGGCGGCGAGCGCCTCGACGACCGACGAGTCGATGCAGATCGGCAGGTCGGTGTGCTCCTGGACGATCGTGATCGCCCGGCTCAGCAGGTCGGCCTCGTCGGTCAGCGGGACGCCCATGTTCACGTCGAGCACGTGGGCGCCGCCCGCCACCTGATCCTCGACGTCGGTGACGATCTCGGACAAGTCGCCTGCCCGCAGCGCCTCGGCGAACGCCTTCCGGCCGGTCGGGTTGATGCGCTCGCCGATGATGCAGAACGGCTGGTCGTGGCCGATGACGACCTCGCTAGACCGCGAGCGGAGCACGGTATGCATGCGTCTCTCTCTCCTCCTTGGTGGGGATCCCGAGGTCGCGCAGGAGGCGCGACACGGAACCGTCGTGTCGAAAGTCGGTCAGGTGCAGGCCGCGGACGCCCGGCAGCGAAACGGCGTGCCTCGCCTGGTCGAGCGCGAGCCGATAGGCGGTCTCCGCCGGGTCGGAGGCCTCTCCGACGCGGGCGATCGTCTCGGCGGGGACGTCGATCCCCGGCACGCGCTCGTTCATGAACGTGAGCGCCCTGGCGCCCTTGACGAGCACGATCGCCGGGAGCAGCGCAACGCGGCCGGCGAGGCCGGCGTCGGCGAGCGCGCGGACGAAGTCCTCGAGCCGGTCCGGGTGGTAGCAGATCTGGAGCTGCAGGAAGCGTGCGCCGGCGCGGATCTTCTTCGCCGCGCGCTCCGCCCGGTGCGGGATCGGCGGCGCGGCGGCGTTCTCGACCGCTCCGACGAACAGGTTCGGCGCGGGATCGATGGCGCGACCCGACAGGTAGTGCCCGCGCGAGAGGCCGGTCGCGACCTCGATCAGCTGCGGGCCGTCGAGGTCGAACACGCGCCGGGCCTCGGGCTCGTCGCCGGCGGTCACGTCGTCGCCGGTCAGGCAGCAGATGTTCTCGATCCCGTGGAACGCCGCCCCGACGATGTCCGCCTGGCAGCGCGATCCGGTTCTTGTCACGGCAGACGACCTGGAGGATCGGCTCGACGCCTGCCTGCGCGAGGGCGATCGCGACGGCGACGTTCGAGGCGTGCGCGTGCGCAGCGGTGTTGTCGGTCGCGTTCATCGCGTCGACCCAGCCCGCCATCTCGGCGATGCGCGCGCGGAAGGCCTCCTGGCTGCCTCCGTCGACCGAGGGCGCCTCGGCGGTCAGGATCAGCCGGTCGCCGGCCTCGACGAGCTCGCGGAGCCGGCTCACGCCGCCCTCCCCTCCGCGCCGGGAGCCCAGCCGTCCGGGCGGACCTTGTCGCGCTTCGAGAGCGCGTTCCGCCACGACGACGTCCCGGCCAGGCGGTTGTCGACCGGAGGCCTGAGCTCGGTGAAGTGCTCGCGCCAGGAGGCGGGAAGCAGCGGGAGGGTTCGCGACCGCTCCTCGGCCTTCACCCACACGCAGCGCATCTCGGGCTTGACCTCGCAGGAGCCGTCTTCGCGCACGCCTCCGCAGGGACCGTTTCGGAGCGTCTTCGGGCAGGTCATCGGGCACGTCATTCCCGTGTCGTGGAGCACGCACTGGCCGCACATCCGGCAGCCGAAGACCGGCCCCTTGACCGCGTGCTCGACGAAGGTGACGACGCCCACGGGTTCCTCAGACGGGCGCCAGCGCCCGCCGCTCCTCGAGAAGCTCCTTGGCCCGTTTCGTCGCCCCGGCCGCGTCCGACGCGTAGCCGTCCGCGCCGACGACGTCGGCGTACTCCTGGGTGACCGGCGCGCCGCCGACCATGATGATCACGTCGTCGCGAAGGCCCGCCTTCTCGATCGCCTCGATGTTCACCTTGAACATCGGCATCGTGGTCGTCAGGAACGCCGAGAAGCCGACGACGTCGGGCTCGTGCTCCTGGATCGCCTCGACGAACGTCTCGGGCGCGACCTGGACGCCGAGATCGACGACCTTGAAGCCCGCGCCCTCGAGCATGATGTCGACGAGGTTCTTGCCGATGTCGTGCACGTCGCCCTTGACCGTGCCCATGAGGAAGGTTCCGATCGAGGGCGCGTCGGTCTTCGCGAGCAGCGGCCGGAGCAGCTCGAGCGCGCCCGTCATCGCCCGTCCGGCGATCAGCATCTCGGGGACGAAGAAGTCGCCGCGCTCGAAGCGCGCCCCGACCTCCTCGAGCGCCGGAATTAGCGCCTCGAACAGCATCGTGGTCGGCTCGACGCCCTCGTCGAGCCCCTGCTCGGTGAGCTCGACCACGGCCGGCTTGTTGCCGACGAGCGTGTTGTCGTAGAGCCCTTGCAGGATCGCTTCCTCGGTCATTCTTCTTCTTCTCCTCGGTCGGAACGGCAGATGGTGTCGGTGAGCGCGCCGGCCTCCTCGACGACGCGGGCGGACAGCTCGGCGAGGCGCTCGCGCGACGTGCGCACGGTCGGCGCCGAGACGGAGATCGCGGCGATCACGGTGCCCCTCGAGCTCCGTACCGGGGCGGCAGTCGAGCAGAGGCCGGCCTCGAGCTCCTCCCACGTGGTCGCGTAGCCGAGCCGCCGGACGCGGTCGAGCTCGTCGAGCAGGTCGTCCATGCTCGTGATCGTCCCCGGGCCGAGCTTCGCCAGGCGGCCGAAGGGAGGTTGTGCGGCGCCGAAGGCCATGAAGACCTTCCCCATGGACGAGGCGTGGATCGGGATGCGGCTCCCGACCCAGTTGCCGGCGCCGAGCGGATGGCCGCTGTCGACCTGGGCGACCCGGGCGACGCCGCTGGGGGTCGGGATGGCGACGTTGGCCGTCTCCCCGGTGGCCTGGCCGAGCCGCTCGAGGAACGGCCAGGCGAGGCTCGCGAGGTCGCCGACGCTCGTGTCCCGGCGGGCGTACTCGACGAGCACCGGCCCCGGCCGGAAGCCGCCGCCCCGGCGCCGCTGGGCGAGCCCGTTGCGCTCGAGCGCCCGCAGCAGGCGGGCCGCGGTCGACTTCGGAAGCTGCGTCTCCTCCATGACGCCCGAGAGCGTCACGGCCTCGTCCGACTCCACCAGGCGAAGAAGGATCTGCGCCGCCCGGTCGATCGCCTGAGCTCCGCCCTCGACTTTCGCCACGGTGCCGCATTATGGCACTTACACCTCTCTGTTGTCAATCAACAACCAACTTCGCGATCGGATACGATCGGCGATGCAGTCCCGCTTTATGGGACTCCTCCCGCACAGGTAGATTGCCTGGAGAGCATCCGAGACCAGAAGGACAAGGAGGAGCAGTGCAGACCGCCGAGCGCACCCGCATCGCCTTCGAGCGAGGCACACCTGACCGGGTCCCCTTCCACTGCTGGCTCGGGCTCCCGCTCATCAAGAAGCTCCGCGAGCCCGACCAGTCGTTCCTCGACCTGTTCGAGCTTTGGATCGACGACCCGATGGGGTCGATCGTGAAGATGCAGCAGGACGTGGGGCTCGACCCGATGATCACGACCTACAGCCAGCACATCGGCGAGCACGAGATCTGGCCCCGCATGCTCTTCCCGCGGCCGTTCGAGACCGACACCTGGGTCGAGACGTTCGAGCAGACCGACAGCGGGCCGGGATGGCGCCACCATCACCACCACATCCGCACCCCCGACGGCGACCTCGAATACTCCTACCGAACCGAGGACGGGTTCGGCACCTCGTGCCACGACTTCCTGCTGAAGGGCGACGAGCCCGAGACGAAGCTCCCTGCGCTGCGCCACTTCCCGTCCGCCGACCTCTACGACATGACCGTCATGAAGGGCATGGTCGAGAAGGTCGGTGACGAGGCCTGGTGGCTGCACCACGTGATCGGCCCGTGGGACATGGCCGCCGAGGTCCGCGGCCTCGTCGATCTGTCGATGGACATCTACGACCGGCCGCAGTTCGTGCACGACCTGATGCGGATCTGCACCGACTGGCTGATCGGCTTCTACCGGCGCCTCGGCGAGACCGGCATCCACTCCATCTCGATGAACGAGACCTGGACAGGCGTCGGCGTCGCGCGCGAGCACTTCGTCGAGTTCATGAAGCCCTACGAGGCGGAGTGCGTCCAGGCGGCGCATGACGCGGGCTACCTGGTCAGCTTCCACAACTGCGGCCGGGCGACGCTCCTGCTCGAGGACATCGCGGACACCGGGCCAGACGCGGTCGAGACGCTGACCTCGAACCGCTCGTCCGGCGACGTCGATCTCGCCGACGCAAAGCGCCGGATCGGCGACCGGGTCTGCCTGTTCGGCGGCTTCAACGAGCATCTGCTGCACGAGGCCGACGCCGACGCCGTGCGGGAGGAGGTCAAGCGCTGCCTCGACGCGGCGATGGAGGGCGGCGGCTACGTGCTCCGCTCGACGGGTCAGCTCTTCGACGCGAAGCCGGGCCTGATCGAGGTGGCGGGCGAGACCGTGCGCGACCTCGGCCGCTACAACTGACGCCGATGGCCACTCGTATCGGCCCGGATCAGGGCCGGACACCAGATCCCGACGGCCAGGGCCGGACAGGTCCGGCCCCTACACGCGCCCTCCAACGCCGGGCCGGACCTGTCCGGCCCTCGCTGTGAGGGGAGCCGCGCCGTCGTGACGGACGACGACCTCTACGGCGTCGAAACGTCGGCCGACGGCCCGTCCGGGGCGCTGCCGCTCACACCGGAACTGCTCCGCGACAGCCCGTCGGGTGACGTCTTCGGGCTGACGCAGAACGCCGGCATGGGCTGGGAGGCCGCGAAGGTCGGCCGCGACCAGTACCTCGTCCTCTCGACGCAGGGCGGCGTGCGGGCCGACGACGGCACCCCGGTCGCGCTCGGCTACCACACCGGGCACTGGGAGGTCGGCCTGCTCGTCAGGGAGGCGGCAGAGGAGCTCGACCGCCTCGGCGGGCTGCCGTTCGCGGCTCACGTCTCCGATCCGTGCGACGGGCGCTCGCAGGGAACGACCGGGATGTTCGACTCGCTTCCCTACCGGAACGACGCGGCGCTCGTCCTCAGGCGCCTCGTGCGCTCGCTGCCGCGCCGGCGGGCGGTCATCGGCATCGGCACCTGCGACAAGGGCCTGCCGGCGATGCTGATGGCCGTCGCGTCGTTCCCCGGGCTCGCGGGGGCCATCGTCCCCGGCGGCGTGACGCTGCCGCCGACGAGCGGCGAGGACGCCGGCGCCGTGCAGACCCTCGGGGCGCGTTTCGCCCACGGGCTCGTGACGCTCGAACAGGCAGCAGACCTGGGCTGCCGCGCCTGCGCGTCCCCCGGCGGCGGCTGCCAGTTCCTCGGCACCGCTGCGACCTCGCAGGTCGTCGCCGAGGCGCTCGGTCTGACCGTCCCGCACGCGGCGCTCGCCCCGTCGGGCCAGCCGATCTGGCTCGACGTCGCTCGCCGGACGGCGCAGGCGGTGCAAGCCCAGGTCGCCGAAGGACGCACGCTCGCGTCGGTGCTGACGGACGAGGCGGTCGAGAACGCGATGCTCGTGCACGCTGCGTTCGGCGGCTCGACGAACCTGCTCATCCACATCCCGGCGATCGCCCATGCCGCCGGTCTGCGGCGGCCGACCGTCGACGACTGGCGGCGGGTGAACCGCGCCGTGCCGCGGCTCGTCGACGCCCTCCCGAACGGCCCGCGGCACCATCCGACGGTGCGGGTGTTTCTCGCGGGCGGCGTGCCGGAGGTTGCGCTGCACCTGCGCAGGCTCGGCCTCCTGAACACGGGCGCCCTCAACGTGTACGGCGCCACCTGGGACGAGGCGCTCGACGAGTGGGAAGGAAGCGAGCGGCGCGCACGCGTCCGCGAGCGGCTGCTCGAGGCCGACGGCATCGATCCGGACGACGTCATCTCGCCGCCGGAGCGGGCCCGGGAAAAGGGCATGACCTCGACGGTCTGCTTCCCCGTCGGCAACCTCGCTCCCGGAGGAAGCGTGATCAAGTCGACCGCGATCGACCCACGCGCGCTCGACGCGGACGGTGTCTACCGGCTCACCGGGCGCGCGCGTGTGTTCACGAGCGAGCCGGCCGCAATCGCCGCGATCAAGGGGCTCGACGGCGAGCCGATCGAGGCCGGGGACGTGATCGTCCTCGCCGGGAGGGGGCCGCTCGGCACGGGCATGGAAGAGACCTACCAGCTGACGTCGGCGCTCAAGTTCCTCCCGTTCGGCCGCGAGGTCGCGCTGGTCACCGATGCGCGCTTCTCGGGCGTCTCGACCGGCGCCTGCATCGGTCACGTGAGCCCCGAGGCGCTCGAGGGCGGCCCGCTCGGGCGCATCGTCGACGGGGACACGGTGCGGGTGGTCGTCGACCCCGCGAACCTGGAGGCCACGATCGACCTCGTCGGGCACGGTGACGAGGAATGGACGCCCGACGAGGCTGCGCGGGTGCTCTCGGAGCGCCCGGTGCACGCCGGCATCGCGCCCGACCCCGAGCTGCCGGCGGACACGGCGGTCTGGGCACGCCTCCAGTCGGTGAGCGGCGGCCCGTGGGGCGGCTGCGTCTACGACCCCGAGGCGATCCTCGAGCGCCTCGACGGGGGGCGAGCCAAGACAGGCCCGGAGCCCGGACGGTCACCTGATCGAGATCACGACCTACGAGCCGCCCCCCGTCCGACACGAGCCGCGATCGCGGAGATTCCTGCGGGCCCGATGCCGCAGCAACCGCCGATCCCGCGCGCGCCGAGCCCGCGCCAGCGCGCGACCAGCTCGGGCGAGAACCGATCGACCCCGGCGCCGCTCCAGGTGTACGTCGCGCCGTCCCAGGCTCGGCCCGAGTTCGGGTAGACGACGAGCGGCAGGTCGGTCGCTGCGCGGGCCCGGGATAGGAGCGACTCGACGTGCTCCGGTGCGGTGCAGTTGACGCCGAACGCGGCCACCCGGCCCGTGCGCCCGGCAGCGCGGATCGCGTCGCCGATGAGCGTTCCGTCGCTCAGCCGCTCGCCGTCGCGACAACAGAACGAGACCCACGCCTCCGTCTCCGGAAACTCCGTGAGCAGCTCGCCGACGATCCGGGCCTCCCGCCCGTTGGGAACCGTCTCGATCGCGAGCAGGTCGGTGCCCGCAGTGACGAGCTCCTGGATGCGCTCGCGCTGTACGGCGGCGATCCTGTCGTCCGGTGTGTCGACGTAGTCGCCGGTGTATTCGCAGCCGTTCGCGAAGACGACGCCGTAGGGGCCGACGCTGCCGGCGACGAGGCCACGCCCGCCCGTGCGCTCGCGGGCGCGCTGCGCGAGCTCGACGCTGCGCCGAAGGAGCCGCTTTCCCTCCTCCCGGTCGATCCCGGCGGCTTCGTAGCCCGGCAGCGTCGCGTGGTAGCTCGCCGTGATCGCCACGTCCGCGCCGGCCTCGAAGTAGGCGACGTGCACGTCCTCGATTGCCTGCGGGTCGTCGCGGAGGAGTCGCGCAGACCAGAGCGCGTCGCGGAGATCGTGGCCGTTCGCCTCGAGCTCGGTGGCGAGCCCGCCGTCGAGAACGACGTCGCGCTCCGCGAGTGCATCCGACAGGCTGCGCATAGCTCTACCCTATTCCCATGACGGCTTTGCGCGAGCTGCTCGGACCGAACGTGCGCGTCGCCGACGGCGGGGTAGGCACGGGACTGCAGCAGGCGTCGCTCGAGGCCGGGCAGGCGCCCGAGGAGCTCGCGCTCGAAGCGCCGGACGAGCTCGTCGCGCTCCACCTCTCGTTCGTCGAGGCGGGCTCGGACATCCTCCTCACGGACACGTTCGGCGCGAACGCGATCCGTCTGCAGCACTCCCGCTATCGGGACGTAGAGCACGTCAACGGAGCCGCCGTAGCCTGCGCCCGGAAGGCTGCGGACCTGTCCGGGAGGAACGTGCTCGTCGCGGGGTCGATCGGCCCCACCGGCGAGCTCCTCGCCCCGCTCGGAACGCTCGAGCCCGCCGAGGCGAGGGGCGTCTTCGCCGAACAGGCTCGCGCGCTCGCCGGGTGCGACCTGCTCGTCGTCGAGACGATGTTCTCTCTCGACGAAGCCACGGCCGCAGTGCGCGGGTGTCGGGACGCCACGACGCTCCCGGTCGTCGTGTCCTTCTCGTTCGACGCCGGTGCGGGCGAGCCGAGGACGATGATGGGGCATTCCGTCGAGGACGTGCTCCTCGCGATGGCCGAGGTCGGTGTCGACGGGATCGGCTTCAACTGCGGTCGGTCGCTCGACACGGCCCGGGCGACGGCGCAGGAGTTCGTCGCGCAGCTCCGGGCGCACGACCTCGACCTGCCCCTCTGGGTGAAGCCGAACGCGGGCCTACCCGAGCCGCTGTCGGGCCGCTACCCGGCCGGCCCCGACGACATGGCCTCGTTCGCGGTCTGGGCGGCGGGCCTCGGCGCGGCGGTGGTCGGAGGCTGCTGCGGCACGACCGGCGCGCACCTGCACGAGATCTCGACGAAGCTCGGCTAGAACGTCTCGGGGCACCAGGGTGCCCGGTCGGTGCGGAAGAGCGCGTCGGCCCTTGCGACGGCGCCGTCCGCGACCTCCTCGACCCGACCCGCGCGCTCGAGCTGACCGAACGTGAAGCCTCCGAGGTAGACGGCGGCTAGCTCGGTGGCCGACAGCCGGAGATCGGGATGGCTGTCCACCCGCTCGACCGTCGGTGTTCCCGAGTCCGTCCCGAGCCGCCAGCGCCCGGCGTTCCACGGACAGAAGTCGTCGGCGAGCTCGAACGTGAGGGATCCGCGCGCCGCGTAGGCGCGGGGCTCGAGCGCCTTGGCGACATCGAGGATCCTGATCCAGAGCCCGTCGCCGAGCCGGAAGCGTAGCCTCGCCTGCTCGGGCGCGAGCAGGAAAAGCGGGTCGTCGACCGCCAGCGAGCGCGCCTTCACCCGGGCGACCAGGTCGATCCCGAACACGAATGCCCAGGTGTCGCGCCAGGCCGCCGGGTCTGTCGCCATCAGCTCCTGGATGTGCAGCGTCCCGCCGGGGAACCCGTCGGGCCACGCGTGCTCGAGGCGGTAGAGTGCAAACCCCTCGGGACGGCCGTCGCGCTCGAGCACCGCCCGGAACTGGGGCCCAGAGCCGTCGCGCCACTGCTCGAGGTCGGCGAGCCGCACCTCCCACCAAGAGCGGCTGCGCCCCACGAAGCCCGGCGCCGCCGACCGGATGCGGTCGTATACGCCCGGGAGCAGGTCGAGCGCCTCCTCCCTCGTGACGAGCCGTACGCGCCCCTTCGCGTCGGCCCGCAGGCCGGGGATCGTGCGGTCGCGGTCGGCGTCGATCCGTCCGTTGATCGTCGCGAGCCCGTAGCCGAACCGGCCGTAGATCGTCGCCTCGGCGGCCCACAGCACCGCGAGCGGCTCTCCCCGTTCGTGGGCGTCGTCGTGCAGCCGACGCATCAGGGCCGACATGATCCCGCGACGGCGATGGGTCGGCGCGACGCCGACGGCCGTTACGCCGGCGGCTGCGACCTCGGCGCCCGGGATCTTCAAGGACAGGAGGTACGACGCAGCCGTGCCGACCATCGTCCCGTCCTCGTACGCGGCGAGATCGCGGGACGGGTCGATGATCTTGGCGTAGAGATCGAGCTCCTCCTTCTTCAGCTCCTCGGAGAAGGCCGTGGCGACGGCCTCCCCGAAAGGCACCCACTCGTCCGCCGTGGGCACCCTGATCTCGAGATCGCTCATCCGATCCGCTCCAGGGGCGCGTGCTCGAGCAGAAGTCGACGCTCGCTGCCGTCGTCCGCGAAGCGGACGGTGACCTCGCCGCCCGGCTCGATCCGGATGACGACGCCCTCTCCGAAGCTCGCGTGGCGAACCGAATCTCCGGTCGAGACCTCCGGCGCCGCCGGGCGAGGAGCGCTCGCCTCGGGCCGCTGCCCGGAGAACCACGACGCGGGGCGCAACCGCTCGCGCTCCGTCGTGCTCCCGAGCTCGTCGAGGAAACGGCTCGGCAGGTTGTACCCGCGGCTCCCCCACAGCTGGCGCGCGGAGGCGTGGAGGAGCATCAGCTGCTCTTGCGCCCGGGTGACCCCGACGTAGAACAGGCGGCGCTCCTCCTCGAGGCCCTGCTCCTCGATCGAGCGCGCATGCGGGAAGACACCCTCCTCCATCCCGCTGATGAAGACCGCCCGGAACTCGAGGCCCTTCGCGTTGTGGAGCGTCATGAGCGTCACGAGGCTCGCCTCTTCCTGGATCGTGTCCTGGTCGGAGACGAGCGAGATGCCCTGGAGGAACGTCGACAGCGAGGGATCGTCTGCCGTCTCGTGGAACTCGCGCGCGACACCGACGAGCTCCTGCAGGTTCTCGAGCCGGCCGAGCGCTTCGATCGTCCGTTCGGCCTGCAGCGCCTCGACCGTCCCGCTGCGCTCGAGCACACGTTCGAGCAGCTGCGGCACCGAGAGCTCCTGCGCCGCCGACATCAGGGTCTCCATCATCACGCGGAACGAGCTCACCGCCCTCGCCGGCGCCGCGCCGACTCCGGCTTCTTCCGGCCTGGCGAGCGCGTCCCAGAGAGCGATGCCCATGGTGTCCGCGTGGGCGCGAAGCCTGGCGAGCGACGTGTCCCCGATGCCCCGGCGCGGCCGGTTCGCGATGCGCGAGAGCGAGATCGCATCGGCCGGGTTGTCGATCACCTGCAGGTAGGCGACGGCATCCTTGATCTCGGCTCGCTCGTAGAAGCGCGGGCCGCCGACGACCTGGTAGGGAATCTCCTGGCGCTGGAGGACGTCCTCGATCACTCGCGACTGGGCGTTCGTCCGGTAGAAGACCGCGATCTCGGAGCCCGAGTAGCCCTCCTCGATCAGCCGGACGATCTCGGCGGCGACCAGCCGCGCCTCGGCATGCTCGTCCTCGACCTCCACGATGCGGACGGGCTCACCCGTGCCGAGATCACTCCAGAGATTCTTCGGCACGCGGTCGCGGTTGTTCTCGATGACGGCGTTCGCGGCCTCCAGGATGCGGTTGGTCGAGCGGTAGTTCTGCTCGAGCGCCAGGATCTGAGCGCCTCGGAAGTCCTGCTCGAACTCGAGGATGTTGCGGATGTCGGCGCCGCGGAACGCATAGATGGACTGGTCGGGATCGCCGACGACGCAGACGTTGCCGTGCGCGCCGCCGAGGAGCTGAAGCAGCCGGTACTGCGCGTGGTTCGTATCCTGGTACTCGTCGACGAGGATGTAGCGGAACGCCTTCTGCCAGCGTTCCCGAGCCTCGGGGAACCGCTCGAGCACCTCGACGGTCAGCATGAGCAAGTCGTCGAAGTCGACCGCGTTCGCCGCAGCGAGGCGCTTCTGGTACTCGCCGTAGACCTGGGCGACGGTCTGCTCGTAGAAGGAGGCGACCCGCTCCGCGTACTCGCCGGGCCCGACCAGGGCGTTCTTCGCGTTCGAGATCTGTGCGTGGATGCCGCCCGGCGGGAAGCGCTTCGGATCCTTGTCGAGGCTCTCGAGACACTGCTTCGCGAGGCGAACCTGATCGGCCTGGTCGTAGATCGTGAAGCTCGACTTGTAGCCCAGACGCGCCGCTTCCTTGCGGAGGATCCGGCCGCAGGCGGCATGGAAGGTCAGCACCCACATCGTCCGTACGACGCCGCCGAGCAGATCGCCGAGCCGCGTGCGCATCTCGTTCGCCGCCTTGTTCGTGAACGTGATCGCGAGAATCTCCGAGGGCTTGACGCCGCACGCGAAGACGAGATGCGCGATCCGGTAGGTGAGCACGCGCGTCTTGCCGGAGCCGGCCCCGGCGACGATCAGCACCGGGCCCTCGGTCGCGAGCACCGCGTCGCGCTGGGCCGGATTCAGCTCCGACAGGTACTGCTCCGGGGAGAGAACGGTCACCCGGCGATGGTAACTGCGTGCCTCGGGCGGCAGCGGTACGTCGCGCTCGCCCGCCGGACGCGGCTCAGGAGCCTCGCGCCTCCCGCGTCATGACGACGGTGGCGAGCGCCGCTTCCACCCAGATCGTGGCGGCGGCGAGCGCGTCTGGATCGCTCGACTTGAGCACGACGTCCACCTCCGGGCCGTCGTCCAGGAAGCGGGGGTAGCTGCCGACCGCCACGGCCGGATGGCGGCGGGTCGCCTCCTCGAGGATGACGACGATCTGCCCCTCGCCGGTGCGGTAGCTGCGTCGCCAGCTGCCGATCGGCGGCCCTTCGAACTCGGGCGCCACCGCCTCGAACATCGCCTCCATCTCGGACGGCAGCCCCGGGAGCACCCAGACGTTGCCGAGCCGGAACCCCGGCGCGCCGCCCAGCGGGTTTTCCAGGGGCGAAGCTCCGTCCGGCAGCCGCGCCCATTTCGCTGCGTACTCCCCGAGCCCCTTGCGGGCGAACCGCCCGCGCAGATCGGCGGCCAGCTCGGGGATCTCGACGCAGTCGACCCCGAACGCCGCTGCGATCGCCTCGCGGGTGAGGTCGTCCGGCGTTCCGCCGAGGCCGCCCGTCACGAACACGAAGTCGTACCGCTGCCGGTCGTCGAGGAAGTCGCTCACGGCCGGGACGTCGTCCCCGAGCGCGGCGAGCATGCGCACGTCGATCCCGAGGTCCGCGAGGCGCCGGGCGAGCCACGACGCGTTCGTGTTCTCGACGTCGCCGGAGACGATCTCGTTGCCGATCGTGAGGACGCAGGCGGTACGAGGAGCGCCCATCGTTCGAGTATACGGAGCGCTCAGCGGCGCGACGGAAGGGGAAACGGCCGCCGGGCGAGCGCCGGAACGACCTGCGCGGTGACCCACGTCGGAGTGGTCGCGTAGCGGGTGCTGTACCGGTAGCTCCCGTCTGCCCGGGCGAGCCGAGAGAGGTAGGCGAAGGCCCGGCTCCCCGGCTTGCGGCCGGCTGCCAGGAACGCCTGAATCGCCCAGGCCGTCGACTGGGCGTCCGAGCCCCGCCCGGGCGAGAGCTCGAAGCCGCCGTCCGCGTTCTGAAGCCTCCGCAGGAAGGCGAGCGCGCGGCGCACGGCGCGAGCGCTCTTCGCCACTCCCGCCGAGCGCAGGGCCTGGATCGCCGCCGCCGTGTCGTTCGAGTCGGGCGCGATGCCCTTCTGCCAGCTCCAGCCGCCGCCGGCGGTCTGGGCAGCGAGGAGGTAGCGGAGCGTCTTCGAGCCGGCGGGACGGCCGACCGATCGGAGGGCGATAACTCCCCAGATCGTCGAGTTGACTCCACGCCCGATCGCGCCGCTCGCGCGCCGGAGCCCCTCGAGCTGGCGCGCGAGGGAGGTGGCTTCCGAGGACTTGCCGAGCGCGTCGAGGGCGAGGATGCGAAGCTCGAGATCGGTCGCCGTCGGGTACGGCTTCCCGGCGAGGTAGTCGGCCGCCGTCTTGCCGTTCCGCGAGAGGGAAGCCGGGTTGCGCCCGGCGGCATCGAGAGCGAGCACGACCCAGGCCGTCAGCGCCGGGTCGGCCGCCCGGCCGGGCTCGGCGAAGCCTCCCTCCGGCGTCTGCCGCGCCGCGAGGTAGGCGGCTCCGCTCCGAGCGGCCGACACCGGCGCGGCGGACGAGGGAGCGACGGGGCCGAGCAGGATCGCTCCGCACGCGACGGCCAACGCCGCGCCGGCAATCGCCCGAGCCCCCGCAGCGCCTCGATCCCCGGTCCCGCGCGGGCACGCCCCGCCGTCTCTCCGGATCCTCATCGCTCCGCCGCTCCGTCTTGTCACACGCTCGTCGCAATCTCGCCACGATCCGCGCGAGTCCCGCGCGTCGCCCGCACCTACGATGAAACCGGGAGGAGGCAAGGGGTGGCCCCCGGCGGGTGGTCGCGAAAGCGAGGCGGCGGCTCACGTCCAGACCACCTGGGTGCGCAGCCGACGTCCGTAACGGTCGAGCACGCGCCGCAGCTCGGGGCCGAGCGCGAAGCCGATGACGAGATTCCCGGCGGCGTGGGCGACGTCGAACGGGAGCCCGCGCGCCATCTGGACGCTGAACGCCTGCCACGTGTGCGGGTAGAAGCTGAACCACTGCCAGACGTCCATCAGCCCGCTGAACGCGAAGCCGAGGACGCAGCAGACGAGGGCGAACGGGAGACGGCGCTGCAGCAGTGGCCCGAGGAGGCCCCCGACCGCTCCACAGGCGCCCCAGGCGAGCATCTGCCACGGCGTCCACACCCCCTGGCCGAGGAAGAAGTTCGACGCGAGCGCAGCGGTCGCGCCGACTCCGATCCCCGCTCGGACGCCGAGCGCGCTCCCGGCCGCGACCGTGACGACGGTGACGGGTTGCACCCCCGGGATGGCGGCGAAGAGCACCCTGCCGGCGGCGGCGACGCCGCCGAGCGTGGCGATGATCGCGACCTCCTTCGCCGTCCCGGGGGCGGCCTCGAACCACGCTGCACCCGCGACGATCAGCGCGCCGGCGACGAGGAGCAGCGAGAGCCCGGCGCGGGACGGATCGAGCGCGGCCCAGGCGCCGGCGCCGAACGCGCAGAGCGCGGCGCCCGTGATGATCGCGCGCGGGCGCGGCGAGCCGAGCGCCTCAAGACGGAACAAGCGTCACCTCCTGCCCGAGGGCGACCCGCCGGGTAGCAGGAAACGTCCGATCGTGCGTCGCGACGAGGACCGCCCGTCCCGCGGCGGCGTACTCGTGGAGCCAGCTCGCGAGCAGTCGCTTCCGGTCGGGATCGATGCCTCGCGTCGGCTCGTCGAGGACGAGCAGATCGGGCTCGCCGACCGCGACCGCCGCCAGCCCGAGGCGCTCGCGCTCGCCGCTCGACAGGTCGCGCGGGTGAGTCTCGGATGCCCATTCGAGCCCGACGCGCGCAAGCGCCACCCTGGCGCGCCCGCGGTCGCCGCCGACGCCGAGCGCGACCTCGTCCTCGGCCCGGTCGCGCATCAGGTACCGCCCCGGGTCCTGCGAGAGGTAACACGCCCGGCCGCTGCGTCCGACCGTGCCGGCGGCCGGCTCGAGGAGCCCGGCGGCGAGCTTCGCGAGCGTCGTCTTGCCCGATCCGTTCGGCCCCTCGAGCGCGACGACCTCGCCGCGCCGCACCACGAGATCGACCGAATCGAGCACGGGAACACGTCCGTAGGCGAAGGAGGCCCCGCGGAGCTCGAGAACCGGCTCGCCGACCTCTCCCCTCGGAGGCTCGGCAGGATCGTCGCAGACCCACGCCGGGTGGTGCTCCTCGAGCCAGGCGAGCGCGTCGTCCCGATTGCCGTCGAAGCGAACGCGCCCGGCCTCGA
Organism: uncultured Thermoleophilia bacterium; assembly: GCA_963819905.1. Taxonomy (GTDB): domain Bacteria; phylum Actinomycetota; class Thermoleophilia; order Gaiellales; family Gaiellaceae; genus CAWCQC01. Next base: position 178,767 of record CAWFXP010000012.1, read on the forward strand.
GAAAGAGCGCGCGGTCGGCAACGGAGAGAGCCCGCCCAGGGCGCTGCTCGGACAGGACGACGGCGGCCTCGAGACCGGCGAGCTGCTCGACGAACGCCTCCGCTCCGGCCGGGTCGAGCTGCGACGTCGGCTCGTCGAGCAGCAGGAGACCCGGGCGAAGGGCGAGCGCGGACGCGAGGCACGTGCGCTGGAGCTCACCTCCCGAAAGCTCGGTCGTTCGCCGGTCGGCCAGGTGGAGCGCTCCCACCAGGGCCAGCGCCTCGACTGCCCGGCTCGCGATCTCGGCCGCGGGGGTGCCGACGTTCTCGAGCCCGAAGGCGACCTCGTTGCGAACGAGGCCCATCACGACCTGATCCTCCGGATCCTGGAACACGGTCGCAACGTGCCCCGCGAGCTCGGCGGGGCGCGCCTGCCGCGTGTCGAGCCCGGAAACGACCACCCTGCCGCTGAACGACCCGCCGTGGAAGTGAGGCACGAGCCCGGCGAGTGCTCGCACGAGCGTCGACTTCCCGCAGCCGGACGCTCCGAGAAGCGCGATGACCTCCCCCGGCTCGATCCGCAGGGTGACGTCGCGAAGCGCCGGCGCACGGGCCTGCGGATAGGAGAACGAGAGGTTCTCGACGACGGCTACAGCCACAGCACCCCCGCGACGACGAGCAGTCCGGCCAGTACGACCGCCCCGCGATCCCACCAGCCCCAGCGGGCTCGCCGCGCCGTCGTCCGGCCAGGCCGACCGAAGCCCCGCGCCTCCATCGCTTCGGCGAGGTTCAGCGCCCGCTCGAGCGAGCCGGCGACGAGCGGGGACACGAGCCCGGCGCGGCCGCGCAGCCCGCCGACCTCGAGGCCGCGCCCTCGCACGGCTTCGGCCAGGCCGGCCGCGTCACGCTCGAGCGTCGGGATCAACCGGGTGGCGAGCACCGCGGCGAGCGCCGAGCGGCGGGCGAACCCGACCGAGGCAAGCAGCCGGTCGTGGTCGAGCGCGACGGCGTAGACAGAGAACGCGAGCGCCACCGCGGTGAGGCGGAGGGCCGCCAGCACCGCCAGGCGAATCTCCTCACGGGTCACGTCGAGGGGCCCGAGCACCGGGATCGTCGGGCCGGACCAGAGGACGTCGGTTCCGACCACCGCGACGAACGGCCAGACGACGAGGACACCGAGACCGGTCACCAGGGCCGCGTACAGGTACATCCGACGACGTCCCCCGGCGGTGAGGACGAGCGCGACGAGAAGCGCCGCGGCAATGACGGCCACCGAGGCGAGGTGGTCGGCCAGCAGCGCGGCGGCCGCGGCTGCGGCGAGCAGCAGAGCGGCGGGAGCCGGCGCGAGCCTCACGGCACGACCTGCCCCTGCGCGTCGAACCGCGCGATGTACCGGTAGCGGACGACCGCCGGACGCTCCACCAGGCGGCGCGCGGCGGCCGCGACCGCGTCGCGCGAACCGGCGAGCGTGAACGTCACCGGCGCGTCGTTCGCGGGCCCTCGGGCGGCCGACAGCACGGCGCCCGGCGTTCCCTCGTCGACGACGAGCTCGAAGCGGTTCGGAGCACCCTGACCCGCGCCGCCGAGCAGGCCCTCGAGCGCGGCCGCCTCCTCCGCGAGCTCCGGCGGGGCCGCGACCTCCAGCGGTCGAGTGACGCCCTCGAAGCCGTGGAGGAACGGCTCGGGGAAGGCACCGACGACGACCGGCTGCTCCATCCGGCCCTTCCACGAGCGGTAGTCCCACCAGGCGACGTCACCCGGGCGCAGCCGGACTTCCGCCGCGCCGAGATCCGGCTCGATGCCGTTCAGGAAGTAGAACCAGTCGTGTTGCCCGCCGAGGCTTCCCTCGATCCCGTCGATCGCCTGGACGAACCGGCCGCCGTAGCGCGTCTCGACGTCGGCCACCTGATCGAGAGCCTGGAGGATCGTCAACCCGGCCGGGACCTCGGCGGTCAACACCACCTCTGCGCCGCGGTCGCGCGTGACCCAGAGCGCGGCCGTTCCGCCCTGCTGGCCCTCGCCGGCTGGCGATCCGCCGCAGCCCGCGAGGACGAGGAGAGCAAGGAGGACGGCGAGGAGTCGCCGCACGTCAGCTCCCTACCGCCGGCGGAGCACCTCGGAGCGGACGGCCCCGTCCTTCGTCGCCCGGATCTCCCGCCAGGCGCCCCTCGGACAGATGCGCCCGCTCGCCGACTCGACCCGGCGGGCGTCCAGCCTGAACACGACGTTCGAGGCAGCGGTGCGCACGCCGGCGTCGTCGAGCGCGTCGGCGCGGAAGCAGCCGCGCGGGAGGCGGACGAGATCGAGCGTCGGCGGCCCGCCCGGGACGATGCCGAACTGCGCGTAGTACCAGAGCACCTCGTCGCCCTCCTCGAGCACGACCGCATCGGCGCCGACCGGCGGCGAGGCACCGTTTACCTTGAACACCCAGCCGGCCGTTCCCTCGCCCGGGTACCGGCCGACCTGGCTGACGAACGGCCCGAACGAGAACTGCTGGAGGGCGTAGAAGAACTCACCCTGCGGCACTCGCGGCCTCGAGGGCGCCGAGCGCGGTGGGCTGCGAGAGCTCGAGCGAGTCCTCACCGATCGGGAGCGAGCCCGTGAACGGCGTCAGGAGCGGCTGCCGCGCTCCGAAGATGGTCGTCGTCTTGCCTTCGACCCGGACGTGCACCTTGACGCCGAGCGCCGAGGCCGGGAGCGCGAGCGCGGCCGCCAGAGCCGCCGCGAGAACGACGAGGACGATGCGTCGTGGCACTGTTCCTCCTTCCGCGAGGGGAATCGGGGTGCGGGGCGCGCGGCAGGTCTTCTGACTCGGGGCTCCCCCGTCCGCCGCCTTCCCAGCACGCGGCCAGTGGCGTCGTGGCGGACGGGCTTCTCCCCTTACAGCGGCGGGACCGTGCCGGACTTGCACCGGCTTCCCTGAGCCGCTCGCCCTGTGTACGTGAGAGAGCACCGTATCACCCGGCTACGCTGTCCGTCCATGACCGCGACCCGGCTCTCGCTCTGGGCGCCCGTCGTCCTCTGGGCCGGCGTGATCTTCGCGTTCTCCTCGATCCCGAGCCTCGGCACCGGCCTCGGCGCCTGGGATCTGGCGCTGCGCAAGGTCGCCCATGCGGCGGAGTTCGCCGTCCTCGGAGCGCTCCTCGTCCGGGCGATCGGATCGTGGCCGCTCGCGGTCGTGGCCGGCTCGCTGTACGCGGTCACCGACGAGGTCCACCAGATGTTCGTCAGGGGCCGGGTCGGATCGCCCGTCGACTGGGCGATCGACACGGCGGGCGTGGCCGTCGGCGTCTGGCTGTACCTCCGCTGGCGGCGCGGACGGTGAGCCGCGCGGTCGCCATCGACCTCGACGGAGCGCTCGGGGACACGCACGCGTTGTGGGCTGCGTTCCTCACGGACGCCGCCCGGCGGTTCCGCTCCATCGCCGAGCTGGACGTCGGGACGCTTCCGTCGGACCGCGCCGAGGCCGCGCGTGCCCTCGATCGCTGGTCGAGCGCGGGTGTCGGGGACTGGCGATCCGCGCTCGCCCGCTTCGCCGAGGATCACGCGCCCGTGTACCTGAGGCCGAGTGCCGGGGCAAGCGCCGCGCTGCGCGCGCTCGCAGCCTCGGGCTGGACGCTGGGCGCCTACACCGATGCGCCCGTCGAGCTCGCCCGCATCGCCCTGGCGCACCTCGGCGCGGCGCGGCGTATCACGGCGCTCGAGGCGGGCGAGGACGCCCGGAGGAAGCTGCTCGAGCGGCTCGGCCCGGATGCGATCGTCGCCGACACCCCGGCGGGTCTCGCGAAGGCGGCCGGAACCGCGTGACGCCGCGGGTGCCCGGGCCACTTCCTCCCCGGTCGAGGCGCGGCTACCATCCGGTGGCGTGACGGAGCCCCGGAAGCCCCTCGACGACCGGCAGCTGGACGCGATCCTCGACCGGCTCGACCGGCTCTGCGCGGAGATGCACGTGTTGAACTCGCGACTCGACTCCACCGAGGCACTGCTTCGGATCGCGCACGAGCTCCAGACGTTGAACGACTCGCTCCAGGCGCTCGCGTACGCGGCCCTCGGCCAGCAGGGCCCTCAGGTTCGCCGCCGGCGAACCGGCTGAGCGCTACACCGGGGCGACGGCAGCGGCGAGCCGGTCGCGCTCCGGCTCGACCGGAACGAGCTCGACCTCGACCCGGTTGTCGTGGAAGGTCGGGCTGCCGCCGAGGTCGGCATCGCGCTCGGGGGTCGTCGCGTTGACGTTGACGCCGCCCGGGGAGAGCTTGGGCCACTGCACCTTGAACGTGCAGGCGACTCCGGGGCGCGCGAGGTCGTCGACGGCCACCTCGGCGAGAAAGGCGCCGCGATCGTTCCAGACCCGCACCTGGTCGCCCGGCTCGATCCCGCGCACGGCGGCGTCCGCCGGGCTCAGGTGCAGGCGCGGCGGACCCGCCTTGCCGCGATGCCAGGGAAGCGAGGCGAAGCTCGAGTTCACGAAGAAGCGGCTGGCGGGCGCGATCAGGACGAGCGGGTACCGCTCGGCGAGCTCACCGTCGCCTGCCTCGTACGGCGGGACGTAGCCGACGAGCGGATCGGCGCCGTGCGCGGCGAGCGACTCCGCCAGGAGCTGGACCTTTCCCGACGGCGTCGGAAAGCCTCCTTCTGCAAAGGGCGCGGTGCCCGGCTCGAACCCGACGGCGCGCAGGAACCCGTGCTCCCGCAGGCGGTCGAGCGTGATTCCCAGCCGGCGGCAGTCCGCGATTGTCGAGAAGCTGCTCGGCAAGATCGAGGTCGGAGTCACGGAGGCGCGGGTGGTCGAGGCCGAGCGCAGCGCCGAGCCTCCGGAAGATCTCCGTGTTCGGCAGGCACTCGCCGGGCGGCTCGACCGCCGGCTCGTTCCACGCGAGATAGAGGTGGCCGTAGCCCGAATGCAGGTCGGCGTGCTCGGGCTGCATCGTGGCCGGCAGGACGACGTCGGCGAAATCGGTCGTGTCGGTCAGGCGGTGCTCGAGGACCACCGTGAACAGGTCCTCCCGGCCGAGGCCCTCGCGTACCCGTTGCTGGTTCGGGTTGGAAGCTGCCGGGTTCGCGTCGAAGACCACGAGCGCCGCGACGGGCGGGTCGTCGAGGTCGGTGAGCGCCTCGCCGAGCCGCGACATGTTGATCGTGCGCGCCGCCGGCGCCGGCAGGTCCGGCGGAAACGCAACCGCCGAGGCGTCAACCGGGTAGAACCCCTCGGTCATGCACAGGGCGCCGCCGCCCGCGTGCCGCCAGTCACCCGTCAGCGCCGGGATCGCCGTGATCGCACGGATCGCGGCGCCGCCGCCGCCGTGACGCTGGAGGCCGAGGCCGAGCCGGATGGCGGTCGGCCGGGTCGAGGCGATCCGCTCCCCGAGGGCCCGGACCACGGAAACGTCCAGGCCGCAGATGTCGGCGGCTCGCTCGACGGGCCACTCTCCCAGGCGCTCCTCGAGAGCGGGCCAGCCGATCGTGTGGCGGGCAAGCCAGTCGCGATCCTCGGCGCCGGCATCGAGGACGGCCCGCATGAGACCGAGGGCGAGGGCGGCGTCGGTGCCCGGGAGCGGCGCGATGTGCTCGTCGGCCCGCTCGGCGGTTGCCGTGCGGATCGGATCGATCGCGACGACGTGCGCGCCCTGCTTCCGGGCCTCGAGGACGAAGCGCCACTGGTGGACGTTCGTGGACAGCGGGCTCGCGCCCCAGAGGATCACGAGCCGTGCCCGGGCGAGGTCCTCCGGGTCGTAGCCCACGACCCCGGTCGTCGCAGCGAGCGCGACCTGGGCGGCGGCGTCGCAGATCGTCGTGTCGAGCCGCGAGGCGCCGAGGGCGGCGAAGAGCCTCGGGCCCATGGTCCAGCCCTGGATCTTCCCCATGGTGCCCGCGTAGTAGTACGGGAGCACCGACTCGGCGCCGTACGCGGCGAGAGCTGCGCCGATGCCGTCGGCGGCGAGGGCGATCGCCTCGTCCCAGCCGATTCGCTCGAACCGGCCCGAGCCCTTCGGCCCGACGCGCTTCAGCGGGTACAGGAGCCGATCGGGATCGTGCAGCGCGTCGAGGTAGTGGTCGACCTTCCCGCAGAGCGCGCCCCGCGTGAACGGGTGATCGCGGTCGCCGCGGAGATCGACCGCACGGCCGTCCTCGACGGTCACGAGCCACGAGCACGTGTCGGGACAGTCGAGCGGGCACGCACCTCGGACGACGGAGCTCATCCGGCGAGACTGTAGCGCGTCCGCTGGCCGCGGTCCTCATCGCAGCTCGTGCGGGCACCGAAGGCGGGGTGACTCGGCCGCTCCGCTGGGGATCGGAGTCGCGCGGCCGGTCGCGCCCCGCGGGCGACGACAGTGCCCGCAGCGAGCTAGCGCTTGCGCGGTGCGCCCGGCCACCAGCGGCGCTCGTCGCGGATGCCGGAGCGGGAGTCTGCCCCGTAGAGCACCGCGAGCGGCCCGATCAGGAGGACGAACGCTGCGATGAGGATGACACCGGTCATGGCCTCAGCATGACCTGGCTCGACTATTAGCACAAGTCGGGGTATTGTTCGAATCGATTATGGAAGCTGATCGTTGGCTGGGAGTCGAGCTCCGCCATCTGGCGGCGCTCCAGGCGGTCGCCGAGGAGGGGTCGTTCGGCCGGGCGGCCACCCGCCTCGGCTACACGCAGTCCGCCGTGAGCCAGCAGATCGCGACGCTCGAGCGCATCGTGGGCGAGCGCCTCGTCGAGCGCCCCGGCGGCCCCCGGGCGGTTTCGCTGACCGAGGCCGGGACGCTGCTCCTTCGCCACGCCGAAGCGATCGTCGCCCGGCTGAACGCGGCGCAAGCCGACCTGGCGGCGCTGTCCGAGGGCGAGGCGGGATCGCTTCGCGTGGGCACGTTCCAGAGCGTGGGAGCACGCGTCCTCCCGGAGCTCATGTTGCGCTTCTCGGCCACCTGGCCGCTCGTCGACGTGCAGCTGGTCGAGTCGAACGACGACCTGCACCTGCTCGATGCCGTCGAGCGGGGCGACCTCGAGCTCGCGTTCGTCATGCTCCCTGCCGAGGACGGGCCGTTCTCGACGCAGGAGCTGCTCCACGACCCCTACGTCCTGCTCGTCGCCGCCGATTCCCCGCTCGTGGCCCAGGGCCCGGCGGACCTGATGCCGGCCCTCGGCTCGATTCCCCTGATCGGCTTCCGGCAGTGCCGGAGCGTGGTGCAGGTCGAGAGCACGATGCGCACGCTCGGGATGGATCCGAAGGTCGTGTTCCGCTCGGACAACAACGCGACGGTGCAGGGTCTCGTCTCCGCCGGCATGGGCTCGGCGCTCGTGCCCCGCCTCGCGGTCGACCCGAACGACGAGCGGACGGTGATGCTCGACATGGGCGACCGCCTGCCGCCGCGTAGGATCGGCCTGGCCTGGCACCGCGACCGCTACCAGTCGGCCGCCGCCCGCGCGTTCGTCGAGACTGCCGCGGACGTGTGCCGGGCGCTCGACGCCGTCCTTTCCTAGCTCAGCGTTTCCTGGACGACGGCTTGCGCGCGGCAGGCTTCGCCGCCGGTGCGCCCTTCTTCGCGCCCGCGGAGGGGCTCGTCGCCGCCGGGCGCTTTCTCGCGGCTGCCTTGGGCTCGATCCGGAAGGAGCCCGGGAGCGGGGCGACGACGGTCGTGCGCCCGTCGCCCCAGCGGACGACGTAGCGTGGCTGGGCCGCGTCGAGGATCTCCTCGATCACGCCCTGCCGCTGGCTCGGTGCGAGCCGCTTCGTCTTCGCCCGCAGCACGAGCGTGTCTCCTACCTTCGCCGCCATCGGGTTACCCGTGGATCGAGATGATGAGCGGGATCATGAGGATGGCGACGAGGTTCGTGATCTTGATCATCGGGTTGATCGCCGGGCCCGCGGTGTCCTTGTAGGGATCGCCGACGGTGTCTCCCGTCACGGCTGCGGCGTGGGCCTCTGAGCCCTTGCCGCCGAGGGCCCCGTCCTCGATCAGCTTCTTCGCGTTGTCCCAGGCGCCGCCGCCCGACGTCATCGCGATGGCGAGAAAGATGCCCGTCACGATCGTGCCGATCAGGAGGCCGCCGAGCATCTCCGGCTTGATGATCCCGATGACGATCGGGAACAGCACCGGGATCGTGCTCGGCAGCATCATGTTCTTGATCGCGTCGCCCGCGACGATGTTCACCGCGGGCCCGTATTCGGGTTTCGCCTCGCCCGTCATGATCCCGGGGATCTCGCGGAACTGCCGTCTGACCTCCTCGACGACGCGTCCTCCGACCCGTCCCACCGCCTGCATGGCGAGCGACGAGAACAGGAACGGCATCAGGCCGCCGATGAACAGGCCTGCGATCACCCACGAGTCCTCGAGCTCGAAGGGCACGGTCAACCCCTGGTTCGAGAGCTCCGACGTAAACCCGTCGAAGAGCACGAGCGCGGCCAGGCCTGCCGAACCGATCGCGTATCCCTTCGTCACCGCCTTCGTGGTGTTCCCGACCGCGTCCAGCGGGTCGGTCACGCCTCGCACCGACTCGTCGAGGTCAGCCATCTCCGCGATGCCCCCGGCGTTGTCGGTAACCGGGCCGAACGCGTCGAGCGCGACGATCAAGCCCGTCATCGCGAGCTGCGCCATCACGGCCACGCCGATTCCGTAGAGCCCGGCGAGCTGGTAGGCGCCGACGATGGCGGCCGCGATCACGACGACCGGGAGCGCCGTCGCCTGCATGCCGACGGCGAGACCTTCGATGATGTTCGTCGCGTGGCCGGTCGTCGAGGCCTTGGAGATCATCTTCACCGGCGGCCAGCGGGTGCCCGTGTAGAACTCGGTGATCGCGACGAGCAGGAACGTCACGGCGAGACCGATCAGCGTGCAGCCGTAGAGCTCGCCGAAGCTGAAGGTGTCGTTGTCGAAGGCGAGCGTGACGGGGACGAAACCGGCCGCCGACAGCACCGTCGCCGCCAACACCGAGCCATAGAGGGCGTTGATGATCGAGCCGCGGCGCCCGATCCGGGCGAAGAACGTCCCGATGACCGACGCGACGATCGCGACACCGCCGATCGCGAGCGGGTACGTGACGATCTCGAGCGAGGGAAAGTTGACCGCGCCGAGGAACATGACCGCCACCGCGGTCACGGCGTACGTCTCGAACAGGTCGGCGGCCATGCCGGCGCAGTCGCCGACGTTGTCGCCGACGTTGTCCGCGATCACGGCTGGGTTGCGCGGGTCGTCCTCCGGGATGCCGGCCTCGATCTTGCCGACGAGGTCGGCGCCGACGTCGGCGGCCTTCGTGAAGATGCCGCCGCCGAGCCGCGCGAACACGGAGATCAGCGAGCCTCCGAACGCGAGCCCGATGAGGTTCCGGGTCGCGTCCTCGGCGCTCTCGTCGAACCAGGAGGTGAGAACGCCGTAGTAGGCGGCGACGCCGAACAGGCCGAGCCCGACCACGAGCAGGCCCGTGACCGTGCCTGCGTTGAACGCGACCTTGAAGGCCGGCCGGACGCCGTCCTTCGCCGCCTCGGCGGTGCGGACGTTGGCGCGGACGGAGACGTTCATGCCGATGAAGCCGGCCGCGGCGGAGAGCACGGCACCGATCAGGAACCCGAACGCGACGCCCCACCCGAGATCGTTCCAGAAGCCGATACCGAGGAAGAGGACGACCGCGACGACCGAGACGGTCAGGTACTGGCGACGAAGGTAGGCGGCGGCTCCCTGCTGGATGGCGCGCGCGATCTCCTGCATCCGCTCCGAGCCCGCGGGCTTGCGCAGGAGCCAGACGGTCAGCCCAAGGCCCCAGGCGATGCCGAGCCCCGCGCAGAGCAGAGCGAACAGCACGGTGTGGTTCTGGAAGAAGCTGGTCACGATCCTCCCGCGGTGGCCCTCACAAACTCGGCGCCTTCGGCACCGCCGGGAGGCCGAGAAGCCCGCCTGCGAAGCCAAGACGCCCGGCGGGCAGTTCTATCACAAGCGGGGGCCGAGGGGCAACGGGCAAAGGGCGCGCAGAGGGCGGCGCTAGCCGCCGACGGTCGCGCCGCGCAGCGCCGTCGAGCAGAGGTGCTCCGCCGGCTGGGGCGGAATGCGGGGCAGCACCGAGAGCAGCAGGTCGTGCAGCTTCGAGAGGTTCTCGTTGAAGACCGCGATCACCTCGCCGGCTGCCACGGCCTCCGTGTCTCCGCCGACGCCGGCGTCGTAGTCGGTCACCATCGAGACGTTCGCATAGCAGAGCTCGAGCTCGCGGGCGAGGTGCGCCTCCGGGTACGCCGTCATGTTGACGACATCCCAGCCGGCCGCTCCGAACCAGGCCGACTCGGCGCGGGTCGAGAAGCGCGGGCCCTGGATGACGACGACGGTTCCTCGGTCCCGGATCGGGATTCCGAGCTCGCGGCCGGCGTTCACGAGGAGCGCCCGCAGGTCAGGGCAGTACGGATCCGCCGAGGAGACGTGCGTCGCGCCCGGGCCGTCGTAGAACGTGTCGGCCCGCCCCCGCGTCCGGTCGACGAACTGGTCGCACACCACGAACTCGCCGAGCTCGAGGTCGCGCGTCAGCGCGCCGGCCGCGCACGGCCCGATGACCCGCCGGACCCCGAGCTCCCGCAGCGCCCAGAGGTTCGCCCGGTAGTTGACCCGGTGGGCCGGGATCTCGTGCCTCACGCCGTGCCGGGGCATGAACGCCACCGGCACCCCGTCGACGGCTCCGATCGTGACGTTTGCCGACGGCTCGCCGTACGGCGTCTCGACCCGGACCTCCTCGGCTGCCTCGAGAAAGCGGTAGAACCCGGAGCCGCCGAAGACGCCGACCTCAGGCTGCGTCATCCGGCTCGGCGTCGGAGGCCGCCTTCGCGTACGCGAGCTGCAGGCTCGCCACCGAAGCCTCGAAGTCGCGAATCAGCTCGGGCGGAACGACCTGGGCGAGCACCGGCGTCAGCGCGCGCATCGTCTCGATCGCAAGCCGCGTCTGCTCGAGGTCGGGGGCCTCGTTCGTCTCCTCGGTGACGCCGAGCGAGCGGTAGCCGATCGTCGACACGGTGACGAGCGTCTGGACGAGGACGTCTTCGACGCGGAGCGTGCGCAGCGCCTCGGCGAGCGCCTCGGCCGCCTCGGCGTCGCCCTGCGGATCAGACATTCCGAGCCGCTTCCCTCGTCAGCCGTCGCGTGCACGCGACCTGCTCGGCGAAGATCTCCTCGAGGGAAGCGCCCTCGGCGAGCCTTGCGATCTGCCGCTCGGCGGCGTTCGCGGCGGGAATCGACAGCTCGCCGGCGATTCCCAGCTCCTCGGCCACCGGCAGGACCCACTCGACCAGCTCCTCGAGCGCCGCGCGCGCCGGCCGCACGACGTCCGAGCCCAGGCGGATCAGCTCGCCCGAGAGCCCCCAGCGGATGGCGCGCCACAGGTTCTCCTCGATCAGCCGGTGCGGGAGATCCAGCAGCGGCTCGTTCTCGTCCACCGCGCGGGCGATCCGGGCCGTCAGGGCGTAGACGAGCGCTGCCAGCGAGCGGGCCTCGGCGAGCTCGGGCTGCCCGTCGCAGATCCGGATCTCGACCGTCGGGAAGGCAAGATGGAGCCGAACGCTCCACCAGAGCTGGGTGTGCTCGGTCACCGAGCCCGTTCCGTAGAGGAAGCGCAGGAACCGCTCGTACTCGTCCCAGCTCGCGAACGCGTCCGGGACGCCGCAGCGGGGAAACATGCGCGTGAAGATTTGCGTTCGAGCCGAGTGCAGGTGCGTGTACACGCCCTCCACGAACGGCGAGCTCGCCGAGAGCGCGAGCAGATCGGGCAGATAGCCCCGCAGGGCATTGCAGACCGCGACGGCTCGATCGGGGCCGCGGATGCCCACGTGCACGTGCAGCCCGAACGTGTTGTTCCGCCAGACGACGTACCGGAGCAGCTCGTCGTTTCGCCGGTAGTGGGGCGTGTCGATGATCCGCTGCTCCTGCCAGGGGCTCCACGGATGCGCGCCGGTCGCTCCGAGCGCGATGCCGAGCGAGTCCGCAAGGGCCAGGAGCTGGACGCGGCGCTCGGAGAGCCTCGCCGCCACTTCCGCGAAGCTCTCGCAGCGACCCGTGCGAACCTCGACCTCGGACGAGATCAGCTCGCCGGTAAGGTGTGGCTCGAGCGCCGTCCCCTGCGCGGCTGCCTGGAGGTCCTCGAACCGCCCGACGAGACCGAGCGTCGCAGGGTCGAGAACCGCGAACTCCTCCTCGACCGCGACCGTCAGGTCGGTTCCTTCCTCGAACTGCTGCCGGGCGAGCGTGATCTGCTCGTCGGCGCTCAGCCGCTGGGCGTCTCCCATCCGGCCGAAAGTATCAGAGCCGCGATGCGCTCCCAACTCCAGCGGCCGACGGCGGCCTCCCGCGCTGCTGCCCGCAGCCGTTCGTGCTCGGCGGCGGGCAGGGACAGGACCGCGCCCAGCGTCGCCGCGAGGTCGGCGACGTCACCGGTGGCGAAGCTGGTGAGAGAGCGGAACTCGGGTGGGTAGGTCTCCTCGAGCCCGGCAGCGATCTCGGCGAGGCCCGAGTGCCTGGCGACGATGGGCGGTGATCCGCAAGCCGCCCCTTCGGCGGCCACCATGCCGAACGCCTCCGGGAACACGGACGGCACGACGTTGACGTCCGACAGCGCGAGCAGGTGCACGAGATGCCGATGCTCGAGCGGCCCGGGAAAGAGCGCCTCGACCCCGAGCGAAGCCGCCTGCGTCTCGAGGGCCGCCCGCTCCTCGCCGAAGCCGACGATCACCGCCCGCGCCTCGCCCAGCTCGGCGAGCGCCTCGACCAGCAGGTGAACGCCCTTCTCCTTGCTCAGCTTGCCGAAGTAGACGACCGTCCTCTCCGGCCCGTCGAGGAAGGCGGCGAAGCGCTCGGCGTTGCCCTCGTCCGGCAGCCGCTCGTGCTCGTTCCCCGGGTTGGGCGGGTCGAGCCGGGCCTCGGCCACGAGGCCGGCCAGCGCCGTCTCGCGGCTCTCGGGGCGGAAGTGCCCGACGTCGACGCCGGGCGGGATGACTCGCACCCGCTCCAGGTACTCGCCGGGGCCGACGACCTCCTCGAGCACGTGCTGGATGTGGTGGGTGCCGGCCACCACCAGGCGCGCGGTCGTCAGGGTCTCCCGCGCCCATGCCTGGAGCTCCGCGTGGCCGCGCATCGAGAACTCGAGCTCGGAGCCGTGCGCCTTGACCCCGAACGGCTCGCCCGTCGCATGCCCGACCGGCGCCCCGAGGATCACGTGATTCGTGAAGACGACGTCGGCCGGGAGGTGCTCCCGAAGGGCGGCCGCGTTCGCCTCGACGAAGCGGTTCCGCTCGGCCCAGCTGAGGTCCTGGACGCGACGCGCCTCCATCCCCTCGTAGCGGTCGAGGACGAAGACCGGCAGGATACGCCCGATGTCCGGCCTCACCGTCTTCGCCCCGCCCAGGTCGAGCTCCTCGGGGTGGGGCTCCTGGGAGAAGACCGTGACGTCGTGTCCGAGCTGCGACCACGCACGGGCGAGCGACCGCGCGTAGACGTTCGAGCCCGTGCCCCCGAGCAGGTAGCCGTGCCAGAGAAGGATCTTCATGGAGCGCATCCTGACGATCGGCTCGTACGGCGTGCGCAGCAAGGCGACGAGCGCGCGTTCGAGCAGCTCGTCGAGGAGCACCGACAGCGTCTGTACACGCTCGCCGCCCGCGAGCTCGGCTCGGCGGCGGACGCCGAGGACGCGCTGCAGGAAACCCTCGTCCGCGCCTGGCGCGCGTTGCCCCGGTTTCGCGCCCAGGCCAGCTTCGGTACGTGGATCTACCGCATCTGCCTGAACGCGATCTCCGACCAGCGCGCCCGGGGCGCGAGGAGACCGACCGTGCCGCTCGACGACGTCCCCGAGCCGGGCGACCCGCGCGACCCCGTTTCCGAGCGAGAGCTCGCCGGCGCGCTGCAGGAAGCGTTGGCCGGCCTCGACGAGAGCTTCCGGACGGCCGTGCTCCTCTACGACGTGCTGGGCCGCTCGTACGCGGAGGCGGCGGAGATCCTCGGCGTGCCCGAGGGAACGGTCAAGTCGCGCATCTTCCGGGGCCGGGCCGAGCTCGCCCGCGCCCTGGGAACCCTCCCCACCGACCGGGAGTCGAACCTGTGATGAGCAGCCAGCACCCGAGCGACCTCGAGCTGTTCGAGTACGTCGAGGGCGAGCTCGCCGAGGAGGATGCGGCGGCCGTCCGCACGCATCTCGAGACCTGCGCCGCCTGTGCCGCCGACGCGGCGGCGGCAGAACGTGGACGCGCCGCTCTCCAGGGAGCGCCGATGCTCGAGCCGCGCGAGTCGGCCTGGCGGCAGGCGCTCGGATCGCTCGGGCCGCAGGACCGCGACCGGCGGCGCTGGACGCCCGGCCGGCTGGCCGCCGTGCTCGTCCCTGCGGCCGCGGTTGTGGCTGCGGTCGTGGCCGTGGCGATCGTGACGACCGGCGACGAGCCTTCCGGCGAGGCTGCGGAAACCGCGGCCGCGCTCGAGTCGGCCGCCGCCGACCAGGCGGCGGGCGGCGGCGAGGCCGGGCGGGACACGGGCACCGGCGCCCTGGAGATGGCGTCGGCGCCCGTGCGCGAGGTGGCGGGGCCTCCGGAGGAGGTCGTGGCGCTTCTCGAGGAGGCGGGCCTCACCGCGACGGTCGTCGCCGGAACGGTCGAGGTGGGCGGCGGCGCGACGGCGGAAGAGGTGACCGAGGCGCTCGAGAGCCGTGCGGACGGGCCGGTACCCGTGCTCGTCGTCCCCTGACCCCGGAAACGCCGGTCCTCGTGTGGAAGCGCGACGAGTGAGGGAGGGCGGCGCGGGCGTCGAGCCGGCGCCGCCTCCCCCTGGTGCTCTAGTAGGAGTCGTCGTTCGAGTCGAGCCCGTAGACGCTCAGGCCGTACGCGACCAGCAGGCACACGAGGATCGTGATGAGGCTGTGGATCGGGTAGACGAACACCCAGAACATGTTCAGCACAGCGCCTGCGACCGCTGCCGCGATGCCTACCAGCACGGCCCAGCGGGCCCGGCCGAAGATCGCGATCCCGGCAACGAGCAGGATGGCCCCGAGGACGAGGTAGAACCAGCCCCAAGCCTCGATGTTGTTGTCCCAGAAGATCGCGTCGAACGCGGTGTCCTGGGCGCCGATCGCCCGGATCCCGTTCACGACGTCGAACAGGCCGACGAGGATCAGCAGGATCCCCGAGAACACCAACCACCCGCGGCCTCGACGCTCACTTACGGCTGCCATAGTCTTCCCTCCCCCTGCGCGCCGTCCGTAGCCGGACGAGAGGCGCCCGGTTCCGAAGGCAAGGTCATCGCCCGAGTCGTTCGGGGTGGCAACCGGCGTTCCTTCCCGGCGCCCCAAACCGGAAGAAGCCCCCGGGCGGCGTCGGCGGCGTGCTCTACGTCAGGTAGAAGTAGAGAGCGTAGAGCAGCTCGGCCGCCGGGTTCGTCGTGTGGACGGTCACGTCCGGCGGCACGGTGAGGAGCGCCTCGGAGTAGTTGAAGACGATCTTGACGCCCGAGTCGACGAGGTCGTCGGCCACGGCCTGCGCCGCCTCCGGCGGTACCGCGAGAACCCCGACGATGATGTTCTTGTCGCGGATGGCCCGGGGCATGTCGGCGTAGTCCGAGACCACGGTGTTGCCGATGGACTCACCCACCTTCGCGCTGTCGACGTCGAAGACCGCAGCGATGTTGAAGCCGTGGTCGGCGAAGACGGTCGAGCTGGCGATCGCCTGGCCGAGTCGCCCCGCCCCGAACAGCGCGATGTTGTGCTGGCCCTGCGTGCGAAGGATGCGGCGGATCTCGGCGAGCAGCGTGTCGGTCGAGTAGCCGACCCCACGCTTGCCGAACTTCCCGAACCCGGACAGATCGCGCCTGATCTGGGTGGCGTTGATGTTCGTCCACTCGCTGATCTCCTGAGACGAGATCCGGTCCTTGCCCATCTTCTTCGCCTGCGTGAGCACCTGCAGGTACCGGCTCAGGCGCGCCGCGACGCCAACCGTCAACCGATCATCCACGCGCCTGCCTCCCTCGATCTGCACGTCCAACGCCATCGCTTGTAACAGCATACCGAACCGGTCGATACCGCATGGAATGAGCCGTCGCGCAGCGCTCGGGCTGTTCTGGGGCGTGACTTCGTGCCACTCAGGTACCGCCGAGCCGGCGGCGCAGCGCATCGGGGTGGACGAAGGTCGAGAAGGCCTCCTCGCCGTCGATGACGACGACCGGAATCCGCTCCCGGTAGCGGCGCTCGAGCTCCGGATCGCCCGAGATGTCCACGTCCTCGAGCTCGAACGGGACCTCGGCACGCACCACCTCCACGATGCGTCTCGCGTTCTCGCAGA
Source organism: uncultured Thermoleophilia bacterium (assembly GCA_963819905.1). Lineage (GTDB taxonomy): Bacteria > Actinomycetota > Thermoleophilia > Gaiellales > Gaiellaceae > CAWCQC01. The sequence goes on from CAWFXP010000012.1 coordinate 195,009, forward strand.
GGTGGCAGCCCGCCGCTCCGTAGAGACGGACCGTCGCGGTCACGGACGCGAGGGCTGCACCGTGAAGGCGACCGACCGCGTCGCATCCGGGCGCCGTGCGCCCTCGCCGGCGTCGACCGCGAAGGCGCGGAGACGGAGGACGTAGCGGCCCGGCGCCAGACGCTGGCCGTTCGGCCCGCGGCCGGTCAGCCCGACCGCATAGCTTCCCGGCAGGAGATCACGGAGGCTGGCGAGCAGGCCGATTCGCTTCCCCTTCGAGTTGCGCAGCTCGATCTCGAGCAGGGCGACCGGCTCGACCGACAGGCCGTCGAGGTCGCTGCGAACGGTCCCCGCCTCGAACGTCAGCACGGCCGGCTCCCGGAGCGACGGCGCGGCCGGGAGGGCCGAGAGCGCGACCGCGTCGAGCAGGCTGCTCGTGTCACGCGGCGCCGTGGTCACGATCCACGGCACGCGCGCTCCCCCTGCCTCCGACGTCGCGACGATCGTCCCGGCCACCCGGGCCGCCGGCCGCTCGGAGGCGGAGACGCCGAGAACGACCTCACCCGTCTTCCCCGGCCCGAGCTGCAGGCTGCCGGGGGTGGCGGTGAGCGCCAGCGTGGCCGTCACGCCGTCGTCGGGCACGAAGCCGAAGCTGACCGTCGCCGGTCGGTCGGTCAGGTTGCGCACGCGGAGCGCCCGCTGGGCCGACCAGCGCCCCTTGGCAGCTCCCGCGAGCGTCGGGCCCGCCTCGACGACGAGCTCGAGCCCGGCGGCCGTGGCGGGATCGACGAGGCCGGCTCCCTGAGCCGTCACCGGCTCGGGCCGTCCGCCGGGGGCGACCTGGGCCGCGGACGCGGTCAGGACGGCTGCGAGCGTCGCCGCGTCGAGCTTCGGGCGCACCTCGGCGAGGAGGGCGGCCGCACCCGCCACGACGGCCGCTGCCGCGCTCGAGCCGGTGACGGTCGCGAACCGAGGCGTGCCGTCCCCACCCGTACCGGCATCGGCCGTCGGGACACCGACTCCCGGAGCGACCAGGTCGGGCTTGACCGACCCGTCGAATGAGGGGCCCTGCGAGGAGAACCCCGCAACCCGGCCGGCCGAAGCGTTCGGAAGCGCGGCGGCCGGCTCGATCGAGACGGTGACGTCGAGACCCGCGGCGCGCGCGGCGACAGCCCGGCGGCCGACGTCCACCGGAATCGGGACGACGGGAATCGACGAGCTCTCCTCCAGCTGCAACGCGCCGGCCGGTAGGCCGCTGCCGAAGACGAGCAGCGCGCGGGCTCCGGCCGAGGTCGCCAGCCGCGCCTTGCGAAGAACCGACTCGCCGTCGGCGGGCACGATCGCCGCGCGCTCGAACACGAAGCTGGTGCCGGCTGCGTCGATGAAGTCGCCTCGGAGGTTGCCCGACGCGACTGCTCCCGCCGCGCGCAGCGGATCGCTCGCGGTCGGGCCGCTCGTCGTTCGGGCATCGAGCTCGACCCCGCCGGCCGGAACGACCGTGCCGAGCGCGCGCACCGTCTCCGAGAAGACCTCGTCGCCGTCGACTTCGACTGTCACGCGGGCGGCCGGCAGCCCGGCTCGCGTGTCGACCGCGCCCACGGCCAGAGCGGCCGAGGAGCCGCCGGGCGCGCCGATCGTCCCGTACCCCTCCCCCGCGGGCCCGTCGTTCCCTGCGGCCGCGACAACCAGCGTTCCGAGCGTCCGCGCCCCCGCGACAGCGTGTGCCTCGGGGCTGTCCGGGAACGATGCGTACGGCTCGACGATGGCGGCGAGCGCGATGGTCGCCGCGTCGCGGACGTCGCCGTTGCGGTCGGGGTCGACGGCCCGCTCGAGCCCGGCCAGCACCGTATCGGCCCGTCCGACGATCTCGTGGCCACCGCCCACCCGCTGCCAGCCGAGCACGCGGATCGGCAGGATCGTCGCGCCGGGAGCGATGCCGCCCGCGCCTTCGGCTCCCGGCGATCCGGCGACGATGCCGGCCATCCGGGTGCCGTGAGTCTCGATCCTCCCGTCCGGGCTCCGGCGGGGGAGCGCGCGCCGGTCGCCGTCGATCAGGTCGATTCCGGAGAGCACGCGTCCAGCGAGGGACGGATGCGAGGCGTCGATCCCGGTGTCGAGCACGGCGACCGTGACTCCTGCGCCGTCGGCGCCGGGTACCGCCAGGCCGCCGGCGGCGGCGCCGACCGCAGCCGAGCGGCTCATCGCCGCCGCGGAGAGCGACGCCGGATAGACCGTGCGAACCGGGTAGACGCCCACCACGCCGGGCGCGCGCTCGAGCGCGACGAGTGCTCGGGCGCCGAGCACCGCCGAGAAGCCGTTGAACGTGCGGGTATAGGAATGGAGGGGCGCGATCTTCACCCCCTGGGCCGAGAGGACGCGCAAGAGGCGCCGCTGGAACGCCTGTGCCCGCTTGACGTACGCCCGCTGTGCCTTCGGGGCCAGCCGGCCCTGCTCCATCCGCTCGGCGAGCGACGGCCCGGCCAGGACGACGATCATCCGGCCTCCGGCCGGAAGCGGGCTCCGCCGCTCGAACGCGCTCTTCCAGGCCTCCGCAGGGCCCCGCTCCTCGGGGGAGCCGGCGCCCGCAAGCGGGCCGACGAGCATGAGAGCGACGCCGACGACTGCCACGAGGGCAAAGGCCGCAGGCAGGCGGAAATCACGCAAACGAGGCGTGTGCATCCAACTCAAGATAGTCGCCGGGCCGGAGTGCCTGCGTGAACCTACCCGCAGAGGCGATCATCGCGGCGTTGTCCGTGCAGAGCTCGAGCGGGGCCGCATGTGCCCCCAACGCCCGCAGCTCAGCCCTCAGCTCCGAGTTCGCAGCGACGCCGCCGACCACTGCGATCCGCTCGAGGCGGGTCTCGGCCGTCGCGGCGCGGATGCGCTCGACGAGCGCTCTCACGATCGCGTGCTGGTACGAGGCGGCGAGGTCGGCGCGGCGCGCCGAGAGCTCGGCGTCGCCGAGCTCTCGGACGGCGTACAGAAGCGCGGTCTTGAGGCCCGAGAACGAGAAGTCGAGACCCCCGACGCGGGCGACGGGAAATCGGAATGCGGCCGGGTCGCCCTCGCGTGCGAGCCGGTCGACGGCGGGGCCGCCCGGGTAGCCGAGACCGAGCAGGCGGGCGCCCTTGTCGAAGGCCTCGCCCGCGGCATCGTCGAGCGTGGTGCCGAGAACCCGATACCCCTCCCGGTCGGGCACCTCGAGGAGCAACGTGTGCCCGCCGCTCGCCAGCAGGCAGACGAAGGGAGGATCGACCGGGTCGGGCTCGAGGAACAGCGAGGCCACGTGGCCGTGAAGATGGTCGACCGCGGCGAGCGGCGCCCTGCGCGACCAGGCGAGCGCCTTCGCAGCGGAAAGGCCGACGAGGAGCGCGCCGACGAGGCCCGGGCGGCTCGTCACCGCGACGAGCTCGACGTCGTCGAGCGTCCCGCCCGATCGCCCGAGGGCCTCGCCGATCACCGGCATGGTCAGCTCGAGATGCCGTCTCGACGCGACCTCGGGCACGACGCCCCCGTAGCGCGCATGCAGGTCTGCCTGGGAGGCGACGACGCTCGCGAGGATCGCGCCGTCGCGGGTCACGCAGGCGGCGGCAGTCTCGTCGCAGGACGTCTCGAGGCCGAGGATCACGAAGGCGGGCCTACGAGCCGGCGGCCGCGGCGGCGCGAACCGGGTCCTTCCACATGACGTACGCGTCCTCCCGGTTGTCCGTGTAGTAGCCGCGCCGCACGCCGCTGACCCGGAAGCCGGCTGCCTCGTAGAGCGCGATCGCAGCCTGGTTCGAGACGCGCACCTCGAGGGTGTAGCCGCGCATGGCGTCTCCCGTGGTCGCGGCGAAGAGCTCGTCGAGAAGCTGCCGCGCGATGCCGCGCCGGCGATAGGGCTCGTCGACGGCGAGGTTCATCACGTGCCACGCGTCGACGTAGCGCGACACGATCAGGTACCCGACGAGCCGCGCCTTGCCGGCCGTGTCGAACGCCCCGACGCACAACGAGGTCGGCTTCGCAAGCTCGCCGGCGAACATCGAGCGAGACCACGGCGTCGGGTATGCACGCCGTTCGATCTTCTCGATCCCGCCGAGATCGGACAACGTCAGCTGTCGGAGCTCGATCATCGGTTCTCCCGTGCCCGCGAGAGCGCTCTGTCCGCGTCCGGCGCACGCAGGTAGACCGGCTCGACGAGCGCTGCGTCACCGAAGCTCACGGCGAGCCGGGCGTGGTGGCGTGCCCAGGGAACGTGACGGGGGTCGTCGTCCGGGGGGACGACGGCCCCACGTCCCTCGAGGATCTCCCGGTAGAGAACGGCTCCGTCGCCGACACACGTCCGCCCTGCTGCCGGCAGGTCGGCCGGTCTGAGGCAGCGAGGCTCGCCTCCCTCCAGGGAGAACACCTCGCGCCTGCGGGCGTCGATCACGGGAAGCGCGCCTTCCGCGCCGGCGGCGAGCGCAGCCAGGGTCGAGACACCCGCCACGGGCGCGCCGATCGAGAAGGAGAGCGCGCGGGCCGAGATCAGGCCCATGCGCAGGCTCGTGTACCGCCCAGGCCCGGTGCCCACCGCGATCGCCTCGATCAGGTCGGGAGTCGCTTCTGCCAGCCTCAGAAGCTCGTCGACCTCGCGGAGCAGCCGTCCCGCGGACGAGAGCCGCTCTCCCAGGAGCTCGTTTCCGCGCGTGAGGGCAACCGTCGCGACGTCCGTGGCCGTGTCAAAGGCGAGTACGAGCACCGTCTGGGTCCTAAAGGCCGAGCAGGGCGCCCGCGCCGTCGAGGCTGATCAGTCTACGGTCGACTCCGGCATGGCGAAGCTCGACGCGCACGCGGGCCTCCGGCAGCCGCCCGGCGCCGGCGGCAGGCCATTCGACGAAGGCGATCGCGTCCTCGAAGTAGAGCTCCAGATCGCCCCACTCGGCTTCCGAGACCCCGTCGAAGCGGTAGAGATCGAGATGCGTGACGTCCACCCTGCCCGTGTAGCGATGGCCGATCGTGAAGGTCGGGCTCGTCACCGGGGTAACGATTCCCAGGGCGCGGCAGGCACCCCGCACGAAGGTCGTCTTCCCGGACCCGAGCTCGCCGCTGACGGCAACGACGTCGCCCGGCGACAACTCGGCGGCGAGCGCCGCGGCGATGCGCTCGGTCTCCTCGGGCGAGGACGACTCGAGCAGGATCATGGTCGAAAGGGTAGACGGTTCTCTAGAAGAGGCCTAGCTGCTCGGCCTCGGGGAGCCGTCCCGGCGGCTGCTCGACCGGCGCCTCCGGACCGGTGTCGAGATCCGGCTCGCCGCCGCGGTCTCCACCGATCAACGCCGGGAGCCGGGCGAAGTCCTCCTCGAGCGTCTTCAGCATCGCCGGCGTGTAGAGCGCCGCCGCGGGATGGTAGAGCGGGTACAGGAGGACGCTTCTGCCGCCGATCTCGGCCGGCTGCGGCTGTCCGTGAACACGGGTGATTCCGTGCTGCCGGCCGGAGAGGAGCTTCGTCGCGAAGTTCCCGAGCGTGGCGATGACGCGCGGCTCGATCAGCGCGATCTGGCGGAAGAGATGCGGCTCGCACGACTCGATCTCGTCCGGCATCGGGTCGCGGTTGCCGGGCGGCCGGCACTTCAGCGTGTTCGCGATGTACACGTCCTGGCGCGTCAGCCCGATCCCTGCCAGCAACCGGTCGAGGAGCTTGCCGGCTGCGCCGACGAACGGGTATCCCTGCTTGTCCTCGTGGAAGCCCGGGGCCTCGCCGACGAAGAGCAGGTCCGCGTCCGGATTGCCGGTACCGAAGACGACCTGCGTTCGCCCCTGCGCCAGCCGGCAGCGTGTGCACCCGGCGACCTCGGCTCCGTAGGCGGCGAGCGCGCCGGCGCGCGTCAGCGCGTCAGGGCTCGCCCCGGCGAAGACCGGTGGGCCGAGGTCGGAAGCACTCGCCGAGCCCCGCTCGGCGACCGATGGTTGCGGGCGGCGCGCGTCAGCCGCAGCCACAGCTTCCGCCGCAACAGCCGCCGCCACCGCCACCGGTGGGTCCGCCGAAGCTGGGCTGTTCGGCGGTGCCGCAAGCCGCGAACACGGAGAGCTGACGAGCCACCTTGGTGCCGCCGCAGTCGGGGCAGGCGGGATCCGGCCCGTCGAGTCGGACCAGATCCTCGAAGTGGCTCTCGCACTTCATGCAGACGAACTCGTAGATCGGCATCGCCGAGTCAGTGTAGGCACGGCTGCGGATGCAGCGCAACCGGATAGAGTCCACTTCGATGAGCGACGCCGCTGCGATCGTGATCATGGCCGTGATCTTCGCGTTCGGCGTGGTCGCGACCGCCCTCCTCGTCATCACCATCGTGCCCGGCGTCCTGCTCGTCGAGAGCAAGCTCGCGGAGCTCCGCGACAAGCGTCGCGAGAGCCCACCGGCGCCGTCCGAGCACGAGCCTTCGTAAGCTCGCCGGCCCTCTCGAAGGGGGCTTCCGCCCCGGTCTCAGCCCTTGCGGGCGACGTAGTACGCGTTGAAGATGTCGCCCTCGACGCTCTGCACCTCGACGTCCTCGAAGCCTGCGTCCGCGAGCATCGACTTAGCCAGCTGCTCGCCCCACATGGTCCCGAGCCCCACCCCGCCCTGCGCGAGCGAGACGCTCATGCAATGGAAGACGGACGCCGTGTAGAGCAACGGCGCGAGCGGGTGCTCGAGATTCTCGTGCACGTGGCTCGACGCGGCGATGTCGACCATCAGGAACACGCCGCCCGGCCTCAGGGCTTCGTGGATCGAGGCGAGCACGGGAGCCGGTTCGGGCAGGTCGTGCACGACGTCGAACGCAGTCACCAGGTCGTACCGCCCCGGGCCCTCGAGGCGGCGAATGTCCTTGACCTCGAAGCTCGCGTTCGGCAGGCCGAGGTCGGCTGCCTCGGCGCGGGCGACCGCAACCGCCTCCTCCAAGAGGTCGAAACCGGTCGCCCTCGTCGCCGGAAACGCCTTGGCGAGGAGATTGACCGCGTGCCCCTGACCGCAGCCGATGTCGAGGACGTCGGCGCCGGCCTCGAGACGCTCGACCAGGCCGGGCACCAGCGGCAGGACGGTCTCGACCAGCGTGACGTCGAGCACGGCTCCCGACATGTCCGCCATCAGCTCCTGGAACCGTGGATAGCGCGAGTAGGGAATGCCCTCGCCGTCCGAGAATGCCCGGATGACGTCGCCCTCGATCTGGCCGTACTCGGGAATGAACTGGGCGATGGCGCCGAGGTCGTCGGGGCCGGCAGCCTTCGTGAGGCACGCCGCGTGCTCGGACGGCAGGTGGTACGTGCCTGCCTCGGGATCGTGCTCGACGATCCCGCCCACGGTCATGCCCGCCAGCCATTCGCGCACGTAGCGCTCGTCGAGACCGGCCGCCTCTGCAATCTCGACGCTCGACGACGGAGGCAGCGTCGCCATCGTCTCGAAGAGCCCGACCTGGTAACCGGCGCTCGTCATGAGACACAGCGCACCCCCGTTCAGGTAGCCGAGCATCCTGCCGGCAAACTCCTCGACCTTCGCACCGTCGATCTCGACCTCGGCCATCGCCTCCTCCTTTTCCGTCTGTGAGGGACGATACGCGACGACATCGCGGCGGGGAAGCCTACGAATCCCGCACGAAAGCCCGTACCTGACCGAGCGGGCGCTCGCGCCGGGCGACCGCCTGGCTCGAGTTCCCCTCGACCGTCAGGACGATGCCGCCCTGCGGAGCCCTCGTCACGCGACCCACGTGCTCGGTGCGGGGGCCGTCAGGCGCATAGTCGAAGAGCACGATGTCGCCGCGCGCCGCCTTCGACGCCGGCACGACACGCATGCCGAAGCGACCCGCCTCGGCCTGGGCGAGGATCTCGGGGCAGTAGAGCGCGTTGAACGCGCCGCGCCGCAACCCCTGCTCGGCCGCCGAGCCATCCTCCTTGAGCGCAGCGAGGAAGACGGCAAAGGCGCACCAGGGGTAGCCCATGTTCGTGTAGTAGTCCGCCAGCCCGAGCTGGCGGGCGAGCCGCTGGAGCGCGGGGACCTTGTTCGAGCCGTCGGGCCGTTCCCGCAGGCCGCCGTCGGCCCACGACTCCATCACCGCCGCCGCGCGCGCCGGAAGCGCACCCGCCTCGTCGAGGGTTGCCTCGCGCTCGCGAGCCCGCCTCGCGTAGGCGGCGGGAAGCCGGCGCTTGCCGAGCAGGTAGCGCTGATCCTCGATGTCGAGGCTGTTCGTCACGAGCTCGTCCGGGTACCCGGCGCGGCGCTTCCACGCCGCCGCCGCGCTCGCGCTCACGGGGCCGTACTCGCCGTCGTCCGGGACCTCCAGCGCGCGCTGCACGCGAACGACGTCGGGCCCGCTCATGTAGGGCGAGGCGAGCTGGAGAATCCTCGAGATCCGGCGCGCGGGCGTCGGCTCGGGCACCGATCGGCCGCCTCGGCCGGTCGCGGTCTCGAGCTTGCGCACGAGGTCGCGGAAGCGTTCCCAGCCATTGAGCCCGCCGTTGACCTTGCGCCTCACCATCTCCCAGTCCTCTTCTCGCGCGCTCTGGTCGACGGCTCTCACCTTGAAGTAGTCGGCCAGGACGGCCGCCGCTACCTCGGGCGTCTTCGCCAGGTCCGGCTTCTGCTCCAGCGGAAACCCGAGCTTCTTCCCGTACTCGCGGTAGTTGCTCCGGCCGGTCAGCTGGATGTAGCCCCGGCCGTGATAGCGCGCCCCGTCGCCCTTGCGAGTGTTGCCGAGATCCGCACGGCCCTCGTACATGCGGGTGAAGTAGGCCTTGTCCCCGTATTCGTCGATCGGCCGGAAGGTCCCTGCCGTTTCGACGCCGACCGTGGCGATCGCCGCGATCATCACGTCGGGATGGCGCAGCCCGCGCGATTCGAGTGCTCCCTCCACGAGCGGCCAGTTCGCGGCGACATCGGCCTGCGTCGCTCCGATGATCGACGCGATCTGCTGGTCTTTCAGCCTGAACGTCGCGCTCGGCATCTCCGATTCCTCCTCGTGGTAGGGAGCCGGGCGAGAGCCCGGAGGCGCGGGCTCGACCGAGCCCGCCGGGGGTGCCGCAGCGACGCCGTTCGGTCGCTGTGTTTGCTCGGCGCAATCGTGACCACCCTGCCCGGTCGGTGTCAACCCTCCGGCGGGTACACTCAGGCCGAAGCCCGGTATCCGAGAGGAACTGGAGCACGTGTTCGAATCCATCTGTGTCGTCGGCGCGGGATGCGTCGGTGAGGCTGCCGCAGCCCGGCTCGCCGGGCAGGTGCCGACCCGGACGACGGGTCGCGACCTCGACTGCGGAGATGCAGACCTGGTGCTGCTCTGCGTGCCCGACCGCGCGATCGCGGAGGTCGCAGCGGCCGTGCCCCGCGGGCCGTGGATCGCCCACATGAGCGGCGCCGTCAGCGTCACCCGCCTCGAGCCGCATCGCCGGCGGTTCGCGCTCCACCCCTTGCAGACCTTTCAGCGCGGCCTCGGGCCGGGCCAGTTCAACGGGGCCTTCGGTGCGCTCACGGCCGAGGCCCCGCGCGCGCTCGAGGCGGGGCATGCCCTGGCCGCGCTCCTCGGGCTGCGCACCTTCGAGCTTGCCGACGAGCATCGGCCCGCCTACCACGCGGCCGCCACGATGGCCGCGAGCTTCCTCGTCACCCTCCAGCGCGCGGCGTCGGACCTGATGGAGGCGGCGGAGGCGCCGCCGGAGGCGCTCGCGCCACTCATGCTGCGGACGATCGAGAACGGCTTCCGGCCGACCGGCCCGTTCGTGCGCGGCGACTACGCGACGGTCGAGTCGCACCGTCGCGAGATCGAGCGCCGGCGCCCGCACCTCGGGCCGCTCTACGACACGCTCGCCGACGCGACCGAGACGCTGGCACTCAAGTGAGGACCTGCGAGACGATTCCCGAGCTGCACGAGGCGCTCGACGGCGTCAGGGCCGGACGCACCGTCGGTCTCGTGCCGACCATGGGGGCGCTGCACGAGGGGCACCTGTCGCTGATCCGCCGGGCGCGGGCCGAGAACGACGTCGCCGTCGTCAGCATCTTCGTCAACCCGACCCAGTTCGGAGCGACCGAGGATCTCGCGGCCTATCCTCGCGACGTCGATCGCGACCTGGCACTCGCCGAGGAGGCCGGTGTCGATCTCGTCTTCGCCCCGAGCGTCGACGAGATGTATCCCCCGGGATTCCAGACCTGGGTCGAGGTCGAGCAGGTGAGCCGGGATCTCGAGGGCGAGGCCCGGCCCGGCCACTTCCGCGGCGTGGCCACCGTCTGCCTCAAGCTGTTCGCCGTCACGCGGCCGGACCGCGCGTACTTCGGCCAGAAGGACGCCCAGCAGGCGGCCGTCGTCGCGCAGCTGGTGCGCGATCTCGCCCTCGGAGTGGAGATCCGGGTCCTGCCCACCGTCCGCGGCCCCGACGGGCTTGCGCTCAGCTCCCGCAACGCGCGTCTCGCGCCGGGCGAGCGCGAGGCGGCCCTCGCCCTCCCGCGCGCCCTCGAGGCGGGCCTCGAGGCGTTTCGGAAGGGTCATTCGCCCGAGGCCGCCGCGACCGCCGTCCTCGCAGGGAGCGAGGGCGTCCGGGTCGACTACGTCGACGCCCGCGAGCTGGGCGGCCGACTCGTCCTCGCCGCCGCCGTCTCGGTCGACGGGGTCCGCCTGATCGACAACGTCGTACTGGAAGGAGAGCCCCGATGACGACCCGCCCACCGACCGCCGGCAAGCTGCCCCTGACCGACCTCGCCGAGATGAAGCACCGCGGCGAGCAGATCGTGATGGTGACGGCGTACGACTACCCGAGCGGCCGGATCGCCGATGCGGCCGGAATCGACGTCGTGCTGATCGGGGACTCGGCGGCGATGACCGTTCTCGGCCACGACTCGACCGTCCCGGCGACGATGGACGACATGCTGCTCCTTGCCCGCGCGGCGGCCCGTGGTGCGAGGAGGCCGCTCGTCGTGGCAGACATGCCCTTCGGCTCGTACCAGGTCTCCGACGAGGAGGCCGTGCGCAACGCGATCCGGTTCGTGAAAGAGGCGGGTGTCGACGCGGTCAAGCTGGAGGGCGCAGGGCCGATGCTGCCGCGCATCACGTCGATCGTCGGCGCGGGAGTACCCGTCATGGGGCACATCGGACTGACGCCGCAGTCGGCGACGATGCTCGGCGGGTATCGGGCGCAGGGCCGATCGGCAACCCGCGCCCACGAGCTGGTCGAAGAGGCGCTTTCGCTCCAGGCGGCCGGCTGCTTCTCGATCGTCCTCGAGTGCATACCGGCGCCCGTTGCTTCCCGGATCACCGCCGCCCTCCGGATCCCGACGATCGGCATCGGCGCCGGCGCCGGCTGTGACGGTCAGGTTCTCGTCTTCCACGACATGCTCGGCCTCTACGAAGGCCGCTCGCCGCGGTTCGTCAAGCGCTATGCGGAGCTCGCCGACGCCGCGCGGGCGGCGCTCGAGGCGTACGCGGACGAGGTGCGAAGCGGCGCGTTTCCGCAGGAGTCCCATACGTACGCGATGCCCGACGAGGAGCTCGCCCGGTTCGAGGCGAGCGGCACGGCGTTGACGGCGCCGCCGACCGAGCCGTAGTCTGGCGGCGTGCGCCAACGCCTGTCCGCCTCCACGACCGAGGCGCTGATCGTCCTCAGCGTCCTCACCGTCGCATTCGCTGCTGCGATCGCGGGAATCACGATCTGGCTGGTCAACTATGACGACAGCGCCGAGGCCGCGCCCGAGCCGCCCGCCGAGACCCAGCCCGCGGACACCGGAACGGCGCCGCCGGCGACCACCGAGGCCGGCACCACCGAGGCAGGTACCACCGAGGCAGGGACGACGGAGGCAGGGACGACGGAGGACGCGACCACAGGCGCCGAGACCGAGGGCGAGGAGGGACAGGGCGACGCGGCGGCCGGCGAGGCGGTCTTCGCCACGGCCGGCTGCGGGAGCTGCCACACGCTCGCGGCGGCCGGCTCGACGGGCAACGTCGGGCCGAACCTCGACGACGTCGAGCCCAGCTTCGACAAGGTCGTGGAGGTCGTCACGGAGGGCGCCCCGCCGATGCCGGCGTTCGGGAACGACGGCCTGCTCGATCCGCAGCAGATCCAGGACGTGGCCGCGTACGTCTCGCAGTCGACGGCCAACTGAGGGCCGCGTTCGGGCGACTCTCAGCCGCGCCCGAGAACGAGCGCGACCGTCGCCACCATCAGCAGCGCGATCACGGTCAAGACCAGCGCCCCCAGGCTCCGGACGATCGTCCAGCCGTTCAGGTCGCGGACGCCGACCAGGACGAGGGTGAGCGACCAGAGGAGGAACGCGAGCGTGATTCCCGCGAACGCCCAGCCGCCCGCCCCGTGGTCGGCGCCGCCGGTCCGGAAGTTGTCCAACCCGTAGAGCGCGACACGGAGCGGCCAGACGACGACGACTGAGACCGCCAGGGGCGTCATCGCGTAGGCGAGCAGATGCCTGGCCTGGCGATAGCTGGCTTCGCCACGGGCACCGCGCTCGCCCCAGTAGAGCGCCCCTCCGCCGAGCCAGTACGCCGCGAACCCGTAGATCCCGCCGCCGAGGAAGATCATCACGGCGACGAGGATGCCGTCGACTGCCGGGTCGTCGAGCAACTCGCCGGCGGACGCCGAGAACGAGAGAACGGCTGCAATCCCGGCGAGGATGACGAGGAGGAGCACCGGCTCCTGGCGGGCGCCTGCGGCCTCCGGCGAATCGTCGCGCATCGCCGTGAAGACCGAGCGCGGGCTGGTGAGGACGAGCGGCACGCGAAGCCACCACTCCCGCTGCAGGGACTCTGGCCGCGCGGGCGCTTGCGAGCTCACCCGCTCAGGGTAACGGCGGCTACGCGAGGCCGGCTGCGGTGCCGCTCGCCGAGCCTGCCCGCCGGGCCTGCCGGCGGTTCGCCTCCGCCCGGTGCGCGAAGTAGTCCCGCACGGCGATTCCCGTCAGGAGCACGAACATCGCCCGAACGTCGTCGGATCCGTCGACCGCGGGGACGAACAACACGATCGCCGAGATGGCGACGAGCGCGAGCGTCAGCAGGGCGCGGACGCTTCCGTTCGGCAGATTGAAGGGCTCCGAGTTCATCGTTCACCTCCGATCGCGTCTCGTGAGCTCGTTCTGCCCCCAGGACGGCCACGCACGTCCGGGTCTTCCGCCCGGCGGCAGAATCCCCCTTTCGGTGACGCCTCAGGCGGCGGCGACGACCCGGACGGGCAGGATCTCGCGCAGGAACTGGCCGGTGACGCTCTCCTCCACAGCGGCGACCTCCTCCGGCGTGCCCACGGCGATCAGCTCGCCGCCCTCCTCGCCCCCCTCGGGGCCGAGGTCGACGAGCCAGTCGGCCTGCTTGATCACGTCGAGGTTGTGCTCGATCACGAGCACCGTGTTGCCCGCGTCGACGAGGCGCTGGAGCACCTCGAGCAGCTTCTCGATGTCGGCGAAGTGCAGGCCGGTCGTCGGCTCGTCGAGGATGTAGAGCGTCCTTCCGGTCGCTACCTTCGACAGCTCGGCGGACAGCTTCACCCGCTGGGCCTCACCGCCCGAGAGCGTCGTCGCCGGCTGGCCGAGCTTGATGTAGTCGAGCCCGACGTCGTGGAGCGTCTGCAAGCGGCGGCGCAGCTTGGGGATCTTCGCGAAGAAGGCGAGCGCCTCCTCGACGGACATCTCGAGCACGTCGGCGATGTTCTTGCCCTTGAAGCGCACCTCGAGCGTCTCGCGGTTGTAGCGCTTTCCGTGGCACGTCTCGCACGGCACGTAGACGTCGGGGAGGAAGTGCATCTCGATCTTGATCGTGCCGTCGCCCTTGCAGGTCTCGCAGCGGCCGCCCCGCACGTTGAAGGAGAACCGCCCGGGCTTGTAGCCGCGCACCTTCGCGTCCGGTGTCTGCGAGTAGAGCTCGCGAACGTGGTCGAACAGCTTCGTGTACGTCGCCGGGTTCGACCGCGGCGTGCGCCCGATCGGCGACTGGTCGATGTCGATCACCTTGTCGAAGCAGTCGATCCCGTCGACCGAGTCGTGCTCGCCCGGCTTCACCCGGATCCGGTTGAGCCGGTTCGCGAGCGACTTGTAGACGATCTCGTTCACGAGCGTCGACTTGCCCGAGCCGGAGACCCCGGTGACGCAGATGAACTTGCCGACCGGGAAGTCCACGTCCACGTCCTTCAGGTTGTGCATCCGCGCGCCCCGAACGGCGAAGGTCCCGCGGTCGTCGACTCTGCGCTCGGGAATCGCGATCTGGCGGGTGCGCGCCAGGAACTGCCCGGTGACGGATTCGGGAACGCGCTCGACCTCCTCCGCCCGCCCCTCGGCGACGACCCGGCCACCGTGCTCCCCTGCTCCGGGGCCCATGTCGACCAGGTGGTCCGAAGCGCGCATCATCTGCTCGTCGTGCTCGACGACGAGCACCGTGTTGCCGATGTCGCGCAGCCGCTCGAGTGTTCGGATGAGGCGGTCGTTGTCGCGCTGGTGGAGCCCGATCGAGGGCTCGTCGAGGATGTAGAGGACGCCGACCAGCTGCGAGCCGATCTGGGTCGCGAGCCGCAGCCGCTGCGCCTCGCCGCCCGAGAGCGTGAGCGCCGCCCGGTCGAGCTGGAGGTAGCCGACGCCGACGTTGTCGAGGAAGGTCAGGCGCTCCCGGATCTCCTTGAGGATCCGTGCCGCGATGTGCAGCTCGCGTTCGGTCAGCTCGAGCTCCGACACGAACCTGATGGCCGCCTTGACCGACCGCTGCGTGAACTGGTGGATGTCGAGGCCCCCCACCGTGACCGCCAGCACCTCCGGCTTCAGCCGTGCGCCGCCGCAGGCCGAGCACGCGCGCGCGGACATGTACTCCTCGATGCGCTCCCGCTGCGTGGCCGAGTCGGTCTCGCGGTACCGGCGCTCGAGGTTCTTGACGATGCCCTCGAACGCGAGCATGTACGAGCGCTTCCGCCCCATCCGGTTGCGGTACTGGACGTAGATGCGGTCACCGTTCGTCCCGTACAGGAACAGGTTCTGCTGCTCGTCGCTCAGGTCGGCCCACGGGGTGTCGAGGTCGATCTCGTACCGGTCGGCGATGGCCTGGATGACGGATTCGTAGAAGCCCGAGCCGCCGACCGACCAGGGGACGAGCGCGCCGTTTCCGATCGAGAGCGTCGCGTCGGGTACGAGCAGGTCCGGGTCGATCTCCTGCTGGTGGCCGAGGCCCGTGCAGCGCGGACAGGCGCCGTGCGGCGAGTTGAACGAGAAGACGCGGGGCTCGAGCTCGGGCAGTCCGACGCCGTGCTCCGGGCAGGCGAAGCGCTCGGAGAACGTCAGCTCCTCCTCCCCGATCACGTCGACCGTGACGAGGCGGTCGGCGAGCGCGAGCGCGGTCTCGAGCGAGTCCGTGACCCGATGGCGCAGGTCCGGCTTCATCACGAGTCGGTCGACGACCACCTCGATCGTGTGCTTGAACTTCTTGTCGAGCTCGATCTCCTCCTCGAGCAGGCGCTGCTCGCCGTCGACCTTGACACGCGTGAAGCCCTCGTCGCGGAGGCTCTGGAGGAGCTCGCGGTACTCGCCCTTCCGGTCGCGAACGACCGGTGCGTTGACCGTGAACTTCGTTCCCTCCGGCAGCGACAGCACCTGGTCGACGATCGCCTCGATCGACTGACCGGCGATCGGCCGTCCGCACACCGGGCAGTGCGGCTTGCCGATGCGCGCGTAGAGGAGCCGCAGGTAGTCGTAGATCTCGGTGACCGTGCCGACGGTCGAGCGCGGGTTTCGCGACGTCGTCTTCTGGTCGATCGAGATCGCCGGCGACAGCCCGTCGATCGAGTCGACGTCCGGCTTCTCCATCATCTGCAGGAACTGCCGCGCGTAGGCGGAGAGCGACTCGACGTATCGGCGCTGGCCCTCGGCGTAGATCGTGTCGAAGGCGAGTGAAGACTTCCCGGACCCCGAGAGCCCGGTGATGCAGATCAGGGCGTTCCGCGGCAGGCGGACGGTGATGTCCTTGAGGTTGTGCTCGCGGGCGCCGAGAACAACGATCTCGTCGGCGGCCATCGCAGCCAGTCTAGCCAGGGGGTCGGACGAACACCTGTTCGTCACGGAACCGCCTCCGGGCCGCTCCCTCGTGCGACGCAAACGTCACCGGCTCGGGCGAAACTACGGCGTGGACCGGACGCTGACAGGCCTGCTCGTCGACCCGCTGGACGGCGTTCGACCGGGCACCGTGCATCTCAGGGAGGGGCTTGTCGCCGCTGTCGAGGAGGCGCCGGCCCGAGACGGGCAGCCGTTCGTCTTCCCAGGCTTCGTCGACCTCCACATCTACGACTGGCACGCAAGCGCGAGACAGGGGATCACCGGTTATCTGGCCACGGTCGGCACGTCCGCACGCGGGGTGGTCGAGGACTTCCTGCGCCGGCTGCCCGACGATCCGGCGTGCCTGGGGGCCCACGTGGAGGGGCCGTATCTGAGCCCCGACGCCGCCGGCGCGCAGGCGCGCGAGCACATCCGTCCCGTCGATCCGGGCGAGCTCGACGGTTGGCTCGCGACCGGCGCGGTGAAGATGGTCACGCTCGCGCCGGAGGCCGACCGCGGATTTCGCGCGATTGCCCGCATCACGGCCGCCGGAGCGGTCGCGTCGCTCGGACACACCGCCACCAACCACCGGACCACGAGCCTCGCGGTCGACGCGGGCGCGCGTTTCGCGACGCACATCTGGAACGCGATGACCGGGATCAAGGCGCGATCGCCCGGCGCCGTCGGCGCGCTCCTCGAGGACGAGCGCGTGACGGTCGGGCTGATCGCCGACGGGCGCCACCTGCATCCGACGATCGAAGCCCTGACCGTGCACGTGGCCGGCGTGGGCAGGGTCGCCCTCACGAGCGACCTCGTCGCGCGGCCACGAGAGCGGCCCGACGGGAGTCTCCTCGGCGGCGCCCGCTCGGGCGCCGAGGTCGTCCGCCGGATGGCGCCGCGCTTCGGGCTCGCCGAGACGGCGCTCATGGCGAGCCTCGTGCCGGCCGGAGTGATCGGGCTGGACGACCGCGGCCGGATCGCGCCGGGCTACCGGGCCGATCTCGCCGTCCTCGACCGCGACCTCCGCGCCCGGGAGACGCTCGTCGGGGGCGAGACCGTCTGGCAGTCGCCCGGTGGCCCGCCCAGGGCGGGTTAATTCGCCTCGTAGTCCATCTCGGGCGTATCGGGGAGGCCGACGGCGAAGACGAGTGCCCGGATGCCCGCGTTGCCGCTGACGGGGCGGATCGTATGAACGGCGTCGGGGGGAATGTGGATGAGATCGCCGGGAACGACGTCGCGCGACTCGTCCTCGATCGTCATCACGGCCCGGCCGCTGATCATGTAATAGAACTCGTGCGTGTGGTGGCTGTGCGGGTGCAGCTCGCCGCCCGCCTCGACGCCGAACTCGCCCACGA
This sequence comes from uncultured Thermoleophilia bacterium, assembly GCA_963819905.1. Taxonomy (GTDB): domain Bacteria; phylum Actinomycetota; class Thermoleophilia; order Gaiellales; family Gaiellaceae; genus CAWCQC01. The sequence continues at coordinate 212,322 of CAWFXP010000012.1, forward strand.
GCTCGAGGTAGCCGCCGGCGGTCGCCTCCTTCAACGCGCGCGGCTCGACGAGCCACCAGACGGGCACCGTGCCCTGGTGCATCGGGAGCGGCGCGACCCCTTCGATCGAGCTGACGTTCACGACTCACCTCCTGCGTCGGAAGGCGCTAGGGTACCGCGATGGCGGCGACGTCCACGTTTCGGGTGGAGGACTTCGCGGAGGAGCTCGAGCGCGCCCCGACCAACGACCAGATCTGCACGCGCCTCCTGTTCGAGAACGAGCGGATTCGCGTCTGGGAGATGCTGCTCGAGCCGGGCGAGCGGATCCCGTTCCACAACCACCGAACGCCGTACTTCTGGCTCTGCCACGAGGGCGGCCGGGGGATCCAGCGCTTCGCCGACGGCACGCTGCTCGAGGTCGAGTTCGTGCCCGGCGACACCGACTTCCTCGACGAGGCGCGCCTCGAGACCGAGCGGATCCACGACCTCGAGAACACCGGCGAGACGACGGCGCGCTTCACTGCCGTCGAGCTGCTCACGTAGCTCAGAGCGCGCGTGGCCGTCGAGCCCATGCCGGGTCTGCCGGCGGTCACGGTTGAGCGGGACGTGACCTGCCGGGCGCGGGACGGGGTCGCCCTGCGGGGGGACGTCTACCGGCCCACGGTCGACGCGTCGCACCCCGTGCTCCTGATGCGGGAGCCGTACGACAAGAACACGGCGCAGAGCGGCTCGGGCTACCGACATCCGTCCTGGTGGGCGAGTCAGGGCTGGGTGGTCGTCGTCCAGGACTGCCGCGGGAGGTTCCGCTCCGAGGGGGACTTCTACCCGTTCCGTAACGAGGCCCGGGACGGCTACGACACTGTCGAGTGGGCAGCCCGCCTCCAGGGCTCGGACGGCCGGGTGGCGATGTACGGCTTCTCCTATCCCGGCGCCACCCAGCTCCTCGCCGCAACCGAGCGGCCGCCGAGCCTCGTGGCGATCTGCCCCGGCATGACGGCGTCGCAGTACTACGAGGGCTGGACGTACAACGGCGGCGCCTTCGCGCTCGCGTTCGCGGCAAACTGGGCGGCGGGCCTTGCCCACTACACGGCGCTCACGGCGCAGGACGGGCCCGGCATCACGCGGCTCGAGGGAGGCGCCGGCAGCTCGGACTGGTTCTGGCACCTCCCGCTGGCCGACCCGCCCGCCTTCACGCGGGAAGATGCGCCGTACTACGCCGACTGGCTCGAGCACGCCGCCTACGACGACTACTGGCGAGAGACGGCGATCGACGCGAACTACTCGAGGATCCAGGTTCCCGGCCTCCATGTCGGCGGCTGGTACGACGTCTTCCTCGAGGGGACGCTCAAGAATTTCGTCGGCCTCGAGCAGGCCGCGGGCAGGCAGAAGCTCGTCGTCGGGCCCTGGCAGCACGGGCCCTGGGAACCGCTCCTCGGAGCCGGGCCAGAGGCGGGACCGGCCGTCGTCAACGACTGGCAGCTGCGCTTCCTCGAGGAGGTCGTGAAGGGCCGTCCGAGCGGCGTCTTCGACGCGCCCGCGTCCGTCTACGTCCTGAGCGCGGGGTGGCGCGACCTCGACGCCTGGCCGCCGTCGGCCACACGCCCGGTGCACTGGTTCCTCCATTCCTCCGGCCGCGCGAACTCGAAGTACGGCGACGGATCGCTCTCGCCGGACCCCCCGGGCGACGAGGCGCCCGACGTCTTCGTCTACGACCCGCACGCGCCCGTCGTCAGCGCCGGCGGGCACTCCTGCTGCGACGACGTCCTGACGCCGATGGGGCCGCGCTCCCAGCACGGCGCCGAGCGCTGGAGCGACACCCTCGTCTACACGTCGGCGCCGCTCGAGGCGGACCTGGAGCTGATCGGCGACGTCTCCGTCACGCTCCACGCCGCCTCGACGGCGGTCGACACCGACTTCACCGCGCGGCTCTGCCAGGTGGATCCGGCCGGAAGGTCGGTGAACCTCAAGGAGGGCATCATCCGGGCCCGCTTCCGCGAGTCGCTCGCCTCCCCGTCGCCGATCGAGCCCGGGCGCGTGTACGAGTACCACATCTCGCTCGGCCCGCTCGCGGCGCGCATCCCGGCCGGGTACTCACTCCGCGTCGACGTCTCGAGCTCCGACTTCCCGCAATGGGACCGCAACCTGAACACCGGCGGCCCGCTCGGCCACGAAGGCCCCGAGAAGGCGATCGTCGCGACGCAGACCGTGCTCCACGACCGGGCCCGGCCGTCGCGGATCACGCTGCCGGTCTTCTCGTAGCGAAGCGCGATCGGCGCCCGTTCAGAGCCGTCGGACGTAGTCCTCACGGTAGGCCTCGGGCACCGCTTCGTCCGTGCCGAAGAACGCGTGCTTCGACATGTCGGCCGAGTAGCGGCTCGCGGGCGGGGTCCGCCCGAGCGCCTCGGCGAGCGCCCGGATGTGATGGGGCCCCGCGCCGCAGCAGACGCCGAGGTAGCGGATGCCCAGCTCGTAGGCCTCCCTCCCCCACTCGGCGATCTCGAAGCGGTTGCACATGAACGGCTCGAGCGCGACCGGAAACGCGCGCCCGCCCGGGATGCAGTCGCAATGCCGGTCGCTGAGCACCGAGAAGCTCGGCTCCTCGTCCGTCGTCCGGTACGGGACCGGCAGGCCCGCGACATGACAGCCGACCGCCTCGCGGATCTCGCGCAGGACGGGCATCATCGTCGCCGGGCCCCGGATGCAGTTCAGGCCGACGACGTCCGCGCCGGCCGCCTCGAGCCGCCGGCAGGCCTCGGGATAGCTCCAGCCTTCGAAGGTGTGCGGCTCCTGGTGTACCGCCATCGTGATGACCGACGGCAAGCCGGCCTGCTCGACGACCTCCAGGGCCATCAGCGCCTCGGCGCCCCACGAGTAGGTCTCGGCGATCACGAAGTCGACGCCGGCGTCGACCGCCCAGCCGACCTGCTCCTCGAACATCGACCGCACCGCCCGCGCCGACTCGGCGTCCCCCTCGACGTAGACGTTCGTGTTCGAGATGTCGCCCGCGAGCAGCGTGCCCGTCTCGGCGGCCACCTGCTTGGCGAGCTCGAGAGCCTGCCGGTTGAGAGGCTCGAGCTCCGCCTCGCGCCCGATCACGCGGAGCTTCTCGCGGTGGCCGTAGTAGGTCAGCGCCTCGACGACGTCGGAGCCGGCATGGACGAAGTCGCGATGGAGCTGGAGGACGACCTCCGGGTGGTCGAGCACGACCTCGGGGACGAACGCTCCGGCCTGCAGGTAGCCCCGCCGCTCGAGCTCGAAGACATACCCCTCGGCGCAGACGACCGCGTCGTCGTCGAGCCGCTCGACGAGCCCCTTCCGCTCAGATCCCGAGACCATCCCAGTACGCCTTTCCGCGCCTGGCCGCCTCGACGCACTCGTCCCACGGCGGCCACTCGTAGTTCGTGAACTCGATCTCCATGCTGACAGGTCCGGCGAAGTCGACGCTGCGCAGCGCGGTCAGCAGCCCGGGGATGTCGACGTCGCCTTCGCCCAGGGGCGGGAAGTCGGCGACGCCCTGGCCGCCGCGCTGGTCCTTCAGGTGGAAGTGGCCGAGGCGCGGCAGCGCGAACGCGATATCTGTCGCCGGGTCGGCTCCCGTGTAGTAGACGACGTTGCCCGGGTCGTAGTTGAAACGGACGCCCGGGTGGCCGATCTCCTCGAGGATTCGGATGCCGATCTCGGCAGTCGGCAGCAGGTTCGAGTCCGTCTCGATGCAGAGGCGGACGCCGCTCTCTTCGGCCTCGGTCGCGACCGCCCGGACGTTCTCCTCGAACGCCCGTATCTCGTCCGGCGCCTCGGCATCTCCCGTGAACGTGTTCAGCACCTCGATGCCGAGCTCGCGGCCCGCGCGCAGCACGTTGCGAAGCCGGGTCACGCCCTCCTCGGTGTGGAGCTGCGCATGGCCGCTCATCGAGACCGCACGGAGCCCGTTCTGCTCGAGCAGCCTGCGCGTGTCGGCGATGACGTCGTCCGTGATCGCGTCCGGGTCGAGGTGCTCGAGGAAGCCCTTGACCGCGCCGATCTCGACGTTCTCGAAGCCCGCCTCCGCGAGGCCGCGCAGCGCCTCTTCGAGGCTGTAGGGCTTGAAGATGATCGTCGAGCCCGTCTGGGTCCAGCTCATTCACTCCTCCTTCTCGGTTCCGGCGACGCCGCACCAGTCGAGCGCGCAGGCGGCGATCGCCTTGGCGGCGACGAAGACCTCCTCGACGGCCACGGACTCGTCGCGCGAGTGAGCCACACGAAGGTCACCGGGGCCGAAGACGATCGACGGGATGCCCGCGCGCGAGAGCCACGTCCCTTCCATCGCCGCTCCGAAGTTGACCGGATTGCGTGGGCTCGGCTCGGGCAGCGCCTCGCCGGTCAGGGCTTCCCACGCCCGCGCCATCGCCTGTGGGAACTCGTGCTCCCAGGGCGTGATCATCCCCGGGTAGCGCATGCGCCACTCGAACCGGGGCGGGTGCTCCGCCAGCCAGGGGTCGAGCGCGCAGGCAGCGAGCACGTACTCCTCGACCTCCCGCATGACCTCCTCGTCGTCCTCGTCCGGCGGGTACCAGAGCATCCAGTGGAGCTCCGCCCGGTCGGGGAAGAAGGCCGGAAACGAGACGCCGGCGTGAGCGTGGAAGATCCCGGGCATGATCGTGAACCAGCCCGGCGGGAAGTACGGGTGGCTCTTGGTGTGCGCCCACTGGCGCTCGAGCTCCTGGAGGGCGAGGACGATCTTCACGCCCTTCTCGAGCGCGTTGACGCCGATCGCGTCCCCCGGCCCGCCCGGGAGCATCGAGAGCGGCCGGTTGCCGCAGTGCGTGGGCTTGCCCTCGACCTGCACCTCGAGCCAGCAAGACCCGGCCGAGGCCGGCGTGACCGTGAGCGGCCGCGGCGGGTTCGTCGGCTCGGTGACGATCGCCGCGTCGGCGCGGAAGCCGGCCTTCACGCAGGCGAGCGTCCCGAGCTGGTACTCGGCGGTCTCCTCGCCGACGACCGAGTGGAGCTGGAGGTCGCCGCGTAGCTCGACCCCGGCGTCGGCGAGCGCTCGCGCCGTGAGCCACATGGCTACCGCCGAGGCCTTCATGTCGGTCGAGCCCAGGCCGTAGAGCCGCCCGTCGCGGATCTCGGGGTTCCACGGGCTCCCGCACAGCCAGCGGTCGGCCTCGGCCGGGGGAACGGTGTCGATATGGCCGTTGAGGATGAGCGAGCGGCCGCCGCCCCCTCCTCGACGGACGCCGACCAGGTTGCGCCGCTCGGGATCCTCGGCCACCCAGTGCGTCTCGAGCCCGGCCGCCGCGTAGCGCTCGGCAAGCAGCTCGTTCACCCGCGTCTCGCCGCCGAGGTGCTCCTCGCGGGCGATGCCCGGGTAGTTCGGGTTCACCGAGCGCGTGCGTACGAGCTCGCGCAGCAGCTCGAGCGCCTCGTCCCGACGCGCGTCGACGGCAGCCCAGACCTGCTCGCGCAGCGTCGCTCACCGGACGGGCTCCGGATTGCCGCTCGCGAGGGAGCGGTTGGCGGCGAGCGCGACCCTGAGCGCCTCGAGCGCCTGCTCGCCCGTCCCGCGCTCGACCGTCTGCCCCGGACTCGACACGGTCGAGGAAGTAGGCGATCTCGGCGCCCCACGGGTCGTCGCTCTCGACGGCGATCGTCTCGGGCGGGCCGTCCGCCGGGTACAGCCGGAGGAAGCTCTGAACATCGCCCCCGATGTTGCCGCCGTCCTCGGCCGGGGCGGCCCGGAAGCCGTGCTCGAGCACGCCCTGCTCGCCCAGCACCCGGATGCCGGCCGAGAACGGGAACGACGTCGGCATCACCATGCTGCCCTCGGCGAGCCCGGTGCCGTGCTCGTGCTCGACCACCGCGACGACGTGCCCCTCCCCGCCGCGGGCCGGCGTGGCGTGGACGCGCTTCGGTGCGCCGAGAAGCAGGTTCAGCTGGTCGAAGTCGTGCACCATCAGGTCGACGGGAGTTCCCCCCGTCTGGGCGGGATCCTGGATCCATTCCCCCCAGTCCGCGGGGAACGAGAGCCGGTACGCGCTGACGGCCCGGGGTCGTCCGATCTCGCCGGCCGAGACGCGCCGCTCGATCTCGACGTACTCGGCGAAGAACCGGACGACCTGGGCCACCATGAACGCCCTGCCGCTCGCCGCGGCCGCCCCCAGGATCGCCTCGGCGTCCGCCTCGGTCAGCGCCAGCGGCTTCTCGAGCAGGACGTGCTTGCCGGCGGCGAACGCCCGCTCGGCGGCGTCCCGGTGGAGCGGTGTCGGCAGACAGATGTCGACCGCGTCGATCTCCGGATCGGAGAGCACCGTCTCGAGGTCGTCGACGAAAGCCGCGCCGACCGAGGCCGCGACCTTCTCCCCGCGCTCGCGCGAGCGCGAGCAGACGGCCTTGACGTTCGCGCGGCCGCTCAGGGCCGCGTAGCCGTTCGCGTGGGTCGCGCCCATGAAGCCGGCGCCGAGGATCGCAACGGTGACCATCAATGCTCCTTCAGGAAGTCGTGTTGCCTCGCGTTGAACTCGTCTGGAATCTCCCAGAACGGCGCGTGGCCCATGCGCGGCCACACCCGGAGGACTGCGTCCGGCATCCGCTCCTTGATCAGGTAGGCGTGGTGCGGCGGCGTCAGCGCGTCACGATCCCCGACCGTGAGGTACGTCGGCGCCGAGATCTCGCCGAGACGGTCGAGGGCGTCGTGGGTGATGCAGGCCTCGGCCTGGTCACAGAACGCCTCGACGCTCTGGGGATGCGGGTGCTCGAGCACCTCGCGTTCCAGCTCCTCGAACGTCTCCGGCTGGTCGTTGTAGCGCCAGACCGTGAACACGAACAGCCAGAGCTGGCGCGCGAGGTCGATCCTCGGCACGCCGCGGGCAACTGCCTGCCAGTTGCGCATCAGCGCCTTCAGGTGGTTGTCGGCGCGGCCCCAGGTGCAGTGCATCGAGAGCGAGCGGACGAGGCTGGGAAATCGGAGCGCGAGCTGCTGGACGATGATCCCGCCCATGGATGCGCCGACGACGTGGGCCCGCTCGACGCCGCGCGCCCGGGCCAGGCCCGCGGCGACGTCGGCGAAGAGCTCCGACGTGTAGGGGCCGGCCGGCCCAGTCGTCTGCCCGACCCCCGGGTTGTCGAAGACGAGCACCCGGTAGAACCGCTTCAGGTAGTCGGTCTGCAGCCCCCAGGTGGGGCAGTCGGCGCCGAGCCCGTTGACCAGGAGCACCGGCTCGCCGTCGCCGTGCTCCTCGAAGTAGACGCGGTACCCGTCGACGTCAGCGAACGGCATCGCGGCGAGACGGGCGTGTCCGGCTGTAGCGCGGCTCGAGTTTGTCGTGCAGGTCGTCCATGTCGTGGACGAGGTTCACGACGGCGGTCGCGCCCCACGCGAGGAACTCCTCGCCCTTCTCGGCCGTCGACTCGCTCGGCTTGCCCCACACGCCGCCGCCGTCCTCGAGCAGCGACCAGAACGATCCCGGCGTCGAGAGGAAGAGCGGGTCGAGGATGGCGAGGAACCCGGTGCGGAGCTCGGGCAGCTCGGGGAAGAAGTCTCGCGCGCGCGACATATCGCAGAGGTCCGGGTTGATCGCCAGCACGGCGGACGTCTCACCGACGTTCGCGTGGATGCCGACGCTTCCCGACAGGTACTGCTCGGCCTCCTCCGGCTTCATCCCGGCCCAGTAGGGGAACGGGTAGACGCGCACGCCGTCCGGGAGCTCGTCGAGGAACTGGGCGACCGCGAACTCCATCGCGTGCGAGTTGCAGTAGTGCCCGTTGAGGAGAACGATGCGCGTGAAGCCGACGTCGGTGAGCGATCGGCACACGTCGCGGAGCACGGCGACGAACGTGTCGAGGCGGACATGGACGACCCCGGCAGCGCCACGGTGGTCGTGTGCGATCCCGAACGGCACGGGCGGCCCGACGAGAGCGTCGAGCTCGGGCGCAGCGCGCTTGGCCACCTCCGTCGGGATGTAGACGTCGGTCCAGAGCGGGCCGTGGTCGCCGTGGTCCTCGGTCGAGCCGACGGGGACGATCACCGTCCGGCCGCCGCCGTCGAGGAACTCCTGCACCTCGAGATTCGTCATCTCGGGCATGAAGATCGAGCGAGGCATCGAAGCCCTCCTGTTCGTCTGCCCTGGCGGCTACGACAGCCCGAGGCCGCTCAGGTACCGATACGCGCTCCCCATCGCCCGGGTCACCTCCGCGAGCGGCGGCCAGGGCTCGCCCGTGAACTCGACCTCGACCGAGTACGGGCCGTCGTAGCCCGCCTCGCGCAGTACCGCGAGGACGCGCTCGAAGTCGACGTGCCCCTCGCCCGGCGCCGGGAAGTCCCAGACCCGCGCGCCGCCGGACTTGTCCTTCAGGTGCACGTGCGCGAGGTACGGCGCGATCGGGGGGATGTCGTCGGCGGCTGCCACGTCACCGTAGAACTCGCAGTTCGCGGTGTCGTAGTTCACCCTGATCTCGTCGCGACCGATCGCCTCCATGAGCGGCAGGGTCACCGCGCCCGAGGCCATGATGTCACCGTGGATCTCGAGGGCGACCACGACGCCGGCCGCCCGCGCGGCATCCGCGAGCTCGCCGATGTTCTCCATGAACGCCCCCTGGTCCTCCTCCTCCGACCAGTGCCCGCCGATGGCCGAGTTGACGACCGGCAGTCCGTAGGCCCCGGCCCAGCGCACCGCCTTCACGCCGTGAGCGAGCCCCTCTTTCGTCGTGAGGTCGGAGTGGCCGGAGAGCGAGACGGCCTCGAGGCCGTACTCTCCGAGCTTCGCGCGGACCGCGTCGGGAGCGTCGTCGAGATCGACGTGCTCGGTCCAGCCGGGCACGGCCGAGAGCTCCACCCCCCGGTAGCCCGCCTCGGCGATCCCCGCGAGCGCCTCGTCGAAGCTGTACGTGTGGTAGCTGTTCGTGTGTCCCGCGAGCGGCGTGGGCATCGGGCGACTCCTGAGGTCGGCTGGCGTCGGCGCGGCCTTCATACCACCCTCGCAGAAGGGGCGTCAAGAACGCAGTAGGCTCCGAAGCCGTGGAGACCTCGCTGTTCGCGTTCCCGGCGGACCTCGCCGACGAGGGCGTCGAGGCCGTTCTGGACAACGTGCAGCACCGCGCCGGCGTCCGAGGCATCACCCTCGCGACCGTCTACCACGAGGCGCGTGACATCCTTCCCCACAACCCGCGTGGGAAGGTGCGCTTCCTCGAGCCCGGAGCGGCCTGCTTCCGCCCCGACGGCCCGCGCTATCGGGAGGCCGGGCTCGAGCCGCGCGCGTCGGCCTCCGCGCTCGAGCGCGACATCCTCGAGGAGGCGGTCGAGGCCACCGGCCGGCGCGGGCTCTCGCTGTACGGCTGGACCGTCTTCCTGCACACGGACTGGGTTCGCGATCCACGGCCCGATCTCAGCGAGCGCAACGCGTTCGGCGACCCGATGCTCACGGAGCTCTGCCCGGCGAACCCGGTCGTGCGTGCGTACGTCCGGGCGCTCTGCGCCGACATCGGCTCACGCGGGGTTCGCTCGATCGTCGCGGAGTCCCTCCACTACCACCCCCTCGAGCACGGCTTCCACCACGAGCGCTACTTCCTCCCACTCGGCGCGACGACGCGCTTCCTGCTCGGGCTGTGCTTCTGCCCGCACTGCCTGGCCGCCGCAAGCGGCGACGGAGTCGACGGCGAGCTGCTCCGCCGGTTCGCCCGCGACCGAATCCAGCGGGCGTTCGACGAGGGCGACGCCGCGGACGCGCCTTCGCTGTCGCGGGAGGAAGTCGCTGCGCTCGCAGGAGAGGAGCTCGGCGGCTTTCTCACCACGCGGGCGAGCGTCGTCGCCTCGCTGGCCGCCGAGGCGGCGCAGGCGGCCGCGAGCGAGGGAGCCGCATTGTCGTTCCTGGACGCCTCGGGAGCGGTCAAGGGGTACGCGACCGGGATGCCCGAGGGTGGGCCGGCCGTGGAGATCGCCTGGCAGCTCGGCGTGGATCTGGCGGCGATCGCGAAGGCCGCGGGGCTCGAGGCGATCGCATACGCGGCCGAGCCCCAGCGGGTCGCTCTCGACCTGGCCGCGTACCGTGAGCTCCTGCCGGACGGTGGATCGCTCGCCGCGGCGCTGCGGCCGATGCTGCCCGACTGCCCGTCGGCGGCGAACCTGGCCGAGAAGCTCCGTATCGCCGGCGAGGGCGGCGTCGAGCGGGTCGACTTCTACCACTACGGTCTCGCGCCGCTGACCGCGCTCGACCGGATCCGCGAGGCGACGATTGCCGCGCGCTCGAGCGGGTGACGCTTCGGCCTACCCTGCCTCGACGCCGACGACGAAGTCGATCGACGGGTCGAGGATCTGATCGACCAAGCTCTGATCGGGCGTGATCCCCATCTCCCGGCACCGGTTCCGATAGTGGCGGACCTTCTGCGCCTGGTACTTCTGGACGTCCAGGCCGGGAACCGCCTTCTGGTACTCGACGAGGCCGACCGCGTTGCCCCGGAACTCGTCGAAGACCTCGTGCACGAGCTGCTCGTACTCGGGATGCTCCTCGATGAGCGAGCGGATGGCGGCCGTCCCGAACGTGATGTGCCGACCCTCGTCCGCCAGGATTCGCCGGAAGCCGGTCGTGAGAGCGGGGAGCCCGCCGTAACGGGCGGCGGTGTCGATGACGATCTCGTAGGAGGGCATCGTCAACACCCCCTCTGCGAAGGCGTTGTAGAGCGTCGCGAAGCGAACAAAGCCCACTTCGATCTGCGCCTCGTCGCCGCGACTGACCGCGTCTAGGAGCTCCCGGCCGTACCGAGGAAGGCCGTCGCCGTAGAGGACCTCCTTGAGCTCGAAGCGCCCGGTCGGATCGAGGGTGGCGCTTCGCTCGATCCAGTATCGAGCGACCTCGTCGGGCTCGAGGATCCCCGCGACACGCTCGTGCCAGCAGGCGAAGAACTGCGAGTGCTTCGCCTCCTCCATCATGAACGTCGAGAGGAACATGGTCCAGTCGTAGCGCCGCATCGCGTGTGCCGCAGCGATCATCGGGAGCAGCTCGTCGGTGACTGCCTGCTCGCCGGCGAAGAACCGGACGGTGATCGTCAGGATCCCCTCCCGCTGCTGCTCGGACAGGCCTTCCCACACGGCCACGTCAGCCGCGTAGTCGAGATCTCGTGGATCCCAGCCGTGTGAGATCGCCTTCTCGTACTTCCGGTAGATCGGCCCTTCGATCATCGCGCGGGTGAAGTGGAACTTCTCGACCACCGCTGCCTCCGGCATGCCCCTGCTCATGTGCCGGGATCCTAGCTCGGCCCCACGCTCGGCCGGCCCCGACGTAGCGAGCGGCCGGCTAGGTCGCCGGTCAGCCTGCCGTCGTCCACCGCGAGGCGGCCGCTGACCGCGACGTAGGGGATGCCCTCGGGATACTGCTTGGGATCGTCGTAGGTGGCCGTGTCCCGAACGGTGTCCGGGTCGAAGCAGACGAGGTCCGCCGCCATCCCCGGTCGCACGAGCCCGCGGTCCGGGAAGCCGAGGCGCTGCGCCGGGAGGGAGGCCATCTTCCTGATCGCGTCCTCGAGCGTGAGGATGCCGAGCTCGCGGACGTAGACAGCGAGATAGCGGGGGAACGTTCCCCAGCCCCGAGGATGGGGCTGCTCGCCGACGAGGATGCCGTCGCTGCCGGCCATGTGCGCCGGGTGCTGCATGATCGCGCGGACGTTCTCCTCGTTCCCGATGTGGGCGATCGACGAGGCGCCGAGCTCCTCGTCGGCGCAGAGCTCGCAGTAGAGGTCGACCGGTCGCTCGCCCGCAGCCGAGGCCGCCTCGGCAACGGACTGCCCCACGAAGCGACGGTTTCGGTCACGGCGCGCGCCGGAGACCACGATGCGCGACCAATCCATGGGGACGTCGTGGAAGCCGTCGGACCCCGTCTCCTCCATCTCGACGCGAATGCGCTCGCGCAGCGCCGGGTCGCGCAGGCGCGCGATCGCGGGCTGGACTCCCCCGGCATGGACCCAGCCCGGCAGGTAGGCGTGCAGGTACGTCGCCCCCGCGAGGTAGGGATACGTGTCCAGCGTGACGTCGATGCCGTCCGCGCGCGCTTCGTCGACGATCGCGAGCAGCTCGTGCGCCCGGCCGCGGTTCACGTCGAAGCCGAGGTGGGCGTGGGCGTAGTGGAGCGGCACCCCGGCCCGGCGGGCGATCTCGACGCAGTCGCGGTAGGCCTCGAGGGCGCTCATCCCGTAGTTGCGATGGTGGGGCGTGTAGTAGCCGCCGGTCTCGCGCATCACGGAGCACAGCTCGACCAGCTCGTCGTCGGTGGCGTACATGCCGGGCGCGTACGTCAGGCCGGACGAGAGACCGACGGCCCCCTGCTCGATCCCGTCGCGGACGAGTCGCTTCATCTCGGTGAGCTCGGGCTCGCTGGGCGGGCGGTCGTCGCTTCCCATCGCGACCATGCGTACCGTCGCATGCGGCACGAGGTACGCGGCGTTGATCCCGACCCCCCGATCGAAGCGGTCGAGGTACTCGGAGACGCTGCGCCATCCCCAGTCGAGGTCGGGCGGGTCGTCGTTCCAGCCCGCGAGCGTCGGTCGCAGCTCGGCGAGCACACTGTCCGTCACCGGCGCGAACGAGAGCCCGTCCTGACCGATCACGTCGCAGGTGACGCCCTGGTGGACCTTCATCTCGTGCTCGGGGTGTACGAGCAGCTGGATGTCCGAGTGGGTGTGCATGTCGGTGAAGCCGGGGCACACGACGAGGCCGGTCGCGTCGAGCTCGCGAGCGCCACGCGCCGGCACCTCCCCGACCTCGACGATGCGGTCGGCCGCGACGCCGACGTCGGCATGGAGCCCAGGGGTTCCCGGCGCCGTCGACGACGCGACCGCCTCGGACGACGAGGTCGAGCATCAGGCGTCGTGCCCCCGCGACTCGACGAGCAGCTCGTTCGTGAACAGCTCGTTGCCGGCGAGGAGGCCGCCGTCCACCCGCAGAACCGTTCCCGTGATCCACGACGCCTCGTCCGAGGCGAGGAAGAGCGCCGCGTTCGCGACGTCCTCGGGCGTCCCGATGCGCCGCGAGCGGATACCACTTCACCAGCCGGTCGAACACGTCGGGCTCCCGCTCGACGCGCTCCTGCCAGGCGGGCGTCGCGATCGACCCGGGGGCGACGGCGTTGCAGCGGACACCATGATGGCCGTAGCGCACCGCGACCGACTGCGTCAGGCTGATCATCGCCGCCTTCCCGGCGCTGTAGGCCTCGTTGCCCACGTAGGCGAGGCCGTTGACCGACGCGATGTTGACGATCGAGCCGCGCCCGCGCTCGATCATCCCGGGCAGCACGCCCGCGAGCAGAGAAACGCGCTCGTCACGACCCCCGCGAGGTCGAGGCGCCAGGTCTCCTCGTCCATCCGCAGGACGTCGTCGCCCTGGCACGAGTACGCGTTGTTGACGAGCACGTCGACCGCGCCGAAGGCCCGGGTCGCCGCCTCGACCATCCGGTCGACCTCGCTCGCGTCCGTGACGTCGGCGCGAACGGCGAGGCCCCGCCCGGCGGCCTCCTCGATCAGGGCGACCGTTTCCTCGGCCGTCTCCTCGACGATGTCTGCCACCGTGACGGCGGCGCCCTCGGCCGCGAAGCGCATGGACATCACCCGACCGATGCCCGAGCCACCGCCCGTGATCACCACGGATCGATCGGCGAAGCGCTGATCCCGTCCCATGACGCTACTCGAGCGGGGGAAGCGGCTCGTCGTCCATGAACCGGCGCAGCACGTTCGCGGTCATGCGCGAGACGTTGTTGTCGCACCCGTTCTCGAGCAGGCTGCCGCACCAGGCGATCGAGCTCGTCGAGAACACCGCGCCCCCGTTTCTTCGTCGTGAAGTACGTGATGTCGGCTCGAACCTGGAAATCCATCGTCCCGCCCATCATCGGGAAGTTGAAGAAGATCTCCTCGCCCACGTGCGGGTAGTTGTCCGAGTGGCCCTCCGAATAGGCGAGCAGCCGCGTGTGGGGCGGCGTCCCGAGCAGGAGGTCGTAGCGATCGAGCTCGAAGCCCGCCGCGCCGCCGCCGACGAGCCCGAAGTCGCCGATCCGCTCGTCCGGCCCGATGCCCTCCATGATGAACGCGCAGGCGGGATCGCGGGCGTCGGGCAGCTGCACGTAGTAGGACGAATGGTCGAACCCTTCGGCGGTGAAGCCCGTACCGAAGTTCTTCTGCGGCGCGCGGGCTCGGCCGCGCCAGAGCCCCGACCGCTCGCCGGTCAGCTGGAGGTAGTGCTCGCCGGGACGCGCCTGCCACGCGCGCGAGCCGTACTCGAGCTTGCGCACCTCGATCAGGTCGCGCTTCTGCGGATGCCAGCCGATCACCCAGTAGAAGCCGTTCGAGCCGAGATACATGCCGCGCCCGCCGCCCGCGAGGTAGACCTCCCACGCATCGAGCATCTCGGTCGAGTAGTACTCCGGGTGGGAGCCGGTGAAGACGACGTTGTAGCGCTCGAGCAGCGCGGCGCCCTCGTCGTGGAGCTCGCGGTCGGTGGCGACGTCGACCTCGAAGCCCATCGCGTCGAGCCACGCGACGAGGTGGAGGTCGGCGGGGAACTGCCAGGGCCCGCCGGGCGCCATGCGGAACTTCGGGCGCAGATTGACGATCGGCCGGAGCGCCGAGGACGAGTGCACTCCCGAGCCGTCGCTGTGCGCGTCGTAGGTCGAGAGCCCGAACTCGCGGTGCCCGTACAGCCAGAAGTCCTGCTCGGCGATGACCGAGGTGTGCCCCACGATCGATTGCGCGACCGGGACGTCGTGGACGATGTGCTCGTTGGCGTAGGCGAGGTAGCTCGCGGTCGGGACGAGGAAGAGCGCCTTGGCGGTCGCAGTACCGCGCGGCGGCAGGACGAAGAACGGAATCCAGTCCTCCGATCCGCCCTGGAGCAGCCGCAGCGCGTACACGCCGGAGCGCCAGCCGTCCGGAACGGTCCAGCGGATGTCGGTCTCCCAGCGGCAGTCGTCGAGGTCGTCGTCGTGGAAGTGGATCGCCCCGTACTCGTCCGGAGCGTGCATGAACACCTCGTCGAACCCGCGCCAGTTCCAGCCGGTCATGCCGCGCGCCGGGAAGTTCACGCACGCGCCGTGGAGACCGTGCGGGCCGGTGTCGGTGACGCGGTCGGTCGCGATCCCGCGCGGGCCGATGCCGTCGGCGAAGTCCCAGGCGGCGACGAGCCCCTCGCTCGGCGCCGCTTCGCCGGCGGAGAGCGCGTCGAGCTCGGCGACGCCGAGTGCCCGGCTCCAGACCCTCGGACTGTCGATCTTGCCGTTCAGGTGGTCTCCGACCCAGTCCGAGCCGGGCGCCTTGGCGAGGCCGGCGAGGATGAACGCCGTCCCAGCGTCGCTGGGACTCGCCGCGGAACGGCTCGCTCGACCAGCGCGTCGCCCGAGATCGGGACGATCGGCGAGACCAGGCTGTTCGTCGAGTTGACGACGCTCTTCGAGTAGAGCGTCACGGTCTGCTCGCCGTCGAAGACGGCGGCAACCGAGTACCAGCACCACGGGTAGAAGGGCTCCCCGGTGGCCACCGTCTCGGCGTCGAGACGCAGGCCGAGGCCCCCGTCGGCGAGGACGAGGGCGTAGCCGCTCCCGTCGTCGGTCGCGTAGCGACCCATGATCGCCTGGTCGGGGAGGGCAGGCGTCGTCGGCATGACGAACGCGTGCAGGGTGAACGGGCCGGAGAGGGCGAGCGGGGCGGCGTCCGCGACGACGACGCAAGAGCCGCAGTCGGTCGCCTGGAAGCGCGCCGGATACTCGCCGCCGGCGGCGGTCTCGAGCACCTCTTCCTGAAATCCGGGGCCCGCCGGGTTCGTGTCGCCGTGGATCAGACGGACGATGTCCGCGCGGTACGTGCCCTCCTCCTCGGAGCTGACCTTGAACTCGATCGGCTCGCTCGGCGCAACCGACAGGCGGTCGGCGTAGCCGTGGATGCTCGTCGTGCGTAGCGTCGCCACTCACGCCTCCATCAGGTCGCGGACGCGGCGCAGGAAGATCCCGTGGAACGCCTCGTCCTCGCTGGCGAACGTCTCGTCGTCGAGAATGGTCGCGACCTGGCCGCGCACGCCCGAGAGCACGGCGATCCTGAACTCGGCCCAGGGCTCGGTCGCGACGATGATGTACTTGCCGGGCTGGGGTTGGCGCCGGAAGTACTGGAGGACGCGCTCGAGTGCGTCCGAGTGCTGGCCCAGCGGCCGTGCCGCGTGCTCCGCGATGAGCTCGTCGCTGACGAGCGCCTTGATCCGCTCCCGCTGCTTCGCGTCCCAGTCCGCGTACACGTCCAACTGCCTGTCCCGCACGGTTTCTCCCCTTCTTTCGTTCGCCCGCCTACGCCGAGAGCTGGACCCTGACCGGGTGCCCGCCGCCTGCCGCCGACTCGTCGATCGCGAAGCACACCGCCATCGACTTCCAGCTGTCGGCGATCGACGCGTGCGACTCCGTCCCCGACTCGATGCACTCGAGGAAGTGGTCGATCTCCTGCTTGAACGGATGGTGCTCGACCTCTGCCGAGTCCGGCTTGATCGTCGGGAACGACCAGTAGCCGAGGCTTCCCGGATAGTGCTTCGAGGAGTACACCTCGTTGTCGACGATCGTGCCCTCGGTGCCGAACAGCTTGCAGTTGAAGATGTAGGGCGTGTCCGCCTCGAGGATCGTCGCGAGCTTGCCGACGGCGCCGTTCTCGAAGCGCAGCGTCGCAGCCACGACCGGGTCGAACTCGAAGTCGTCGTTCATGCGCTTGGCCGCCGAGAAAGCAGCGACCTCGACGATCTCACCGCCGACGAAGCGGAGGATGTCGACGGCGTGGCAGCCGCCGCAGAGGAACGCGCTGCCGCCCTGGGCCTTGGTGACGAACGACCGGTAGCCGGGATAGACGTCCTTCAGCGGATGCCAGTAGTCGGCCTCGCCGTAGACGAGGTCGCCGAGGACGCCGTCGGCGATCAGCTGCTTGACGGTCTCGAACTGGGGATTCCAGCGCAGGACGAAGCTCGTCACGGTCGTGACGCCGGCCTTGGCGACCGCGTCGCGGATCGCGAGTG
This sequence comes from uncultured Thermoleophilia bacterium, assembly GCA_963819905.1. Lineage (GTDB taxonomy): Bacteria > Actinomycetota > Thermoleophilia > Gaiellales > Gaiellaceae > CAWCQC01. The sequence goes on from CAWFXP010000012.1 coordinate 229,294, forward strand.
AGTCGTCGAGCGTGAGGCCGACCGGCTTTTCGATCACGATGTGCCGCCCGGTCTCGGCCGCGCGCACGCAGTGCTCGCGCCGTGTGTCCGGATGGGTGCACGAGGCGATGATCTGGATCCGATCGTCGTCGAAGAGCTGGTCGAGCGTCTCGTATTCGCGCGCCTCGACGCCGAGGGAGTCGAGCAGCGCGGTCGCCTTGCCGGGAGTGCGGTTGTAGATCCCGACGAGCTCGGTTCTCGGATCTCCGGCGAAGATCTTCACGTACTCCCCGGCGACCCAGCCCGCTCCGATGATTCCGACGCCGTACGTCACGTTGCCTCCGATCGTTTTCAGGGTGTCACCGGGCGTTCGCGTCAGAGGATGCCGTGGTCGCGAAACACCTGCTGGATGCTCGCGCCGGCGGCGAGCACGTCGCGAACCGTGTTCTCGCCGGAGACCTTGGCGAGCGCACGCTCGACGACCTCCGCCTCGATCGCGCGGGGCACGACCAGGCAGCCGTCGACGTCGCCGACCACGAGATCACCGTCCGAGACGACGACGCCACCGACGCGGATCGGCACACGGTTCGCGGTCACGTCGAGCCTGCCCTTCGAGTCGGCGGGGGTGGTGCCCGTCGCGAAGACGGGAAACCGGATCGCCTCGATGCCCCACGCGTCCCGCGTCAGCCCATCGATGATCGCCCCCCGGCCCCCGCGGGCGCGCGTATGGGTGGAGAGCAGCTCTCCCCACATCGCGGCGATCGTCGAGCCCTGCGTCGTGCACACCACGACCTCCCCCGGCTGGATCGAGTCGAGGAGCTCCAGCTCGAGCTTGAACGGCTGTGAGGGAACCTCGGCCACCTCGCCGGCGAGCATCGTCGCGGCCCGGCCCGCCACCGCCGCGCCCGCGTAGAGAGGCCGGATGTCGTATCGCATCACCTGCTGCGTGTAGCCGAGCTCGTCCATGACGTCCGCGAGGACGCTCGTGTACAGCTCGCGCTCGAGGCGCTCGTAGTAGTCCGGTCCCGTCGTATCCATCACACCTCCTCTAGCTCGACCACCCGCCGCTCGTTGGCGGCGCGCTTGAGCGCCAGCTCGAGGCGAACGGCTTCGATCCCGTCGTCGATCGTGACGTCGGGTCGCCGCCCCGTCGCGGCACACTCGACGAAGTGGCGGATCTCGCCGGCGAACCCGTGGACGTGCCGCGGATCGACGGCGTCTCCGGGCAGCTGGTCGTTCGGCTCCCAGACCTCCGGCGCCTCGCGCCCCGGGAGGCGAGCTTCGACACTCCGCCAGCTGTGCACCGTGACCGACGCCTGCCGACCCGTCACGGCGATGCGCTCGTTCAGCCGGTCGAGGCAGCTCAGCTGGAGGGTCCCGACGGCGCCGCTCTCGAAGCCGAGCAGGCAGCCCCAGGCCTCCTCCTGAGGCGGCTCGCGCCCCTCGGCGAGCTCCCACATGTCACGCCAGGCCGACCCGACGACGGGGAGCTCGAGCGCGGTCGCTTCCCAGGCCCCCGGGTCGCCGGCAGCGCGGGACGTTCGGGCCGCGGCGACCCAGGCAACCTCGCCCGCGAGCCAGCGCGCCAGGTCGAGGTGATGGCAGGCGAAGCCGTTCAGGAAGTCGTAGACCGCGCGAGGCGGGTAGACGCCGAACGTGAAGCGGGCCGCGTAGCTGGAGACGCCGCCGAAGGCGTTCGATCCGATGATCTCGCGTGCGCGGCGGTACGGCTCCGAGAAGCGCTTCATGAAGCCGACCATCACCTGCCTGCCTGCCGCCTCCGCCGCGTCGCGGATCGCGACGCAGTCGGCGAGCGTCTCGGCCGGCGGCTTCTCGAGGAAGACGTGGGCGCCGGCCTCGAGACAGTCGCGCGCGACCGCGGGCTGGAGGCGCGGATGCATCGCGACGACGACGCCGTCCGGGCCGCTCCCGCTCGAGCATCGCCCGGTGATCGGTGTAGGAGCGCCCGATGCCGAAGTCGCGGGCGGCGCGTCGCGCCCGCGCCTCGTCGAGGTCGCAGCACGCGGCCAGCTCGCCGATCTCGCCGCCTTCGGCCAGCTCGCCGATCGCCGCTCCGGTCTCGGGCGGGTTCAGGACCGAGAGCCGGAAGCTCGGATAGAGGTTCTGAACGGCGTGGCTGCCGCACCCGATCACCGCGATTCGCGCGAGCGCCGCCATCGGCGCATCCTAAGCGCACAGTCGCTCCGGTTGGGATCACGGTAGATTGCGGCCTCGTGACCGAGAGCCTGGCCGGCGTGACGGTGGAGCGCGACGTGCGCGTCGAGATGGACGACGGGGTGGCGCTCCGGGCGGACGTGTACCGCCCCGAGGGAGCGGGGCCGCATCACGTCCTCCTGATCAGCCACCCCTACGACAAGCTCGCTGCACTCAGCAACTACGGCTACGCCCACCCGTCCTGGTACGCGCGCCAGGGCTACATCGTCGTCGCGCAGGACACGCGCGGCCGCTACCGCTCGGAGGGAACCTTCTACCCGCTCCGCCACGAGGCATCAGACGTGGCCCGGACGATCGAGTGGGCGAGCCGCCTCTCGGGCTCGACCGGGAAGGTCGCGACCTACGGGTTCTCGTATCCGGGGCTCAACCAGCTCCTGGCGGCCCAGCTCAGCCCGACCGGCCTGGCGGCGATCTCGCCCGCGTTCACGGGCGGTCGTCCGTACCAGGACTGGTTCTACCGGCAGGGCGCGTTCTCGCTCGCGTTCGCGGCCTCGTGGGCGAACTACCTCGCCCTCGACGTCGCCGCCCGGCGCGAAGACGACGGGGCCCTCGCAGGGCTCGCCCAGGCGCTGGCGAGCTCCTGGGGCCTCTACTGGGCCCTCCCGCTGACCGCACACCCTGCCCTCGCCGGCGACGAGGCCCCGTTCTACCGCGACTGGCTCGACCACCCGACCCACGACGACTACTGGCAGGCGTTCGACGTCGACTTCGCGTCGGTCGAGGTGCCGGGGCTCCACGTGGGCGGTTGGTGGGACATCTTCGTCCGGGGTACGGTCAACGACTTCACGGCGCTCGCCGCGAACGGCCGAGCGCCGCAGAAGCTCCTGCTGGGCCCGTGGCACCACATGCCCTGGCGCCCGCTCGGAGACGCCTCCGGCGAGGTCGGCCCGGGCGTGGTCGACGACTGGCAGCTGCGCTTCTGGCGCCGGGTGCTCGACGGCGAGGAGACAGGCGTCTTCGACCACGCCGCGACCGTCCACGTGATGGGAGACGGGTGGCGCGACTTCGACGCGTGGCCGCCGCCCGGCTCACGCACCGTCGAGTGGTACCTGCGCTCCGACGGCCGCGCGCTCTCGAAGTTCGGGACGGGAACCCTCTCGACCGAAGCGCCGGGCGCGGAGCCGCCCGACGTCTGGCTCTACGAGCCCGGCCTCGTCCCGACGAGCGCCGGCGGTCACTCCTGCTGCGCCGAGGATTTCGCGCCGATGGGACCGGCTGACCAGGATGCGGTAGAGCGAACGAAGCTCGTCCTCGTCTACACCAGCGATCCGCTCGAGCGGGAGCTGGTGCTGGTCGGGGACGCCTCGGTGACGCTCTTTGCGTCGACGAGCGCGCCCGACACGGACTTCTCGGCCCGTCTCTGCCTCGTGGACGCGACCGGAGCGTCCACCAACCTCGTCGAGGGGATCGTCCGGGCGCGCTCGCGCGACTCGCTCGAGCGGCCCTCTCCCGTGCAGCCCGGTGAGGCCTATGAGTACCACATCGACCTCGGCCCCGTCGGCGTCCGCATCCCCGCCGGGCACCGGCTGCGCCTCCAGGTGGGCAGCTCCGACTTCCCGCAGTGGGACCGCAACCTGAACACTGGTGGGCCGATCGGCAAGGAGCCCGCGAGCGCGATGCAAAGCGCCACCCAGGTCGTCCTGCACGACCAGGATCACCCGTCGCGGGTCACGTTGCCGGTTCTCGAGTAGTCGTCCCCCCGTGGCGTTGTCTGAGCGTCGCGAGCGCCGCGGCGGCCACGGGAGGGACGATGAAGGGGTCGGGGCTCCCGTCTGCCCAGACGATGTGGTTGCAGCCGGCCTCGATGAACGCCTCGATGCGCCCGACCACCTGGTCGACGCTCGACCCGATGCAGAAGGCCTCCCGCAGGGCTGCCTCGGGGACGCGCGCGCCGATCCGCTCGATCTCGCGCGGATCCTGGATCCCCTCGTAGGCCTCCGGAACGAGAAGTCCGCCGTACCGTCGCGCGGCCGCGAGCGCCGTCCCTTCGTCCGGGTGGTAGAAGCTCGAGACCCAGCCGCACCTCATGAACCCGGCCGGGTCGCGGCCCATCTCCCTCGCGCCCGCCTCGAAGGCCGGAATCAGCACCGATCGATGGTGCTCGGGCGTCACGCCGACGGCGACGTACCCGTCCGCGTAGCGTCCGGCATGCCCGGCCATCACCGGGCCGTTCGAGGCGCAGAGGAGCGGGATCGGCTCGGCCGGCCGGTCGTAGAGGCGGAAGAAGCTCTGGAAGTGCTTCCCCTGGTGGGTGAAGTAGTCCTCGCTCGTCCACGCCTTCCGGATCAGCTGCAGTCCTTCCACCGTGCGCTCGATGCGCTCCCGGACCCCGGGCCAGCGGCCCGTCGTCGCCTGCTCGTTCATCGCCTCGCCGGTTCCGACGCAGAGCGCGACGCGGCCGGGGAAGAGACGGGCCTGGGTGGCGACCTCGAGCGCCACGTCGATCGGATGGTGGCGGAGACCGAGCGCGGCGATCACCATGCCGCCGACCATCGCGCGATCCGTGTGGTGCAGGAACGTCGTCAGGGTCGTGAAGATCCCGGCGTTGTGCGCGCCCGTGTGGTTCCACGGCAGCGTGTGGTCGCCCTCCCAGATGACGTCGAAGCCGGCGTCCTCGAGCGCCCGCAGGCGGCTGACGTTGTCCCGCAGGTCGTGGCAGAGACATTCCGGCGAGACGCCGAACGTGACCGTCACGGCTCGACCGGCTCCGCGTCGAGGGACGGGAGAAGCGACTCGGCGCTCGGCAGCTCCTCCTCGATGTCGCACGGCCAGCCGACGCCGAACGGCGCCGCGACGACGCTCCCCAGCTGGATGCGGCCGTCGGCGATGTCGAGCGCGGGTCGGCCGTCCGGGCGAGCGGAATAGAGATCTCGGTGGGCGCGGATCGTCTCCTGTTCCACCCGCAGCGAGAGGCTGGTCAGATCCCTCAGGTAGTGGTAGCCGTTTCGCTCGGGCTCGTCGATCCCGAGCGTCCCGATCACCGCCAGGTCGGCGAGCAGGGAGACCGGGCCGATCGTGGAGAGATCCTCGGCGCTGTAGACGAACGCACGCTCGGGATGCCGGCGCCGAAGCAGCTCGATCCGGCAGGCGTTGCCGACGCCCTTGAACACGCCTTTCGAGCTCTTGAAGGATCCGCCGTCGTAGCCGGCCTGGATCGCCCGTGCGACGGCGTCCAGGGAGTCGTCGGCCTCGTCGATGACGAGCCGTGGACGCTCCGGCCAGGCGGCGAGCTCCGCGGCCGTTTCCTCGCCGAGGGACAGCGTTCGCGGGAGCGGCTGCTCGACGTAGTCGACCCGCCGCGCCAGCTGGGCCGTCCGCTCGGTCGCCGCCAGCTCGCCCCAGAAGTCCCGCAGGGCGGAGGTGCTCGCGTACTGCTCGTTTCCGTCGAGCGTCAGACGGTAATCCCCGCCCGTCTCTCGCTCGAGCACGTCGCGAACCTGCCCGAGGCGGGCCAGGTCGGTGTCGCGGTCGCCGCAGATCTTCACCTTGAACCGGCGCAGGCCGTATCGCCTGATACAGGCCTCGAGGCTTGCCGGCAATCCGTCCGCCGGCCCGGCCGAGGCGTCTTCGGACAGCGCATCGCTCAGGCCCACGGTGTGCCGGATGCGAAGGCTCGTCAGGGGTCGTGCGGGCAGGAGCTCCCGGGCGGAGTACCCCGCCCACTGCGGGTGCAGCGCTTCGAGGCGGAGACCGAGCGCATTCGAACGCACCGCCTCGGCAAACGGCATGGTTCCGGCGCGGCAGAACGCGTCGATCGCCGCTCGCTCGACAAGCGACACGCCGAAGCCGGCGAGCAGCGGAGCGATGCCCGCGTCGTTTCGAACGACCTGCTCGCGGTAGACGGCGTGCCAGAGGTCGAAGACCGATTCCTGCTGCTGCTGGCGAACGGCTGCGGCACACGCGCTCTCGATCACGTCGACCATCTCGGCTGCGTCCTCCCGATACGACGTCCCCGGATCCTTCGTGAACCACTTCGGCGCCAGGTTGTCCGCGGCGACACCGAGCGTCCGCCGCCCGTCGATCTCCATCGTGACGAACAGGAGCACGTGCACGAGCTCCCGTACCTCGGCGATGCCGAAGCGGAACGGGATCCGCGCGCCGACGAGCGCCCCCCGAAGCCGCCAGTCCAGGAGCCGGATGCCCATGCCCTCGGCCGGGTCTAGCTGAGGCCGTAGATCCGCGCCGCGTTGCCGCCCAGCATGAGGTCGAGACCGGCGCCGGGTAGCGGCTCGAGACCGAGCTTCGTCGCCAGCGCCGGCAAGGTCTCGCGAAACAGCTCGAGGCTCTCGCCGGGCGTCGTGACGGGGAAGTCCGTGCCCCACAGGATGCGGTCGTAGGTGCAGCCGAACCGCGGGCAGCGCAGGAGGTGTCGCAGTACGATCTCCGGCTCTTCGATCGTCGCCCAGTAGCTCGTGTCGACGTACACGTTCGTGTGCTTGCCGACGAGACACATCGCCTCCTCGATCCACGGCACGCCGAAGTGGCAGCAGATCAGGACGAGCTCGCGAAAGTCGCGCGCGACGTCGTCGAGCTGGGCCGGGCGCTGGTACCTCATCGGCGCGTCGACGAGGGTCGTCCACGACTGGTGGACGATGACCGGGATACCGAGCTCGAGCGCCTTCGCGTAGATCGGCCAGCACAGCTCGCGATCGTCGGGGCTGTAGTGGTTGTACGTCGGGTACAGCTTGACTGCCCGGGCGCCGAACTCGCTGACGCAGCGCTCCATCTCGCCCAGGATGGTGGCGCCCTCGTAACGGGGATTGACGGCCATGACGGGGAGCGTCTGGTCGGGGTACTGCGCGTGCACCTCGGCGATGTAGTCGTTCGAGACGTGGGCGCCGGAGATCTCACGAGTCGCCGGGTCACGCCCGTACAACCTCGCCTCCCGGGGCGCGACCGCGTACAGCATCACCTTGCTGACCCCGGCCGCGCGGTAGGCCTCCATCATCCCGGGAATGTCGGTGCCCTCGTAGACGGTGTCGGGCACAGGTGCGCCGGAGGCCCGTACCGCGGGCTCGATCACTTCCTCGAGGAACTTCGGCGACGCCCAGGTCTTCTCCGAGACGTGGGCGTGGCTGTCGATGATCATAGGCTCGTAGCTCCTCTCTTCCCGCCGCCGCGGACTGGGACTTCTCCGGTCGTCAACCTACTGGCTCGACGAGCGGGTTGCGACCGTGCTCGGGGAGAATCGCCACCGCAGCGCCACCGGCCGCGATCGAGCGATAGGCGGCCGAGGTGACCTCCACGCCTACGCGTCCGGCACGGGCACTGCTGTCGGGGGGCACGGACGTCTCGATCGCATGCGTGAGCTGCTCGAAGGAGCTCGGAGAGCGGAAGTCCCCGAGATACTCGTCGGTGGTGAGCGTTCGACCGTCCCGGTGCACGAGGCCCCGATACGGAAGCACGGTCAGGTTCGCCTCCGCAAACCGGAGCTCGAGGACCTGGTGCCAGTTTCGCGGCGTCAGCGCCTCCGCGAGGTCCATCGAGGGAAGGGAGCGAAGACGCTGCTTCCCGGCAGCGAGCATTGCGAAGAAGGCGCCGTAGTCCGCCACGATCTGGCCGAAGTTCTCGACCTCGGCTTCCCGGTAGACGTCCCAGGTCGTCATCGACTTGGCTCGAACCGACTCCGGCGCTCCCCACAGGGCGACCATGTAGTCGATCGCGTAGCACCCGAGGTTCGTCAGCTCGCCTCCGCCGGACCTGGAGGGCGGAGCGAGACGCTCCGGCCAGACGTCGGCGAGTGGAAAGTCGTACGAGAAGGTCATGCCGAAGCTGTGGGCGTGGTGCAACGGCTCCCCGTACGCTCCGCCGCGCACTTCCTCGAGCAGCTTTGCCGTCGCGGGAGCGAACCGCACCATGGGGATGTCGTGAACCAGCTGCACCCGGTTCCGGTCGACGGCGGCCTCGATCCGGCGCGCCGACTCGAGGCTCTCGGCGAACGGCTTGTTCAGGAAGACGTGCTTTCCCGCGGCGGCGGCTCGCTCGACCCAATGAGCCTTGTCGCACGGATCGCAGCAGACGGCGAGGATCTGGATGCGAGGGTCCTCGAGCAGAGCATCGGGCGTCGGCGTGAGCTCGACTCCAAGCGCCCGCTCGAGCGCGGGCGCCCGGCGCGGATTCGCCTCCCAGCCCGCTACGAGCTCGGCCCCGGCTTCCTCTCGAAGCGCGGCGACGACGAACTCGCCGTGCATACAGCAGTTCCCGAGCACGGCAACCCGATACTGCTGCGCGGAGGCGCTCACGGGCTTCTGCGGCCGTTACAGCCCGGGGACCTGGAGCTCCGGCGGAGTGGTCGCGTCGTCGATCTCGTCACCTGTCTTGCGCCGCGCCCGGCGGCGCTCGAGGTACGTGCGAATCTGCGCAGGCAGGCCGACGAGGCCGCGGGTCGTACCGAGCGTGACGCCGAACATGATGATGCCGATCCAGACGAAGCGCCACGCAGGCGTGTCCAGGTCCGCGTAGGTACGGTCGATGTAGAGGAGGAGCGCCGTGCCGACGATCGCGCCCTTCGGCGAGCCGACGCCGCCGACGACGATCATGGCCAGGAGCAGCAGGAGCGTGTTGAAGTCGAAGATGGTCAGCGACGCGCCGCCGTAGAAACCGGTGTAGAAGCCTCCGATGAGGCCGAGCACGGCCGAGGAGATGATGAAGACGGCGAACCGTGCCCGTACGACGTCGATGCCGAGGCCCTTCGCCACGCCCTCGCTCTCGCGGGCCGTCCGGAGAAGCAGCCCAAGCCTGCCGCTGTCGACCAGCTTGTACACCACGAGGCAGAAGATGATCAGGGCGAGGCCGACGAAGAACTGGATGTTCCGCCCGGTCTCCGTCGCGGTCTGGCTCTCCTTGAGGAACCTCGCGCCGCCGAAGAGGCCCTCGGTCTTGCCCAACACCTCGTACTGCTTCACGATCGCCCGCCCCACCTCGGCGATCCCGATCGTGAAGAGGGCGAAGTACACGCCTCGCAGACGGATCGTCGGAGCTGCGATGAGCGCTCCCAGGAACGCCCCGAACGCCGCCGCGCCGAGCAGCATCAGGACGACGTTGAGCGATCGGGCGCCCGCGATGTCGGCGCCCGCCTGCGAGCCGCCGGAGATGTACGAACCCAAGTACGCGCACGCGCCGACGACGGCGACCGTAGCGAAGGAGTAGATGCCGGCCGTCCCGATCACGAGCATCCACATCAGGTTCATCGAGACGTACAGCGCGAAGATGTCCCAGTGTCCCGCGAAGTTGTTGTTGTCGTAGACGAGGAAGAAGAGGATGAGCGCCGCGGCGAAGCATCCGCCCCAGAAGGCGGCGTCCCCGGCATTCTTGAAAGTCAGGAGCCTATGCACGCGTTGCTTCCAGGATCCCGGCGACGCCGCGAGGCCTGACGAGCAGCACGATGGCGATCAACCCGAACTGCGTCAGGAGGACCCAGCTCGCATTGAGGTACGAGACCGTCACCGCCTCCGTGGCAGCGATGAGGAGAGCCGCGATCACCGCCCCGAGGATGCTGCCGAGGCCGCCGAGGAGGGCGACGATCAGACCCTTGAGGAGCGGCAGGTAGCCGATATTCGGCTCCGGGTAGAAGATCTGGGAGAGCAGGACGGCCGCGAAGCCGGCGAGGGCACCGGACACGATGAGGATGGCGAAAGCCGCCTGCGTGCGGCCGATCCCGACCAGGGCGGCGCCCTCCGGGTTCTGCGTCAGCGCGCGGACGCCGAGACCGGTTCTCGTCGTCATGAGCCCGACGACGAGGAGCACCATGACGACGCTCGCGGAGATGATGGCCCCGCTCTTGTCTGCGGTGATCGTCGTGTCGCCGATCTTGAACTTCGTCGTGCCGAACAGGAAGTCGAGCGCCTTGCGCTGCGGCCCGAAGACGATCAGATACGTGTTGACGCCGATGATCGCGAGCCCGAGCGAGGCGATCATCGAGCGGAAGGGCCAGTTCGGCCTGCCGTCGAGCGGCAGGAACACGCTCAGGCAGATGATCGCTCCCGCGATCGCCCCGACGACGATGCCGCCGAGGAAGACGACAGCGGGATGACTCGAGATGTGCTCCTGCGCCCACCAGGCGCCGTAGCCTCCGGCCGCGAAGGTGACGCCGGCGGCGAGGTTGAGAAAACCGAGGCCGGCCCAGGTGAGCGAGATGCCGACGGCGATCAACCCGTAGACGGCGGCGAGATAGACGGTGCTGACGAGCTCGGTCACGCGTCGGTCCCCGGTCGCTCGCCGTCGACCGGCTCGCCGTCCCCGGTCGCGCGGCCCGGCTCGATGCCGACTATCCGCCCCCCGTGCATCTTGACGATCCTGTCGATCCAGCCCTCGAGCAGCGTCTGGTTCTGCTCGGCGAGGATGAGCGTCCCGCCTTCGAGATCGAGCTCCCTGAGCGTGGAGTAGAGGCCGGCAGCGATGCCCGGGGCGAGCCCGAGCGAAGGCTCGTCGATCAGGAAGACACGAGCGTCCGACATGAGGCCTCGCCCGAGCGAGCACATCCGCCGCTCCCCGCCCGAGAGCGTGCCCGCGCTCTGCCGGAGCCGGTCGGCAAGGCGCGGGAAGAGTCGTAGCACCCGGTCGCGCCGCTTCCTCCGCTCCCGCCAGCCGGACGCGAACGCCCCCGAGTCGAGGTTGTCCCTGACGGACAGGCCCGGGAAGAGCGCGTCGCCCTGGGGCATGAGTACGACCCCCGCCCGAGCGAGCCTGTGCGTCGGCGTCCGCATGATCGACTTCCCGTCCAGCTCGATCTCGCCCCGGCGCCAGTCGACACGCCCCATGATCGAGAGTAGGAGAGTCGTCTTCCCGTGCCCGTTGAGGCCGACGAGGCCGACGCGTTCCCCGGCGACCACCGCGAGATCGATCTCGTGGAGCACGCGCAGCGGCCCGTAACCGGCCGACAGTTTGCGCACCTCGAGGACGTTCGTCATGCGGCCTGCGGCACGTCGAAGTACGCGGCGCGCACGACAGGGTCCTCGAACACGGTCGCCGGCGGCCCTTCCGCGATCACCTTGCCCGCATCCATGACGGCCACTGTCTCCGCTACGGCGCGGAGGAGCTCGAGGCGGTGCTCGACGACGACCACCGCGAGCCCCGTTTCCATCGTCATCTGGCGGATGATCGCGTCCATCTCGTCGATCTCGTCCTGCATCAGCCCCGAGCAGGGCTCGTCGAGCAGCACGACGCTCGGCTTGCGCATGAGCGCGCACGTCAACAGAAGCTTGCGACGCTCGAGGGTGTCGAGCCCGCCGCAGCGTGCCTCGCCGGACGCTTCGAACCGTGCGAGCCGGCGAGCCCGCTCGACGTCCTCGGGCTCGACCTTCGGCGACCAGGCGATCCGTGCCGCCTCGAGCGTCTCGGCGACCGTCAGCTCGGTCGGCACGATGGGCGACTGGAAGGTGCGGGCCAGACCGAGGCGGACGCGCCGGTGAACGGCGAGCCGGGTGATGTCGGTTCCGTTCAGCTCGACGCGCCCGCCGCCGATACCGTGATATCCGGAGAGGACGTCGAAGAGCGTCGTCTTGCCTGCCCCGTTCGGGCCTGCCACCCCGAGGATGTGCCCGCTCTCCACGGAGAGCGAGACACCGTCCACGGCGACGAAGCTGCCGTACAGCGCTCTCACGTCCGTGCACGCGAGCGACATGCCCCGCCCTGTTCTTCTCTCCTTTCGATCAGCCTCCTAGAAGCTCAGCCACGGCTGCTGCACGTATTCCGTCTGGATGTACGGCGCCGGGTCGATGATCTGGTGTGAGAGCTCCCCGCTGTCGTCGGGCAGGATCTGGAAGAACAGGTGCGGATTCCCGAGCCCCGCATCCTGGATCTCGGCCGGGTAGGAGAGGGTGTAGTTCGCCGTGTCGTCGTGGCCGAACCAGTACCCGCCCGAGACGCCGCGGTAGATGTTGCGCCTGAGCTCGGCGATGTTCGCGGCGAAGTCCCTCGTGTCGCCCGTGACGCCCCACGCGTGGGCGAGCAGGTAGACCTCGTCGTAGCCCGTCCCCGCGTTCGAGAAGCCGGCGACCGCGTTGTTCTGTGCCTGGTAGCGCTCCTGGAAGGCCAGGCCGACGGGATCGTTCATCGTGCCGAGGACCGTGGCCCAGACTGCCCCGTTTGCGGCGTCGCCGGCGATTTCGAGGAACTCGGGAACCGAGGCCCCGTACTGGAGGTAGACGAACGCGTCCGCCGGATCCGCGACCCACGCCTTCATGAACGCCGCGTGGTCGGCGGGGTTCCAGTGCGTGTTGAAGACCACGGTCGCGCCCGAGTCCTTCGCCTTGGAGATAAACGGCGCCCAGTCGGCCACCGGGGCCGTCCCGCCCGAGGTGTCCACCGGTTCGACGCCGGCGATCTCCCAGCCGGCTTCGGGTGCCGCGTCCTGGCACGCTTGCGAGATCGTCTGGCCGTAGACGATGTCCCCCTCGATGATGAACATCGACTTCGTCGGCGGGTTGAACTTCCCCGCGGCGATCAGGGCCTCGAGGAACGGAGGGAAGCCAGTGCCGTACGCCACCTCTGTCGGGTCGCACTGGAAGATGTTGCCGTACTTCTCCGGATCCGACTGCATCGCCGTGACCTGGGCGACCGACGTCGACGCGTTCAGGAACGGAGCCCCGTAGGCGGCGGCGATGTCGTTCGGCTCGAACACGTTGTGGTACCCGAAGATGATCGCATCGACCTCCTTGCTGACGATGTCGTTGAACCCGGCCGTGACGCTCGCGGCATCGAAGCTGTTCATGTCGACGATCTCGTGCTCTATCGGACGTCCGGCGACCCCGCCCGCGGCGTTGACCTCGGCGATCGCGAGGCCGGAGCCTCCGACCATCTGCTCGGCGTCAGTAGGGGCGTTGACGGCTGGATAGGCCGAGCCGATCACGATCGGCTGCCCGTTCGCGGTCGTCTGCCCGGCCGCCGTGGTCGTAGCGGCCTCGGTGGTGCCGGCCGCGGTCGTCCCGCTTTCCGTGGTCTCTGTCGACCCGCCGCCGCATGCCGCCAGCACTCCTGCGAGCGTCAGGCCCCCGACTCCGGCCGCTGCGACCGAACCGATGAACTTCCTGCGACTGAGCCCTCCACCGTCGAGATCAGCGGTAGCGCCGGTCTCCTCAGGCGACTCGCTGGTGTTGCCGGCCTCCTCCGTCATGTCCGCTCCTTTCAGCTCTGTGGCGCGCGAATACTCTGTACGACGACTGCCGTCCTGGACGGTTAGGGCTCGCTGGCGCGCAGAGCCTAACTTCTGGCGCAGCGGTGTCAAGTGACGCCGTCCCTCCTCAGGCGCGGCCTCGGTCGCGTCGCGTTAGGCTCTACGCCGATGCCGAGGCGGTGCTTCTATTGCGGCAACGAGGCGACCGAGCTCGAATTCGGCATCCCGACGTGGGCGCCCGGGCATCGTCGGGCTCGACGATCGTCGAGATCGAGCATCTGATCACGTCGGCCGAGCCCCGGCCCACGCCGGCTGACCCGTCGCCGGCCGAGCAGCTCCCGTTCTCGGTGCCCGCGCACTCCGAGATCAGCGGCGATCAGCCCGTCGAGCGCCTCCACCAGACGATCGAGCGGGCGATCGACGAGCGCTCGCGCCTCGGAATGGACGACTACTCGGTGCGGTCGCTCTGCGCCTCCTGCCGGAAGCGCGTGGAGGGGATCGACGCCGAGGCCCGTCCCCTCGTCGCCAGGATGATCGACGACGACGCGCTGCGGCTCGACACCGGCGACTCCCTCTCGGTGGCGACGTGGGCCGCTCGGGCCGCGTACGCGGTGCTGGCGGTCGAGCGGAAGAGCCAGGGCGTGCCGCGCGCCCACCGGCGCTCGCTGCTCGAGGGGTCCGGCCCGCACGAGAACGTCTTTGTCGGCTGCGGACGGTACCGGCACCACCACCTGGGCGTGCTCGCCGCCCGGCAGCGCACGGCGCTCGACAGGGGCGGGAGCCCCGTCGAGGCCTACAACGTGCTCCTCGTCCTCGGACACCTGGCGGTCAAGGTCTTCGGCATCCACCGCCGCCCGGAGGGCGTCCGCGTCAAGCCCCCGGAGGGCGAGATGACCCGCGTCTGGCCCGCGCAGGACGGCCCGGTGGCCTGGCCTCCGATCTGGAGCCTCTCGCAGCAGACGCTCGAGCACGCGTTCCTGTACGAGCCGTTCTTCCGGCCGTACCGCTACAGCGAGGTCGCCTACCTCGGGCCGGGGAAGAAGATCAAGGCGAAGCGAAAGCGCACCGAAGGCCTGCGCGGCCGGAACTGAGCCTCGCTAGAACCAGCCGGTCTCCTCCGGATTCGCGTATTCCATGAGCTCGACGAGCGCCCCGCCGACGTTCGCGAACGCGACCTGGACGAACCCCGTGCCCGACGCGTCGAACGGGCCGAGGACGATGTCGAGACCCTCCATCGCCGCCTCGAGGTCCGGCACGCGATAGGCGACGTGCGGCTCCGTCCGCAGGGGGCCCGTCACCGGACTGTCCGGCTCGAAGCGGAGGAACTCGATGTTGAACGGGTGCTCGCGTGGATTCGTCACCCACACGCGGGTCTCCTCGACCCAGCTCTCCTTCGGCTGCCTGCGATCCGTGACCACTCCGATGTGGTCGAACGTCGAACGATCGGTCTGCTTCACCTCAATCCTCCTCGAGAATGCCTGGGAAGTCGCTATACCATCCGCCCGGACGATGTTCAAGGTGGCCGTGTGCGCGTCCTAGCCGTCGGGGCCCATCCCGACGACCTCGAGATCCTCTGCGGCGGAACGCTCGCGCGCTTCGCCCGCGAGGGGCACGAGGTCGTCATGTGCAACGCGACCACCGGCAACCGCGGCAGCTTCGTGCACACGTCGGAGGAGATCGGCCGCATCCGGCTCGAGGAGGCGAGACGCGCCGCAGCCGTGATCGGCGCCGAGCACGTGACGCTCGGGATCTCGGACTGCGAGGTGAACGCGGCGGACCCGGAGCAGAAGCGGCTCGTCGTCGACCTCGTCCGGGACGCACGCCCCGATCTCATCATCACGCACTATCCGAACGACTACATGGGAGACCACGACGAGATCTCGAAGCTCGTGTTCGCGTGCAGCTTCTTCGCGACCCTGCCGCTCTACGAGACGGGGAAGCAGCACCACTCGGCGGTCACGCCGATCTACCACATGGACACCGTCTTCGGCATAGGCTTCGAGCCGACCGAGTACGTCGACGTCGGTGACGTCGTCGACGCCAAGGTGGCGATGCTCGAGGCGCACGACAGCCAGCTCACGTGGCTTCGCGACCACGACGGCATCGATGTCGTCGACCAGATGAAGACCGCGACGCGCTACCGGGGAATGCAGTGTGGCGTCGCCTACGCGGAGGGCTTCAGGCCCTGCCAAACCTGGCTGCGGGGCTCGACCCGGCGGCTACTTCCGTAGATCGATCGGCGAGGGAGGCGAGGAGGTCAGGGTGGGCACACAGGTCGATTTCAGCTATGGGCTCGCGAGGTTCGTCAGCTTCCGCGACGAGGCTGCGTGCGAGCGGGTGCGCGCGATCCCGCGGGCGGAGATCGACCGCCACCCCAATCCCGAGTTCCGGATCTCGGTCGTCGACGACCACGCGGACTTCTACCGGGCATTCGCGGAGGATCTCGTCGGCCGGATCCGCGCCGCCCGGGACGAGGGGCGGCAGTTCGTCGCGATCCTCCCGGTCGGCCCCATGCCGCAGTACGAGATCGCGGTGCGGACGATCAACGCGGAGCGGATCTCGCTCTCCCACGTCCACACCTTCAACATGGACGAGTACGCGTCCGAGGACGGGATCACGGCGCCGCCCACCTGGCCGGGCTCGTTTCAGCGCGCCATGTGGGAACGCTTCTTCGAGCTGATCGACCCCGACCTCCGTCCTCCCACCGAGCAGGTGCACTTCCCCACCACCGAGGCGATCGAGGACTACAGCTCGCGCATCGAGGAGCTCGGCGGAGCCGACGTCTGCTACGGGGGGATCGGCTGGTGCGGACACATCGCCTTCTGGGAGTCGCATCTCGGGTTCGAGTTCGAGGGTGACCTCGACGCCTACAAGGCCGCCGGCGCCCGTCTCGTCGAGCTGCACCCGATGACGATCATGCAGAACGCGCTCCACTCCTTCGGCGGCGACTGGTCGTGGGTGCCGCCGCGGGCCAACACGATCGGCCCCCGGGACATCCTCGGCGCCAGGCACAGGAGCTTCTGGCTCGACGGCGACCTCGGGGGCGGGGTCTCGTGGCAGCGGTTCATCGCGCGGCTCGTCGCGCACGGGCCGGTGTCCGAGTTCGTGCCCGGCTCGATCCTGCAGGAGACGCGCACGGATTTCACGATGCTCGGCGGCGTCGCGGACGACGTCGAGATCCACATGGCCTGAGCATTGGGCGACCTCCTGACGAAGGAGGGCGTCGCCGGCTTCCTCGCGGAACGCGGCCTCCTGCCGGACGATCCCGGCCCCCTGCTCGTCGAGGAGCTCGGAGGCGGTGTCTCGAACGTCGTCCTCGCGGTTCGCGGCGATCACGTCGACCTCGTCGTGAAGCAGTCCCTGCCGCGTCTGCGCGTCGAGGAGGAGTGGCTGGCCAAGCGCGAGCGCGTCCTCACCGAGGGGGACGCCCTTCGCCTGGCCGGCAGGTTGACCC
Organism: uncultured Thermoleophilia bacterium; assembly: GCA_963819905.1. Lineage (GTDB taxonomy): Bacteria > Actinomycetota > Thermoleophilia > Gaiellales > Gaiellaceae > CAWCQC01. The sequence continues at coordinate 246,075 of CAWFXP010000012.1, forward strand.
CCTCGGCCGTGCCGGGCGTCCTGTGGGTCGATCCCGAGGCGTTCGCAATCGTCATCGAGCGAGCGCCGGCGAGCATGGTCACCTGGAAGGACGAGCTCCTCGCCGGCCGGGTCGAGGAAGGGGTGGCTGTCCGGCTTGCCTCGACGCTCGCCACCTGGCATCGGGAGACGGAGGCCGACGCGCAGGCGGCCGCGCGGTTCGACGACCACGAGGCGTTCGACCAGCTCCGGGTCGATCCGTACCATCGCGCGATCATGCGCAGGTGGCCGGCCCTCGAGCGCCCGATCGGCCGGTACGTCGAGCAGATGCTCGCGACGCGCGTGTGCCTCGTCCACGGCGACTTCTCGCCGAAGAACGTGCTGACCGGCGACGACGGTCTCTGGGTCGTCGACTGGGAGGTAGCGCACGTCGGGGAGCCGGTGTTCGACCTCGCGTTCATGACGAATCACCTGCTGCTGAAGGCGATCCACCGGCCGGCGGCGCTCGACGGCTACCGGCGCGCCTCCCTCGCGTTCTGCGAGACCTATCGAGCGGAGGCCGGACGCCAGCTCGCGTTCGAGCCCCCGTACCTCGTCGGTCACACCGGCTGCCTGATGGTCGCCCGGGTCGACGGCAAGTCGCCGGCCGAGTACCTGACGGAACCGGAGCGGCTGATCGCGCGCTCGCTCGGCACGCGACTCCTGCTCGATCCGCCGGGCTCGCCCGAGGCGGCCTGGGCCCTGGCCGCGGAGATGCTTCGGTGAGCAGGATCGAGTCCGTCTTCGCCTGGGAGGCGCTCGACTCGCGCGGCACGCCCACCGTCGCCTGCGAGGTGCGGCTCGCCGGGGGCGGCCGCGGCGTGGCGACGGTTCCCTCGGGCGCGTCGACCGGCGCCCACGAGGTGCATGAGCTGCGCGACGGGGGTGAGCGGTACGCGGGCCTGGGAGTCGGTCGCGCCGTCGCTTCGGTTCGCGAGGTGCTCGGGCCGGGGGTGAAAGACCTCGACGCAACCGACCAGGAATCGCTCGACCGCGCGCTCCGCGAGCTCGACGGCACCTCCGACCTGAGCCGCCTCGGCGGGAATGCCGTCCTCGCCGTCTCCGTCGCCGCGATGCTCGCCGCGGCCGACGCGGAGGGACTGCCGCCCTACCGTGCCCTGGCCGGGCACGACGATCCCCTGCTGCCGATGCCCATGGTGAACGTCGTCTCCGGCGGCGCCCACGCACGGGGCGCGGGGGTCGACGTGCAGGACGTCCTGGTCGTCCCGATCGGCGCCGAGAGCTTCGCACAGGCGATCGAATGGGCCTGGCGCGTGCGACGGGCGACGGGCGAGGTGGCGGGCGAGCACGGGTACGCCTCGTCCCTCGTCGCCGACGAGGGCGGCCTCGGGCTGCCGCTGCCCTCGAACCGCGACGCGCTCGAGCTCGTGCTCGCCGGGATCGAGCGCGCCGGCCTCTCGCCGGGCGAGCAGGCGGCAATCGCCGTGGACGTGGCTGCCACCCAGCTCCTCGTGGCCGGCGGCTACCGGCTCGCTACCGACGACCGCACGCTCGACGTAGCAGGCCTGATCGACGAGCTCGAGGCGTGGTGCGACGATTTCCCGGTCGTCTCGCTCGAGGATCCCCTGGCCGAGGACGACTGGACGGGCTGGAGCGAGGCGACCCGGCGGCTCGGGACGCGTGTCCAGCTCGTCGGCGACGACCTGTTCGTCACCCAGGCGGAGCGCCTGCGCCGCGGGCTCGAGACCGGTGTCGCCAACGCCGTGCTGGTGAAGCCGAACCAGTGCGGGACGCTCACGGCGGCACGAGAGGCAGTCGATCTCGCCCGCGTGTCCGGCTACGCGAGGGTCGTCTCGGCGAGGTCGGGCGACACCGAGGACGGCTGGCTCGCAGACCTCGCCGTCGGCTGGCTCGCGGGTCAGATCAAGGTCGGCTCCACCACCCGTTCCGAACGCACGGCGAAGTGGAACCGGCTGCTTCGCATCGAGGCGGAGCTCGGCGCGGACGCGCGCTTCGCGGGCCGGACGGCGCTGGCACCGCGATGAGGTTCCGGCGAACCGGCGAAGGCCTCGAGTTCGAGCGGGTCGCGTTCTTCACCGACGCGATCTTCGCCATCGCGCTCACGCTCCTCATCGTCGAGGTCGGGGTGCCGATCCTGCAGGACGGGGAGTCCCTCGGCCACGCGATCCGGGAGGCGCTGCCCGAGATCGGCGCCTTCTTCGTCGGCTTCGCCGTGCTCGGCGGCTACTGGATGGCCCACCATCGCTTCTTCGCCCGGCTCGCGGCCGTGGACGGCCGGCTCATCACGCTCAACGTCGTCTATCTGGCCTTCGTCGCCTTTCTCCCGTTCCCGACCGGCCTCCTGGGCGCGCACGACGATCCGCTGGCCATCATCGCCTTCGCCTCGACGCTGGCCGCGATCAGCAGCATGGAGTTCGTGCTCTACCGGCACGCCTGGCGTCGCGAGCTGCTGGCGCACCAGGACTCCGAGGCCGGCTACCGCTGGATCGCGCGAGCGTCGCTCCTGCCCGTCGGCCTGTTCGCGATCTCGATTCCGGTCGCCTACGTGGAGACGTGGCTCGCCGTGGGCTGTTGGTTCCTCGCGGCTCCGCTGCAGATGCTCCACGACCGCCGCAGGCCGCCGGACGTCGACTCGGCCCTGATGTGACCCGGGACGGTCACGGCGCCCGGACGCCTACCCGCCTGTGGCCAGCAGCCGGTACACGTCCCGCGGCCTCGGAACATGCGGGATCTCGAGCTCGCCGGCGAACACCGTGCCGTAGCCGAGCACTCGACCCATGAGGCTCTGCTCGACCTCCACCGGCACGCCGTCGAGCCGTACCCCGGCCACCTGCTCGCGGACGACCCCGTAGACGACGAAGACCTTCTGCGAGGTGAGGACGACCGAGGTGCGGTCCCACTGCCAGACGGTGGCGAAGGCGAGCACGGCCGCCAGCGCGACGACCACCGCTCCGAACACGGCGAGCCACACCGAGACCGGCTGGCCGAGCAGGATGCAGGCCGTGCCCGCGAGCGCGCCGAGAACCGCGGTCGTCAGCGGGCGTACCAGGGCCACTCCGTGCGGTCGCGAGTGGAGCTTGACGTTCTCGCCGGGCTCGAGATAGCGCCTCACGCCGAACGCGTTCGGCGCAACGGTACGGGTTCCTACCCGGCTGCTCTAGGAGTCCGCGCGCCGCCAGCGGCCGAAGACGAGACCGCCGGCCGCGAAACCGAGCCCGAACGTCCCGAGCACGAAGCCGCCGACGGCGAAGCCCTTCCGCCAGGGGGAGAGCCGCTGCCAGTGTCCGAGCGCCTCGCGCTCTTCGGGCGAAAGCATCTCCCCGCGCCGGCGCTTGCGGCCGGCCGCGCCTGCCCGGAGGCCGAGGTACATGTCGTCGAAGACTTCTGCGGGCTCGTCGACCATGCCCTCACTGTAGCGACCACGTCCGCCGGCGTGGTCACGTGCGGAAGCGGGCGCGGAACGCGAGAACCCTGGTCACGTGCTCGTCGAGCGCGCCCCTGCGAGCCGCGGGTAGAAGGCCGGCGACCGCCTCCCGGGCGGCTGCGGGGCTCGAGAAGAGCACGAGATCGGCGCCGGCGGCGACGGCCTGCCGGGCCAGCAGCGAGGCGTTCGCGCCGAGCACCCCGAGCTCGTCGGTGATCGCGACGCCTCGAAACGCGGTCGCTCGCAAGAGCCGGTATGCCCGCGGGGAGAGCGACGCGGGTCGCGGTCCGAAGCGGCCGTAGATCGCGTGACTCACCATCACGCAGGGGATCCCGGCACGCACCGCCCGCCGGAAGCCGGCGACCTCGGAGGGGCGGACGACGCCGGCGACCGGCCGGCGGCTGTCGGTTGTCACCGCGGTCGAGCCGAGGCCCGGGAAGTGCTTCGCGCAGGCGCCGACGCCGCCCGCGAGGAGACCCCGCCCGAAGGCGACGGCGAGCGCCGGTCTCACGAAGTGCCGCGAGCCGAGCGGCCCGTCGGGCGCGTCGAGCACGGGCGCCAGGTCGACGTCTACCCCGGCCTTGCGAAGCGCTGCGCCCGTCCTCCATCCGGCAGCGTAGGCCTCGGCGCCCGTGCGGAAGTCCGCGGCCGCCTCGAACGGCGGCAGGCCCGGAAACCGCTTGACGACCCCGCCCTCCTGATCCGTGTAGACGAGCGCGCCGCGCGGCCGAGGCGCGGTCCGGTCCGCCTCGAAGAGAATCACGCCGCCGACCCTGGGCGGCGCCGGCAGGCCGGAGACGACGAGCAAGGCGGCCTTCTGGCGCGGCGGCAGCTCCTGGACGTAGGACGGCGCGCCGACGAAGGCGGCCACCACCGCGAGGAACGCTCCGAGCGCGCCCACCGGCATAGGCTACGCCGATGCCGGCGCGGTTCCTGCACCTCTCCGACCTACACGTCGGCGCCCACGACGACGGCCGGCCCGAGATCGAGGCGGCGGTACGGGAGCTGGTCGGCCGCGTCGAGCCGGAGCTCGTCGTCGCGAGCGGTGACCTGAGCCACCGCAATCGCGCCGAGCAGCATGCACGCGCGGCGTCGTTCCTGCGCTCGCTCGGTCCCCCCGTGGTCGCGCTCCCCGGCAACCACGACCTGCCGATGCTGCCACCGGCCCGGGTCCTGCGTCCCTTCGCCCGTTTCGAGGCGGTCTGGGGGGCCGAGGAGGCCGTCTACCGCTCCGACAGCCTCGTCGTCTGCGGGCTCAACTCCGTCCGGCCGTGGAAGCACCAGCGCGGCGCGTTGCGAGACGGCGATCTCGCCCGGGCCGCCGACGTGCTGCGCGAGGCGCCGGCCGGCGCGCTCCGGGTGGTCGCGCTCCACCATCACCTCGCCAGCGCGCCCTGGCGCTCCGGCAAGCGGACGATCCCGCACCGCTCTCGCGTGCTGGCAGCGCTCGCGGACGCGGGCGCCGAGCTCGTCCTCTCCGGGCACATCCACCAGAGCCTGCTCGTCGAGTCGCGCGAGTTCCTCTTCCGGGCCGAGGCGCCCGGCGAGCTCGTCCTCGCCGTGGCCCCGGGGCTCGGGCGCCCGCGGCCGACGCGCCACGCGGAGGCGCGAGGCTTCCACCTGTTCGAGGCCAACACGGCCTCGTTCCGCGCGTTGACCTTTGCCTGGACGCAGGCGGGGCTCGTCGAGATCGCCCGGCGCTCGTTCCCGCGGCACTTGCCGCGCTGAAGCGGGCGGAACGCTCGGGGTAACGCTCGGCGACTCGCCCAGGCGATGTCGTCAGGCCGGGCTCTCGGCGAGGCCCTGGAGCTCCCGCCGGAGATCCTTGATCTCGTCGCGGAGCTTCGCCGCGTACTCGAAGCGGAGCTCCTCGGCCGCGGCGTACATCTCCTCCTCGAGCGTCACCACGAGCCGCTCGATCTCGCTCTGCTCCATCCCCTCGACCTTCCGGCCGCCGCGTCGGCGACGCGCGGGCACGTTGGGCGACTCGAGCGCGAGCAGCTCGGCGATGTCCGACACGCCCTTCTGGATCGACTCGGGCGTGATGCCGTGCTCCTCGTTGTACGCCTGCTGGATCGCCCGGCGACGGTTCGTCTCGTCCATCGCCCCCTTGATCGCCTCGGTCAGCTTGTCCGCGTAGAGGAGCACCCGCCCGTTCACGTTGCGCGCCGCCCGCCCGATCGTCTGCACGAGCGCAGTCTGGCCTCGCAAGAAGCCTTCTTTGTCGGCGTCCAGGATCGCCACGAGCGTCACCTCGGGCAGATCGAGCCCCTCCCGCAGCAGGTTCACGCCGACGAGCACGTCGTACTCCCCGAGGCGCAGCTCCCGCACGATCTGGATGCGCTCCAGCGTGTCCACCTCCGAGTGGAGGTAGCGCGCTTTCACGTTCGCCTCCAGCAGGTAGTCCGTCAGGTCCTCTGCCATCTTCTTCGTCAGCGTTGTGATCAGCACCCGCTCTCCGGCCTCCTCGCGGCGCCGCACCTCGTTGAGCAGGTCGTCGATCTGGTTCTTCGTCGGCCGCAGCTCCACGTCGGGATCCACGATCCCCGTCGGCCGGATGATCTGCTCGGCGACCCGGCTCGAGTGGCGCAGCTCGAAGGGGCCCGGCGTCGCCGACACGAAGGCCAGTTGCGGCACGAGGTCGAGGAACTCGTCGAACCTGAGCGGACGGTTGTCCATTGCCGAGGGGAGCCGGAAGCCGTATTCGACGAGCGTCTCCTTGCGCGAGCGGTCGCCCTCGTACATGCCGCCGATCTGCGGAACCGTCTGGTGTGACTCGTCGACGAACAGGAGATAGTCGCCCGGGAAGAAGTCGAGAAGGCAATGGGGGCGGGAGCCGCGCGGCCTTCCCTCGAGGAAGCGCGAGTAGTTCTCGATCCCGTTGCAGTAGCCGAGCTCCGCCATCATCTCCATGTCGTACTCGGTGCGCTGCCGGATGCGGTGGGCCTCGAGCATCTTCCCCTGCGACTCGAACAGGGCCACCTGCTCCTCGAGCTCGGCCCGGATGTCGTCGAGGGCGGCCTCGATCGTCGGCTTGTCGGTCACGTACTGCGTCGCCGGGAAGACTGCGAGATGCTCGAGCCGGCCGTAGACCTCTCCGGTCAGCGGGTCGAAGTGCGAGATCTGCTCGACCTCGTCCCCGAAGAACGAGATCCGGTACGCGGATTCGAGCGCCGCCGGCTGCACCTCGACGACGTCGCCGCGGACCCGGAAGCGGCCGCGGCCCAGGAACGAGTCGTTGCGCTGGTACTGGATGTCGACGAGCTTGCGCAGGACGTGGTCGCGATCGACCTCCTCGCCCACGGTCAGGAGCACGGTCTTCTGCTCGTACTCCGCGGGCGAGCCGAGCCCGTAGATGCACGAGACGGACGCGACGATGAGCACGTCGCGCCGGAGGAGCAGCGCGCTCGTGGCGGCGTGCCGGAGCCGGTCGATGTCGTCGTTGATCGACGCGTCCTTCTCGATGTACAGGTCGGCCTGCGGCACGTACGCCTCGGGCTGGTAGTAGTCGTAGTACGAGACGAAGTACTCGACGGCGTTGTCCGGGAAGAACTCCCGGAACTCGTTGCAGAGCTGAGCGGCCAGCGTCTTGTTGTGCGCGATGACGAGCGTCGGCTTCTGGACGCGCTCGACGATCCAGGCCATGGTCGCCGTCTTCCCCGTTCCCGTGGCGCCGAGCAGCGTCTGGTAGCGATCACCGGCGAGCACGCCCTCGGCGAGCTCCTCGATCGCCTGAGGCTGGTCGCCGGTGGGTCGGTAGGCGGCGGAGACGCGGAAGTCCGGCACTGCTCCGACAGCCTAGCCGCCGACCCGGGCCTGAACGCTACGGTCTCTCCATGCACCGCCCGCTCGTCCTCACTGTGCTCGTGGCGCTCGCCCTCGCGCACGCCGGAGCCTCGCCTGCGGCCGCGCAGGCCCGCGACGAGCTGATCGTCACCCTCCCGGCCGCTTCCTCGACCCGAGGCGACGCGGGCCGCCGCGGCGCTCGGCGGTGTGGTCGTCGACTCGATCCCGGAGCTGCGCGCGTACCTCGTCCGCCTGGACGGACGCGTCCCACGGAGCCTCGCGCCGGGCGCCCGCTCGGTCGAGGCGAACACCCGCGACCGGGTCGCAGGCCTCCCCGCCGACTCCCTGCGGAACCTCCAGTGGTCCCTCGACGCGATCGGCATCGACCGGCTCTGGGGCGAGACGCTGGGAGATCCGGGCGTGAGCATCGCGATCGTCGACACCGGCGTCGACTACACCCATCCCGAGCTGGCCGGCCGGGTCGTGCTCGGGCCGGATCTCGCCGACGGCGACGAGGACCCGGTCGACACGCATGGGCACGGAACGGCCGTGGCGGCTCTCGCGGCCGCGGCCGACGACGGCGAGGGGATCGTCGGCGCCTGTCCTCGCTGCACCGTGCTGGCCGTCAAGGTCGCACCCGGCGACTCGGGCGAGATCACGAAGTTCGCGAGCGCCGCCGGCATCGTCTGGGCGGCGGACAACGGCGCAGACGTGATCAACCTCAGCTTCGGCGGAACGGACCCGGACGACGTCCAGCGCGACGCGATCGCCTATGCGCAGGCTCGCGGCGCGGTCGTCGTGGCGTCGGCCGGGAACCACGGGAGCCGTGCGGTGCAGTTTCCGGCCGCCTACGAGGGCGTCGTCGCCGTCGGCGCCAGCGACCGCAGCGACCGGCCGACCTCGCTCACGAGCTACGGTCCCTGGGTCGACCTGGCCGCGCCCGGCGTGACGCTCCTCGCGCCGTCGTTGCTCGGCGGTGCTCTGCCCCGCACCGGGACGTCCTTCGCGACGCCGCTCGTGGCCGGGGTGGCCGCACTCGTCTCGTCGCTCCGGCCCGCCGTCGCCGGCGCCGACCTGGCGAGGGCCGTGCTCGCCGGGACGGTGCCGCTTCGCAGGGCGCTCTTCGGCCGCGAGCGCCCCTTCGCCAGGGGCAGGATCGACGTCCCCACGCTGCTCGGCAAGCTCGCCGCGCTCGGCTCCCCCACGCTCACGATCGGACGTGTCGTCGTCCCCTTCGGAGTCGAGGGACGCCGGCTCACCGTCCGTGCCTCCGTTCTCCGCGACGACACCGGCGCGCCGCTCGCGACCGGGAACGTCGGGTGCACGGCCCGGGTGGCCGGCCGCCCGCTGCGGGCTCTCTCCGCGACCCTCACGACCGGCTCGGCGCGCTGCACGTGGCGGCTTCCGTCCCGCACGCGTGGCCGGGCGCTCTCAGGGCGCCTTACCGTCTCGGCGAACGGCTTCGCAGCAAGCCAGGAGTTCGTCGCGCCGGTGGGCGGAGCCTGAGGCCCTCAGCTCGAGAGCTGGTCGCCGTAGGCGCGCCGGTAGATCTCGGTCAGCTCGGCCACGCGGTCGACGTACTCGCGCGTCTCCGCGAATCCGATTTCGCCGCCCTCGGCCAGCCACCGGTCGACGTTCGACTGGCCGGCGTTGTAGGCGGCGAGCGCGAGCCGCACGTCCCCGTACTTGCGCAGCAGCCGCCGGAGGTAGAACGAGCCGTAGCGGACGTTGATCTCCGGGTCGTACAGATCCTGGACGCGGAACCGGTTGCCGCCGGTGTACTGCGCGATGCCCCTGGCCGTGTCGGGCAGGAGCTGCATGAGCCCGATGGCGCCGGAGCTCGACACCGCGTCGGCGTCGAACTTGCTCTCCTGGTAGATCACCGCAGCAAGCAGCGCGGGATCGAGGTCGTAGTTCTCGGCGTGCCCCGACACGATGTGCTGGTACTCGAGCGGGTACCGGATGCGCGCGTACCAGCCCGGCTTCGACGTCTCCGCGTAGGCGAAGACGGACACGGCGACCGCGAGGACGGCGGCAGCGGCGACGAGGACCTTCACACGGACAGTGTGGCGATCACCCCGGCGACGAACGCGTCCAGATCCTCGAGCGTCCCGTCGTTCACGTAGGCGAAGTCGGCCCGACGCAGCTTCTCCTCGTCCGGAATCAGGCGCTGCTCGCGCAGCGCCGGATCGTCGACGATCGTGCGGGACGTCCGCACCTCGGGGGCGGCGGTGATCGCGACCACCGCGTCGAAGCGGGCTTCGCCGCCGGTCTCGTACAGCAACGGCACCTCGGTCGCACAGACGGCGGGCGGCTCCGGAAGCGCGGCGAGCTCCTCGCGCCAGCGCATGTACGTGGCCACGACCCGAGGATGGAGAAGCCCTTCGAGCCACGCGAGCCGGCTCCGGTCGCCGAAGACGGCGCGACCGACGCGCTTGCGGTCGATCTCACCCGCCGCGTCGAGGATGCCGTCGCCGAGACGCTGGACGATCGCCTGCTTCACCTCAGGATCGTGGCGGAGCAGATGGTGGACGATCTCGTCGCTCGAGATCACCGCCGCGCCGTGACGCTCGAAGGCCTTCAGCGCCTCGGATTTCCCTGCGCCGATGCCGCCGGTGATGGCTACGGCCGCCGGTCGCCGTCCGGCGCCGGGCACGGGCCCCTACTGCGCGGGCTCGGAGTCGCTCGCGGGCGCGGGCTCTGGCTCGAGGTCGCCGTCGACGTTCGCCGGCTCGACGTCGACCGGGTCGTCCGCGGGCGCCTCGGGCTCTTCGACAGCCGCCTCGACAGGTTCGGCAGCCTCGACAGATTCGCCCACCGCCTCGGCGTCCTCGAGAGCCTCCGGCTCGTCGACCTGAGCCTCCGGCTCGTCGACCTGAGCCTCCGGCTCGTCGATCGGAGCCTCGGCCTCGCCGATCGGAGCCTCGTCCGCGCCCTCCTCCGCCTCGCCCTCGACGACCTCGTCCGCGGCTGCGGGGACCGGGGCCGGCGTGAACGAGACGCCGCCGATCGGCGGGCGCACCTCGTCCGTGGGCTCGACGCGCTTCAGAGACAGGGACAGCCGGCGCCGGTCGGCGTCCATCTCGATGATCTTCACCGTGACGACCTCGCCCTGGGAGACGATCTCGCGCGGGTTCTCGACGTGGTGCTGGGCGAGCTCGGAGATGTGGACGAGCCCCTCGACGCCGGGAAGGATCTCGACGAAGGCGCCGAAGGTGACGACCTTCGTCACGCGCCCCTCGACGACGTCGCCCTCCTGGTAGGCGTCGATGACCTGCTGCCACGGGTCGGACTGCGTCTGCTTGAGACCGAGGGAGATGCGCTGCCGGTCGCGGTCGATGTCGAGGACCTTGACGCGAACGGCCTGGCCGATGTCGAGCACCTCGGACGGGTGGTTGACGTGGCTCCAGGAGAGCTCGGAGATGTGGATCAGGCCGTCGATGCCCTCGAGGTCGACGAAGGCGCCGAAATCGACGATGTTCGAGATCGTCCCCTCGACCACGTCGCCCGGCGAGAGCCGGTCGAGGATCGCCTGGCGCATCTCCTTCCGCTCGTCCTCGAGCACGGCCCGCCGCGAGAGGACGACGTTGTTCCGGCTGCGGTTCAGCTCGATGACCCGGCAGCGGAGCTTCGAGCCGAGGAACTCGTCGAGGTTCTGCACCCTCCGGATGTCGACGAGCGAGGCGGGCAGGAAGCCGCGGACGCCGAGGTCGAGGATGAGACCACCCTTGACGACCTCGATGACCGTACCCTCGACCGCCTCGCCGCTCTCGGAGGCAGCCTCGATGCGCTTCCAGGCCATCTCGAAGCGGGCGCGCTTCTTCGACAGGATCAAGCGCCCGTCGGCGTCCTCCTTGGTCATCACGAGCGCGTCGATCTCGTCGCCGAGCTGCACCTCGTCGGCCGGGTTCACCGAGCGGCGGATCGAGAGCTCCGAGACGGGGATGACCCCCTCGGACTTGTAGCCGATGTCGACGAGGACCTCGTCCTTGTCGACGCGCACGACGGTGCCGCGAACGACCTCCCCTTCGTTGATCACGGGGATCGTCGCGTCGTAGTCGGGAATCAGCGTCCCGTCGTCGGCTCGGATCCAGCCGGCGTCGGTCGTATCTGCTTCGGCGGTCGACTCGGTCTCGTGGGCCATCAGGAAGCGCGTAGTCTAGCAACGGATCCTGGAACTGACAGCCCGTGGAGCGGGATCGGTAGCGTTCGGGCATGCCGCCGCAGATCCCACTCGTTCCGCGCGAAGTCCTGTTCGGAAACCCCGAGCGGTTCTCGCCCCGCATCTCGCCCGACGGCGCGCCGGCTGGCCTGGCTCGCGCCGCACGAAGGCGTCCTGAACGTGTGGCTGCGCACGGTGGGCGCCGACGACGATCGGGTCGTGACGGACGACGACGACCGGGGGATCCGCCAGTTCTTCTGGGGCCCCGACAACCGGCGCATCCTGTACCTCCAGGATCGGGGCGGCGACGAGAACTGGCGGCTGTACGACGTCGAGCTCGAGACGGGTGAGCAGCGAGACCTGACGCCGTTCGAGGGCGTCCAGGCACGCGTCGAGCACGTCGACAAGCACTTCCCCGACCGGATCCTCGTCTGCCTGAACCGGGAGAACCCGGAGCTGCACGACGTCTTCGAGCTCTCGCTCGCGAGCGGCGAGCTCACGAAGGTCGTGGAGAACACGGGCTACGTCGGTTTCGTCGCCGACGGGCGCTTCGACGTGCGCGCGGCCGTCGCACCGACCGAGGACGGCGGCATGGAGATCTCGGTCCGCGACACGACCGACGCGCCGTGGCGGACGATCCTCGCGGTCGGGCAGGAGGACGCGCTGACCACCCATCCGCTCGCGTTCTCCGAGGACGGTCGCCGCCTGCTGGCGCTGTCGTCGGCGGGCGCCGACACGAGCCGGCTCGTCTGGCTCGACTGCGCGGACGGGTCGGAGCTCTTGGTCGCGGAAGACCCGGACTACGACATCGCCGGCGCCCGGCTCCACCCGGACACGCACGAGCCGCAGATCGTCCTCGTCTCCCGCGAGCGCATGGACTACCTGGTGCTGGACGCCTCGGTCGCCGACGAACTCGAGCGCCTGCGCAGCCTCGATGCGGGCGACCTCGCCTTCGCTGGGCACGACGATGCCGACCGGACGTGGCTCGTCGGCTTCACGAAGGACGACGGGCCGATCAGCTACTACGCCTACGATCGCGAGCTCGGCGAGTCGACCTTTCTCTTCGAGCACCAGCCGGCGCTCGGCCGCTACGAGCTGGCCGGGATGGAGCCGTTCTCGTTCACGGCCCGGGACGGGCTGGAGATTCACGGCTATCTCACCTTTCCGCCCGGTTCCGAGCGGTCGGGGGGGCTCGCTGCCGTCGTCAACGTCCACGGCGGCCCATGGGTGCGGGACACCTGGGGCTACGACCCCGAGGCGCAGTGGCTCGCGAACCGCGGCTACCTCTGCGTCCAGGTCAACTACCGCGGGTCGACGGGCTACGGCAAGGCGTTCGTGAGCGCGGGCGACCGGGAGTGGGGCCGCAAGATGCACGACGACCTCGTCGACGCCGTCGACTGGGTCGTCGACCAGGGCTACGCAGACCGCGAGCGGATCGGGATCTACGGCGGCTCGTACGGGGGCTACGCCGCCCTGGTGGGCGCCGCCTTCACGCCGGACGTCTTCCGCTGCGCGGTGGACGTCGTCGGCCCTTCGAACCTGAAGACGCTGATCGAGTCGATCCCGCCGTACTGGGCGCCGCTCGTGCGGCAGTTCCACACCCGGATCGGCGACCCGGCGAGCGACGGCGAGCTTCTCTGGGAGCGCTCACCGCTGTCGCGGGCAGGTGACATCCGCATCCCGCTCCTCATCGTCCAGGGCGCAAACGACCCGCGGGTGAAGCAGGCCGAGAGCGAGCAGATCGTGGCAGCGTTGCGCGAGAAGGGCATCCCGCACGAGTACCTGCTCTTCGAGGACGAGGGCCACGGCTTCGCGAAGCCCGAGAACCGCCTGCGGTTCTACGCCGCCGCCGAGCGCTTCCTGGCCGAGCACCTCGGCGGGCGCTTCGAGGCCTAGCAAGCGCCCGGCTTCGCCGGGCGCGCGCAGCGGCCGCGCCGAAGGCGCCAGGCCGCGGAGACTCATCGCCGCCGACAGGCGGCGACATCGGACGGGTCCGGCCCCTACGAAGGGCCACACGGCAACCCCCCGTTCATCGGCCACACGCGACCCCCGATCAAGGCGTAGGGGCGGGACCTGTCCCGCCCGAGGGCCCGCCCCCGAACAGAGGGCCGGACAGGTCCGGCCCCTACCGAAACGCCACACGGCAACCCTCCGTACATCGGCCACACCGCAACCCCGATCAAGGCGTAGGGGCGGGACCTGTCCCGGCCCGAAAGCCGCGTCCGGCTAGGCCACAGCGCCCCCCGATCATCGGCCCCGCGCCCCGATCCGTGCGCCGTCGCCCGTCGTGCGGCCGGACAGGTCCGAGCCCTCCCGTGCTCGGAAACGCGTCGCGCCTCGCGGCCTTCCGGGCTGGGCGCGTCGCGCCTCGCGGCCGCGGGCCGTCGGCTTACGATTTCGCTTCGGTCCAGTCGTCGCCGACGCCGACGTCGACGACGAGCGGCGGGTCGAGCGCGATCGCCGCGCACATCTCCTCGCGCACGAGGTCGCGGACGGCCGAGATCTCTGCCGCGGGGACCTCGAGCAGGAGCTCGTCGTGCACCTGGAGCACGAGGCGGGCTGCCCGTCCCTCGGCCCGCAGCCGCCGCTCGATCGCGACCATCGCAACCTTGATGACGTCCGCGGCCGACCCCTGCATGATGGTGTTCACGGCGAGCCGCTCGCCCAGCGAGCGCGTCTGGCGGTTCGCGGACGCGAAGCTCCGGGATCGGCCTCCTTCTTCCGAGCAGCGTCCGGACGTAGCCGTCCCGCTCGGCCTGCTCGATCGTGCGCTGGATGAAGTCCTGGACGTACGGGAAGCGGGCCAGGTAGGTGTCGATGTAGGCGCCCGCCTCCTCCCGTGAGATGTCGAGCTGGTCGGCGAGGCCGAAGGCGCTGATGCCGTAGATGATCCCGAAGTTGACCGCCTTCGCGCGCCCTCGCTCGTCCTTCGTCAGCGACGCCTGATCCTTGCCGAGCACCTCGGCCGCGGTGGCGGCGTGGATGTCGTCACCGCGCTGGAACGCCTCGCGAAGCTTGGGCTCGCCCGAGACGTGGGCGAGGATGCGCAGCTCGACCTGCGAGTAGTCGGCCGAGAGCAGCTTTCGCCCCTGCTCGGCGACGAACGCGCTGCGGATGGATCGCCCTAGCTCGGTCCGGATCGGGATCGACTGGAGGTTCGGGTTCGACGTCGAGAGCCGTCCCGTCGCCGCGACGGTCTGGTTGAAGTGCGTGTGCAGGCGCCCGTCCTCCGGCGAGATGAGGTCGGGAAGCGGGCCGAGGTACGTGTTCAGGAGCTTCGAGTACTCCCGCCACTCCTCGATCAGCGGCACGATCGGGTGCGCGTCCCGGAGGCCCCGCAGCACGCGGGTGTCGGTCGAGTACCCGGTCTTGCCCTTGCGCCCCGGCTCGAGCCCGAGCGTCTCGAACAGGATCCGCGCGACCTGCTGCGTGGAGCCGAGCACGAACGGCTCGCCCGCGAGCTCCTGGGCGCGTGCCTCGAGCTCCTCGACGCGATCGGCCAGGCGGGCGGTGATCTCGCCCATGCGGTAGGCGTCGATCCGCACACCGGCGTCTTCCATCCGGCGAAGGACGACGGCGAGGGGAAGCTCGACGTCCCGGTAGAGCGGTTCCATCTCGAGCGCCGCCACACGCTCCGCGAGCGGCGCCGCGAGCGCTCGAATCGACGCCGCCGCACGAACGAGCGCCGCCGTCTCCTCGTCGGCGGGGGGCTCTGGCGAAACCTCGACGCCGTACTCGGCGGCGAGGTCGTCGAGGGCGTACGTCGAGCGACCGGGCTCGATCAGGTAGGCGGCGATCTCCGTGTCCTCAGCAGGAGCGTCCTGGAGGCGCACGAGCTCCTGCGGGAGCGCCGCGAAGGCATGGCAGACGAGCTCGCTCTCGCGCAGCGCGTCCGGGTGAAGCCGGCCGACGGCAACCGGCTCGCCGTCCCGTGCGAGCGCGGCGGCGCCGTCGGCGACGGCGATGCAGATCCGCCCAGCCGCGGAGCCGAGCTCGCCCTCGACCCAGGCGACCGGAGTCGTCTCGACCGCGGCCGGCTCGGCCGAGGGAAGCGCCGCGTCGAGCTCGTCGACGCGACGGAGGAGGTTGCGGAACTCGAAGCGCCTGAACATCTCACGGAGCTCCGAGCGATCGGGCGGCGCGAGCACGAGCGCCCCGGGGTCGAAGTCGAGGTCGAGGTCGCGGCGCATCGTGGCGAGCTGCTTCGAGAGCAGCGCCTGCTCCTCGTGCTCGCGAATCGCCTTCGCACGCCCCGGCGACAGGTCGTCCGCGTGCTCGACGACCTCCTCGAGCGACCCGTACTGCGCGATCAGCTGGCCCGCCGTCTTGTCGCCGATCCCCGGAACGCCGGGAATGTTGTCGGACGTGTCCCCCTTCAGGCCGATGAAGTCGGGCACCTGGGCCGGGGAGACGCCGTAGCGGGCCTCGACCCGCTCCGGCGTGTAGACCTGCACGTCGGCGACGCCGCGCGGGGTCATCATCAGGCACACGTTCTCCGAGCACAGTTGGAACGCGTCCCGGTCGGTCGAGACGACGCAGGTCTTCACGTCCGCCACGTCGGCGCGGGTCGCGAGCGTCGCGATGACGTCGTCGGCCTCCCAGCCCTCGAACTCGAGGTTCCGGTAGCCGAATGCCTCGACGAGGGGGCGGAAGTACGGGAACTGCTCCCGCAGCAGATCTGGCATCGGCCGGCGCTCCGACTTGTAGGCCTCGTCGACCTCGAGCCGGTGGACAGGTCGGGTGTCCCAGGCGACCGCGACGCCCTTCGGCCGGTAGTCGACGAGCAGCTTGAAGAGCATGTTGACGAAGCCGAGGAGCGCGTTCGTCGGAAATCCCTCCGACGTCGCGAGCTCCTCGGGCAGCGCGAAGTAGGCGCGGTACGCGAGGTTGTTGCCGTCGACGAGGAACAGCTCCGACTCCCGGGCGGGGCCGTCGTCGACCTGGAGCTCCTCCCCGGTCAGCGTCTTCGGCACGGTTCCGAGTCTACGGCTTCAGTGTCCAGGTCACGTCGCGGGCCTCGATCGGGAGCTGGGCGAGCTCGCGGCCGGACGGCCACTCGAGCAGGAGGATGCCGGCATCCGTGGCTGCGGCCAGGAATCGCCCGCTCGGCGACCAGGAGACCCAGCGGGCGCTCGCCGCCCGGAAGAACCGCCCCCCGCCCCCGACGCGGAGGACCACTGCCCGGCCGGTGGACCCGTCGAAGTACCAGATCGCCTCGCCGTCCGGCGCGATCCCGAGGGCGACCGGGAACGTCCTCGGAGGCAGACCGGCGGCGAACTCCACGTCCCCCCGGTCCGAGACGAGCGCGATCGCGGCGGCGGCCGGAAGGAAGCGGGTGGGGCTCACCGTCGAGACCGCGACGAGGAGCTCGTCCTGCCCGCCGGCCAAGGCGCTGACGCCCACGCGCTCGCCCTCGCTCGGTTTCGGCACGAGCCCCGCGAGCGCCGGGCCCGCCGCGAGCGGCTGTCCGTCGATCGAGATCGAGCGAGGCGGGCCCGCGGCCGTGGCGAGACGGCCGTCGGCGAGCCAGGCAGGGAAGCAACGGTCGGCCAGGTCGGCGCCGCCGGCAGCAGGCGAGATGATGTCGACGGTGTTGCCCTCGCGGGTCCCGTAGCACACGGCGAAGGCGCTCCCGTCGGGTCGCCAGGTGATCTCCGAGCCGAGGATCCCCGGCGTGTGCCGAACGAGGCTCTCCGCTTCGCCGCGCTCCTCGAGGAGCACGAGGCCGCGACCGGTGAGGCCATCGGCTCGCTGAGAGGTGACCGAGACGGCTACGTCACCAGTGGGTGAAGGCCAGGTGCGGCAGTGCTCGCCCACGACCTCGAGGACCGAGCCGGAGCTGACGTCGATCGACGCGACCCGGCAGGAGGTGGACGACCACCACAGGATGCCCCCCTCCTCGCGCAGCGCCCCCGGCAGCGGGACGATCGCCGGCAGTTCGTCCGAGACGGTCTCCGGCGGGGTCGTCTCGACCGGCTGCGTCGCCGTCTCGGCCGTCGACGATGCCCGGCGGGCCGGCTCCGACGAGGCGCCGACGCGGATGCCGGTGACGATGGCGGCGAGCGCGATGGCTGCAAGCCCGAGCGCGAGGCCCGTGTCGAGCCACCGGCGCCGCGCCCGGCGCCTATTCCTCGCCGAGATAGGTCTTTCGGACTCGCTCGTTGTCCCGCAGCACTTTCGCGTCGTCCGCCAGTGCGACCTGCCCGATCTCGAGCACGAAGCCACGCTTCGCGACGTCGAGCGCCATCAGCGCGTTCTGCTCGACCAGCAGGATCGGCGTGCCCTGCTGGTTGATCTCGATCACGATCTCGAAGATCTTCTCGACGAACAGCGGTGCGAGACCCATCGACGGCTCGTCGAGCATGAGCAACTTCGGCCGAGCCATCAGAGCGCGACCCATCGCGCACATCTGTTGCTCGCCGCCCGACAATGTCCCGGCCTTCTGCGATCGCCGCTCGTGAAGTCGAGGAAAGAGTCCGAACACCCGCTCGAGGTCCTCCTGCATGCCGACCTTGTCACTGCGCTGGAAGGCGCCCATCTCGAGGTTCTCGAGCACGGTCATGCGCGGGAACAGCCGGCGCCCTTCGGGTGACTGCGAGATGCCCATCTTCACGATGTCATGCGGCCCGGTCTTGGTGATGTCCTTGCCTTGGAACGTGATCGAGCCCTGGCGCGGATGGACGAGACCGTTGATGGTGCGCAGGGTCGTCGACTTGCCGGCCCCGTTCGAGCCGATCAGCGTCACGATCTCGCCCTCGCGTACGTCGATCGTGACGCCCTTCAGGGCGTGGATCGCGCCGTAGTAGGTGTGGACGTCCTCGAGCTTCAGTATGACGCCGTTCGATGCGCTCACAGCGCTCATCCCGTCACCGCGGCCTTGCCGAGGTACGCCTCGATCACGCGCTCGTTCTGCTGGATCTCCTTCGGGAGACCCTCTGCGATCTTCTCGCCGTAGTCGAGGACGGTGACCCGGTCGGAGACGCCCATGACGACCTTCATGTCGTGCTCGATCATGAGGACGGTCATCTCCCGCTCGGTACGCACCCTGTCCACGAACCGCGTGAATTCAGCGCTCTCCTGGGGGTTCATCCCGGCCGTCGGCTCGTCGAGGAGGAGCAGCTTCGGGTCGGTTGCGAGCGCCCGCGCGACCTCGAGCCGGCGCTGGTCGCCGTAGGAGAGGTTGCGCGCGTAGTCGTCGTCGACCCCCCGCAGCCCGCAGTAGCGGAGAAGCTCCCGCGCGCGATCTCTGCTTTCGCGCTCCTCGCGCCGCACGTGGGGGAGGCCCAGGATCGACCCGATGATCCCGCCCTTCGTCCGGCAGTGCATCCCGACCAGGACGTTCTCGAGGGCACTCATCTGCTGGAAGAGCCGGATGTTCTGGAACGTGCGCCCGATGCCCCGCTCGGCGACGGCGTGCGGCGGCTTGCCGGTGATGTCCTGCCCGTCGAACTCGACCCGGCCGGATGTAGGCTCGTAGACCCCGGTCAGCGTGTTGAAGAAGGTCGTCTTGCCGGCGCCGTTTGGCCCGATCAGGCTGACGACGGCCCCCTGCGGGATCGTGAAATCGATGTCGTTCACGGCGACCAAGCCGCCGAACTCCTTGCGTACTTTGTCGGCAACGAGCAGGTCGGTCATGCCCGCTCCCCCGCGCCCGGCTCGTCTTGGGCCCGCTCGTCGTAGAGCGCCTGATCCCTGACGCCCTCCTCGAGCTCGCGTTTGTGCCGCCGTTCGGGGATCAACCCCTGCGGCCGGAACAGCATCATCATCACGATGATGACACCGTAGATGCCGAACTGATACTTCGGCACCTCGATGCTGAGACCGGTGACGTCGTTGAACTTCGTTCCGAGCAGCGCGAGCCCCTCGATGTTCAGCCAGCCGAGCACGACGCCGCCGGCGATCACGCCCCACACGCTTCCCATTCCTCCCAGGATGACCATGCAGAGCAGGAAGATCGAGATGTTGAAGAAGAAGTCGCTCGGGAACGCGCCGCTCTTGAAGCTCGCGTAGTACGCGCCGGCCACGCCGCCGAAGAACGCCCCGATTGCGTACGCCCAGGTCTTGGTCCGCATGAGCGGAATTCCCATGGCCGAGGCGGCGGTCTCGTCCTCGCGCATGGCTATCCAGGCGCGTCCGAGGCGCGAGTCTCGCAGTCGGACGCAGCAGAAGACGGTGAGGAGCAGCAGGAACAGGATCGTCCAGTACGCAAACTTGTCCCTGTCGAGCGATTGCTGGAAGGTCACCGGGAGCCCGATCGCGTCGTTCAGAGTCGCTCCGAACCCTGGTGAGTCGATCGGGGTGATGCCGAACGTCCCGTTTGTCAGGTTGAAGCCGCCGAAGTTGTCGCCGTTGCGTACGAACTGCGGAACGATCTCGCCGAAGCCGAGCGTCACGATCGCGAGGTAGTCGCCTCGCAGGCGGAGCGTCGGCAGGCCGATGACGATGCCGACGGCGGCGGTGAACAGGCCCGCGATGATGAACACCGCCCACATGTTGAAGTGGATCCCCGGCAGCTCCCGCGAGATCCCGACAGAGCCGATGTGGATGTTCAGTTTCGTGAACATGATCGAGCCGAGCCATCCGGCCACGTAGGCGCCGGCCGCGTAGAACGCGACGTAGCCGAGGTCGAGCAGGCCTGCGTAGCCGACGACGACGTTCAGGCCGACGGCCATCATCGTGAAGACGAGGATGATCACCCCGGAGCTGAGCGCCGGGAACCACTCGCCGACCCCTGCGCCGAGGCTCTTCGCCTCACCGGCGAACAGCGGATAGGTGACGGCGATGCCGAGCACCACCACCAGCGGAATCAGGCCCCGGACGCGCGGCGGCATCCGGTTCCAGGAGTCGCGCAGCCCGCCCCCCTGCGGGCGCTCCGCCTCGGCTGCAGGGACCGCGCTCATGCGCCCTCCGGCGTCCGTTCCCCGAGGAGGCCCTCCGGGCGGAACACGAGGATGGCGATAAGGATCCCGAAGACGATCGACCGCGTCCAGTCGCCGCCGGGCGACGCTACCGTCAGCCCCTCGACGAACGCCTGGATCATGCCGATCAGCACCGCGCCGAGCACAGCGCCGGGAAGGTTTCCGATGCCGCCGAGCACGGCGGCGGTGAACGCGATCAGACCGAGCTCGAAGCCGGTGTCGTAGCGCATGTTGAACTGGAGCAGGAACAGCACCGCGCCGACGCCGGCCAGCGACCCGGCAAGAAAGAAGGTGAACGAGATGACGCGGTTGATGTCGATCCCCATCATCGCGGCCGCGTCCTGATCCATCGACGTCGCGCGCATCGCCTTGCCGAGTCGCGTCTTCGAGACGAGCCAGGTGAGCGCGATTAGCGTCGGGATCGTCACGAGAACCACGAAGAACTTGTTCCACTCGTACGTGACGCCGCCGATGTCGAACATGTCGGTCGCCGGGATCAGGTTCGGCACGTCCTTAGCCGTGACGCCCCAGATCGCCAGCGCGACGTTCTGGATGATGAAGGACATGCCGACGGCGGTGATCAGCGGCGCAAGCCTCGGCGCATGTCGCAGCCGACGGTACGCGACCCGTTCGATGCTCGCGTTCATCGTCGCGCCGACCGCCATGGCGACCAGGAACGTCACCAGCAGGCCCCCGATCAGGCCGAGTACTGCGGTCTCCGGCGTCAGGCCGAAGACGGAGATGATCATCGTCCAGGCAACGAGGCCGCTGAACGCGAACAGGTCGCCGTGCGCGAAGTTGATCAGCTGCAGGATGCCGTAGACGAGCGTGTAGCCGAGTGCGACGAGCCCGAACACGAGCCCGTTCGTCATGCCGATCAGCGCGACGGTGAAGAAGTTGCTCGGGTTGTTGACCAGGTTGACGAGCAACCACGCCGCGATGAGCGCGACGAAGAGGATCCCGAACATCGATATGACGCTCGGACGCGGACGGTCGAGCAGCCGCTGGAAGTGCGATGGAGGCTGAGTCTGGGCCGGGACTGCCATCGGCGGCAAGGACGGGGTCGGGGGGAGGGCGCTGGCCCTCCCCCCAACCTGACGCTTTTCCTAGCCGGCCCTCGCGGCTTCCACGAGCTCTACCGGCGGCGAGATCACGGACGCCACCTCGGCGTACGCGTCGTCCGCTGACGCGCGGTAGGCGGTGAGCGAGACAACCGCTCCCTCGGCGGGATTCGGATCGCCGTTTTCGTCGAACCCGAACGATCCGAGGATCCCGTCCTCGACGGTGTACGCGTACATCGCCTCGAGCACGGCGGCTCGATCGTCGCCTCCCGCCGTGATGGCTTCGAGGACAACCTGCGCCGCCTGTCCGCCGTAGGCCGCGTACGGGTCGGGCTGGGCGCCGCCCAGGTCGTCGCCGTAGGCCTCGGCGAACGCTGTGATGAACTCCTGCCCGGCGGGGCCGAACTCGTCGACCGGTACCCCGGCAACGGTCAGGTACATGCCCTCGGCCTCGGTGGCTCCTCCTTCACCAGGATCGACCACGGCGGCCGTCGTGAAGCCGTCCGGCGCGATGAGGACGACACCCTCGTCTCCGGTGGCCGCGTTCGGCCCGAGCACGGCGACCTTGTCGCGGATCAGCTGCCCGCCGTTCTCGTCGATCAGGCCTCCGAAGAAGACGCCGTTCGCGCCGCTCTCCTTGACCTTCTGGAAGAGCGCCTCGTAGCTCGCTGCCTTCGGATCCCAGGCTTCGAAACCGACGACCTCGATCCCGAGCGACTTCGCAGCGCCCTGGAAGTTCGTCGCCACGCCGAGACCGTATGTCTCCTTGTCGTTCAGGATGAAGACCTTGGTCACAGCCAGCTCCTGGGCGAGCTGCGCGCCCATCGCTCCCTGATACGCATCGTTCGCGACGACCCGCGCGTAGTTGCGGGTGCCGGACGGGTAGAACTTGTCAGGCTTGCCAAGTGTTTGGCAGGCCTCGGTCGACTCGGTGAGGCAGACGTCGGTGTTCGCCGGCGAGATCTGCGGGATCGCGCCGCCAGGCGCCTGGTTGAGCAGCGGGATGATGATCTCGGCGCAGCCCGAGTTGAACGTGCCGATGATCGCGATCACGCTTTCGTTGCCGGCATAGGCCTGGCCGTTCTGGCTGCACTTGCCGGAGTCCCACTTACCGGCCTGTGCCGTTGCGTCGTCGCAGGCCTGGAAGGCGATGTTGAAGTCACCGGCCTTCCAGCCGGCCTGGTCGAGCACGAGCCGGATCGCGTCGTTGATCTGTCCTGTCTGCGTGCGCGACGCGCCCTGGAGCGGCATATCGGACGCGACCAGCAGGTTCGGCTCGCCCTCGCCGCCGTACTCGATCGGGCCGCACGACGACGACGGGAGCGCCGTCACGCTGCCGGTCGCCTCGCCTCCACCCTCGGTCGTCTCCTCACCGCCACCGGCCACGCCGGTGTCCGCGGGCTGGGTCGCCTCTCCGCCACCGTCCTCGCCGCTGTCGCCACCACCGCAGCCGGCGGCTGCGAGAACGAGCGCGGCGACGACGAGTGCCAGAACGGCAAACAATCCTCGCTTTCTCACTACTCCCCCTTCGGTTGTCGCCCTACATCCGTCCTGCCCGGCTCCCGTCCCCACGAGCGCTCCGGGCACTGCCCCGCCTGCTACGCAGGCGGCGGCGTGTCTCGCAAGGCGAGCATTATGGCGCTCGCCGCGAGAGTGTTCAAGACCCAGCGAGCTATGATCGGGTGCCGCGCCGAAGTGGCGGAACTGGGAGACGCGCTGGACTCAAAATCCAGTGGGGCTTTGCCCCGTGCGGGTTCGATCCCCGCCTTCGGCATCGGGCTCGCCGTCGCCCGCGGGCCTTCCATGCAAGCCACTGACGTCACAGACGCCTCGAAGTTAGGAGCGAACGGTTGACGAAGACGGTCGGCGTCCTGACCGGCGGCGGCGACTGCCCCGGGTTGAACGCGGTCATACGCGCCGTCGCCCGTCGCCTTCTCGGCCGCGGGTACGCGGTGGCCGGAATCCGAGACGGCTGGCGCGGCCTCCTCGACGGCCGTGTCGAGCCGCTCGGCGCCGGCGACGTCTCGGGGATCCTGCCGCGCGGCGGCACTATCCTCGGGACGACCGGCTTCGATCCCGCCCGGGTCGAGGGCGGGGTCGAGTGGGTGCTGGCGAACGCGGACGGGCTGCACGCCCTCGTCGTCGTCGGCGGTGACGGAACGCTCGGGGTAGCGGCGCGCCTGCACGACCTCGGGCTTCCCGTGGTCGGCGTGCCGAAGACGATCGACAACGACATCCCGGGGACCGAGGCCACCGTCGGCTACGACACGGCGCTCACTGTCGCGACCGAGGCGATCGACCGCATCCACACGACGGCCGAGTCGCACAACCGCGTCATGGTCGTCGAGGTCATGGGCAGGGACACCGGCTGGATCGCCGTCGAGAGCGGGATCGCGGGCGGAGCCGACCTCGTCCTCGTGCCCGAGTTCCCGCTCACGGTCGAAGGGGCCTGCGAGCTCGTCCGCCGCAGGCACGACCGCGGCCGCACGTACTCGATCGTGGTGGTCGCCGAGGGCTGCCCTCTTCGCCGGGAGTCGGGCGAGGAGCGGCTCGTCACGAGCGGAATCGACGCGAACGGCTTCCCCCGCTTCGGCGGGGTCGGGGCCGTGCTCGCGGCCGAGATCGAGCAGGAGACGGGCTATCCGACGCGCGTGACCGTGCTCGGCCACGTGCAACGCGGGGGCACGCCGACCGCGCGCGACCGGGTGCTCGGAACTCGCTTCGGCCTCGCCGCCGCGGACCTCGCCGACCGTAGTCGCTTCGGCGTGATGGTCGCGCTGCGCGGTGACGAGATCGTCCCGGTCCCGCTCGCCGAGGCAGCCTCCGGACGCCGCCCCGTTCCGCGGGAGCGATACGAGGCGGCAGCGTCGTT
The DNA here is from genome assembly GCA_963819905.1 of uncultured Thermoleophilia bacterium. GTDB lineage: Bacteria > Actinomycetota > Thermoleophilia > Gaiellales > Gaiellaceae > CAWCQC01. The sequence continues at coordinate 270,297 of CAWFXP010000012.1, forward strand.
CTTCGGCTAGCCGCGACGGGCGGGCGCCTCAGGCGTACCCGCGGCCGGTGAGCTCTGCGAGGCCGGTCGGGAGCGGGCCCGCGACCTCGCCGCTCAGCAGCACCGCGTCGACGCCTGCCCGCTCGAGCTCGAGCACCTGCTGACGCGTCGTCACCCGGCTCTCGGAGACGACCAGCTTGCCGACGGGAACGTCCGGCAGCAGCTCGAGCGTGCGCTCGAGGTCGGTCTCGCCTTTCTCGGGGTCGCGCTCGGAGATGACGAGGATCTCCGGGTCGATCCGCTCGAGCGCCTCTTCCAGCTGCTCCTCGTCGCGAACGTCGAGCGCGCAGTCGAGGCCGAGGTCGCCTGCGGCGGCGACGAGCTCCTCGAGCAGGTCGTCCTCGTCGGCGAGATCCTCGAAGACGAGGACGCAGGCGTCGGCGCCGGCGCTGCGTACCGCGTCGAGCGTGTCGAAGTCGGCGATCACCTCACGCACGAGCAGAGGCAGGTCTGTTACCTCGCGCAGCACGCGAACGTCGCCGAGCGAGTCGACCGCGATCGCCTCGGCGCCCGCCTCGGCGGCCGCGACTGCCAGCGCGGGCAGGTCGCCTCGCAGCATCGGGATCACCGAGATCCCGTCTCCCTCGGCGATGGCCTCGCTGAACCGGCGCTCGGGCCAGTGCGGGTCGTCGGTCGTCATCGGGCTCGTCGCGGATCCGCGAATCCCCGCATGATGGCGACGGCGTTGGACGTTCCGATTCGTCCGGCGCCGGCGCCGACCATGGCCTCCGCGTCGCCGGCGGTCTCGATCCCTCCCGACGCCTTCACCCCGATCGCCTCCGGCAGGCAGTCGCGAAGCAGCTCGACGTCGCGCGTCGTCGCTGCCCCGGAGAACCCCGTCGAGCTCTCGACGAAGTCCACGCCCGCGTCCTCGGCGATCTTGCAGACGAGCTTCTTCAGCTTGTCGTCGAGCAGCGTGCACTCGACGACGGCCTTCAGCAGCACGATTCCCTTGCCGGCGTTCACGCTCTTCACGCGGACCGCGCGCACGAGGGAGACGAGCTCGTCGCGGACGTAGCGGAAGTCCCCGGAGAGGAGGCCAGGAAGGCTCGCGACGACCGCCAGCTCGTCGGCGCCGGCGGCGATCGCCTGCTCGGCTCCGGCGATCTTCGCCTTCGTCGAGTCGGCCCCGAACGGGAAGCTGACGACCGGGCACACCTTGACATCGCACCCGCGCAGAGCGTCGACGGCGTGCGCCGCGTGGTAGGGCAGGACGCACACGGAGGCGAAGTGGTACTCGCGGGCCTCCTCGCACAGCTGGTCGACGTCGCCCACCGTCGCCGTCGGCCGGAGCAGCGTGTGGTCGATCGTCTTGGCGAGCTCGTCGAGCCGAAGTGCCATGCGACGCCCGGAGTGTACGCGAATCCGAATCTCGTGAGGCTGTCTAGGCTCGGTGCGGGGTCGAGAGCTCGCCGACGAGCGGCGCCGTGTCGAGCGGCGCGTACCCGAGCCGCTCGGCGACCTCCTCGCTCGACGGCTCGGTTCCGCGCCGGAACAGCTCCCGCAGGAACTCCCCGGTCTCGGGGCTCCGCCACCAGTCCGGCCCGGCCGTCCGGCGAAGCGAATCGCGCACCTGCGCCGCCCGGATCCAGGCCCGCAGGTAGTCCGCCGAGTAGAAGCCGCCGTCCATGTCGGCGAGGTAGTTCTCCTTCGGATAGCGAAACCCGCTGGCGCCGGACACGAGCCGCTCGTAGTCCTCCGCGTGCGCCTCGGCGTTCGCGAAGTCCTCCCAGAACGCGAGCTCGTAGGCGAGCTTGGCCCCGTAGCGACGAAACAGGAACGCGTCCAGGTAGCGCGTCGCCTCGGCGCGATCGGCCGCCTCGGCGTCGCCCAGGCCGAAGTGCTCGGCATGCCAGCCCGGCTCGTGGGTCAGCGACTCGACGAGGAAGGAGTAGATCTCGGTCAGCGCGTGGTCGCGCGAGAGCTTCCGGAACGTGTACGGAAGCTCCGGGTCGCAGCCCGCGTAGTGGAGCGCGTGGCCCGCCTCGTGGAGGAAGGCCTGGTAGTCCGACAGGCCTCCCTGGGCGCGGGTGATCAGGTGGACGACCCTCGGCGGATCCGACGCGATGACGCAGGCGCGCGGGTTCTTCTGCGGGCGATCGTCGAGATCGGGCCGGATGCCCTGCTCGGCGTCGAGGTCGAAGCCGAGCGCTGCGAGCGCTGCCAGGCAGACGGGCACCGCCCGCTCCTTCGTGTACGTGCCCGCGAGCGGGGACATGCGCCGCACGTAGGCGACGTGGGCCGACGTCGGCGGGTGACCGCGGTCGGGCCCGAGGATGCGCTCGAGCCAGTCCTCGCCGAGGCTCGCAAAGGAGTCGTCGATCGCCGCGGCGGCGCCCGCGACAGCCCGCTCCAGCTCGTGCAGGTCGATCTGCTTCAGCGCGGCGCTTCGGGCGACCGGATCCGGGTCGCCCGACAGCTCGGCCTCGAGCGTCTCGGCAGTCCCGCATCAGCTCGAGCCGCTCGGGGTTGAAGCCGGCGGAGGCCTGGACGACGGCCTGCCCGAGCTGCTCCCGGTCGTCGTAGCCCTCGAGCACCGCCAACCGCGCCTGCGCCGAGCGCAGCGGGACCGGCTCGCCGGCCACGTCGATCCGGCAAGCGAGGATCGCGTTCTCGAGCGCGTCGGAGCGCTCGGCGAGCTCGAGGCCCATGATCCCGCCCTCGCACGCCTCGCGCAGCCGGAAGAGCCGTTCGCGGTCGAGCCCGTGCGGGGCGGCCTCCTCTGCCTCCCGCAGGGCCGCGTGCTGGGAACGGGTGAACAGGTCGGCGTAGCGCGCCACGATCGCCGCCTGCTCGCTCGTCTCCTTCTCGCCCACCCTGACCGCGCGCGCCTCCTCGGAGCGCTCGTAGAGATAGCGCGCCAGCGCCGCCTCGAAGCCGTCCCCCGTCTGTCCGTTTCGCAACACGCCTCCGTTCGTCCGCTCGTGCCGACCTACAGCCCCAATCGTTCCAGCAACGCCTCGTCCCGGCGCCACTTCGCCCGTACCTTGACCCGCAGGTCGAGGAAGACGCGGTGCCCGAGGAGGTGCTCGATCTCCGGGCGCGACCGCGTTCCGATCTCCCTGATCATGCTCCCGCCCTTCCCGACGACGATCTGCTTCTGCGACTGCGTCTCGACGAGGACGGTCGCCGTCACGCGCTTCGCCGCGATCTCCTCCACCTCGACGGCTAGCGCATGCGGCAGCTCCTCCCGCGTCAGGGCGAGGGCCTTCTCGCGGATCAGCTCCGCGAGCCGCAGCTCGAGCGGCGCGTCCGTCAGCTGACCGTCCGGGAAGTACGACGGGCCCTCCGGAAGGAGGGATGCAAGCTCGTCCCGCAGTGCCGGTACGCCGTCACCGGTCAGGGCGCTGACCGGATGGAGCGCGTGGAAGTCGCCGAGCTCCGACGCGGCCGAGATCTGCGCGGCGATCTGGGCGGGAGGACGCCGGTCGACCTTGTTGAGGGCGATTACAACGGGGGCCCGCCCGAAGACGCGAGCCGCCACGAAGCGGTCGCCGGCGCCGATCGCCTCGTCGGCTGCCAGGACGAGCAGCACGGCGTCGATGTCCGCGAGCGAGCGGTCGACACGGCCTTGCATGCGCTCGGTGAGCTGATCGAGCGGGCGTTGGAAGCCCGGGAGGTCGACCAGGACGAGCTGGAAACCGTCACCGTTCGCGACGCCCTGCAGCCGGTGTCTGGTGGTCTGCGGCTTGTCCGAGACGATCGCGACCTTGCCCCCGCAGAGCGCGTTCACGAGCGTCGACTTGCCGACGTTCGGGCGCCCCGCGAGCGCGACGAAGCCGCTTCTCACCGATCGACCTCGAACGCCCTGGGCAGGAGCTCTGCCGGGCTCGCCGATTCGGGCTCGCCCTCCGGCCCGAGGTAGACGACCCGGCCGACGCGAAACTCGAGGAGCCACTGGCGGCACGCACCGCACGGCGAGGACGAGGCCGCCACCGCTCGCACGTCTCCGGGACCGACTCCCTCGGCCGTCGCGCGGGCGAGCGCGGCGCGCTCGGCGCAGAGCGACAGCCCGTAGGAGGCGTTCTCGACGTTCGCACCCGTGAAGACGCGGCCGTCCGACGCGAGCACGGCCGCGCCGACGGCGAGCCCCGAGTACGGGGCATACGCCTGCGCGGAAGCCTCGACGGCGAGGGCGAGGAGCTGCGCGTCGTCCACGGGCTACCCGAACGCCTGGAAGAGCACGAGCGTGACTCCGGCTCCCAGCGCTGCGCCGGCGGCGACCTCGACGGCCGAGTGGATGCCCGACTCGACCCGGGACTGGGCGACGAGAAGGGCGAGAACGAACGCGATCGCCGACACCAGCGCCCGGTGACTGTAGCCCTCCGTCACGTACGTGACGGCCATCCAGCCGGCGAACGCAAGCGCGGCGTGGCCGGAGGGAAACCCGCCGCGCATCGGGGTGCCGCGGCCGAGCACGGCCTTCATCGCGATGACCGCGAAGATCACGACGAGGAGCGCGATCACGGTGAGGTAGAGCGGCGCGTCGCGCAGCCGCCCGAGGAGGTCGTCGGTCGGTTGGCCGAGCCGGTCGGCGAGCACGAGGTAGCCGACGACGATCGCGTTGACGGCGGCGATCAGGACGGCGCCCGCTGCGATGTCCTTGGCGAGCTTCGCCAGGGGATCGAAGGACGTCGTCGCGATGTCCGTCGCCGCCTCGATGGCGGTGTTGATCATCTCGGCGATGAGCACGAAGGCGATCGCGAGCAGGAGCGCGACGAGCTCGAGCTTCGTTACGTCGTAGGCGACCGCCAGGACGAGCACGACGACTGCGATCCCGACGTGGATGCGCATGTTGCGCTGGTTGCGCAGGACCCAGATGACGCCCTCGAACGCGTAGTTGAAGCTCTGGATGATCGACGGCGTGCCCCGGCGGGCGGCCTGAGCCTCGGGCGGGAGCGGCGGGCGCCGGCGAAACGGCGACTCCCGGCGGGGCGGCTTCGTCGTGCTCATGCGAGGAGCGCCTCCTCCCGCTCCTCCATCTCGCGGCCGTGCTCGTAGCCGAGCGTGTGCAGGAGACCGTGCACGAGCGGCCGGCGCCACTCCTCGCCGACGACCTGTGGGCAGAGGACGACGTCGCCGAGCTGCCTCGGTACCTCGGCGGGAAGCTTGTCCCGCCCGTCGATCGGGAACGAGAGGACGTCGGTCGCCTCGTCGATCCGGAGATGCTCGCGCTTCAGGGCGCGCATCTCGTCCGGCCCGACGAGCGCCACGCCGAGGTCTCCCGACGCGACCTGCTCCGCGGCGAGCACGCTGCGGCAGAGCGCCTCGATCTCGCGTGTCTCGACGCCGACGCCGCTGCGATTGACGATCTCGATCTCGAGCACGGAACGAGAGATCTATCGGCTCGCCGGCGGTCCCCGGTGAGACGCCCGTCGCCGAGCCCCCGGCCGGCCGAGTGGACGCCCCGTCAGCGCCGACGCTCCGTTCCCGTCTCCTCGGCATGGCGCTTGTACGCCTCGACGATGCTCTGGACGAGCTTGTGCCGGACGACGTCCTGGTTGCCGAACTCGATGAACGCGACGCCTTCGACCTCCCCGAGGATCTCACGCACGTGGATGAGCCCCGAGGCCTGGTCGCGGGGCAGGTCGATCTGGGTGATGTCGCCCGTGACGACGACCTTCGAGCCGAAACCGAGTCGCGTGAGGAACATCTGCATCTGCTCGGGGCTCGTATTCTGCGCCTCGTCGAGGATGATGAACGAGTCGTTCAGCGTTCGCCCCCGCATGAACGCGAGCGGCGCGACCTCGATCATCCCCTTCTCGATGTAGGAGGTGAGACGGTCGGCGTCGAGCATGTCGTAGAGCGCGTCGAACAGCGGCCTGAGGTACGGGTCGACCTTTGCCAGCATGTCGCCGGGCAGGAAGCCCAGCCGCTCGCCTGCCTCGACCGCGGGCCGCGTGAGGATGATGCGACCCACCTCGCGGTCGGCGAGCGCGGAGACGGCGAGCGCCATCGCCAGGTACGTCTTCCCCGTCCCGGCGGGCCCGATGCCGAACGCGATCGTGCAGGCCCGCATCGCGTCGACGTACCGCTTCTGGTTCACCGTCTTCGGCGTGATCTTCTTGCCGCGGTGGCGCCAGATGACGTCCTCGAAGACGTCGCGCACGTCGGCCGACTCCTCGAGCGCGCCGAGCACGGCGTCGACCGTGCCCGGCCCGATCACGTGGCCGCCCTCCACGAGCTCGACGAGCTCTCCGAGGACGGTGCGGGCGCCCTCGACGTCGGCCGCCGCCCCGTCGAGCGTCACCCGGTTCCCGCGCAGCAGGATCGAGCACTCGAACCGGTTGCGAAGCGCCTCGAGAATGCCGTCGTCGATGCTCGCGAGCTCAGCCGCGACCTCGTTCGGAACCGAGAGAACGTCCTGCAACGCCTCAAGTCTAGTCGCCGACGCTCCCGGCCATCCGCACCTTTGCCCGGGGCCACCCCTCGCCTCCTCCCGCAATCCAGCGTAGCGCCGAAGGGGTGACGGGTGGTGCGCGCTGTGTCACGAGAGCGTCCCGAAGGGCAGCCGACTTCGCGCGTGGCGAGCGGCCGGTCGCGCTGCGGTCAGGCGAGCTTCTCGCGAACCAGCTGGCTCACGGTCGATCCGTCTGCACGGCCCGCCACCTGGGGCATCACGTCGGCCATGACACGGCCGAGGTCTCGCAGGGACGTCGCCCCGGTCTCGGCGATCGCGTCGTCCACGATGCCCTCGAGCTCGTCCTCGGAGAGCGGCGCCGGAAGGAGGGACTCGAGGATCGCGAGCTCGGCTTCCTCACGATCGGCCTGCTCCTCACGCCCTGCGTCGCGGAAGGCGCGGACCGCCTCGGCACGGCGCTTGCGCTCGCGCTGGAGCACCTGGAGCTCCTCGTCCTCCTTGAGCGGCCGCTGCAGATCCTTCTCGGCGGAGCGCAGCGCGGAGAGCGTGAGGCGCAGCGTCGCGACACGCACCTCGTCCCGCGCGCGCATCGCGGCTTTCAGGTCTGTCTCGATTCGCGTGATCACGGGAAGGGAAGCGCGGCTCCGCCGAGGATATGCCAGTGCAGGTGGAAGACGGTCTGGCCCGCCTCCGGGCCGACGTTGACGATCACCCGGTAGTCGACGAGGCCGGCGGCCGTCGCCGTCTCGGCGACGAACTCGAGCATCCGCTTCGTTTCGTCGGCGTCGAAGGCGGCGATCTCTCGAAACGTCGCGATATGGCGCTCGGGGAGGACGAGGACGTGCACCGGCGCCTTGGGCGCGCGGTCCTCGATCGCCATGAAACCCGGCGCACGGTGCACGACCGTCGACTCGAGCTCGCCGGCCACGATCCGACAGAAGATGCAGGAGTCGTCAGGCAGCGAGAATCCCCTCTCCGGTCACCATCGCGCCGCGAACCTCGACGAGCTCGCCGATCGGAGCGTCCACGAGCCACGGGGAGTAGTCGTTCCCGTAGCCCCGTCCCGGTCGGTCCACGAGAACGGTGTCACGGGACCCGATCTTCCGCCGCCACCAGGCAGCGCAGGCCGCGTCGGAGGCCTCCCGTAGCCGTGCGCTCCGCTCGCGCTTGACCGCCCGCGGGACCGTGTCGTCGAGCGCCGTTCGGGTACCCGGTCGCGGGGAGTACGGAAAGACGTGCACCTTCGTGATCCCGGCCTGCTCGACCGTCGCGACGGTCCGCTCGAAGGCCGCCTCGTCCTCCGCCGGGAACCCGACGATGACGTCGGTGGTCAGGTTGAAACCCTCGGTCCGCTCCAGGCGACGGCGGAAGGTGGACGACGTGTAGCGGCGACCCATCGCCCGGAGGACACGGTCGTCTCCGGACTGCAGCGGGACGTGGAGGTGGCCCGCGACGGCCGGCGTCTCGCGCATTGCCGAGACGAGCTCCGCGTCCAGATGGTTCACCTCGATCGACGAGAGCCGCAAGCGGGCCAGGCCGACGACCTCGCCGGCCTCGCGGATCAGGCGAGCGAGCCCGTAGCCGGCTTCGCGATCTCGGTAGCAGCCGAGGTTGATCCCCGTGAGCACGACCTCCCGATGACCCTGCTCGACCCGGCGGCGGATCTCACGCAGCACCGCCGCTGCGCTTCGGCTTCGGCTCGCGCCGCGCACCGAGGGGATGACGCAGAAGCTGCACGAGAAGCTGCAGCCGTCCTGAATCTTCACGAACGCTCGCACACGATCGGATCCGAACGCCGACTCGACACAGCCCACCGCGCCGACGTCGCCGGCCACGAAGTCCGCGCTCCTCTCGCTCGGTAACGAGACGACCGTGACGTTCTCCGGCAGCCCCTCGAACGCGCGCGGCAGGTTCGCCCCACAGCCGATGACGTAGACGCGGCCGGAGCGTCGCGCGTGACGGCGGGCGGACTTGCGGGACTTCGACACGGCCTCGTGCGTCACGCAGCACGTGCTGAGGACGACCACGTCGGCGGCGTCCTGGCTCGGCACGTGCCCGTCCGCGGCAAGCCGTTCGCCCGCCTGCCGCGCGTCCGCGTGCGAGACCTTACAGCCGAGGAAATCGACCGTGAACGACGCCACGCGACGATCGTATCCGAGGCCGGGAGCTGCGCAGCGCCGGCCCCGCGCCGCGGAGGAGGCGCCGCTCCCGTTGGACGCGGTCAGGAGGGAGAGCGTTGATAGAGCTCGGCCGCCCAGCCCTCGAGCTCGCGTCGAGCGAGCCGATCCCACCCTGGGAGTACCGGCCGGTCGCCGGCGAGGTACCCGGACGAGACGAGACGGTCGCAAGGCAAGCGGCTCGCCACGGACTCGACAAGACTCGCTTCCAGGTTCGCGAGCGCGAGCGCTGCCGACGGCAGCTCGTCGGTGATCGCGTCCGCGAGCTCGACGTCGAGGACGACGGCGTTGGCCGCTGCGTTTCTTCGAGTGGCGTCGACCGCCGCCGCCTCGCGATCGACTGCCACGACCGGCGAGAACCCGAGCCTGGCGGCGGCCACCGAGAGCACGCCGGAGCCGCAGCCGACATCGAGCACGCTCGTCCGCACCTCGTCGAGCAGCAACTCGAGGCAGAGCCGAGTCGTCGGATGAGCGCCCGTGCCGAACGCCTGCGCCGGTTCGATGACGACGGGGACCGTGTCCGGGTCCGGCTCGAGCCACGGCGGCCCGATCCAGAGAGGCCCGACGCGGGCCGCCCGGTGGAAGCGGCGCCAGGCATCCTGCCAGTCGGCCGCGACGGGCTCGGCGGAGACCGCGTCGAACTCCTGCCGGATCGCGGCCTCCCCCGCGCCGTCCACGTAGGCGACGAGCTCGAGCGCGGAGCCGGCCTCACGTTCCTCGAACCCCTCGGGACGGAGGGCGAGCAGCCGGGCGCGCGCCGCCTCGCCCTCGCTCTCGGGCACACGAATCGCGATTCGCCGCAGGCTCGTGCTCAGCGGAAAACGGCCTTCAGCCGGTCGAAGAAGCCCTCGTCCTCGTCGTACGCCGAGCCGTCGGTTGCCGCTTCGAACTCCTGCAGCACTCGGCGTTGGTCGTCCGTCAGCCGGCGGGGGACGACGACGTTGACGAGAACGCGGAGATCACCGCGGCCGAAGCCGCGGAGCACCGGCATCCCCTTCCCCCGCAGCACCCGAACCTCGCCGGGTTGCGTTCCCGGCTTGAACTCGAGCTCGACGTCCCCGTCGAGGGTCGGCACGGTCGTCCGCGCACCGAGGGCCGCCTGGCCCATCGTGAGGTCGACCCGCGAGATGAGATCGTCTCCGTCGCGCACGAAACGCGCATCCGGGCTCACGTGGACGGCCACGTAGACGTCTCCGGGCTGTCCGCCGGGAAACCCGGCATTGCCCTGGCCGCTCAGCCGAATCTGCTGACCGTCGTGGATCCCGGCCGGAATCGTGACGTTCAGCGTCCGCGACTCCCTGACCCGGCCCTCGCCCTCGCAGTCGCTGCAGAAATGAGTCACGATCCTGCCGCCTCCGCCACAGCGGGCGCAAACCTGGGCGCGGACGAACTGCCCGAACACGGTGTTGGACACCTGCTGCACCCTCCCGGCACCGCCGCACTGGGGGCACGTCTCCGGAGTCGAACCGGGCTCGGCGCCGCTGCCGCCGCACGCCGCGCAGCCGGCCGCGACCGAGAAGCTCACTTCCCGATCGATGCCGCGGGCCGCCTCGGCGAGGGTGACCTCGACCTCTACTCCGACATCTGCGCCACGTCTGCGACGGGACGAGCCTCCGCCCATGCCGAAGAGGTCGTCGCCGAAGAACGCCGAGAACAGGTCGGAGATGTTTCCGAGGTCGAAGTCGGTCGGCCGGAAGCCGCCGCTGCGAAGGCCGTCGTGCCCGTACCGGTCGTACAGGTCGCGCGCCTCGGGCTTCGAGAGGACCTCGTAGGCCTCGGCGATCTCGCGGAACCGCTCCTCGGCGGACGGGTCGTTCGAGACGTCCGGGTGCAGCTCGCGGGCGAGCCCGCGGAACGCCTTCTTGATCGTCGCGTCGTCGGCGTCGCGGGGGACGCCCAGCACCTCGTAGTAGTCCCGCCTCGTGGTCGACATCCGTTAGCGGCGCTTCTTCCTCACGGCGGTCACTCCTCGTACAGCTCCTCGACGAACGTCGACAGCTGGGCGGCCGCCGACCGGACGCTGTCGATCGCCTTCCCGTAGTCCATGCGGGTCGGCCCGAGCAGGCTGACGATGCCGAGGTTGCGGTGCGAGAGCCCATAGGGCGCCCCCACGAGCGAGACCTTGGCGAACGTCGGGTCTTCGAACTCCGAGCCGACCCTGACGAACAGCCGCTTCGAGTCGAGGGTCGCGCGCGTCATCTCGAGCAAGGCCGCCCGCCGTTCGAGCGTCTGGAGCAGGGCGCGGAAGGCGCTGATGTCCTCGGCGCGGAACTCATCCATGAGACCGGCCGCGCCGCCGATGTACACGTTCGGCTCACCGCCCTCGACGAGCTCGGTGAAGGCGGGCTGGATTCGCGCGAGGAACTCGTGCTCGCGAACGGAGAGGCCCGGGTCCTCGAGCCGGTTGCGGAGCATCCTGGCGCCGAGCGTCAGACCGCTGACCTGCTCGTTCAGGTACTCAGCCGCCCAGTCTGCCAGCCCCGGATCGACCGGCGTGTCGAAGACGAACAGCCGCTTCGTTACCCCGCCCGTCGACGTGATGACGACGACGACCACCACCTGCGGCTGGAGGAGAAGCACCTCGACCCGCCGGACGATCGTCGTCTCGAGCGGCGGCGCGGTGACCAGCGCCAGCAGGTGGGACACCTGCGCGAGGGCGTCGGTCGTCGCCTGGAGGGCCGCGTCGATCTCGTTGCGAACGGCCGAGAAATCGAGCGAAAGCCCGCGCAGGCGCACGTCACGCGTCTCGAGCAGCTGGTCGACGTAGTAGCGGTAGCCGAGATCGGTCGGGACGCGTCCCGCCGACGTATGCGGATGGGTCAGCAGCCCGAGCTCCTCGAGCTCGGCCAGGTCGTACCGCACCGTGGACGACGAGACGTCCATGCCGCGTCTTCCGGTCAGCGCCCTCGATGCGACCGGCTGGCCGACGGCCACGTAGTCCTCGACGACGTAGTCGAGGATGATTCGCTGTCTCTCCGTCAGCTGGGGCGCGTCGCTCACGATCCGATACTAGCCGATGCCCCTGCCGGTACTGGCTGATTTGCAGGGATTTCCTCGAGGAGCGCTGCCGTCACGGCCGAGCCGAGGAAGCGACCTCTGCGCGTGAGCCGGAGCGTCTCGGAGCCAGAGTCCTCGACGAGGCCGAGCCGCTCGAGCCGCGCGAGTGCCTCGCGATTCAGCACCCGCTCGAGCCCGTCCGTCTCGAGCGGCTCGTCGAGGCGCAGCCCGAGCATGACGCGCTCGCAGGCCTGCACGTCCGGTTCGAGCTGCTCGAGGTCGCGTTCGGGAGCCTCGCTCCGCAGGCAGGCGGCGAGGTACCGCGCCAGGCTCGGCCGGTTCCTCGATCGCATGCCCCCGACCGTCGACACGGCACCGATGCCGACTCCGAGATAGTCGTGTCCGCGCCAGTAGCCGAGGTTGTGCCGCGAGCGCGCGTCGCCGCGGCAGAAGCTCGAGGTCTCGTACCAGCGGTAGCCGGCAGCCTCGAGCACGTCGACGACCGTCTCGAAGTACCCCTCCATCGCCTCCCGCTGCTCGGCGAGCGCCGCACCCTGGCGGTAGGTGAAGCGCGTGCCGGGCTTCGCTTCGAGCTCGTAGTACGAGACGTGCTCCGGCGCGAGCTGGAGCAGCTCCTCGAGGTCGGCGATCAGATCGGCGGCCCCCTGGCCGGGAATACCGTAGAGCAGGTCGAGCGAGATGTTGTCAAAACCGGCATCACGCAGATCGTAGAAGGCGCGGCGGACGTCATCGGGACGCGCACGCCGTTCGAGCACCGCCAGGAGCGAGGGCTCGAAGGTCTGGGCTCCGAGGGAGACGCGGGTCACGCCCCGGTCGCGAAGGAGCGCGGCCAACGCCGGGGTCATCGTCTCCGGGTTCGCCTCGACCGTGACCTCCTCCGCGGGCGGCAGCCGGGCGAGCAGGCGGGCGAGGTCGGCCGGGGCGAGGAGCGTCGGCGTCCCGCCTCCGAGAAACACGGTCTCGAGCTTTGGGGCGAGCACCCCGCCCTCGAACTCGAGCTCGGCGAGCAGCGCCTCCACGTAGGTCGCGTGGGCACCCCGGTGACCGACCACCGTCACGAAATCGCAGTAGCCGCAGCGGTGGGCGCAGAAGGGAAGGTGCAGGTAGAGGTGGCGGACCGATCCGCTCACGTCTTCTTCTCCCCGTCGAGGTTGAGAACCGCCAGGAACGCCTCCTGCGGCACCTCGACGGCCCCGAGCTGGCGCATGCGCTTCTTCCCCGCCTTCTGCTTCTCGATCAGCTTGCGCTTGCGCGTGATGTCCCCGCCGTAGCACTTCGCGAGCACGTCCTTGCGCCGCGCCTTGATCGTCTCCCGGGCGATCACCCTCGATCCGATCGCCGCCTGGACGGGGACGTCGAACATCTGCCGCGGGATCTCGGCACGCAGCCGCTCGACCAGCGCCTTGCCGCGGGCGTACGCCTTGTCGCGGTGCACGATGAGGCTGAGGGCGTCGACCGGATCGCCGGCGAGCATGATGTCGAGCTTCACGAGCTCGCCCGGGCGGAAGCCGACGAGGTCATAGTCGAAGCTCGCATACCCGCGGGTGCGGCTCTTGAGCTGGTCGTAGTAGTCGAACACCACCTCGGCGAGCGGCAGCTCGTAGACCACGAGCACGCGCTCCTCGCTCAGGTACTCCATGTGGTGGAACTCCCCGCGGCGCTCCTGGTTCAGCTCCATCACCGCCCCGACGTACTCCTTGGGGACGATGATCGACGCGCGGATGCAGGGCTCGTCCACCTCGAGGAGATCACGCGGCATCTCGGACGGGTTGTGCACCTCGACCTCCTCGCCCGCCTTCGTCGTGACGCGGTAGGCGACGGTCGGCGCCGTCACGATCAGGTCGAGATCGAACTCGCGCTCGAGCCGCTCGCGGACGATGTCCAGGTGGAGCAGGCCGAGGAAGCCACAGCGGAACCCGAAGCCGAGCGCCTGCGAGGTCTCGGGCTCGTAGGTCAGCGACGCGTCGTTCAGCTTGAGCCGCGCAAGGGCGTCGCGCAGCTCCGGATAGTCGTCGGAGTCGCTCGGGAAGAGCCCCGCGAACACCATCGGCTTCACGTCCTGATAGCCGGCCAGAGGTTCTCTCGCAGGGCGGGCGACGGCGGTGATCGTGTCTCCCACGCGCAGCCTGCTGACGTCCTTCAGCCCCGTGATCACGTAGCCGACCTCGCCCGCCTCGAGCGAGCGCGCCGGCTCGCGGTCCGGCGAGAAGAAGCCCAGCTCCTCCGCCTCGAACGACGTCCCGGTCGCCATCGTCCGAAGCGCCTCACGCGGCCGGAAGACACCGTCCACGGCACGGACGAAGGCGACCACGCCGCGATACTGGTCGTAGTTCGAGTCGAAGATGAGCGCCCGCCCCGCGGCGCTCCGGTCGCCCTGCGGCGGGGGGATGCGGGCCACGATCGCATCGAGCACCGCCTCCACTCCCTCACCGGTCTTCGCCGAGATGCGGAGCACCTCGCCGGGATCGCAGCCGACGAGGTCGGCCAGCTCGGAGGCGGCGCCGTCGGGATCCGCGGACGGCAGGTCGATCTTGTTCACCACCGGCACGATCTCGAGGTCGTTCTCGATCGCGAGATAGGCGTTCGCGAGCGTCTGAGCCTGGATTCCCTGCGCCGCGTCGACGAGCAGCAGCGCACCCTCGCAGGCCTGGAGCGCCCGCGACACCTCGTAGGTGAAGTCGACATGGCCCGGCGTGTCGATCAGGTTCAGCTGGTGTCGGCTCCAGTCGACGCGGACCGCCTGCGCCTTGATCGTGATGCCACGCTCGCGCTCGAGCTCCATCGTGTCGAGCACCTGATCGCGCATCTCACGGCCGCTGAGCGTCTCCGTCGCCTCGATGATGCGGTCGGCGAGGGTCGACTTGCCGTGGTCGATGTGCGCGATGATCGAGAAGTTGCGGATGCGGTCGAGGCTCATCGTCGGCGGCGGCCGCCCGAGCGCCTGCCGGAGCCGCCGACCAACGATAGCAACGCCCCCAGCTCACGAATCCCCAGCAAACGGGCGAGAACGAGGTACACGGTTGTGGCCGCTGCGAGCGCGAGGCCCACGGACCCGAGCTGCGCGCCGAGGGAGCGGCCGACGAGCCCGTCGAGCACCCACCACACCCCGTAGGCCACCCCGGCGGTCACGGCCGATGCGAGCACGATCCTGGCGTAGGAGGCCACGATGTCCTCGGTATCGAGGCGCCCGACGCGCTCGCGAAGCAGGACGACGAGGACCGCCGTGGCTCCGATGTTGACGACCGAGGTCGCGAGCGGGATGCCCCAGATGCCGAGTGGGGCGAACGCCGCGTCGAGGGCCACGTTGCCGACGAGCGCGCCGAGCGCGACCCAGGTCGGGAGCCACGGCGACTGCATGCTGAAGAAGGCCCGGTTCAGCATCAGCATCGCGCCGTTGAACGTCAGCCCGAGCGAGAACGCGGCGAACGCCTCGGCGACGACTACGGTCTGATCGGGCGTGAACGCGCCCCGCTCGTACAGGAGCCGCGTGATCGGGATGCAGAGCGCCGCCCCGACCGCGCTCGCCGGGACGAGCGTGAAGCCGATCTGGCGCAACCCGAGCGAGATGGTGTCGCGGAATCCCTCGACGTCGCTCCGCGCCGCCAGGCGCGAGAGCGCGGGAAAGAGCACGGTGGCGATCGCCACCGAGAAGATGCCCTGGGGGAGCATGTAGATGCGGAAGGCGGCGTCGATCGCGGCGGGCGCCAGCTCTCGATCGATGAAGCGCGCGGCGAAGAACGTGTCGACGACCAGGTTGAAGTTGATGAGCCCGAGCCCAAGCGACACGGGCAGCATCAGTGCGAAGATCCGGCGAACCGCCGGGTCTCGCCAGTCGACGAGCATGCGCAGCTCGCCGTCGAGGCTGCGCAGCCAGGGCAACGGCAGCAGGACCTGGACGAGCGTGCCGAGCACGATCGCGCCCGCGTAGACGTAGAGGGCGTCGCTCTCCGTGTCGGCCATCGGTACGCCGACGACGATCCCGACGATGATCACGAGGTTCCAGGCGATCGGGCTCAGCGCGGGCACCGTGAAGTGCTCGTAGCTGTTCAGGATCCCGACGATCACCCCGGAGAGCCCGAGCAGGATCACCGTCGGGAAGAGGAGGCACGACAGGGCAACGAGGAGGTCCTCCTGCGCTCCCTCGTAGCCGAAGGGGCGCATGATCCATGGCGCGAGCAGGACGAAGAGCGCCGTCAGCCCACCGAGGCCGAGGAAGAGGAGGTAGAAGACGCTCGACGCGACGCGCCACGCCCGGACACGGTCGCCCCGCTCGAGCAGCTCGCTGAAGACCGGGACGAAGGCCGACGAGAGCGCCTGGTCTGCGACGAGCGAGCGGATCAGGTTCGGAACCTGGAAGGCAACCGTGAAGACGTTGATGTCGCCGGCGATTCCGAAATACCGCCGGACGACGATCTCCCGGAAGAGCCCGAGGATCCTCGACCCTGCTGTCGCCAGCGCGAAGATTGCGGTCGAGCGGGCGAGGCGACGCCGGTGAGCCGACTCCTCCGGGACTTCGGCTCGCGCCACGAGGTGCGAGTATAGGAGCCGCGTCGTACGGGCGGCGCGGCGCCGTACGTCGTGTTCCTTGCTAGCATCCGGAGGCCCCGGCCACCCGGGGCGCTTTCACGCCCGATGCCGAACATCAAGCAACAGGAACGCCGTGTCGAGACCGCTGCCAGGCAGCGGCTCGAGAACCTCCGCTGGCGCTCGACGGCGAAGACGCAGTTCAAGCGGCTCGAGCTTGCCGTCGAAGACGGCGACGAGACGAGGATCGCAGAGGAGCACCGGGCGCTCGTCCGCACGCTCGACAAGGCGGCAGCCCGGCGCGCGCTGCATCCGAACAAGGCGGCGCGCAAGAAGGCTCAGGCCGCTCGGCTCGTAACCCGCGGCGCGGTCTAGGAGCACCGCTCGGCGCGGCCGTTCAGGCCAGCGCCACGAGCGCCACGCCGGCCACGATGAGCGCCGCTCCGGCGAGCCTCGCCCGGGATACGTGCTCGTGGAGGACGAGCGCTGCGAGCGCGGTAGCGATGAGGACGCTCGACTCGCGCACGGCGGCAACGGACGCGGCCGGCGCTCGCTCGAGGGCGGCCAGCACCAGCAGGTACGCCACGAACCCGGCGATCCCCGCGACCACCGCGCGCGGTGCGATCGCGGCGCGGATCGGAGCGGCGCCGCGTGAGCGGATCGCGCCGGCGACGAACGGCACGGTCGCGAGCGTCGCCACCAGCTCGAAGTAGGGGAGCGGCGCGGCGTAGCGCAGTCCCGCCTTGTCGACGATCGTGTAGCCGGCGATGCAGGCGCCGACGCCGGCCGCGAGCACGACGCCGCGGAGATCGGCGGCCCGGCGGATGCCGCGGACGAGGAGCACGCCGGCCGCGACGACGACGACGCCGAGCGCCGCCTGAAGGCCGGGACGGACGCCGAGCGCGACCACGGTCGCGACCAGCACCAGCACCGGCGCCAGCCCTCGCGCGACGGGGTAGACGAGGCTCAGCTCGAAGCTCGTGTACGCGGCCGCGAGCAGGACGAAGTACGCCAGCTCGAACGCCGCCGACGCGACCACGTAGGGAGCCGCCCGCCATTCGACGTCCCAGGTGAGAGCGGCGGGTATCGCGAAGAGAACGACGCTCGTGCCGAGCATCGCCGCCGTAACCGGCACCGGGTCTCTCGACCCGGCGACGAGGAGGTTCCAGAGGGCGTGGAGAGCCGCAGCGCCCAGCGTCAGCAGGAGCGCCGAGGCCGGCACGACCTACCTCAGGCGCGATCGTTGCCGCGCCGGGCCGGGCGGCCGGAAGGGATGCGGGGCGCGGAGCCCTACGAGAGCCGAGGCCCGTGCCGCTTCGGGCGCGTTCACGAGCTCCGGCTGCCCGCGATGTCGACGATCGCGAGCTCGAGCTCGAGGTTCGGGTCGAGACGGCTGCCCCCCTTGACCGCGAGATCGAGCTCCGCGAGCCGCACAAGCGCCCGCTCGAGCTCCGAGCGGGTGAAGTTCGCGGCCTGACCTGCCTGCTTGCGGGCCGGATAGTCCTTGAGGCCGAGCCGGGACGCGATCTCGCGCGGCCCGAGATCCTGCTCGAGGAGCGCGTGAACCCGGCGCACCGAACCGACGTAGTCGGCGAGCCGCGCCGCGATCCGGTACGGCTCGGCGCCCTTGCGTCGCATCCCCTCGCAAGCGGTGAGAGCGCCGCGGACGTCACGGTTCCCCCACGCGTCGACGAGCGCGTAGGGCGAGGGTTCCGCACCTGGGACTGCGAGCTCCTCGACCTCGCGCACCCCGACCACCTCATCGCCTGCCCAGGCGGCGAGCTTCTCGATCTCGTTCCGCAAGGCGAAGGCGTCGTCTCCGACGAGCTCGACCAGGCGCTCCGCCGTCTCGTTCGCGACACGCAGGCCGGCGCGCTCGAACTGACCCCGCACCCAGGCGGGGTAGTCGGCGAACTCGTTTCTCCCACGCCGCCGGGTCGTGATGTCGAACCGGAGGACCGACCCGGCCGCCGAGCACGCCTCGACGAGCCCGGCCAGCCGTGCCGGGTCACCGACGAGCGCGAGCGTCGAGCCCGGCGCAGGGCTCTCGAGGTAGCTGACGACGACCTCGATGTCGGCGCTCTTCCAGCGGTCGATTCCCTCGACGAGGACGAGCTTCTCGCCGCCCAAGAGGCCGAGGGCGTTCAACGCCGCGACGGCGTCCTGCGCGGAGATCGACTCGGCGAACAGATGCTCGATCGCCCCGTCTGCGAAGCGGGCTCGCAGGCGGTGGAGCGCGAGCGCCACCTTGGGCAGGTCGGTGCCCGTGATCAGGTACACGGGCTCCAGGCGGTGCTCTGCCATGCGGGCAAGTGTACGGACGGCGTCCGAGGACCTCTCCGCGTTTCAACGGGCCGTCGTCACCTCCAGCCACCGGCCGTCGCTCGTGACGGTCACCGTGCCGTGCTCGTCCGTCCTCAGCAGGCGAAGGCGCGGGCGCCGCAGAGCGGCGAGCGTCTCTCGCGTGGGATGCCCGTAGTCGTTGTCCGACCCGACGGAGATGACCGCCAGGCGGGGCCGCAGCCGGTCGAGCAGCGCCGGGAGCCCCGCGTCCGCCGAACCGTGGTGTGCGACCTTGACGATCTCGACCGGTCCGAGGGGCAGCGCACCCGTCACGTTCGACTCGGCGTCGGCGGTCAGCAGCAGATCCACGGAGCCGAACGAGGCGAGGAGCACGAGCGCGCGGTCGTTGGGATCGGTTCCCCGCGTACCCGCATCGGCCGGCCAGAGCACGCGCAGCGCGAGCCGCCCGATGCGGAACCGCTGGCCGGCGCGCGCGACGACGACTCTGACGCCTCGGTCGCGGGCGGCGCGGAGGACGTCGTCGTGGTAGGGGCTCTCGGCGGCCAGGCCCGGATCGAGGATCGCCCCGACCTCAGTCGTTCTGACTACGTCGGCCGCTCCTCCGATGTGGTCTCTCTGCGGATGGGTGAGGACGAGCGCCGTGAGACGCCGAACGCCGAGCCGCCGGAGCTGCTCCGCGACGCGAGCCTCCGGCGGGCCCTCGTCGACGAGTACCGCTCCCTCGGGCACCTGGACGAGCGCCGCGTCTCCCTGGCCGACGTCGAGGAACGAGACGCGAAGCCCCTCCGGCGGCGGGAGGGCAGACGAGGGCGCCGACCCTCGCCAGCCGATCACCAGGATCGCGGCGCAGGCAGCGATCACGATCACGTGTGCCCGGTGCCGAGGCGGCGCCCGGATGAGGAGCACCAGCACGCACAACGCCGCGCCGATTGCTGCGACCGCGGTGCCCGAGCTCACCTGGGAGAAGGGGAGCCCACCGACGAGGCGGGCGCACCACGCCAGGTAGGCGGCGACCCAGCCGTTAGCCCAGGCGAGGGCGAGCGCAGCGTCAGGAAGCACCGAGCCGACGGCAGACGCCGCGAGACCGAGCCCGAGGATCGGCGCCACAGCAGGCTCTCCCATACCGTTCGCGAGCACGGACAGCACCGGGATCGAGCCGAACTGCACCCAGAGGATCGGGGCGGTGGCCACGGCGCAGGCGGTGGAGAGCGCGAGCACCGCGGCCAGAGCGCGCGGCAAGGGATATCCCTCGAGGAGCCGCTCGAGCCTGGGAACGGCGACGAAGATCGCGGCGACGGCGGCGAACGAGAGCTGGAAGCCGGGATCGAACAGGTTGTACGGGCTCAAGGCGAGCAGTACGAACGCGCCGAGGAGC
The DNA here is from genome assembly GCA_963819905.1 of uncultured Thermoleophilia bacterium. Lineage (GTDB taxonomy): Bacteria > Actinomycetota > Thermoleophilia > Gaiellales > Gaiellaceae > CAWCQC01. The sequence goes on from CAWFXP010000012.1 coordinate 290,095, forward strand.
ATGAAGTACCACCTGTCTCTCGGCCTCGCCGCGAGCCAGGCGAGCGACGCGAGACCACCGGCGATTCCGGCCCGGACGACCGAGGGCTGCCAGCCGACCGCCGCGACGTAGCAGACGATCGCGATGAGAGCTGCAGCCTGCGCGACGAGCCGCGGGATCCCGAGCAACCAGCACGTCAGGAGGACGCCGGCCACCACGTAGGCCACGTTCTGTCCGGAGACGGCGAGCACGTGGTAGAGACCGGACGCCCGGAAGGCCTCTCTGAGCTCGGTACGGAGCCCCTGCTCCTCGCCGAGCACGATCCCCTGGACGAGCGCTCGCCGCTCACCCGAAAGTCCCGGTGCGATCGAGTCGGCGAGGTGCTCGCGGATCCGGTCGGCGATGCCCGCGAGCCCGCCGCGAGCTCCGACCACCCTGTAGCGACTCGCACGCATGACCGCGTGAACGCCCTTGCGGCCGAGATAGGCGGCCTCGTCGTAGGAGGATCCCGGCTCGCGCTCCCGCGGCGCGACCACCTCGGCGACCACGTCGAGGATCGCACCCTGCGGCGGCGCGCGCACCGACGCGGGAAGCTCGAGCTGTGCCGGCTCGTCGAATGTCCGGTCGTCATACCGGCGCACCCGCACCAGGACGCGTGTCGTGAAAGAGCCCCTCCGCGGGGGCGCCGTCACCTCGACGCGCGCAAGCGCCGCGCCTCCGACCTCGCGCGCGAGCGCGCTGCGGTCGATGTCGTCGAGGCGGACGCTGCCCCACCACCAGCCAGCCGCGAGAAGCGCACCCGCGAGCGCGACCAGTCGCCCGCGCTCGCCGAGGATCGCGACGCCACCGAGCGCGCCGGCAGCGGCCAGGACGGCGATGCTCGATATCCGGATCGCAAGCGGGAGCGCAAGCCCGGCACACGCCGCGGCTGCCAGCACGTGCGGCGCCGGAATGAACCGCCGGCGGCTCATGGAGTGACGAGCTCTCGCAGCTGCTCGAGGCGGGCCGGCCCGATGCCGGGAACCGCGTCGAGCTCTTCCACGGACGTGAACGGCCCGTGCTCCTCGCGGTAATCGATGATCCGCTGTGCCGTCACCGGCCCGACGCCGGGGAGCGTGTCGAGCTCCTCCAGCGTGGCCGTGCTCAGACGGACAGGTCCTGTCGTCGAGCTCGCCTCGGGGAGAACCACAGCCTGTTGGGCTTCCGAGCCCGCCGTCGGAACCACGATCTGGGCCCCGTCGACCACCTCGGCGGCGAGGTTGACAAGGGCGAGTCGCGCACGCCGGGTCGACCCACCCGCCTTCCTGACCGCATCGGCGATGCGGCTACCCTCGGCGAGGCGGTAGAGACCCGGCCGCCGGACCGCGCCGACGACATGGACGACGACGGGTGCGGCCGGCTGCCCGGCCTCTTCCGGCCCGGCGGCGCCCTCGGCGATCGCTCCCGACTCGGGCGGTACCTGCTCGAGCGCGGCGAGTGTCTCGCCGGGAGCCGCCGAGCCCGGGTCTGCCCGGTCGAGGACGAACCGCCCGACGAGCACGAGCGCACAGACCGCCACCACGACGTACAACGCCGCCCGGGAGCGGGAGATCGTCGGCATGCGCATGTTGCCTATCGTGACGACGACAAGCATGCGCAACCGCGCGCTTCGTGCCAAGACGCGCACACACCTGCGCCGGAACGTCGCGGCGTGCCGTCAGCGGCAGCTCGTCAGGCGCGCGCGCCCGGCCCGTAGGCGAGCCGGAGGGGCTCTCCTCGCTCGAACCTGTCGGGTCTGAGAGCGGAAACGTCGATGACCGGCGCGCGGCCGGCGATCTCGTCGGCGACCACCTCGCCGACCGAGGGGGCCAGCTTGAACCCGTGCCCCGACCAGCCGAGGGCGAGGTACAGCCCTTCGATGCCGGGAGCCGGCCCGATCAAAGGGTTCCAGTCGGGCGTGTAGTCGTACGCGCCGGCGAAGCCGCCGGCCCACGCTGCGTTTGCGTACGCCGGAATCCGCTCGCGCAGGCCGGCCCGGATGGCCGCCTCGTACTCGGGGCCGATGTCCCGGGCGCAATCGTCCCGCCGCTCGTAGCGCACCTCGGGCTGATAGGCGACGACCCAGGCCAGCCCGGCTCGATCCGGCCGCATGACGAGGTTGCTCGCCATGTCCGAGAAGATGACGCGGACCTGGGGCCGGTCGGCCGGCTGGCGCACGAACGAGACCTCGAGGCGCCGCAGGGAGATCGGCAGCTCGAGGCCGGCCGTTCGGGCCAGCTCGGGCCCCCAGCTCCCGGCGGCCAGCACGACGGTGTCTGCCGCGATCGGGCCGCCGTCCGTGTCGACGCCGCGCACGCGTCCTCCCTCGGTGCGGATCCCGGTCACCGTCCGGCCGAGCGCGGGCCGAACGCCCGCCTGGATTCCGGCGGCGAACCAGGAGAGCGTCATGCGATAGGTGTCGGCGAACCCGCCGTCCGGCTCGTAGGCGCCGACGGCGATCCCGTCGAGGGACAGCAGCGGCTCGATCGCGGCGACCTCCGGTGTCTCGACGACGACCGTGTCGAGGCCCCACTGCCGAAGCCGCGAGACGTTGTCGCGCAGTGCATCTGCGTGAGCCGGAGTCGCCGTCAGCAGGTACCCCGTCTGCACGAACCCGGAGTCCCCGGTCCCGACCTCCTCCTCCCAGCGCTGGATGACGTCGACGCCCCGCATCGCGAGGCGGGCCACCGGCTCGTTCGAGTAGTGCCGCCGGACCATGGAGAAGGAGACGCCCGAGTCGCCTCCGCACACGGGGCCTCGTTCGACCAGGACGACCGAGCCGACGCCCCGGCGCGCGAGCGAGAACGCGATGCTCGTCCCGAACAGGCCGGCCCCGACGACGACGACGTCAGCCGACTCGGACACCGGCGCCCGGGCGATGGTCGATCCGAACGTGTGGGGCCGTTGCCGTCATCCGGCGGTGCCGCGCTCGGCCAGTCCGACCGTCCGCGGGCTCAGCGCACGATGAGCACGTCGCAGGACGCGTGGTGCGCGACCTTCGTGCTCACGGATCCGAGCAGGGCGCGCTTCCCGAGCCCCCGGCCTCGCGTGCCGACGACGATCAGGTCGGCGCCGATCTTCTCGGCAGCCTCGACGATCACGTCCGCGGCATCGCCCTCTCCCTCCATGCTGCTCGCGTCGATTCCCTGCGCCTTGAGATGAGTCTTCGCACCGTCCAGCGTCTCGGCCGCTTCCTTGAGCTCGTCCTCGTTCAGGGCCCCCGACCCACGCCCGCCCGAGTGAGAACCGATACCGACCGCAGACACGACGGTGACCTTGGCGCCGGCCCTGCCGAGCGCCGCCGCCCGGTCAAGCGCGCGCTTTGCCTGCTCCGACCCGTCATACCCGACGATCACGTTCTGCATGCTCGACCTCCCCCTCGACGGCGCCTAGCCCGATTGGTAGGCGGATCGCCAATCCTAGAGGGCGCGCGCGCCGCGCGCACGCGATCGTGACGCGCGGTATGGTCACGAGCCGTGGCCACCGAGGTGACAGCCGCAGCCCGCGTGCTCGTCACGGGTGCCGCGTCGGGCATCGGGGCGGCAACGGCGGCCAGGCTCCGGAGTGACGGCGCACGTGTGGCCGGCATCGATCTCGATCGCGAACGGCTCGACCGGGCCTCGCTCGACGTGCGCCTGGTGGCGGACGTGGCCGACGACGAGGGGCTCGCCGGTGCGATCGACGTCGCAGCCGGTCGGCTGGGCGGCCTCGACGCGGCTGTCGCCTGCGCCGGGGTGGCCGGCCGAGGGACGGTCGCTGACACCGATCTGTCCGACTGGGAGCGCATCTTCGCGGTGAACGTCCGCGGCGTGTACCTGACCGCCCGCGCTGCGATCCCCCACCTGCGACGGGCCGGCAGCGGCGCGATCGTCAACGTCGCCTCGCAGCTCGGCCTGGTCGCGGCTCCGAGCTCGGCCGCCTACTGTGCCTCCAAGGGGGCTGTGGTCCAGCTCACGCGGGCGATGGCGGTCGACCACGGTCACGAGGGGATCCGCGTCAACTGCGTCTGTCCGGGCCCGACCGACACGCCGCTTCTCGAGCCGTACTTCGCGGGAAGCCCGGACCCGGCGGCCGAGCGCAAGCGGTTCGAGGGGGCCCAGGTTCACGGCCGGCTCGTCACCCCCGAGGAGGTCGCGGACGCGATCGCGTACCTGCTCTCCCCCGCCGCCGGCTCGACGATCGGCGCAGCGCTCGTCGTCGACGGCGGCTACTCGATCCTGTAGCGATAGAGGCTTGATGTGGGTTGGGCGTGCGTCTGGGGAGCCGCCTGCACCAAGGAGCGTGGTTGACTCGGTCGGTGGCAAGGCTGGTGGCGTTGGCGCCGACCGCGGCGACCGCGATCCGCCGCGTGCAGGCCCTCATCCAGGCGTGCGTTCAACCCACATCAAGCCTCTACACGACGACGAGGTTCACGAGCTTGCCGGGAACGACGATCGCCCGGCGGATCTGCTTGCCGTCCACCTGCGCCTGCACCCGCGGCAGGCCCTTCGCCTGCTCCACCAGCTCGTCGTCGGACAGCCCGGCCGCGACCGTGACCCGGTCGCGGACGCGCCCGTTCACCTGGACGACCAGCTCGAACGTGTTCTCGGCGAGCAGCGCCGGGTCGGCCTCCGGCCAGGGCTCCTCCCAGAGGCGTGAACGGCCGAGCCGCTCCCAGAGCTCCTCCGCGATATGCGGCGCGTACGGCTGGACGAGGCTCACAGCCGTCTCCGTGGCGAAGCGAACCGCCGCCTCCTGGCCCGGCTGCTCCTTGACGCGGTAGATCTCGTTGACGAGCTCGAACAGGGCGGCGATCGGCGTGTGGAACTGGAAGCGGCGCTGCAGGTCGTCGGAGACGCGGGCGATTGTCCGGTGCGCAGCGCGGACGAGCTCGCCGTCGGGGACCGCCCCGGACGGGTCGAGCGCCGCCGTCTCGAGCCCGAGGCGCCACAGGCGGTCGAGCAGCCGCGCCACTCCCTCGATGCCCGAGTCGTGCCACTCCTTGTCGGCCTCCGCGGGCCCCATGTAGAGGATGTAGAGACGGACCGCGTCGGCGCCGTAGCGCTCAATCATCTCGTCCGGCGAGACGACGTTCCCCTTCGACTTCGACATCTTGGCCCCGTGGCGCGTGATCATTCCCTGCGTGAACAGGCGCAGGAACGGCTCGCGGAAGCCGAGCAGGCCGAGATCGTTCATCGCCTTCGTGAAGAACCGGGCGTACAGCAGGTGCAGGATCGCGTGCTCGACTCCGCCGATGTACTGCCGGACGGGCAGCCAGTAGTCGACGATCTCCCGCCCGAACGGCTCGTGGTCGTTGTCGGGATCGGCGTAGCGCAGGTAGTACCAGGACGAGTCGACGAAGGTGTCCATCGTGTCCGTCTCCCGGCGCGCCTCCCCGCCGCAGCGCGGGCAGGTCGTGCGCACCCAGTCCTCGGCGGCCGCGAGCGGCGAGCGGCCCCGGGGCTTGTAGTCGTCGACTTCGGGCAGCAGGACGGGGAGCTGGTCGTCCGGCACGGGGACGAGACCGCAGGCGCCGCAGTGGACGATCGGTATCGGTGCGCCCCAGTAGCGCTGTCGCGAGAGCAGCCAGTCGCGGAGCCGGTAGCCGACGGCGGCCTTGCCGAGGCCTTCGGCCTCGAGCCAGCGGACGATGCCAACGATCGCGTCGGGCGTGGCCAGCCCCGAGAACTGCGCCGAGCGGACCGAGCGCGCCCCCGCGTCCTTGTCGACGTACGGCAGCTCGACGGGCGAGCCGTCCGCGGGCTCGACGACCTGGCGGATCTCGAGGCCGAACCGCTCCGCGAACTCGAAGTCCCGCTGGTCGTGGCCCGGGACGGCCATGATCGCTCCGGTTCCATACTCGAGAAGCACGTAGTCGGCGACCCAGACCGGAAGCCGCTCGCCGTTCACCGGGTTCGTCACGTACCGTCCGGTGAAGACGCCCGTCTTCGCCCGCTCCGGATCGGCGCGCTCGACCGCTGAGGTCGCGGCGGTGTGGGCGATGTAGTCGAGAACGTCGGCCTCGTGCTCGGTGCCGCGGACGAGCTCCGCCACCAGCGGGTGCTCCGGGGCGAGCACGAAGAACGTGGCCCCGAACAGCGTGTCCGGCCTCGTCGTGAACACCGGCAGCTCGACATCGAGCCCCTCGATCCGAAAGACGACCTCGGCTCCCTCGGAGCGGCCGATCCAGTTCCGCTGCATCGTCAGCACGCGCTCGGGCCACGACTCGAGCAGCGACATCTCGTCGAGCAGCCGATCGGCGTACTCGGTGATCCGGAAGAACCACTGCTCGAGGCTCTTGGCGACCACCTCCGCGCCGCACCGCTCGCAGTGACCGTCGATCACCTGCTCGTTCGCGAGCACCGTCTGGTCGTTGGGGCACCACTTGACGGGCGCCTCACGCCGGTAGGCGAGCCCGGCCTCGAACAAGCGCAGGAAGAGCCACTGCGTCCACCGGTAATAGGTCGGGTCGCTGGTCGCGACCTCGCGCGACCAGTCGATGGCCCAGCCCATGCGGCGCATCTGGCGCCGGATGTCGTCGATGTTGCGCTGAGTGATCGTCCGCGGATGGCCCCCCTCGCGAATCGCTGCGTTCTCGGCCGGCAGGCCGAACGCGTCGTAGCCCATCGGCCGCAGCACCAGGGCGCCCCGTCGCCGGAGCACGTGGCTGAGAACGTCTCCGAGCGTGTAGTTGAAGACGTGCCCCATGTGGAGCTCGCCCGAGGGATACGGCAGCATCTCGAGGACGTACGTGCGGGGCCGGCCCTCAGCGGCGGCAGGGTCCTCGGGATTCGGCACGACGAACGCCTGCTCGCGCTCCCAGGCCTCCTGCCATCTCCGCTCGATCCGCGCGGGCTCGTAGCGCTCCATGGAGGGTGATCGTAGCGACGTGCCCGCGATACAGTGCCGCGATGCTCTCGCCCACCTTCATGACGAAGCTCGGCAGTACCGTGGATCTGGGGCGCTGACGTCGAGAAGGGCTGGATCTTCATGCGCTTCAACGTCGTCCCGATCACGACGATGTGGATGGCGCCCGGTTCCTGGGCGTACGGCACAGACCGGATCCCGCTCGAGGGCGGGGGCGTGCTCGCCGCGAACCACCTCTCCGCGATCGATCCGCCGCTCGTCGGCTCGTTCTCGAACCGGGCGCTCTGGTACATGATGAAGCAGGAGCTGCTCGACATCCCGGTCATCGGCGAGGCGCTTACCTGGACCGGCGCGTTCCCGATCAAGCGCGGGGGGCAGGATCGAGACGCGTTGCGATACGCGCGCGAGCTCGTCCGCGAGGGACACATCGTCGGCGTCTTCGTCGAAGGAACCCGCCAGCGCTTCGGCTACCCGGGCGAGATCCAGACCGGGGCGCTGACGATCGCGATGAAGGATCGCGTGCCGGTGATCCCGTGCGGGGTCGAGTCGTTCGGCTGGCGTCGGAAGAACAAGCGCCCGTGCTGCGTCGTGTACGGCGAGCCGATGACGTTCGACGGGATCCCCGCCAACGGCAAGGGCTACAAGGAGGCGGGCGAGCTCCTCAGGCTCGAGATCCTGCGCCTGTGGCGCCAGGCGGCCGAGGCCGTCCAGGACGGGTTCCCGGAGACGCTTCCGGACGGCACCAAGCGTTTCAGCTGGCCCCGGGCGCGCGAGTTTCACGCAGCGCCGACCCCGCGCCGGATCAGCGGGCTCGCCTGAGCGCCTAGCGGACGAGGACGCTCTGCCGGCGAGGCGGCGCGTCCGCGGCCGAGACCAGCGGGAGCTCGACGCGAAACGTGGTCCCGACCCCTTCCTCGCTCTGCACGGAGATGTCGCCGCCGTGCGCGTCGACGATCGCCTTTGCGATCGTCAGCCCGAGCCCACTGCCCTGGATCGCCTCGGCGGTTGCCGTCGAGGAGCGGAAGAAGCGGTCGAAGAGCCGGTCCTGCTCGTCGGCGGGTATGCCGATCCCGTTGTCCGCGACCTCGATCACGGCACGGCCGTTCTCCTCCCGGACGCCGATCGCGACCCGGCCGCCCTGCTTCGTGAACTTGACGGCGTTGGACACGAGGTTGTCGACGAGTTGGGCGAGCCTCGTCCGGTCACCGCGGACGGCCGGCGACCCGGCGGCGTTCAGCTCGAGCTCGACGTCCGCGGTCTCGGCCCGCGGCGCCTGTGCCTCGACGCACTCTGCGACGAGCGCGGCCAGGTCGACCTCGTCGAGCTCGAGCTCGAGCTCGCCGGCGTCGATCCTCGCGACGAAGAGCAGGTCGCCGACGAGGTTCAGCAGCCTGCGTGCGTTTCGGTCGACGATCTCGAGGAAGCCCCGGTGCTCGTCGGAGAGCTCGGTGGCGTCGTCCCGGACGAGCTCGAGGTAGCCGAGGATCGAGGTCAAAGGCGTCCGTAGCTCGTGGGAGACGACGGCGACGAGCTGGTCCTTCAGGGCGTCGAGCTGCCTGAGACGCTCGTTCTGCTCGGCGAGGGCCCGGCGCCCGGCCTCAGCCGCGTCCCGGCGACGGGTGATCTCGAGCACGAGGACCACCCCGAGCGTGAGGGCGGTTCCGAGCACCAGCGCGAGCCACGGCGCAGCACCGGTGAGCCCGCCGACAAGGCCTCCGCTCGTACCGACGACGACGACCGCGTTCTCGTTCCCGAGGCGAAGGGTCTGTGTGACCGTGTCGCCGGAGATCCGCTCCTGCCCCGTGCTGCTCGCGGCCAGCGTCGCGGTCGACGGCTCGCCGCCGACATAGAGCGCGTACTCGACGCCCTTGGGCAGCCGGAAGAGGAAGAGCCTGTCGAGCGCCGGAACGACACTCTCGGCATAGACGACGAACGCGCCGTCGCGGCCGCCTGACCCGAAGCCGACGACCCGGTCGCCCCCCACCTCGCCGATCTTCACGAGCTCGAGCCGTCCCGAGGACGCGATCTCCGCGAGCTTCGTGCGCCCGGCTTCACCGAGACCGTCCAGCAGGAGGGGCTCGTTCGATCCGACCCTTGCGACGTCGCGCGGCGCCCCGGCGCGCAGGTCGAGGAGCGTTGCGCTCGAGATCGCAGTGCCCTCGAGCCGGGGAGCGAGCTCGCCGCGGAACTCGTCGGGGTCGCCGTCGGACACGTCCGCGACGACGGAGCCCGCGTAGAGGATCGCCTCGATCTGCCGGCCGAAGGAGCTGATGACCGCCGCCGTCTGCGAGGCCTGTTCGCCGAGGATCCTGTCCTCGCTCGTCCGGACGCTCTGGCGCGCGAGGAAGAACGCCAGCACGGTGACGCCGAGACCGATGACGAGCACGGCCACTGTGGCCCGTCCGGGCCGCAGGGAGCGCGAGGAGTGCACGCCTACTGCATCGGCCGGCGCACCACCTGCGTTTAGCCCGACGAGCTAGCCGCGTCGCCGACGGACGACCGAAGTGGAGCCAACGGGATTCGAACCCGTGACCTTCTGGCTGCCAGCCAGACGCTCTCCCAGCTGAGCTATGGCCCCGCGAACTCGGACACCCAGTCTAGAGACTCCGGCTCGCGCCCGGAAGCCACTTCCGTTCCTCGGCCTACGCCCCGGCGGCCACCTCGACCGAGGGCACGTCGCCCCAGAGATCCTCGAGGCGGTAGTAGCTCCGCGCCTCGGGGGTGAACACGTGGAAGACGACGTCGAGGTAGTCCGCCAGCACCCAGGTCGCCTCCTTCGCGCCCGAGACGTGTCGAGGAACCAGCCGCTCGTCTCGCTTCAGCGCTTCGCGGACGTCGTCGTAGATCGCCGCCGTCTGCCTCGGGTTCTGCCCGGTGCAGATGACGAAGTAGTCCGTGTACGACACCACGGGCCGCATGTCCAGAATCACGACGTCTCTCGCGAGCTTCTCCTGCGCGAGGTGCGCAATGCGTCGGGCGAGCTCGAGCGGTGTCAGCGGAGTCGTATTCTCCTCATCGTTCGGCAGTCAGCGTAGCGACGTTCGTGGACGCGGGTCAAGGGATCCCTCGGTAGAGACCGAGGTGCTCGATCAGCTCCCCCACAGGGACCGGTACGAGACCGTCGATCGACTCTCCACGGCGAACTCGCTCGCGGATCCCGGTCGACGAGATCGGGAGGGCGGGGATGGCGAACGTCTCGACGCGATCGGGCCGCTCGAGGCCCGCGAGCACCGCGGCGATCGGGCCGGAGGGGAAGCCCGGCCTTGTGGCGACGCCGAGTCGCGCGTGCCGGAGAACGCCGTCCGGATCGTGCCAGGCGCGGAAGCTGGCGAACTCGTCGGCGCCGACGACGAAGAGCACCTCCCCGTAGCGCCGCTCTGCCCAGGCGACCGTGTCGACGGTGTACGACGGCCCCTCGCGGTCGAGCTCGTGCCTCGAGAGCGCGACCCCGGGTCGGCCGCCGAAGGCTGCCTCGGCGAGCCGGTAGCGGATCTCGGCATCGGTCTCGACCGGCTTGTGCGGGGCCGCGCCGGTCGGCACGACGATCAGCTGCGTGAGCCCGAAGTGCCGGGTCGCCGCATCCGCGAGCACGAGATGCCCCTCGTGCGGCGGGTCGAACGCTCCGCCGAGGAGACCGATCACCCGAGCTCGAACGACTCGTCGCCGATCACGACCTCTGCCCCCTTGCGCGCGCCGGCTTCGCGGAGCGCCTCCTCGATCTCCGCCTCGGTGAGCGCCGCCACGTTGCGGCCGGTGAGGACGAAGCCCCGCTCCGAGCGGAGCACGCGAAACGACCTGCGGTGCGGCGGCCGTGGCCGGTAGACGAGGTAGTCCGCCAGCTCGTCCTCCGCGCTGTCGGCGGCCCTCGGGCCCGGCTCGGGCACCGACTCGAAGAGCGCCCGCACGAGCTCGTCGATTCCTGCGCCGGTTGCCGCCGAGACGGGCACGACCGCCAGCACCCGCGGATCTTCGATCCCGAAGGCGGGCGGCTCCGGGAGGAGGTCGATCTTGTTCAGGACGACGATCTGAGGGCGCTCGGCGAGCCCGGCCCCGTACGCCTCGAGCTCCCGGTCGATCGTCCGGAACCGCTCGGCGACGTCATCCTCGTGAGCGTCGATCACGTGGAGCAGGAGCCGGGCGCGTTCGAGGTGGGCGAGGAACTCGTCGCCCAGGCCGACGCCCAGGCTCGCCCCCTCGAGCAGGCCGGGGACGTCCGCGACGACGAGCTGGCGCCCGTCTGTCGCCTCGACCGTCCCGAGGACGGGCGCGATCGTGGTGAACGGGTACTCGGCGACCTTCGGGGTCGCGTTCGAGATCCGGCGGAGAAGGGACGACTTCCCTGCGTTCGGGAACCCGAGGAGGGCGGCGTCGGCTAGCAGCTTGAGGCGGAGCTCGGCGGTCACCTCTTCCCCCGGGAGGCCGGGCTCGGAGACGCGCGGGGCCCGGCGGGTGGCGGTCGCGAAGCGCCGGTTGCCGGCACCACCCCGGCCGCCGTGAGCGAGCAGCGCACGCGCTCCGCCGTGCGCGAGATCGGCGACGAGACGCCCCTCCCCGTCGAAGACCTGCGTTCCGACCGGTACCCGGAGGACGACGTCCTGACCGTCCCGGCCGCGGCGGTTCGACCCCTCTCCGTGCCGCCCGCGCTCGGCGCGGAAGTGGCCCTTCCCACGGAACGACGACAGGTCGCGCAGGTCGGCGTCGGCGAGCAGGACGACGCTGCCGCCGCGGCCGCCGTCACCGCCGTCCGGGCCGCCCTTCGGGACGTACTTCTCGCGACGGAAGCTGAGGGCGCCGTCGCCGCCGCGCCCGCCCTGGGCCACGAACGCCGCCCGGTCAGCGAACACGATTCTCCTGCCGTCGGGCGCCTAGCGCTCGGCGCTCACACCACGGACACGAAGCGGCTCTTGCCGCTCGCGCGGAAGTCGACCTTCCCGGCACGCGTGGCGAAGATGGTGTCGTCGCGGCCGAGGGCGGCGCCCGGGCCGGGGCGGAAACGCGTCCCGCGCTGGCGGACGATGATCACGCCCGCGTTCACGTCCTGGCCGGAGAACACCTTGACGCCGAGGCGCTGGGCGGCCGAGTCGCGGCCGTTCCTGGACGAGCCGAGCCCCTTCTTGTGCGCCACTAGTCCTTCGCCTCCTTCGCGGCGGCCGCCTTCGCAGGCGCCTTGGTTCCGGCCGCCTTGGCGGGCGCCTTGGTTCCGGCCGCCTTGGCCGGCGCCGGGGCCTTCTTGCGGGTCGAGCTGCGCGCCGGCTTCTTCTCGCCGATCGACTCGATCTCGATCCTCGAGAGGCTCGCCCGGAAGCCGTTGCGGCGTCGGAAGCCGGTGCGGCGCCGGTGCTTGCCGATCACCAGCTTCTTCCCCTTGACGTGCGCCGTCACGCGGGCGCTGACGCTCTGTCCCTTCAGATCGTCGCCGACGAGCGTCTCGCCGTCGCCGCCGATCAGCAGCACCTCCGGCTGGAAGGTCGCCCCCTCGTCGACGGACAGCCGGTCGACGAGCAGGTACTCGCCCTCGCGGACACGATGCTGTTTGCCGCCGACTTTGATGATCGCGTAGCTCATATCGTCCTCAAGCATGCACAAGCGGGCACGGAGCCCGCTCGAGCGGCCATTCTAGCTCTCGTCTCCTTCGACGGCAACCGGCTCGGCCTCGGAATCTGCGGCGGCCACGGCGGTTGCCGCCGCCGGCTTCTTGCGGCCTCGCCCGCCGCGCGTGCCCCGCCGCGTCTTCTTCTTCGGCGGCTCGCCCGCGCCGTTCTCGGACGGGTCGCCGTCGGCCCCGATCGGCACGACGGGCTTCTCGGAGACGGCCTCGGCGACGTCCGCCTCGGCGGCCGAGCCGTTCGTCGCAGCGGCCGGTTTCTTGCGCCCGCGACCGCCGCGGGTTCCGCGCCGCGTCTTCTTCTTCTTGACAGGCTCACCGTCGACGGACTCGGCGACGACGTCGCCTGTTGCCTCTGGCTCGCTCACCTCGGCGGCTGCGTCCGCCGGCACGTCCTCGGGCGGAGTCGCCTCGGAGACCACGGCGGCGGGCTTCTTCCTTCCCCGGCCGCCACGCGTCCCGCGCCGGGTCTTCTTCTTCGGAGGCGTCTCGGCGTCCGACGTCGCCGCTGCAACCGCTTCCTCGGCCTCGCTCTCCGGCTCGGCTTCAGCCGCGGGCTCCTCGGCCGCCTTGGTGGCGGGAGCGGGCTTCTTGCGAGACCGGCCGCCGCGCGTGCCGCGTGGCGTGCGCTTCTTCAGCGACTCGAGCGCCTCTTCCTCACCCTCCTCGGCCACTGCCCCCGCCTCGACCGGCGCCTCGACCGCCTCGACGCCGGCTAGGCCCGCGTAGGCGACCGTTCGCGTGGCGCGCTCGATCCGGACGCTCACGGTCTCGCCGACGCGGCTCGCGGCGCCTCCGACCGCGATGACGTAGCCGTCGAGCCGTGCGATCGCATCCTCGGGATGCCGTAGGTGCACTTCCTCCAGGCGAACGTCCAGCTCGTCTCCGGCCGCGACGGGGAGCGCCTTCGGCTCGATCTCCGAGGCCTTGCCTTCGGCCAGGACGGCGAAGTGGTCGTCGGGCAGGTCGTCCTTCGTCTCGAACGCGAACAGCCTCCCCGTCTCGTCCTCGACGGCGGCCAACCGCGAGCCGCCGGGGCCGATCAGGATGGCTGCCACGTGCGGCGGAAGCTCGACGAGGAACGCCTCCGACGGCGACGTCGCCGCGAGACGGCGCAGGCGCCGTTCGGCATCGACGGCAAGCGTCTCCTCCGAGACGACGATGCCGCCTCCCTCGCAGACGGGACAGCGCGTGGTGAGGATCTCGCGCGGTCCGTCGGTCACGTTCTGCCGGGTCATCTCGACGAGGCCGAGCGGCGAGATCTCGACGACGTAGGTCTTCGTGCGATCGCGCTCGAGCTCCCGCTTGAGCGCCTCCTCGACCTCCGCCCGGTTCTTCGGGTTCGCCATGTCGATGAAGTCGATGACGATGATCCCGCCGATGTCCCGGAGCCGAAGCTGGCGGACGATCTCCTTCGCCGCCTCGAGGTTGTTCTTCGTGATCGTGTCCTCGAGCCTCGCAGTGGAGCCCCGGCCCCTCGAGCCCACGAACCGCCCGGTGTTCACGTCGATGACGGTGAACGCCTCGGCGTAGTCGAACACGAGGTAGCCGCCGGAAGGAAGGTCGACCCTGCGGTCGAGCGTCGAGCGGACGGCCGCTTCGACGCCCGAGCTCTCCATCAGCGAGTCGGTCTCCCGGTACCACTCGACCTTGCCGGCAAGCTCCGGGGACGTCCGCTTCAGGTACGAGACGATGCGGCGGTACGTGCGCTCGTGGTCGACGGCCAGGCGCTCGAAGTCGCGCAGGAAGAGATCGCGGACGACGCGCAGCGGGAGCTCGGCCTCGCGATAGACGAGGGTGGGCGCCTTCGCGCGGCCCGCCCGTCCCTTGATCGTCGACCAGAGCTTGCGCAGGAAGGCGAGGTCGCCGAACAGCTCCTCCTCGGAGGCTCCCTCGGCCGCGGTGCGGACGATGATGCCCCCCTCGGGCAGCTCGAGCCCCTTGCAGATGGCCTTCAGACGCTCCCGCTCGTCGTCGTCGAGCCGGCGCGACACGCCGATCCCGTCGCCGTACGGCACGTAGACCAGGAACCGCCCGGGCAGGGAGATCTCGGTGGTGAGCCGCGCGCCCTTGGTCCCCATCGGGTCCTTGACGGCCTGGACGAGCACCTCCTCCCCGCGCTTGATCAGCTCCTGGATGCGCTTGCCGTGGCGCTTGCCTTCGAGCTCGGGAACGACGATCTCGTCGACGTACAGGAAGCCGTTCTTCTCGAGCCCGATGTCGACGAACGAGGCCTCCATCCCGGGCAGGATGTTGTCGACGAGGCCCTTGTAGACGTTGCCTGCGATCGACCTGCGGCCGGGTCGCTCGAGGTACACCTCGACGGGGCTGCCGTCCTCGAGGACAGCGACGCGCTGCTCGCCGACGTCGATGGAGACGAGCATCTGCTTCGCGACCTTCGGGAGCGACGACTTCTTCGGCGTCGTCGTCCGGCGCCGCGTGCGCGTGGTCTTCGGCTTTTCGGTCGCGGCCTTCGTCGGCTTCTCGGCCGCGACCTTCGCGCGCCGCGCCGGCGCCTTCCCGGCGGCCTTGGCCTCCTCCGCCGGCTTCTTCGTACTTCTGCCACCCCGCGTCCCACGACGGCGGGGGGCAGGCTTCGGCTCAGCGTCTCCGCTCTTAGCCTGGGCTGGTAGCTCCTCGCTTCTGGACGTGTCCTGGGCGGCTGCCTCCTCGGGCGCCTTGCCCTGCGCCTTGCGGCGAAACCACGTGCGCACGCAATCCTCCTTGCGCGCTGCCGTCGACTCCGCTGAGATCCCGCTGAGGGAGAGCGATTGATGTCACGGTGCGCGCCTCGTCTGTCGTTTCGGTCGAGATTCCGCTCGCCCGATCCGGGCCCGGTGCTCTCGAATGTCGCCCCGAAGCGTATCAGCGGCCTCCTCCGCCGCCCCTCGGCCGTTACCGCTCGAGCTTCGCGATCGCCGCCTTGCCGACGGCGTGCGTCCCGCTGAAGGCGACGGCGGCACGGACGGGGAGCGCGAAGGGGACGAAACCGAGAGCCGTCCGCGCGAGCGCCCGAAACCCGAGCCCTGCGCCCACGACGCCGGCAAGCATGAGCAGCCGCGCCTGCTGGTCGTCCACACCGTAGGCGTCGGCAAGGCGGCGCACCATGCGCATCTGGTTCAGCGTGAGGATCGGCATGTCGGCTCCCGGCACGAAGACCGCGGCGCCGATGAGCGCGTTCTTCTTCGCGTAGGACGAGACGAGGCGGCGCGCGACGTGCGGGCGCAGAATGGGCAGCTCCCGGGCGAGCGGGTGTGCCTCGTCGCCCGCTCGGGCCGCGATCCTGCCGGCCACCCCGCCGACGGCGTCGGCGTCGAGCTCGGTCGCGTGCACGACGTCGGTCGCCTTGACGTACGGCAGGACCCGCTCCCGGCCGACGAAGCCGACGGCGAGGCAGACCAGCGGCAGCTGCGCCCGATCTCCGGCCCGGAGCATCGCCTCGTCGTCGGGGCCGAGGTCGCCGGCGACGACGTGAACGAGGACCGAGCCGGCCGTCTCCTCGAGCTCGCCGAGCCCGACGCGCCGCACGAGCCCTGGCTCGCCGCCTGCACCGAGAGCCGCCGCCAGCTCGTCGGCGAGCGGCCCTGCCCCCGAGACGAGCACGGGGAGCGGTTCCTCCACGTCTGCCCGGAGCTCGCGCACCATCCCCGGCAGCATGGCGGTCGCCCAGCCGACGCCGGCGCGGAGGCGGCTCACCGCTGCCCCGCCAGGCGGCCGCGAGCATGGATGGCCTGCAGCAATCCGACCATCGCGAGCATGGTGATCATCGAGCTGCCGCCGAAGCTGATGAAGGGCAGCGTGATGCCGGTGATCGGCGCGATGCCGACCGTCATCCCGACGTTCAGGAACACCTGGAAGACGAGCACGGAGACGATCGCGCCGGCGACCACTGCAGAGAAGAGGCTGTTCGCGATCGGGATCACCTTGATCCCGCGCCAGATGAGGAGGGCGTAGAGAAGGAGCAGGATCGACGCGCCGAGGAAGCCGCGCTGCTCGGCCAGGGAGGCGAAGACGAAGTCGGTCGCGTGCTCGGGCAGGTAGTTGAGATTCGTCTGGGTGGCGCCCTCGACGCCTCGGCCGTCGAGCCCGCCCGCACCCACGGCGGTGACCGACTGGTTGACGTTGTACGTCGTCCCGCTCGGGTCGGCATCCGGATGGATGAACCCGATCAGACGATCCATCTGGTACGGCTTCAGCACCTCGATCCCGGCGTTCGGAAGGAACCAGAGCACGGCCACCGCCACGGCCGCGACCACCAGCGCGAGGACGGCGAGGTGCAGCCAGCGGACGCCTGCGAAGTACAACAGCCCCGTGAGCGCCGCGCACCAGACGAGGGCCGTGCCGAAGTCCGGCTGGAAGAAGACGAGCAGGATCGGCCCGGCCGCGATTCCCACCGCTGCGAGGACGACCCAGGCGCGGTCGATCTGGCGCGCCCGGTCGGCGAGGAACGCCCCGATCAGGACGATGAACGCGATCTTCCCGATCTCGGACGGCTGGAGCTGGAAGAAGCCGAGGTCGATCCAGCGCCGGGACCCGCGAACGTCGTCACCGAGGGCGTACACCGCGAGGATCAGGGCGATCGTCACGCCGAAGAGGACGTACCGCCAGCGGCGCAGGAGCTCGGGGTCGAGCGCGGTCATGACCCCCAGGGCGACGACGCCGATCCCGACGTAGATGCCCTGGCGGACGAGGAAGTAGTCCGGGTTCCCCGCGACGTCGTCCCGCGTGACCGCCTGCACGATCCAGAGGCCGTAGGCGACGAGACCTGCGACCGCGGCCAGCATCAGGTAGTCGAGCTGCCGCAAGAAGTGGCCGACGTCCGTCCCGAGGTGGCGCGCGTGCGGCCGCGCCTGCCAGATGCCCGGCTCGATCGCCATCAGTCCGACTCCACCTGGATGATCTCGCCGGCCGGCGTCTGGAAGTGCTCCTCGAACACCTTGAGCGCGGCGGGCGCCGCCGCCTCACCGCCGTGGCCGCCGTTCTCGATGACGACGCACACCGCGATCGTCGGTTCGTCCGTCGGGCCGTAGCCGCACCACCAGGACTGATCCATCAAGCGCGAGAACGGCTTCGTGAGGCCAAGGTACCCGGGCGGAAGGGTGACGTACTTCTCTGCCGTCCCCGTCTTGCCGGCGATCGAGATCGGGTAGTTCCCGAAGACGCCGTACGACGTCCCGTAGTAGGCGTCGTGGGTTGCCTGATAGAGGCCTTCCTGGACGGCCTGGATGGCGGAGGCGGGCAGGCCGATGTCGCGCGGCGCCTTCCCGGCGAAGCTCCGCAGGACGACGGAGTCCTCCCCGTCCGCAGCGGGCTGCTCGATCGACTTGACGACGTGGGGCTCGACGAGGCGCCCACCGTTCGCGATAAGCGAGTAGAAGCGCGTCATCTGGATCGGGGTGACGAGCAGGTCACCCTGCCCTATGGCGAGCTGGACGGAGTCACCGCTCGTCCACAGCCTGTCGATCTCCGTCTTGAAGTACCTCTTGCGCCACGCCGGCGTAGGGACGAGCCCGACGTTCTCCGGCCCGACGTCGACGCCGCTCCGCTTGCCGAAGCCCATCTTGCGCGCCCACTCCTGCAGCGGGCTTCGCTTCTGGGCGTAGAAGATCTTCCCGACCTCGTAGAAGTACGTGTCACACGAGTTCGCGAGGGCGGTGCGCAGGCTCATCGGCTCGTTCACGAACTCGTCCCAGTTCTTGAAGGTCTGGCCGTCGACCACGAGCTCGCCCTGGCACTGGAAGACCTCGTCCGCGCTGACCAGGCCGTCCGCAAGAGCGGCCAGGGCGGTCACCGGCTTGAACACCGAGCCGGCCGGGTAGACGCCGTTGATCGCGCGGTTCAGCATCGGGTAGTTGTTCGCCGCGCTCTCGTCGACGCCGAAGAGCTCCTGCAGGCGCTTCGCGTCGGGCGTGCCGGCGAACGTCTTCGGGTCGTAGTCGGGACCCGAGGCGAACGCGAGCACCTCACCGTTGCGCGGGTTCATCGCCACGATCGCGCCGCCGTTCGCCGCCCAGTTGCCGTTTCCGCGCGCGAGCCTCATCCCGTAGAGGAGCGCATCCTCCGCCGCCCGTTGGAGGTTGGCGTCGATGGTGAGCCGAACGGCGTAGCCGGCCTTCGGCAGCTTGCTCGGCTGGGGGTCGCTCTGCCGGCGGCCGAGAGCGTTCACCCGCATCTGCCCGACACCGGGCTCCCCGCGGAGATAGCTGTCGTAGGCGGCCTCGATCCCGGACTTGCCGATCCGGTCGCCGCCCGCGTACGCCGAGCCCAGCTGCTTCAGCTCTTCGGGGGAGATCTCCCCCACGTAGCCGAGGAGGTGAGACGCGAGCGCGCCGTCCTCGTATCGGCGAAGCTGCGTGTGGGTGATGTACACGCCCGGGAACTCGGTCCGGTGCTCCGACAGGTAGTCGGCCTTCGCGTCGCGGACGCTCGTCTTGACGATCACCGGCGTCAGCGGGTCGCCCTCGAGCGCCTGCACCTTCCGGCGAAGCTGCCCGACGGGAATCTCGAGAACCTCGGCGAGGCGGGCGGTCACCGTGCCGAGCTGCCCCTGCGGCACGTACGCCGGCCAGAGCTGTACGACCGTGCCGGGAACGTTCGTGACGAGCGGCTCGCCGTCGCGGTCGAGCACCGGGCCGCGCGGCGGCTGGAGCCTGAACGTCCGGATCTGGTTGTCACGCGCCTCGCGCTGGTACTCGTTGCCGGAGATCACCTGCAGCGCCCACAGCCGGAAGAAGAGAACGGCGAAGACGGCGACCGCGACGACGCCGAGGATCGCAAGCCGGATCGCCATCTTCGGCGTGAACCGGTAGGGCTCCCCGACCCTCGGATCGCGCGGGAGGAATCGATCGGAGCCGGGCCACTCGCCGCTAGACAACCACGAACTCCCGGTCGCGCCGCGCGGGCGGCGGGAAGAGGAGCCGGCAGAGCGCATAGACCGGAACCGCGAGGATCAGGTTGAGGGCGAGCGAGGGCAGGATCACGCGGCCTACCACGGTACCCACCGGTACCGACTCGCCGAGCAGCAGATGGAGGACCATCGAGGCCACCCCCATGCCGATCGTGAGCAGCGTGACCGCGATCAGGATGCGGGCGAGCTGGTTGCGGCGATGGCTCGTCGCCTCGCCGAGCCGTCCCGCCCAGTAGCCGCCGAGGGTGAGCAGGAGCGACGTGAGCCCGAGCGTCCCGAGCGTCCCGACGTCGACGATCAGCCCTGCGAAGAAGCCTGCGCAGGCGCCGAAGATCGGGCCGCGGAGAAGGGCGATCCCGACGATGCAGAGCAGCGTGATGTCCGCCCGGCCCTCCGCCAGCTCGAACGCGTTCACGATCGACACCTGGGCGATCGCTGCGACCGCGATGAGCGCCGCCGCCTTCACCGTGTCGGCGATCATCGCTTCCCGGCGAGGATCACGACCTCGGAGAGGGAGTCGAAGTCCACGAACGGCTCGACCTGGATCCGCTTGAACAGGTCGATGTCCTGCTGCCCCACCGCCGACACGGTGCCGATCGGGATCCCGCGCGGATAGAGGGACGCCAGGTCTCCTTCCTGCCAACCCGAGGTCACGATCGTGTTGCCGACCTCGATCTCCTGCGCCTTGTCCACCCGGTCGAGGACGAGCCCGCCGCTGCTCGACGGCGCCGGCGCGATCACGCCGCGCGCCTGCGTTTGGAGATCGAGCGCGGAGACGGCGATCGACTGGTCGGTGAGGAGCGTGACCTGCGAGGCGCCGGACGAGACCTTGGTCACCTTCCCGACGAGCCCGTCGGCCGTGACGACCGGATCGTTCAGCGCGACCCCGTCGTCCGAGCCCGCGGCCACCAGGAGCTGCTGGTCGTACGGTGTCGGCGGTTGGGCGATGACGCGCGTCGTGACCGGCGTGAAGTCCTCGGGGAAGCGGGGCCCGTCGACGAACGCGAGCGTCTCGCGGAGGCTCTGGTTCTCCTCCGCCGCCGTCTGGTAGAGGACGAGCTCGTCGCGCAGGGCCTGCAGCTGTGCCTCCAGCGCGTCTCGCTCGGCCTTGGCGTCGGCGAGGTCGGAGACGTAGCCGTAGGCGTCCTGGAACGGCCGCGCGATCCGCTCGCCCGCCACCTGGAACGGCGTCAGGACTGCCAGCCCGAGCTTCTGCGCGCCGTGGAGCGCCCCCTCGTCGTCCTCGCGGAGATAGACGGTCAGGAGGGCGAGCGAGACCACGACGAGGATGCCTGCAACGAGGCGTCGCGCCATGACGCCCTTCGCTCGGTGAGAGGAGCTCGGCGGGCGCGGAAACGCGCCCAGCCTGGAGATCCGTGCTGTTCGTTGCCGTGGCACGGGTGATTAAGTGTAGGTAAGGCCCCGGGGGGACCGGGCGGGACAGGTCCCACCCCTACGAGACCGATGCACCGCCCTCGCGACCGTAGGGGCCGGACCTGTCCGGCCCTTCAGGTCTACCGCCGCCGGCTGTAGCCGTTCTTCGTGCGGGCCCGCGCCGAGCGGTGGATGGCCTCGAACTCCTCGAGGCTCCGCCCGGAGCCGACGGCCACGCACGTGAGCGGCGACTCGGCGACGTGCACGGGCATGTGCGTGTCGCTGCGGAGCTTCTGGTCGAGACCCTGGAGCAGCGCGCCGCCTCCGGCGAGCACGATGCCGCGATCCATGATGTCGGCCGCGAGCTCGGGCGGCGTCTTGTCGAGCGTTCCGCGGATCGCGTCGAGGATCTGCGAGACCGGCTCGTCGAGGGCACGGCGGACGTCTCCCGAGCCGATCACGACGGTCTTCGGAAGCCCGCTCAGCATGTCACGGCCCCGGACCTCCGCCTGCACCTCCTCGGACAGCGGCCAGGCCGAGCCGATCTCGAGCTTGACCTCCTCGGCCGTCTGCTGGCCGATCAGCAGCTTGTACTCCTTGCGCAGGTGATTCGTGATCGCCTCGTCCATCTCGTCCCCGCCGACGCGAATCGACTGCGAGACGACGATGCCGCCGAGCGAGATGACGGCAACCTCGGTCGTGCCGCCGCCGACGTCGACGACCATGTTCCCGGTCGGCTCGGAAACCGGGAGGCCGGCGCCGATCGCGGCCGCCATCGGCTCCTCGATCAGGTACGCCTGGCGCGCCCCGGCCGAGAGCGTCGCCTCCTCGACCGCGCGCTTCTCGACGCCGGTGACGCCGCTCGGGACGCAGACGATGACGCGCGGGTGCGCGAAACGGTTGCCGTTCGCCTTGTGGATGAAGTGGCGGAGCATCTGCTCGGTGACGTCGAAGTCGGCGATCACCCCGTCCTTGAGCGGACGGATGGCGGTGATCGTCCCCGGCGTTCGCCCGAGCATCCGCTTCGCCTCGACGCCGACCGCGTGCACCTCGCCGCTTCGCTGGTCGATTGCGACCACGGACGGCTCCGAGAGCACGATGCCGCGCCCACGTACGTAGACGAGTGTGTTCGCGGTTCCCAGGTCGACCGCCATGTCCCGGCCGCCCAGGCCGCCCAGATAGCCCAGAAATCCCATCAGGAGGCTCCGATCAAGTGTAGAGCAGGCATTCGGGGCGGGCTCCCGTTCTCCTCACGTCCCTGCGAGCAGGCGTACGAGCAGGGCACCCGGCAGACCGACCACGTTAAGGTAGTCGCCGTCAATCCGCTCGACGAGCGCGGCGCCTCGACCCTGGATCGCGTAGCCGCCGGCGCGGCCCTCCCACTCGCCCATCTCCACGTACGCATCGATCTCGGCGGCGGTCAGCGCCCGGAACGAGACGCGCGTAGTCTCGTCCTCGACCACCTCGGTCCCGGCGTCAATCAGGCAGAGCCCGGAGACGACCTCGTGCTCCCTCCCGGCGAGCGACGCGAGCATCGCCCGCGCCTCCTCGGCGCTCGCCGGCTTCCCGTACATGGCCCCGTTGAGCACGACCGCCGTGTCGACGCCGAGCACGGTCTGTCCCTTCGCCTGACCGGAGACCGAGCGCGCCTTGCCGGCCGCGTGCCGCCGAACGGCCTCCTTCGGCGGCAAGCCGGGCGGGTCGTGCTCCTCGTAGGCGGGCGCGACGACGTCGAACTCGATGCCGAGCTGCTCGAGGATCGCCCGCCGCTGCGGGGACGTCGAGGCGAGAAGGAGACGGGGCGTCAAGTGGGCTTCCGGACCACCCAGATCTCCTCCGAGGGCCAGCGCCTCGCCCACTCGAGCGTCGACCAGTCGAACCGCCCCGGATCGCCGTCCTCGGGCGCCTGGAGCTCGAGCAAGTCGAGCACCTCGAAGCCGTGCCGCTGCAGCGCCTGGAACATCTCCCCGTGCGACAGGTGGAACTCGACCGAGTCGTCGTCGGGCCACTCGACCCGTCGCATCCCGAACAGGTCGCGCAGGAGGCGGTCGCCGGCCGGCCCTTCGTCCGGCGAGCAGGCGACGACGAGCGGCGAGTTCGTGAGGAACACGAGCGTACCGCCCGGGCGAAGCAGACGCGCCGCCTCGGCGAGCCAGAGGTCGGGATCGCACCAGAGGCACGCGCCGTACTCGGAGAGGGCCATGTCGAAGGCCCCGTCGGGAAGCGGAACCGCCTCGGCCGACGCATGGACGAGGGGGAACACGAGCCCGTGCTGCTCCTGCAGGCGGCGGGCGGTCTCGAGCTGCTGCTGCGAGTTGTCGAGCCCGACCACCCGAGCGCCGCGGCGGGCGAGCCAGGCCGACCAGTACGCGGTGCCGCAGCCGAGCTCGATCACGTCCTTGCCGTGGACGTCCGGGAGCAGCCGGAGCTCGCTCTCCGGGATGCTCCAGATCCCCCAGGAGGGCTCTGCCGACGCCCAGGCGCGCTCCCCGAGATCGACCCAGTTGGCAGCATCCGCATCCCAGCTCGCGCGGTTGCGAGCGGCGTGCTCGGTGAGCTCCTCAGACGAGCTCATCGTCCGAGAACCAGAGCCCGATCTCCCTCGCGGCCGACTCCGGCGAGTCGGAGCCGTGGACGAGGTTGTTCGGCATCGCCAGCGCATAGTCGCCGCGGATCGTTCCCGGAGCGGCCTCGACCGGGTTCGTCGCCCCCATCGTGGCGCGCACCACCTGGATCGCGGAGTCGCCTTCGAGAACGAGCGCCAGCGTTGGCGACGAGGTGATGAACTCCGTGAGCTCTCCGAAGAACGGCTTCTCACGGTGCTCGGCGTAGTGCTCGTCCGCCAGCTCGCCGTGAACCACGAGCAGCTTCGCGCCGACGAGCGTCAATCCCCGCTGCTCGAAGCGGTCGATGATCCGCCCGACGAGGCCGCGCGTCACGGCATCGGGCTTGATGAGGACGAGCGTGCGCTCGGACACTCCGGTTCTCCCTTCGAAGTGGTGGTCGTCAGTCGTAGGGCCCCGACAGGCCCGGGTCGCCCATCAGGCGAGGCGGCTGCTCGATGGGCGTTTCGCAGAAGGGGCACATCTGCCACTGCGGATCGAGCGGCCGGTTGCAGTGACGGCACGCCTGACGCAGACGCGTCGTGCAGATCGGGCAGACGAGGAACCCGCCTTCGACCGTCGAGCGGCACACGGGGCACAGCTCGACGTGCCCGACGGATTCCTCGAGGGCCTGCAGCTCGAGCTCGCGCTCCCTGACGTCCTCCAGGTACTCGGGCGGCCGGAACAGCATGTAGATGAGCGGGCCGAGGAACGGCGGAAAGATTCCGAGCGCGACCGCGACCGCGATCAGCCACGGATCCTCGATCCTGCGCTTTGCGTCCTTGTAGACCCAGTAGGCCGAGGCGAGCCAGAAGGCTACGGCGAAGAAGATCGCGACGTTGCGGACGACGAGCCAGACGTCCGACTCGAAGAAGTCGCGCACGCCCGCGAACAGGTCGTCGCTCGTATCCGTCGGCGCCGTGGTCTGGAAAAGCGGAATCGTCCGGATCATCCGGTTCAGTTCGGTCAGAGAAGAAGTTTTCCTAGCAGATACCCAACTCCGAACGCGATCGCCGCGAGCGCGAGAACGATGAACGCGACGAGCGCGAAGGCGCTCAGCCGACCGCTCGTCTTCGTCATGGTACGCACCCGGCCCGGTCGGCGGCCTCGAGGTCGGCCAGGAGGTACAGCGAGCCGGTCACGAGAACCGGGCCCGCGAGCTCGTGCGCCCGCGCCACCGCCCGCTCGGGGTCGGGCTCTGCCACGACCCGTCGGAAATGGGCGCGCGCGAGGCCGGCGAGCTCGTCGGCCGGCAAGGCCCCCGGGTGCGACGACTCGGTCGCGACGAACGTGTCGGCCTGGCGCGCGAGGAGCGCGAGCATCGCGTCGGCGCGCTTGTCGGCCAGGATCGACGCGACGATCGAGCCGAGCCGGGGCAGCCGCGGAGCGATGTAGCGGACGGCCTCGGGGGTATGCGCTCCGTCGCGGATCTCGCCGTCGCGCCGCTCCAGCCGGCCCGGCAGCCACACCTTCGCCGGTTCGACCGGGCGGCCGAGGAAGGCGGAGGCGGCGGCACCGGCGAGCGGGCCGTTGCCGCCGGGCTCGACGACGATCCGGGCGGCACCGTTCGTCCGTGCCAGGGCCTCCCACTCCGCCTCGCCGAGGACGACCGTGGCGCCCGGCTGGACGACCGCGAGCTTCTCGGCCGCGATCGCTTCCCGTGTCTCGCCGAGCACCTGCATGTGCTCGAGGCCGACGTTCGTCAGCACCTGGACGGGCGAGCGCAGGACGTTCGTCGCGTCGTGGCGCCCGCCGAGGCCCGCCTCGATCGCCGCGACGTCGACGCGCCGGGCCGCGAACTCGGCCAGCGCCGCCGCGGTCAGCGTCTCGAACTGCGTCGCACCCAGTCGCTCGGCCGCACCGCGGACGCGTTCGATCGCCGCCTCGAAGTCCGCTTCCTCACCGGCGACCCTGATCCGCTCGGCCCACCCGGTGACGTGCGGCGAGTAGTAGCCGCCTGCCGTCAGCCCTTCGCGGCCGAGCGTCTCCTCGATCGTGCGCACGGTCGTACCCTTGCCGTTCGTGCCGACGACGTGGATTGCCGGAAACCCGTGCTGCGGGTTGCCGAGCGCCGCGAGCAGGGCGCGCATTCGCTCCGTTCCGAAGCCGTCGCGAGGCCACGGGTCGAGCGACTCGATCCAGGAAACCGAAGGCGTCGGCATCGCCCTGAGTGTACGAACACCACGCGTGCCTTCGAGCGAGGCCCCTGGGCGGGACAGGTCCCGCCCCTACACGGGGTTTCAACGCCACGTAGGGACGGACCTGTCCGGCCCAATTGGGGTTCCAACGCCACGTGGGCCGGACCTGTCCGGCCTAGGCCCGACGACGGGCCGCTCGCCGACGTCCCTCGCCGAGGCCGCAGTCGAGCGTTAGCGGCCGAGCGCTTCCAGCTCGCGCCGGTACCGGTCGAGCTTCGCCCGCTCCTTTTCGACGACCTCGGCGGGAGCCTTTGCGGTGAAGCGCTCGTTGGCCAGCATCGACTCCGCCCGCTCGATCTCCTTCTCGAGCCGTGCCCGCTCGGCGTCGGCATCGCCGTTGACCCTGATCCGATCCGGCCTGACGACCGCCTCGAAGATCGCCGTCTCCGGCCGGTTCAGCTCCAGCCTGACGCCGCTTCGGCGGAACGTCGCCGCGGCCGCCTTGAGGAGATCCATCGAGATCTCGCCGTCGGCCGCCGAGCCGTCTGGCGCGGGCCAGGGCGACACGATGAGCCGCCCCGCCCGGTCCGGGAGGTGCGTCCAGATCTCCTCGCTGACGTGCGGCATGACGGGGTGCAGCAGCGAGAGCAGGCGCTCGAGAGCGTAGGCGGCCGTGGCCAGGGCGTCGTC
This sequence comes from uncultured Thermoleophilia bacterium, assembly GCA_963819905.1. Taxonomy (GTDB): domain Bacteria; phylum Actinomycetota; class Thermoleophilia; order Gaiellales; family Gaiellaceae; genus CAWCQC01. Next base: position 316,255 of record CAWFXP010000012.1, read on the forward strand.
GTCCTTCTCGTAGAGCCGGGCCTTGATCGCCTCCGCGTACCAGTCGCAGAAGTCGTCGAACGTGAGGTGGTAGAGCCGCTCGACGGCCGCTGCGAAGCGGAACGCGGCGAGATCGGCCTCGACCTCGGCTCGAACGGCCTCGAGCCGAGCGAGGATCCAGCGCTCGATCGGGTCGCGCGGGCGCGACGCGGGTGCGGTGGCGCCCGATCCGAGGATGAGCCGCGATGCGTTCCAGAGCTTGTTCGCGAGGCGGCGGCCCTCATCGATCGCTCCGATCGAGAAGCGCACGTCCTGCGTCGACGACATCTTGCAAAGCCCGTAGCGCGTCGCGTCGGCGCCCTGGGCGTCGATCACCTCGAGCGGGTCGATGCCGTTCCCGAGGCTCTTCGACATCCGGCGCCCGTCGGGCGCCAGCACCGTGGAGTGGATGATCACGTCCTCGAACGGGATGTCACCCATGAGCTCGAGCCCTGCCATGATCATCCGCGCGACCCAGAGGAAGATGATCTCCCGCGCGGTCGAGTTGACCTGGCCCGGGTAGAAGGCGCGGAGCTCCGGGGTCTCCTCCGGCCAGCCGAGCGTGGCGAACGGCCACAGCGCCGACGAGAACCACGTGTCGAGGACGTCCTCCTCGCGCCTGAGGTCGGGGTCGCCGCAGTCCTCGCAGTGGTCGGGCGCGGTCTCGGCCACGATCGTCGCGCCGCAGTCGCAGTACCACACCGGCAGGCGGTGTCCCCACCAGAGCTGACGTGAGATGCACCACGGCCGGATGTTCTCCATCCAGTCCAGGTAGACCTCGCCCTGCTGTGGTGGGTGGAAGCGAACACGGCCCTCTTTGACGACCTCGATGGCGGGCGCGGCGAGCTCCCGCATCTCGCAGAACCACTGCAGCGAGATGAGCGGCTCGACCCTGGTACCGCAGCGCTCGCAATGGCCGACCGCGTGGCGGTACGGCTCTTCGCGCTCGAGCAGCCCGGAGCGTCCGAGCTCCTCGCGAATCGCGCGGTCGGCCTCCTCCTGCGACATCCCTGCGAACCGGCCGGCCTCCGCGTTCATGCGGCCGTCGAGGCCGATCACCATCGGCTCGTCGAGGCCGTGCTGGCGGCCGATCTCGAAGTCGACGGGGTCATGGCCCGGCGTGATCTTGAGCGCTCCGGTGCCGAAGTCCGTCTCGACCCGCTCGTCGGCGATGATCGGCACCCGCCGCTCGACCAGCGGCACGATCGCCTCCCTCCCGACGAGCGAGGCGTAGCGTGCGTCGTCCGGGCTCACGGCGACGGCGACGTCCGCGAGCATGGTCGGCGGGCGAACGGTCGCCACCGTCACGTGACCCGATCCGTCGGCCAGCGGGTAGCGCACGTACGCGAGGACGTCGTCGACGTCCCTGTGCACGACCTCGAGGTCCGAGATCGCGGTCGCGCAGCGCGGGCACCAGTTGACGATCCGGTTGTCGCGGTAGATCCAGCCGCGCTTGTACAGGTGGACGAAGAAGCGCATCACCGCCCGCACGTAGGCGTCGTCCATCGTGAAGCGCTCGCGCCGGTAGTCGAGCGAGGCGCCCAGGCGCCGGTACTGGCCCATGATGATGCCGCCGTACTCCTCGAGCCACGCCCAGACCCGCTCGACGAACGCGTCGCGGCCGAGATCGTGGCGGCTCAGCCCCTCCTTCGCCAGCTCCCGCTCGACGACGTTCTGCGTGGCGATGCCCGCATGGTCGTAGCCGGGCTGCCAGAGGGCGTTGCGGCCGCGCATGCGCTGCCAGCGGACGAGGACGTCCTGCAGCGTCCCGTTCAGGGCATGACCCATGTGGAGGGCGCCGGTCACGTTCGGCGGCGGCACCGCGATGGCGTAGGCCTCGCGGTCGTCGGCCGGATGCGCCTCGAAGAGACCCTCTTCCTCCCACGTGCGCTGCCAGCGCTCCTCGACGAGCTCGGGTCGGTACAGGCTGTCCACGGCGGCCATTCTACGGAGGCCCGGGCGTCACCTTCCCGGACGCCTGAGCAGGCCGATTGCGACCTGGGTGGCCATGTGCGGGTTCTCCTGGAGTCGACGGAGCGAGTACTCGTACCAGCGTCGTCCGAACGGGACGTAGACCCTCACGCGATGCCCGTCCCGGACGAGCGTCGTCGCCAGGTCCGGGCGGACACCGAGCAGCATCTGCAGCTCGTACCCGTCCTGGCCGAGACCCCGCTCGCGGGCGAGCCGCACGGTCTCGCGGATCAGGAGCTCGTCGTGGGTCGCAGCCGCGACGTAGGCACCCGCGTCGAAGAGCGCCTCGAGCGTCAGGATGAAGCTCGCGCGGACCTCGTCACGCCGCTGGAACGCGATCTCCTCCGGCTCGACGTAGATCCCCTTGCAGACGCGCACGCTCGGCGCGAGCGGCCCGAGCTCGACGGCGTCGTCGTGCGTTCGGTGGAGCACGGCCTGGAGCACGACGCCGACGTTGTCGTAGCCCTCGCCGCGCAGCGTGCGGTAGGCGTCGAGGGTCGCGTCCGTCGTCGAGGAGTCCTCCATGTCGATGCGCACGAAGTTCCCCCGCTCGCGGGCCGCGTCGAGCAGGCGTCGCACGCCCGCGAGGAAGTCCGCACCGTCGAGCTCGAGCCCGAGCGCCGTCGGCTTGACGCTCAGGTTCGCGTCGAGCCGCTCGCGCTCGATCGCGGCGAGCAGGTCGACGTTCAGGTCGGCGTACTGGGCGGCCTCGTCTCCGGACGCGACCTCTTCGCCGAGCAGATCGAGCGTCGCGAGCTTTCCCTCGGCGTTCAGCCGCCGCACGACCTCGACCGCGTCGCCGAGCTCCTCGCCCGCGATGTAGCGCGATGCGACCCGCCGGACAACGGCCCGCGGCACGTGCGGCAGCGTCCGGGCGAGAGCACGGCCGACCAGGCTCACGGCCGGAACCTAGCGCAGCCCGGCGGGCGCGGTCTACGCCGACTCTTCCTGGAGCTCGTCGAGCTCCAGGTTGAGCCCACCGCTCGTCACGAGCGTCGGCTTCAGGTTGCGCGTGATGGTCTCCTTCGTGATCACGCACTTCGAGACGTCCTTGCGCGAGGGCAGCTCGAACATCACGTCGAGAAGGGCCAGCTCGATGATCGAGCGCAGGCCGCGCGCTCCCGTCTCCCGCTCGAGGGCCTTGTCGGAGATCGACCAGAGCGCGTCCTCCGTGAAGACGAGCTCGATCGTGTCGTAGTTGAAGAAGCGCTGGTACTGCTTGACGAGCGCGTTCCGCGGTTCGAGGAGGATCTTGACCAGATCCTCCCGCGTGAGCTGGTGCACGGCCGAGACGACCGGCAGGCGGCCGATGAACTCGGGGATCAGCCCGTACGCGAGCAGGTCCTCCGGCATAACCTGCGAGAGCAGCTCCGCATTCTCGACCGAGTGCTTCGAGCGGATCTCGGCGCCGAAGCCGACCTGGTTCTTGCCGATCCGGCGGGCGATGATCTTCTCGAGGCCGGCGAAGGCACCGCCGCAGATGAAGAGGATGTTCGTCGTGTCGATCGACAGGAACTCCTGGTGCGGGTGCTTGCGCCCGCCCTGGGGCGGCACCGACGCGACGGTTCCCTCGAGGATCTTGAGGAGGGCCTGCTGGACCCCTTCCCCCGATACGTCACGGGTGATCGACGGGTTGTCCGCCTTGCGGGCGATCTTGTCGACCTCGTCGATGTAGATGATCCCGGTCTCGGCCTTCTTGACGTCGAAGTCGGCCGCCTGGATCAGCTTCAGGAGGATGTTCTCGACGTCCTCGCCGACGTAGCCGGCCTCCGTGAGGGCTGTCGCGTCGGCGATCGCGAACGGCACGTTGAGGATTCGCGCTAGGGTCTGCGCGAGCAGCGTCTTGCCGCACCCCGTCGGGCCGAGCAGCAGGATGTTCGACTTCTGGAGTTCGACCTCCTCGGCCGTGTCTGCCGCCATCCGCACGCGCTTGTAGTGGTTGTAGACCGCGACCGAGAGCGTCCGCTTCGCCTCTTCCTGGCCCACGACGTAGTCGTTCAGGACGCCATAGATCTCCTTCGGCCGGGGCAGGTTGTCGAGATCGAGCTGGGTCGGAGCGGTCAGCTCCTCGTCGATGATCTCGTTGCAGAGATCGATGCACTCGTCGCAGATGTAGACGCCCGGGCCGGCGATCAGCTTCTTCACCTGCCGCTGGCTCTTGCCGCAGAAGCTGCAAAGCAGCTGCTCGTTGCCGTCGCTCGCTCGGGCCACGTCCCCTCTTTCTTTACACCGAATCCGCGCTCTTCGCCAGCGCCATCCGGGTCATCGGTGAGCGATCACCGTATCGATGATCCCGTATTCCTTTGCTTCTTCGGACGTCATGAAGTAGTCGCGCTCCATGTCCTTCGACACCTTCTCGAGCTCCTGCCCGCTGTGCGCGGCGATGATCTCCTCCAGGCGACGCTTGATCGAGATGACCTCGCGCGCCTGGATCTCGATGTCGGTCGCCTGCCCCTGGAACCCGCTCGAGACCTGATGGATCAGGATCTTGGCATTCGGCAGCGACATGCGCTTCCCTTTCGCTCCGCCCGCGAGGAGCAACGCGCCCATGGACATCGCGATCCCGACGCAGATGGTCTGCACGTCCGGCTTGATGAACTGGATCGTGTCGTAGATCGCCAGGCCGGCGTAGACCGAGCCGCCGGGCGAGTTCACGTAGAGCGAGATGTCCTTGTCGGGCTCTTCCGACTCGAGGTGGAGCAGCTGGGCCACGACCAGGTTCGCGATCTGGTCGTCGATCGGGGTACCGAGGAAGATGATCCGCTCGTTCAGAAGGCGCGAGTAGATGTCGAAGGCGCGCTCGCCGCGCGACGTCTGCTCGATCACCATCGGGATCAGCGGGCTCATCCTCGGAGTGTCCATGCTCATCTCGCCTGCCCTTCCTCGCCGGGCGTCCATATCTTCATGGCGCTCCCACCCTTCTCCTTCTCCGGGGTCCACAGTTGGTCCCGTGCCTGCGCGAGCTCGACCGAGATCGGCTGAACACCGCCGGCGACGACGTCGAGCGCGTTCCGCAGGCGCAGGTCGCCCCGCAGCTGATCGAAGCCGCCCCGTTCGCGCATCGTCTCGATCGCCTCGTCGGGATCCTGATCGGCGGCAGCGGCCTCCTCGCGGATCAGGGCCTCGACCTCCTCGTCCGTGACCTCGATCTGCTCCTTGTCGGCGACCGCCTCGAGCACGAGCTCGCGCTTCACGGCGCGCTCGGCCTCGGCCCTGGCGTTCGCCTGGAGCGCCTCCGGCGTCTGACCGGTCATCGTCAGGTAGGCCTGCGGGTCGATCCCGCGCTGCTGGAGCGAGCGCACGAGCGCGCTCACGAGCGCAGCGGAGCGCCGCTCGACGAGCGGGTCGATCCCCTCGACCGTGGACGCCTCGGCGAGCGCGTCGAGGGCGTCCTCGCGAAAGCGCGCGTCGAGCTCGCCCGTCAGCTGCTCGCCGAGCTTCCCCTCGATATCCGTCCGGAGCTCCGCCAGCGTCTCGAACTCGCTGGCAGCCCTGGCAAGCTCGTCGTCGAGCTCCGGCAGGACCTTCTCCTTGATCTCCTTGACGGTGACCGTCACCGTCCCGTCCGGGGAGCCCTCGCCGAGCGCGAGCGAGACCTCCTTCGTGTCGCCCGCTTCCATTCCGGGAACGGCGGTCTCGAGCTCGTCGGCCAGATAGCCGGTGCCGAGCTCGACCACGTAGTCCCGGTGCTCGGACGGCTCGGCGCCCTGCTCCTGGGCGACGAGGTCGAGGACGACGGTGTCGCCCTCCGCGACCGGCCGGCCTTCCACCGGGACGAGCTCGGCGACCGAGTCGCGGATGCGCTCGAGCTCGGCGTCGATCACGTCGGAAGGGAGCTCCGGCTCGGGTCGCGGCACCTCGAGCGTCGTCCAGTCGGCGAGCTTCGGCTTCGGGGCGACCGGAACCGTGGCGACGAAGCTGAAGGTGTCGCCCTGAGCGGGCAGCGCATCCCATTCGACCTCGGGGCCGGCCACGGGCCGGACGCCTGCGGTCGTCGCGGCGTCCCAGAACCAGCCCTCGATGTGGCCGCGAACAGCCTCCTCGGCGATTGCCTCCTTCCCGACCCGGGCGACGATCACCGGGATCGGCACCTTGCCCTTGCGGAAGCCGGGAACCTTGATCGATTCGGCCATGTCGGAGGCGGCGTGCTCGAGCGCGTGGCTCACCGCGTCCTCGGGCACCTCGATCTCGAGGCGGACCTTGCTGTCGGGAAGCTCGTCGACGGTCGTCTTCACGGACTGCCCATTCAATCAGAACTGGGTTGGGCTGCCCGCCGGCCCCGTATGGTGTCGGCGATGGGCGAGCGCGGCATCGAGGCGGTCTACCGCCTGCACGTCGCGCGACCCGGCCTCGAGGCTCGGGTCGACGGCCTTCTGCTCGAGCAGACGGTCGAGGTGCCGCGAAGCGCGCTCACCGACGAGCGCGTGCGCGAGACCGCGGTCGGGCGGGTTCTCGCGGTCGAGCCCGACGAAGACGGCGCCTTCCGGGTCACGATCGAGCAGCCCGCGCAGACCGCCGCGTCCGACCCGGCGCAGCTCCTCAACGTCCTGTTCGGCAACTCCTCCCTCCAGCACGACGTCGAGCTCGTCGACCTGCGCGTGCCCGACGGGCTGGCGCGGTCGCTCGGCGGGCCGAGCTTCGGGCTCGCCGGGCTGCGACGGCTGGCGGGCGTCGAAGGCCGGGCGCTCACCTGCTCGACCGTCAAGCCGATGGGGCTGCCCGCCGACGCGCTCGGGGCGCTCTGCCGAACCCTCGCCGTCGCCGGGATCGACGTCATCAAGGACGACCACGGGCTGGCCGATCACGAGTTCTGCCCGTTCGCCGATCGCGTCCAGGCCTGCCTGCGGGCGACGGCCGAGGCGGCGGACGCGACCGGCCGCCGGGCCGTCTACGTCCCGAACCTGATGGGGACGCCGGGCGTCGTCGTGGAGCAGGCCCAGCTCGCGCAGGAGCTCGGCGCCGAGGCCGTCATGGTGGCGCCGATGCTCCTCGGGCTCCCGTTCCTGAACGAGCTCGTCCGGTCCCGGCTCGACGTCCCGGTGCTCGCGCACCCCGCGCTCGGCGGCGCGCAACGGATCTCGCCGCTCGCCCTCTTCGGCGTGCTCTATCCGCTCTACGGGGCCGATGCCGTCATCTTCACGAGCTTCGGCACCCGCTTCAGCCATACGCGCGAGGCGTGCGCGGCGCTCGCCGAGGAGCTCCGCAGCCCGAGAGCGGTGCGGCTGCCGGCGCTGCCCGTTCCCGCCGGCGGGATCGAGGTCGAGCACGTCGACGAGGCGCTCGACCTCTACGGTACGGAGACGATGCTCCTGATCGGCGGAAGCCTGCTCGTCGCCGGCGACGGCCTGCTCGAGCGGGCCCGCGAGTTCGTCGCCCGCGTCGAAGGGCATCGGGGTCCATGAGCGCGCACGTGCCGCAAACGGCGCCGTTTCGCTGGGAGGGCATCGAGGTCGCCGCGGGCGGCTACTCGTCGCTCGCGGGCCGGACAGGTCCGGCCCCTACGGGAGGCGCGAGCGGGCGGGCTTCGTAGGGGCGGGACCTGTCCCGCCCTGGTCCCCCCGCAACGGCCGGGCGGCGGCGAGCTCGAGGCTCTGCGCGCCGACCCGCGCGCTTAAGAGATCGTGGCTCCTGCCGATGCGGGCGAGAGGACTCGAACCTCCAAGGGCTTTCACCCAACGGGACCTAAACCCGCCGCGTCTGCCAGTTCCGCCACGCCCGCGTGCGGGAAGGATACTGCGGGGGTCTGGATAGACTCGGTCGCGGGGCCCCGTAGCTCAGCGGATAGAGCGGCAGACTTCGAATCTGCGGGCGGAGGTTCGACTCCTCCCGGGGCCACTCGAACTACTGGCTCGCGCCCTTGGCGTAGAGTGCCGTTGTGCAGAGCTCCAATGGAGGCAAGCGAATCAATTGCGTGTGCGGCAAAGTGGTCGAGGGCAAGAACGACGACGAGCTCTGGGAGAAGGCCCAGGCGCACGTGGCCGCCGACCACCCGGACCTCGTTGGAAAGGTTTCGCGCGAAGACATCCTCGCGCAGGCCGAGGAGATCTAGACAGTTGTCGGCGTCCCGCCGAGCAGGCGTCGGTGGACGTCCTGGACGGCCGGGCTTGGCGCGACTCCAAGCTCGTCGCGGAGCATGACGCGCAGGCGGTCGTAGGCGCGAAGCGCCTCTGCAGCGTTCCCGCTTCGCTCGAGCGCCTCCATCAGGATCATGTGGCCGGTCTCGCGGAACGGGGCCAGCTCGATCAGCTGTCGTGCGCAATCCGCAGCCTGAGGGAGCGTCGGCCCGCCCAGGCCGAGTCTCGCCGCTGCGAAGCACTCGAGCCCGCGCACACGAACGTCGTCGAGACGTCGACGCCAGTCGTCGAGCCAAGGACGGTCGTGGCCTCGGAGTAGCGGGCGGCTGGCGACGTGGTACGCGACCCCGGACGGGCCCCAGGCCTCGGCCCACTCGCCGGTCGCGACGTGCGACTCGGCCCGATGGAGCGCCTCGAGCGCGGCCTCGACGTCCACAAAGGCGTCCGCCGGTAGCAGGAGCTCGATCTGCGCTCGGCCGGTCAGCAGCGGCCCGAGGACGCGGCGCAGCTTGGAGAGCAACACGCTGAGCCGAGGGTTGTGGTCGGGAGTCGCCTCCTCGCCGTAGACGGCGATCAGCAGCTCGTCGCGCTCGATCTGGCGGAGCCGGTTGAGCACGAGGTAGGCGAAGAGCAGCTGGCCCAAGGCTCCCGGCAGGGAGTCCTCGACCCGGTGTCCGTCGAACCGCACCACAAGCCGGCCGCAGAGCTGGATCCGCGTCTCACCCATCGGCGCCATCCCACCAGCTTAGAAAGGTAGGCGAAAGGTAGGCGAAAAGACGGGCCGCGACTATCGCTTCATGAAGACAGGAGGAGCGATGGCACCAACGAGATGACAGGAGGAGCCATGGGATCCAAGAACGTCGAGACCTACCGCGCAGGTCACGAAGCCTTCAACCGGCGCGACTTCGACGCGATGGTGAAGGAGTACGCCGAGAGCATCAGCTGGATCGACCAAGCCCGGGGCGTCACGTTCAGCACACCCCAGGAGTTCAAGGACGAGTTCCTCGAAGGATGGATCCAGGCCTCCTCGGACTGCCAGGTCACTCACGCCCGGTACACCGACGCCGGCGAGATCGTGGTGGCACGGTTCACCGGCCAGGGTACGAACGATGGCCCGCTCGGCCCCTTCCCGGCCACCGGCAAGGAATGGACCCTGCCGATCTGCGAGATGTGGCACTTCGGCGCCGACGGTCGCGTCGTCGGTGGCGAGATCTACTACGACCAGGTCTCTCTGCTCACGCAGCTGGGGCTGCTGCCCGAGCCGTCCCCGGTATGAGCAGCGAAGTTCCCGACTGCTTGCGTGCTCTGGCCGCTCTGGCAGCGAACCTAGGCCAAGGAGGTCGACATGAACCAGAAACCCGCGTCGTTTTTCGCGTCGCCGCAGGAGGCGATGCAGGCGCCTCCGGAGGAGTTCCTCTACCTCGTGTGCCTGCACGTTGGCACGGGCGTCGAGAAGCCTGACTTCCTCGCCGTCCTCGACACCGAGCACGGCCGAATCGTTCACGAGACGCCGATGCCCAACATCGGCGACGAGCTCCACCACTTCGGCTGGAACCGCTGCAGCTCGGCTTGTCACGGGCCTGACCGCTCGCACCTGATCGTGCCCGGCTTCCGCTCGTCCCGCATCCACGTCATCAACGTCGCCGACGACCCGCGGAAGCCGCGGATCGAGAAGGTGATCGAACCGGACGAGGTCGTGCGCGAGACCGGCTACACACGGCCGCACACCGTGCACTGCATGCCCGGCAACAACATCGTCATCTCGATGCTCGGCGACGCCGACGGGAACGGCGCCGGCGGCTTCGCCGTGCTCGACGCGCAGACGTTCGAGCTCAAGGGCCGCTGGGAGAACGGCGGCGAGAAGCCCCCTTTCAACTACGACTTCTGGTACCAGCCGCGCAAGAACGCGCTTGTCTCGAGCGAGTGGGGGGAGCCGAACGCCTACGAGAAGGGCTTCGACCTCGACGACGTCACCACTGGACGCTACGGCAGCCGCCTGCACTTCTGGAACCTCGCCGAGCGACGCCTCGAGCAGACGTTGAACCTCGGCGAGACGGGCCTCGTCCCGCTCGAGGTGCGCTGGCTGCACGACCCCGACGCCGACCAGGGCTTCGCAGGCGCGGCCCTGTCGAGCACGATGTGGAACTTCCACCGCGACAACGGCAGCTGGAAGGCCAACCAGGTGATCGCGGTCGAGGGCGTCGAGCTGGAGGGCTGGCCGTTCCCGGTGCCCGGCCTCATCACCGACCTGGTCCTCTCCATGGACGACCGCTTCCTCTACTTCGCGAACTGGCTGCACGGCGACGTCCGGCAGTACGACGTCTCCGACCCGGCCAACCCGAAGCTCACCGCACAGCTGTGGCTCGGAGGCGTCCTCGGCAAGCCGGACGATGCCGGGCGCGGTCTCAACGGCGGCCCCAACATGCTCCAACTCTCCTACGACGGGCGCCGCCTGTACGTCTCCAACTCGCTCTACTCGACCTGGGACAACCAGTTCTACCCGGGGATGCGCTCCTGGCTTCTGCGCATCGACTGCGACCCCGACGGCGGCATGGAGATCGACCCCGACTTCTTCGTCGACTTCCACGACCGCCCCGACGGTCCCGCGCGCGCACACGAGGTGCGCCTGCAGAACGGCGACTGCACCACGGAGATCTTCCAGTGATCGTTGCCCACGTCATAGGTCTTCCCGTCGAGGAGAGCCTCGTGCTGCTCGCTCCTGCCGGCGCGGCGGCCGTGACCGCCGTCGCGATCGCCGCCCGCAACACGCTCGCCCGGCTCCGACGCCGGTGTCCAGGCGGGGCTCGGAGAGGAGACGCACCCGCTCCACCCCTCTGAGGTCTCGTTCCGAGGCACACGTCTAGTCGCGCTTCTTCTCGTCGAGACCGAAGTCCGACTACGGGTGCCTCGCCGTACGCGTGCGAAACGTCCTCTACCGCGAAAACATGGCAATTTGCAGGTAGGTTTGATCCCTCCCGGGGCCATCCCCATAATCTTCCTGCTTAGCGGCAAATCGCGTTCGCCCGCGGATGGCGTTAGCAGGTCGGGGGGCAACGGATTGGGCAACTGACCGGCCCTTCGTTGCGCTGCCTTCGGGCCCCGACGAGTTCGTCGGCTATACTCGTTACAGACGCTACATTTGTCGGAACCCTCCGACGCGTGGTCGGCGTACATGATCGGAACGGGAGTTCTTCCATGCCGAGCACGAGTGATGGCGGCGACAATCGTCCGAGCGAGTCCACCGTCCCCAAGACCGAGGTGCAGGGGATTTCGCTGACGGAGAGCCTCGGCAATCGGATCGTGGCCCTGGCGCAGCATCGTCAAGCAGCGTACGAGCAGGCGCGATGGCACCGTCGCGCGGGTCAGCTCGTTCCTGGATCGCTCGACCAGGAGATTGCCGAGAACAGCGTCCAGCTCAGACAGGCCCTTGAGCGCTACACGGAAACGACCGGCGGCGGTTGCTCCACACGACGCCGCCGGAGCAGGTCGCCCGGGCGCTCCTCGCCGTCTCGTGAGGGTCGAGCGTGCGGAGGGGCCGACGCCGTTCGGCGGCGCGTACTCGGAGGCCGTCTTTCTCGACGACGGGACGGTCGTCATTACCGAGTACGCGGAGGACGGGACTCGCCTCGCGGAGACGTGGGGCTCCACGACCGAGGCGGATCCGGCTCGCGATCGCGCGGACATCGCCGACGACTGACCCGGACTCCGCCGCGGAGTCTCGCCGGACGGTCCGTTTTCACGGGGACGCGCGCGCTCCCGTGGCGTTTTGGATCGATCTTCCGCTCAGATCGGCCGACGGGCCGTCGGTTGAAGTCCTTCGCTTACCCATGCCTCCGCCTCGGCACGCTCGGCGTTCGCGAAGAGCTTCAGGTCGCCCGGAAAGGTCCAGCCAGCTCCTTTCAGGAACACGCGGAAGTGCTGCATGTCCGTCACGACGGCGATGCGTTCGATATCCCGAAAGTTCGAGAGCCCGAGCTTGGCGTCCTCGAAGACCGCCGATGCGGAGTGTGCCACTAACCGGTCGCCGAGCACGTGGAGGAGGCGGATCTTCGGGTGGCTCGCGAGAGCTCGCTCCACCGCCGGCGCAACGATGTCCGTGTAGTCCTCGAGCGTTACGTTGCCGACGGCCTCGATGCCGATGACTCGGTCTGGAAGGCCTTCGATCAGCTCGATCATGTTGGTCGTTGCGAGTCGGCCGTCGCCGGGCTCTTGACGCTCGGCGCCACGGGCCGGCGAAGGACCATATCCGGTCTCGACGACTCACCCGTGGTCAGGTTCGGAGCTCACCGCCTCAGCCTGCGAGACCTGCCGACGCCTCTTCGAGACCGGCCTTGAGCTCCTTCGCGGAGGCCTTGTCGATCTGCGAGGTCGAGGAGCGGATGCTGTTCGCGAGCGCGGCCGCGACCTTGTCGGCGTCGGCGTCGTCGTAGACGGCGATGATCCCTGCCGAGCCGGGCGGCAGCGCTTCGTCCATTTTCTCCCCGATCCCCGCCTCGAGGCGCTTCCGCGCAACCTTGCCGAGAACGGCGCCGGAGGCGGCTCCCACCGCGGTGGCCGCGAGGAGCGGAGGCGCGAAGAGCCCGACGACGAGACCGACGCCTCCCCCGACCTTGGCCCCCTTGCGGCCCAGGTGGTCGCCCGTCTCCTTCACCGCAACCTCGCCGTCTGCATCCTTCGTAACGAGCACCACGCCGTCGGTGGAGATCGCTCCCTCCTCGGCGAGCTTCACGAAGCCGTCGAAGTCCTCCTTGGCGAGGTCGGGGATCAGATAGACGGCGATCAGAACGTCCAGCTGGTCGCTGCCGCTCACGACGCTTCCTCCTTGGTGTGGATAATCGAATGGCTCATCTACGCGCTCGCTGCGTGCGCCGCGAGTGTTTGCTCCGCGAGCTCGTGCAGCGCCAGCCTGTCTTCGTCGCTCATGTGCGGTGCGATGTCGAAGGTGACCTGCTTGATCTCGCCGGTGAACGCGAATGGAGCCTTGTCGGCGTAGCTGCGGTCGACGACGAGCCCGTTGTCGCGGCCGATGTCCATGCCGGAGTAGCCGGAGAAGCGTCCGGGCACGGTGTGCTCCAGGCGTCCGGTTGCGACGGGCTCGCCGTTGACGAGCAACGTCACCTCGCCTCCGGTTGCCGGCTGCGGCGCGTCGGCGGCGAAGATGCACTCGACGCTGACCTCCCCGGCGGGGAGCGGCGTCTCGGCCGCCTGGGTGTATTCGAGCACTCCCAGCATCGAGTAGGTGTGCTTGAGCTTCCCGTCCTGCACGAAGAGCGCGAAGCCGCCGAGGTAGTCCGCTTCGGCGACGATGACGCCTTCAGCGCCGCCTTCGGGGATCACGAGGTCGGCGCTGATCGTGTAGGAGTGGTTGTAGATCCGCGGGATCATCCCGCTCGGGATGTTCTGGATGTCGCCGCGGAACACGAACGTCGACTCTTTCGGGATCGGCGGCACCATGCCGAAGAACGACGTCAGGCCGCCGAGCAGCGGCAGGACGTGGTTCTCGTGCGCCTCGGCCCAGAAGAGCTCCCGCAGCTCTGCCACCTTCTCCGGGTGGTCGGCTGCGACGTTCTTCGCCTGGGTGAAGTCGTCCGGCAGGTAATACAGTTCGACGGGGTCGGTTTCGGGATCCCATCCAGGCCCGAAGCTCCGGAGCACCTCGGGGTCGAGCGACCAGGGGATGCGCTGCAGCCGCTGGCAGAACAGCCAGCCGTCCTTGTACATGCCGCGGTTGCCGAGGATCTCGTAGTACTGCTGCACGTGCCGCTCGGGGGCGGCCGCGTCCGAGAACGAGTCCGCGAAGGTGACGCCGTCGAAGGGCTGCTGCGCGATTCCGTCGATCGAGTCGGGCAGCGGTATCCGGGCGAGCTCGAGGACGGTCGCGCCGATGTCGTTGACGTGCGTGTAGTGCGAGCGGACCGAGCCCGGGTCGGTGATGCCGCCCGGCCAGTGAACCACCATCGGGTTCCGCGTGCCGCCGAGGTGGGAGGCCACCTGCTTGCCCCAGTCGAACGGGGTGTTGCCGGCCCATGCCCACCCGGCCGAGTAGTGCGGGGCCAGCTGCTCGCCGCCCCACGCCTCGAGCCCGCCGTGCTTGAAGAGGAGCCCCATCTGCTGCTCTGGCGTCAACGGGATCCCGTTCAGGGTCGTCATCTCGTTGAACGTCCCCGTCAGGGTGCCCTCCATGCTGGCGCCGTTGTCACCCCAGATCCAGATCACGACGGTGTTCTCGAGCTCGCCGAGCGCGTCGATCGCGTCGACGATGCGACCGATGTTCCAGTCGGCGTTCTCGGAGTAGCCCGCGTACACCTCCATCTGGCGGGCATACAGGCGCTTGTGGGTCTCGTCGAGCGAGTCCCAGGTGGGGATCGCGTCGTTGCGCGGCGGGAGCTCCGCGTCCGCGGGCACGACCCCGAGTGCCTTCTGCCGCGCGAACGTCTCCTCGCGCATCACGTCCCAGCCCTGGTCGAACGCACCCCGGTACTTGTCCGACCACTCGGCCGGCACGTGGTGCGGCGCATGGCTGCACCCCGTTGCGACGTAGGCGAACCACGGTGTCTTCGGCTTCTCGGAGCGGACCTTGTGGATCCAGTCGATCGTCTTGTCGGCGAGGTCGTCCTGGAAGTAGTACTGCTCGCCGTCCTTCGCCTCGGGCACGCCGACCATCTTCTGGTTCTCGGCGATCAGCGGGTCGTACTGACCGGCCTCCCCGCCGAGGAACCCCCAGAAGTAGTCGAAGCCGAGCCGGGTCGGCCAGCGGTCGAACGGGCCCGAGAAGCCCTGCTGGTTGTCCGGGGTCAGATGCCACTTCCCGAACCCGCCCGTCAGGTAGCCATTCTCCTGCAGGACCCGCGGGAAGAGCGCACAGTCGTGCGGCACGGTCGCGTTGTACCCCGGGAAGGGGCCGGAGAACTCGCCCACCATGCCGAAGCCGACGCGATGATGATTGCGGCCGGTCAGCAGCGCTGCTCTGGTCGGCGAGCAGAGCGCTGTGACGTGGAAGCGGTTATAACGAAGCCCGTTCTCGGCGAGACGACTGTAGTTCGGCGTCTGAATCGGACCACCGAACGTGCTCGGGTTCCCGAACCCGGCATCGTCGATCAGCACGAGCAGCACGTTCGGGGCGCCGTCCGGAGGGCTCACGTGCGCGGCCTGGCTCCAGTCGGCGACGGAGCCGTCAAGGGTCTTCATCGTCGTGCCGCCAAAAGGCGGGCGCCGGATCGGAAGGGTTGTCCGATCGACTGTCGACTCGCTCATCGCCCCACCCTTTCACGCTTGGATTTGGTCGAACCGGCACGCCGTTGCCGCTGAGGTTGCCCCTCGAAGCCATCCTTTCGGCTCGTCGGCCCGCCTCAAGGGTGGCCGGTACGAATCACCCCGGTGAACCGCCTGGCCGGGCGGCGAGGATACTCGCGAAAATCCCGGGCCCGCGGTCACTCTCCTGCGGTCCTCGCGGTCATCACGGCGATCCTCGCCTCGGTCGCCGCGGTCATCACGGCGATCCTCGCGTCGGTCGTGACCGTGCTTGGCGACCGCGGCGGTTCCGACGACTGCTGCGGTTCGCGTGACCGGTCCGCCGAGTACGCCCCGCCTACCCCTCGTCCTCTGCCGTGGCATGTCAAGCTCCTTCCTCAACGGTGCTGGCTTCCGCTTCGATCGCGGCCAGCAGCGCCTGGGTCGGGATGCGACCATTGGCCACGAGTTGGCCGCCCGCCCGACGCACCGAGGATGCGAACGGTCCGGCCCAGCTGTTCTCGTAGACGAGCACGGCTGCGATGCTGCCCGGCTCCAGCACCTCGCCGAACCGCTCAATGTCCTCCTCGGCGAGCAGCATCGCCAGATCCGCTTCAAGCGCGCGCAGCTTGCCGACGTTGCTCTCATCGACCTCGCGCAGTTCGGCAACCTCAACCGATCCGTCGACGTTCTTGCGCAGTATCACCAGATCGAGCACGCGAACGAGCTTGCGGTCGACCAGGGAGTTGAGCTCAGTCGCCATCTCACCCGAGAAGTTGGCCTTGTCCGCAGGGAACTCGACGACCACGTAGTCGACCGGCCCAAGCACGTCCGAACTGCTGTCTTCCAGCACGTCCAACCTGCTGCCTTCCACATCCTCTCCTCTCCGAATGAAGCCCCGTATCACACGCCTGCCGATCGGTACGGATCAACCGAACGAGGTGGCGGACACCCGCAGGGTGTTCCCGGCGCGATCGGTGGCACCGACCCCGTTCGCGAGATCCTATGTCGGGGAGGTCAGGCCGTGCGCTCGCCCGGTCGAGCCACCGTGTGGCGTGGCGCCCGCCGCCGCTGCCGATGAGCTACGCCGACTGCCCCGCTGCCGTCTGAAGAGCCGACTCGTCGACCACATCGTGGCTCGAGGTCGCGCCGCCGAGGTCCGTCAGTCGCTGCCGGACCGCGGGCGCATCCTCAATCTTGTCGAGCACACCGACCGCCGCCTTGCCCGAGCCGAGGTCGGCTGAAATCCGCGCCTTGTCCTCATCGCTGAGCTTCAGCCCCTTGTGGTGGAGTCCGCCGGCGGCCGTGCCGCCGAGGACGCCGACCCCGAGGGCCGCGGGGCCGAGCACGAGCATGCAGAGCGCCGATCCCCGCGCCCGCGCCCCAGCTCCGAGCGCCGACCTTGTCCATCTTGAGGTTGCCAGCGTCGTCGAGGACCAGGATAGCCCATAGCGTCGCCGGAAGCGACCCCGGATTCCTTGAGCGCCGTGGCCGCCGCGTCTGCGGCCGGTTCATCGAGCGAAGAACGAGAGTACGAGTTGCTTCTCTGCCATTGTCAATCCCCTTCCTCAGTGGAGGACGCGGAACCAGACCCGGCACGAGAAAGATGGCTCGCCGCCGGGGAGGGACATCGTCCGAAAAGGATGATTGTGAATCTGCCGCGTCGGCGGGCATCCGTGCCAGGCCAGGAGCCCTGAACCCGGCGTGAGGCTTGCGGAGCGCGTTGTCTCGACGCTGCCGACGGATCCGCGCTGGGCGAGATCGAAAGGACGCCGGCGATCTGGCCAGAGGGCGAGCGAGTTCGGGTGGGATCGTCACGCCGGATCCGCCGAGAGGCGGTGGGAGGGGCTCAAAGTCTGCGACTCGGGGCGGGCCGCTCGTCAGGCTAACTTCTGTTGCCTCACACCTGCGAGCCGGCTGAGTGCCCGCCCAGACACCGCCGCTCGCTATGACGCGGTCTCGTCCGAGGCGTCCTCGACGTCCCGCTTCCTATGCCACAGCCCGGCTCCCCATCGGTGCGGGCGCTGCTCGGGAGTCGGCGTACTCTCGAACGCGGGCGTCTCGTCACGCGGGTGGGCCGCGAACCACGCTGCGTAGCGCTTCGTAAGAGGGGTTGCGGTCAGGCCGTGCAGGAGAACCGAGAGGCCGATTGTGAGAAAGATCGTGTTCAGCAGCACTGACTCGTTGACGAGGTCTGCGTCCTCGACGAGGATCACCGCGAAGACGATCGACGCCAGTCCACGAGGCCCGAACCAGCCGAGGAAGGCGACCGTTGGTCGCTGGGCACCGGAGCGGACCATGGCCAGAGCTACGGGAATCATGCGAACGAGCGTCAGGCTGAGAACTGCATACAGAACGATGTCGGCGGAGAGGTCGTCCAGCATCGGCACGAGCATGACAGCGCCGAAGAGGATGAATGTGACTGCACCGAGCAACCCGCCCGCCTCTTCCAGGAAGAGCGTCACGTCGCCCCCGACCTCGCGACGAAGCCCTCCGAAGACGGCACCTCCGACGAAGGCGGCGATGAACCCGCTGCCGCCCATCCACACGGCCAGCCCGTAGGCGAACGCGGCCCCGGCGACCGGGACGACCTGGAGCCAGGTCGAATCGACGAGGCGGCGCGGGACGGCTGCCCTGACCACGACGGCGGCTGCGAGTCCCGCCACCACGCCCCCGAGGCAGCCGTAGCCGATCTCCTCGAGCACGAGGCGCGCCGCCGCGCCGTTTCCGATCGCGCCCTCTTCCGCTTCGGCAATCGCGATCGCGATCAGCAGGAGTGGCACGCAGATGCCATCGTTGAGCCCGCTCTCGACGTTGAGCCCTTGTCGGACGCGTGAAGGAACTCGGGGATCGGTGACGACCGCCTGCCCCAACGCAGCGTCCGTCGGCGCGAGCACGATCGCAAGCAAGACGGCCTCGATGATCACGAGCTCGCCAAACACGGCGACACCCGCGAGAGCGCCGGCCACGATGGTCAGCGGCAGCCCGATCGCGAGCAGACGGAGAGGCAAGACATACTCGCGGCGCAGTACTCCGAGGTTGATCCGTGACGCGTCCGAGAAGAGCACGAGCGCCAGCGTCGCCTCGGCGACCCAGCGGACGGATTCGCTCTCGATCGTCGGATCGAGCCAGCCGAGGACCTCGTCGCTGACCAGGATGCCGCTGGCGACGAACACCATCGCAGCGGTTATCACGGATCCCGTCAGCCGCCGCGAAACCGCCGCGTACGCGAGAAGGAGCAGCGCTATCGCGACGAGACCCGAGCCGCCCAAACCTCAATTTCCCCCGGCGAGTTGCTCGCGGAGACAGTTTCGCAGCAGGGTGACCCTATAGGCCGTACCGAGGCTGCTCACGAGGTGCCGATCAATAGCAGATCGGCTGGTTGAGCACCAAGGAGGTCGTGAGCGAAAACCAGGCTGAGCAGGGAAATCCAAGACGGGCCGAGATCGGCCGAGAAGCCCTGGACGAGCTTCGAATCTGCGCGCGGAGGTTCGACTCCTCCCAGGGCCATGGCTCAGTCGTCGATCTCCTCCCAGACCGACTGCTCGTCGTGCTCCTCCCAGTCGGCGCCTGGCATCGCGATGGCCCAGCTCGTCCACGTCCCGACCGGCCGAGCCGGAGCGGTCCGGACTCTGGCGCGCACGACCATGCCGGGCGTGAGCTCCACGGGCCGGTGCAGCGGGGCCGTCGTCATCCCCCAGTGCGTCGGTGGATCGCCGGGCCCGACGGAGAGTGAGATGCCGGGTGCGAGCTCGGCGCTGAACCAGAGTGCGAGCGCGTTGGCCGTTCCGTGGTGGTGGACGGGCAGCAGCGTCTCGGCTTCGTGCGGCCGACTGCGCGCGCTCGAGCGGGATCAGCTCCACGTTCGTCGTCCATAACCGGCTCGGCTCGGATCGCCTGTCACCGGCCGCCAGGTGGCGGAAGCCGCCGGAGTAGGAGATCTCGTTGACGGTCTTCTCGACCAGGTCGTCGAGGTCGAGGCCGTACGGATTGTCCCGTAGGAACTCCACCGTCTCCCCGAGGTAGCGGTCGTGCACCAGCGCTGCCCACGCGGTCACCGAGCGGGGAATCATGACACCGCCCGGCTTGAGCCAGCGGTCACGGGCGGCGATGACCGGAACGAGCATCCCCTCGTCGATGCCGAACCCTCCGAGCCACTCCGAGACGATCACGTCGACCCGTTCCGGCGGCTCGATATCCATGACGTCGCCGTGGATCACCCGGACGATCTCCGCGACTCCGTTGGCGGCGGCCAGCTGCTGCGCCAGGACTGCGACCGAGGTCTGTTCCACCGCGTAGACGCGCGCAGCCCCCGCCCGCGCCGCGAACACGCTCAGGATGCCGCTTCCCGCCCCGATGTCGAGCACGGTGTCGCCGGAGCGCACGACCGCGTCGATCGCATGCTGGAAAGCCTCGGTGCGGACGCGGTCGCAGATCATCGAACGATGGACCTCGAACTCCGCGTACATCGGGTCCGGCGAGTGCTTGATCGGCGTCCGCACTTGTGTAATCTACCCGCGCTGGATTCGACTTCGGACGCTGCTTGCTGGCCGAGGTGTCGCAACGAAGGGAAGGAGTCCCCATGGGAATGAGGCGACGGACCAGGCGCCGCGCGCTCGTGGCCGGAGCAGTGGCCGGAGGAGCGATCGCTCACCACGAGGCGAAGAAGAGGAACGAGCAAGAACCGGCGGACGACGAGGCGCCCGCCGACGACTACCAGGAAGCGCCGCCTCCGGCAGCTCCGCCGCCAGCCGCGCCCCCTCCGGCAGCTCCGGCGCAGCATGCGCCGCCTCCGGCAGATCCGGCAGACCAGATCGAGCACCTCGCCAAGCTGCACGAGTCGGGCGCGCTGACGGACGACGAGTTCGCGGCGGCCAAGGCGAAGGCCCTGGGGATCTGAACGCACCTCGGATTGTCAGAAGACGTCGGCCGATCGATAACAGCCGGGACAGGGGGTTGCTATGAGCGAGTCGCGCAAGGACGTGCTACAGAAGGCGCTCGAGGCCGAGGTCGGTGGCGCATCGGTCGATCTGGGCACGCTGTTCACCGACGATGTCGTCGGGTGGTCGCCGTATCGCCTCCGTGTCGGGGCTGCCGGCACTCACCGAGCTCGCCGCTCTCCGCGAAGAGGCGTTCTCCAACGTCGTCCTCATGTTCCGCGGAGTCGACGAAGTGGGCAACAAGGCCTTCGCCGAGTGGCTCGTCGAAGCCGATCACACGGGGCCGCTCGTCCTCGACGAGGGGGCGGTGTTGGAAGGAACAGGACGGCATGTCCAGTTGGCCGGCGTCACCGTGGCCGACTTCCGCGACGGGAAGATCAAGTCGTACCGGACGTACTTCGACGATGCCTCGCTCCTCGAGCAGATCGTCGGCGCCTGACTGGTTGGTCGCACCGGAGTTCCACGTCGAGGACGATCCGGATCCGCTCGACGTCGAATTCCTCGAAACGCAGATCCGTCATGAGGCGTCGGCCGCCACAGGGCTCGGTGACTCAGCCGAGCTGGCGATCTTCGTGCGCGACGCCGGCAGGATCGTAGCCGGCATCAGCGGCTGGACGTGGGGCGACTGCTGCGAGCTGCAGAACCTCTGGGTGGACCCGAGTCTCAGAGGTCGCTGGCTCGGGATTCGGCTCCTCGCCGCGGCCGAGGCCGAGGCGGCAGCGCGCGGGTGCACGCAGACGGTCCACTTCACCTACGACTTTCAGTCACGGCGCCTCTATCAGCGGGCCGGCTACGAGCTCGTGGGTCGAGTCGAGGACTTCCCGTCGGGAGCGGAAGCCCTCTGGTACCGCAAGCGTCTGAACCCACCGGAGTCATCGCAGAGCCGGCGCGCGACTGTTCGTAGCTCGTGACTGCGCGCGGCGCGACGGTTCGGCAGGCACCATCCGTCGAGCATGAGAAAGGAGAACGCTATGAGCCAGAGTCATCTCGTCATTGACTTCCCGATCAAGGCTCCCGCCAACGCCAAGGCGCTAACCGAAGAGCTGCCCGCGTTCATGCCCGATCTCGCGAAAGCGCAGGACGACCTCGGTACCGTGCATTTTTCCCGTTTCATGGTCGAGGGAGACGAGAAGCTTCTCTTCCTTTCGGACATTGACGGCGAGAACGACCAGCACATTGAGCGGCTCGTGGAGAGTGCCGGCCCGGTGTTTGACGCCATCTTCAAGCACGTGGACGACCCTCCAGCCACGCCCGTGGCTGGTAACCCTCAGAAGGTCATCAAGTGGCTGAAGCATCATGTCCGCGAGCCTCTAGATACGTATTTCGCTTACGAGGACGCTTCGGTTCAGGACATCAAGGAGTGCGCGCGTGCGGCGGGCTTCACGGGCAATACGTCGCAGAGCCCCTTGCTGACATACATGTCCATCAAGTCACGTCTGCAAGGCATTGCCTTGAAGCTGGACGACGAGGTCGCATTAAAGACAAGGGCAAGGCAGCGTCGGATTCGATTGGGACGCTGCATTTCTCCCATTGGGTGCCCTTTGAGAAGAGCCACCTAGGCTTCTTCACGATCTTCGACGGCGATTGGGAAAGTACCTCCAGGACTTCGTCGACAAGACTTCGTTCGTGTTCGATGCTGTTTTTCCACACGTCGATGGCGCGCCGCCTACCCCGGTAGCAAGGAACGCCGAGGCGTTCTATGAGTGGGCATTGGAGGCCAACCATCCGCCCATCGGGTTCTACAGCGCCTATCCGGGCCTCGGGGTTCAAGACATCCGAGCCCTGCTGGCCGACTATCGCACGTCACCATCGGCCACCGCTGGATAGCAGTTGTGTCACATGGTCACGACCATGATCGACTCGGAGGTCGGCGTTGGCCAAGGAGAACAACACACAAGCAGCACCGGCGAAGAAAGGCCCAGGGCTTCTTCGCCGGTTGCTGGGTCGAAGGCAGCATGAACGCCTAGAGACGAAGGGCGATTCTGGGGCCGTGGAAGAGTCCGCGCTCGACCTTGCGGACATTCAAGGGTTCGTTCTGCGCGGTTACAGAATGCCGATGGTGCGGCATTTCTTGTTGACGGTAGGAATTCCGGCGCAAGCGCGCAGGCAACTCGGACGGCTCGTGAGCGGCGACGAATCCGACGCCCCGCAGATCACCACTGCCGAGGACTGGCACATCGGGTTCGCGCCCGGACCGGGAGACAATCTCGCCGATGCGCCGCGTCGCAAGCCCGACTATTGCCTCAACATCGGTATCACGTGGCCCGGACTGGTGGCACTGGAGATAGAGGAACGCGTCCCAACGGTGTCGTTCAAGTCATTTGGGGCGTTCATCGAAGGAGCCGCGCAACGCGCGGAGTCGGTCGGCGATAGCGGAGCAAGTTCGCCCCAGAACTGGATCGACGGTTTTGGAAGAGGGGACGATCACGTCCTGGTGACGCTGCACGCCATCAGCCCGGAGGCGATGACGAGCTACAGCGACAGGCTGTGTGCGTTGTTTGCCGAGGGAGATGCCTTTCGAGAGATCTGGCGCCAGGACGGGATGGCGTTGATGGAGATGCACAATGGCCAGCCCGTGCCTACTGCCAAAGTGCACTTCGGCTATACCGACGGAATCAGTATGCCCACCATTCGCGGCGGCCCCGAACAATATCTCGCCGATCACCAGCAGCCCTGCGAGCCATGGCTCTTCGTCTTGCGGGAAGACGCCACGAATTACGAGGTCCCGGAGCCGCGACAACTGGGCCTGAACGGTAGCTTCGCAGTCTTCAAGAAGGTCGAGACCGACGTCGTTGGCTTCGAAGACTTCCTGCAGTCGAACAAGGACAAGATCGATCCCGAACTGCTGGCCGCAAAGATGTGCGGGCGATGGCGCAACGGCGTTCCTCTCGCCTTGTCACCGGACACCGATAGCCCTGCGGGAGGGATCTCGCCCGAACAGTTGAACGATTTCGAGTATGTAGATGCCGATGGTTCGGGAGATCCGAAGGGGATCCGCTGTCCCGTCGGCGCACACATACGCCGGGTCAATCCACGAGGTCAACCAGTCGCGGGTCAGGGGGTGCCCGGCGGCAGCAACAATTCCCACCGGCTGATTCGTCGCGGTCTGCCGTACGGGCCGACCTATGATCCAAGGAAGCCCTACGATGGCATCGAGCGCGGGATGCTCTTTCATTTCATCAACTCGAACATCGAAAACCAATACGAGTTCGTGCTGCGACGTTGGGTCAATGACAGCGAGTTCGCCGGGGCCTTCAGGCTTGACCCAAAGGCGAAAGATCCAATGATCGGCACCCAGAACCCGGCGGAGAGCATCTTCGTCATACCTCAGGCAGATGGAGGCCCACCGATCGAGGTGACAGGTCTCTCGAGCTTCCTCACGACCAAAGCCGCTGCATACGTGTTTCTGCCGAGCATCACGGCCATCGAATTTATCGCCAGCTTGGGAGAAGGCCTATGATCCGGCGCCAAACCGCTCATATCGTCTCCGGAGAGAAGCGAAGGGAGAGCCGCGATGGCTGAGACAACCGACCTCCTTGTTGCCGGTTACCAGGACATCGACGAGGCGACGAAGGACTTCGAGGCGCTCGTCGCGCTCGTCAAGGAGAAGAAAGTCTCGATCGAGAGCGTCATCCTCGTCACGCACGCGGAGGACGGCAGCGTCGCGGTGCAGCAGACCGGCGACAACCTCGGCCGTAAGGGGACGGGCTGGGGCGGGGGGGTCGGGCTCGCAGTCGGCCTGTTTGCGCCGCCGCTGCTTGCGTCGGTCGCCGTCGGGGCGGCCGCGGGCAGGGTGGTCGGCAGATTCGCCGACCACCGGGTCGAGAACGAGATTCACGACAACATCGGCGAGAACCTGCCGCCAGGGTCGGCCGGGATCATCGCGGTCTTCGACGACGAGCAGCGGCTCGGTGTCGAGCAGGCGCTCGCTGGCGCGCTGCTCCGGTCGGTTGTCCAGGGCGACAAGAAGGGCGTCAGCGCATTGAAGGAGTCGCTCGCCGAGGCGATGGGGAAGTTCAGCCCGGACCGCACGGTGCTGCCGATCCCGGATCCGAACTTCGGCGGCACGATCGGGCGCACGCTCGACGCCTCCGTCGCCGACTGGACGATCGCCATGACGCCGTCGCCGCCGGAGGGCGCGCCGAACGTGTTGCTCGTGCTGATCGACGACGCGGGCTTCGGCAACCCGTCGACGTTCGGCGGGCCAGTCTCGACGCCGGCCATGACGCGGGTCGCCGAGCAGGGCCTCAGGTACAACGGCTTCCACGTCACCGCGCTGTGCTCGCCCAGCCGGGCCGCCATGCTCACAGGCCGAAACCACCACACAGTCGGCTTCGGGTCGATCGGCGAGCTCCCCGGCCCGTTCCCCGGCTACTGCGCGAGCGTGCCGAAGGACTGCGCTCCGTTCGTCCGGGCGCTTCAGGGCAACGGCTACTCGACCGCCGGATTCGGCAAGTGGCATCTGACCCCCGATCACGTGCAGGGTGCAGCCGGGCCGTTCGACCGCTGGCCGAATGCGTGGGGGTTCGATCGTTTCTGGGGGATCCTCGGCGGCGAGGCGGGCCAGTACGACCCGGTGATCACGCAGGACAACACGACTATCGGCGCCCCGGAGGCCGAGGACGGCAAGGAGTACTACTGGCCGGACGACCTCACCGATCAGGCGGTGCGCTGGCTGCACCAGGTGCGCGCCCAGGATCAGGAAAAGCCGTGGTTCATCTACTACTCGACCGGGTGCTCGCACGCGCCGCACCAGGTCTCTGTCGAGTGGAGCGAGAAGTACCGCGGCAAGTTCGACCAGGGCTGGGACGTGCTCCGCGAGGAGACCTTCGAACGGCAGAAGACGCTGGGGGTGATCCCGCCGGACACGGTGCTCACGCCGAGACCGGACGCGCTCCCCGCCTGGGACTCGCTCTCGGACAGCGAGAAGAAGCTCTACGCGCGGCAGATGGAGGTCTATGCCGGCTTCCAGGAGAACGCGGACTGGAACGTCGGCCGCCTGCTCGACGCGGTCGAGGAGATGGGCGAGGTCGAGAACACGCTCGTCATCTACATCTTCGGGGACAACGGCGCGAGCCTGGAGGGAACGCTGACCGGCTCCTTCAACGAGCTGACGATGCAGAACGGGATCGCCCTCACCGCGGAGCAGCAGCTCTCGCTGATCGATGACTACGGCGGGCTCGACGCCTGGGGCACCGACGCGTACGCGCCGCACTACGCGTCCGCGTGGGCGTGGGCCGGGAACACGCCCTTCCAGTGGGGCAAGCAGGTTGCCTCCCACCTCGGCGGCACGCGCAACGGAATGGTGATCTCCTGGCCGGAACGGATCAAGGACGCCGGCGGGTTGCGCGCCCAGTTCACGCACTGCATCGACATCGGGCCGACGATCCTCGAAGCGGCCGGCATCCCCGAGCCCAAGGTCGTCGAGGGGACGGTCCAGAAGCCGATGGAGGGGACGAGCTTCCTCCACACCTTCGAGGACGCGAACGCACCGGAAGCCCACACCGTGCAGTACTTCGAGATCGTCGCCAACCGGGCGATCTACAAGGACGGCTGGTGGGCCGCCTGCAAGCTCGACCGCATCCCATGGGACCTTTCGCCGCCGACGATGGCGAGGCTCGCTCCCGGAGCCTATGACCCGGAGCAGGACACCTGGGAGCTGTACTACCTCCCCGACGACTTCAGCCAGGCGAAGGACGTCGCCGCGGAGAACCCTGAGAAGCTCGCCGAGTTGAAAGAGCTCTTCTGGGAGGAGGCCGAGAAGTACAACGTGTTGCCGCTGCTGGCCCCGTTCTCGGTCTTCTTCGGGATCTTGCCGCCGATGCCGACGAGCACGACCCAGACGTTCTACGGCGACGTCCAGAACATCGCTTCCGGCATGATCCCCCGAATCTACGGCCGCTCCTACGCCATCGAGGCGGAGCTCTCGGTCCCCGGGGACGGTGCCGAGGGCGTGATCGTCGCCGAGGCGGACGAGATGGGCGGCTTCTCCCTCTGGGTCGACGAAAACGGCTTGCTGCACCACAGCTACTCGACGATGGGCGTCGAGCAGTACGAGCAGGTCTCGACCGAGCCGATCCCGACCGGGGACGTCACGGTCGGCATGCGGTTCGATGCCGACCGGCAGGAACGGTCGGCCGGCGGAACGGTCTCGTTGTACGCAAACGACGAGAAGATCGGCGAGGGGCGGATCGAGAGGACGGTCGCCGTCCGCTTCTCCTCCTACGCAGGCATGGATGTCGGGCGCGACAATGGCCTGCCCGTCAACCGCGACTACGCAGCCAAATCGCCGTATCCCTTTACCGGCACGGTGAGGAAGGTCGTCTTCGACCTCAAGCCGGGCAGCCACGAAGACGAGAAGGCGCTGCATGAGACCGGAGCGCACGTCGCCGCCGCCCACGGGATCAGCGCCTAGCGGCAGCGTCAGCGTCTACGCGATCTCGGTCGAGGCGGCAAGCCGGTAACAGCGGCCCAGTTCCGGCGCTTCGTGCGCGAGACCGGTTACGTCACGGTCGCCGAGCGACCCCTCGACCAGGTCGCCGTCGTCGGCCGTCGGCCACCGTGGCCTCCGTTTGGGAACGCCCGCTCGCGATGGTGTTCATCGACGGCGGCCATACCGAGGAGGCGGCGCAGTCGGACTACGCCGCCTGGACCCCGCACGTGATGAACGGCGGTCTGCTCGCAATCCACGATGTCCTGTGCGATGCTGGGAAGCGCGGCACGGGAGCCGCGATGCAGCCGGAGTCGAAGGGAGAGCCGGAATGAGGAGTTGCCCCCGTTGATGCCCGATCTCGCGAGGGCGCAGGACGACGCCGGTACGGTGCATGTCCCTCGTTTTATGGTCAAGGGAGACGTCAAGCTTCTCTTCCTGTTGGACATGACGCTCGCCGCTCTCTGCGGCTGGTTGCTGGCCAAGCTCCTGTTGCCCGCCGACATCGAGGCGGCGATCATTCCGACACTCGGCGCTCTGGCCGTGAGGCACTTCAGACACGGCAAGCAGGAGGAGCACGAGCCGAAGCATCCGGCCGTGAAGTTTCTCGTGGCCGCCTGGAACGAGGGCGACTTCAGCGAGGCTGAGAAGCACGTCGCGCCGGGCTGTGCCGTGTACATGAATAGCTTCTCTCCCGACCTTGGTCCCAACGAGAGCGGCCCTGCTTTCGCTGAGGAGAGCATCGGATACTGGCGTTCGATCGTGCCCGACATCAGGATGGAGCTCTCGCAGGAGATCCGCGCGAAGGACAAGATCGCCATCGAGTGGGTGCTCACGGGCACGCAGACGGGCGAGCGGCCGGACCTGCCGGCGAGCGGCAATGCAATCACGATCCCGGGCTCGACGTTTCTGACGCTCGACGACGACAAGATCGTCGAAGCGTGGTCGGTCTTCGACTCGCTTGCGCTTGCAGTGCAGACCGGAACCGCCGAGGAGCCCGCATGGTGGCCGGCGCGCCGCGAGGCCTCGTAGGACGCGGGCGCGAGAGCATCGATCGTTAACCGGTAGTCCGCGCGGTGAGAGAGAACGGCTGTCGCCGACGGTGCCATCCGCTCCCAGCGCGCAGACCGTCTTGACACGCCGCGCTCCCATCGCGGGCTTCGCCGGTACGTACGCGAGGGCTCTGGCTCCGCGCGGAGCCCTTCCAAGACGTCCTACCGCGATGGCGCTGCACCAGGAGGGCGCGCACATCGCGCGAGGCGACGGCCAGGCCGCCGTCGCCCCGATGGTCGGTGCTGCGTTAGGCGCTGACGCCGTGCGCGACCGCGTGGACGGCCTCGTGATGGTGGAGCGCCTTCGCGTCCTCGTGTCCGGCCGGCTTGAGGTCGAAGACGACCTGCTTGACCGTGCCCGTGAACTTGTAGGGCGCCTTGTCCTCGTACGCGGCATCGACCACGAGGCCGTTGTCGCGGCTCACGTCCATCCCCGCGTACGACAGCGTCGTCCCCACGTCTTCCGCCACCGTCGCGATCGAGACGTTCATCACCAACGTGTCCAGCGTCATCAAGAACTGACCCACCGCCACGTCAGCAACAACAGCGTCGCGCCGCTCGCGCGTTCCGACTGGGCGGGGACGCCAAGATAGGTTGAGGTGATGCCGCGCCCCCGAGCCCGCGGCGACCAGCCGGTCGAATAGCTCTCCGGCGCACCGACTCCTCGTCCTGCCGCCTCCAGCCGCAGAACTCTAGGAAGAGAAGGGTGAATCTGGCGCCTCGTCTGCGCTCGTCGTCGGGGATGCTCGCGCTCGGCTGCGCTGATCGGTGTCGGCGAGGAAGGTCGCGACGCCGCTTTCGAGGGTGGGATAGAAGCTGTCGGGGCCCAGCAATTCGACGAGCCCAGCCCGGGTGAGGATGTCGTGGACCGGGCCTTTAATTCGCGCGAACGCGAGGCTGACGCGCTCGGCTGAGAGTTCTTTGTGTAGCTCGGTGAGTACGTCGACGGCGGTCGTGTCGATGTGCGTCACGGCGGCTGCGTCGACGAGGATCGTGCGCGGGCGCGGGCTGCTCGACTCGACAAGGTGTCGGATCTGGTCGCGGAAGAAGGTGGCGTTCGCGAAGAAGATCTCTTGGTCGAAGCGGAAGATGACGAGCCCGGGGAATGTCTCGACGTCGTGGTGCCTGGAGACGTCCCGGAAGCCGATGTCCTCGTCGGTCTCGCCCGAGCGCGATCGCCCGAGCACCGCGACCTCGGGGCGGAAGCTCCGGTAGACGAGAGCGACGAGGGAGGCGACGACCGCGACGAGGATGCCGCCGAGCACGCCCCAGACCAGCACGCCCGTGAGGCAGACGAGCGCGATCGCGAAGTCGGCCTTGTCGATGCGGTAGAGGCGGCGCAGGTTGGCGGTCTTGAGCAAGGGCAGTACCGCTGCGATCACGACTGCGGCCAGCGTCGCTTTCGGCAGGTCGGCGAAGAACGGGGTCAGGAGCGCGAGCGTGAGGAGGACAAGCACGAGGTTCACGAGCCCGGCGAGCTGCGAGCGCTGCCCGGCACCATCGGCCGTCGCCGTCCGTGAGACGCTGGCGTCGATCGCGAAGCCCTGGAGGAGGCCCGACCCGATGTTGGAGGCGCCGAGAGCAACCAGCTCGCGGTTCGCGTCCAACTCGTAGTGGTGCCTGGCGGCGAACGAGCGAGCGGCCGCGATCGACTCCGCATACGCGAGCAGTGCGAGGCCGACCGCCCCGGCGAACAGGCGCTCGACGTCCGCGAAGGTGACGCTCGGCACGTTGATCTCGGGCATCGCCGCGGCGATCGTGCCGAGTTCGGCGACGCCGTGGGCACTTGCGTCGAGTGCCCGGGCAGCGATGACACCGGCGACGACCGCGATTAGCGACGCGGGCACATGTGGCGCCACTCTCTGCAGGACGAGGATCAGCGCGAGCGACGCCAGCCCGAACCACACAGTCCAACCCGAGATGCTGCCGAGGTTGGAGAGCACGTTCCACGCAAGCTGGAAGAAGTTGCCTGAGCCGCTGGGGATGCCGAGGAGGGACGAAATCTGGCCCGCCAGGATCACAAGCGCGAGGCCGACCATGTACCCGGAGAGCACCGGCTTGGCCAGGAACTCCGCGATGAACCCGACGCGAGCGAGACCGGCGAGCGCAAGCAGACCGCCGGTGATCATTGCGAGCAGCGCCGTGAGGTTCAGGAACTGGTCGGGACTCCCAGCGGCGATCGGCGCGACCGTGGCCGCAGAGAGGATCGCAACTCCCGAACTCGGGCCGACGTTCAGCTGGCGGCTCGTCCCGAGCAGCGCGTACAGCAACAACCCCGCGCATGCGGCGTACAGCCCCTGCACCGGTGGCACGCCAGCCAGCGCGGCGTAGGCCATTGCCTGTGGGACGAGAACCGCCCAGACCGCGAGCGCGGCCAGCGTGTCTCGCCTCAGCGTCAGCCGCCAGGACGGCAACCACGCGGCCGCCGGGATCGCTCGAACGATCGAGCGGCCGAACGCCGAGGAGCTACGCCTCACCTGGGGGCATCCTAAGGGGGTCAGCCCAGAGTTCAGCCGATAGCGGCCGTGCGCGGCTATCGAGAGACGATGAAGAAGGTCGTCTTCGACCTCAGCCGGGCAGCCACGAGGACGAGAAGGCGCTGCACGAGGAGGGCGCGCACGTCGCCGCGGCTGATGGGATCAGCGCCTAGCGGCGGCGTCAGCGTCTACTCGATCTCGGTCGGGGCGGCAAGCCGAGTGCTGGTCGCTGGCTTCGCCCGCGGCCGGCGATCTGGACTCACGGTAGGCAGCGCATGCTAAGTCGACGGCGCCCGCTCTCCTCGGGTCATACGCACCCCAGCCCTGCAACAACGGTGGCGACGCAATCATCCACATCGGACGGCGCCCGCAATCCGACGGATCAGTAAGAATGGGCGCCTCGATGACGACTGCCGAGAACGAAGCGACTCCCGCCAAGCCCGCCGCCAAGTCGCGACCTGGCCGCGGACGACGCATCCTCGTCAACGCGCTGATCATCCTCGCCGCGCTCATGCTCTTCATCGCGGCCTGGGCCACGCTCGTCACCCAGGGGATCCTGAACCCGGACAAGTGGTCGGAGACGAGCAGGGAGCTGCTCGAGAACGACGAGGTCCGCGCCGGGGTGTCGACGTACGTCGTCGGGCAGCTCTATTCCCCGGAGGCCGTGGCACAGCAGCTCGAGGGGGCACTCCCGCCCGCGGCTGCCGGGCTCTCGAGCGCGATCGCCTCGGGCCTCGGCCGAGTCGCGATCGAGGCGGTCGACCGGGTCCTGGCTCGCCCGCGGGTGGTGGACGTGTGGGCGGCCGCGAACAAGGCAACCATGGAGGCCGCGACCCGGCTGATCGACAATAAGGGCGAGTTCGTCTCGCGGGAGGGAAACGAGCTCGTCCTCGACGTCCGTGCGCTCCTGGCCGAGGTGGGGACTCAAGTCGGGGGCAGCGGGCAGCTCGTCGACCGCATCCCGCCCGACGCCGGCCAGATCGTCATTCTCCAGTCGGATAAGCTCGGGGTCCTCCAGAAGATCGTCAACGCGCTTCGAACCCTCTCGTTCTGGTTCGCAATCGGGGGCGGGGTGCTCTTCGGACTGGCCGTCTACCTGGCCCGGGGCCGGCGCCGCGAAGCACTTCGGAGCGTCTCGATCTCGCTCATCGTCGTCGCGCTCCTCGTCCTGGTGCTCCGCCGCTTCGTCGGAGAAGGCGTCATCGACTCGCTGGTCACAGACGCGACGTACAAGGCAGCGGCGCTCGGGACATGGGCGATCGCCACGGAGGCCCTCAAAGCGGCGGCCCTCGGAGCCCTCGTGCTCGGGCTCATCGGCGTGCTCGTGACGGCGCTGCTCGGCCCGGCCGGCTGGGCGGTCTCGACGCGGCGCCGGCTCGCCCCGCACGTGGCCGCCCACCGCTGGGTTGGCTACGTCTTCGTGCTGCTCGTCGGCCTGCTCTTCCTGCTCTGGTCTCCCACGCAACGGGCGAGCTGGGTCCCGGCGGTCGTCGTGATGGCGATCCTCGCCGTCGGCTACGAAGTCCTCGTGCGTCAGTGCGCTCGCGAGCACCCTGAGGCGAGCCTGCCCGACAAGGCTCCCCCCGCGACGCCGACCGGCGCCTAGCCGAGCACAAAGGCGGAAAGCGGCGTGCAGGGCGAGGGACAAGCCCAGCCGTCGGTCGATGAGCAGTACGCGACCGGCCGCGCCCTTCGGCAGTCGAACGCCGCGCTCGAGCCAGGCAGCCTTCGCGCCGGCGAGGCGCGCGGTGACCCGATCTCGCCGTTCGCGTTCCTACGCGGATCCGCCGCCGTCATGGCCGCCCGACCCTCGGCTCGTCGCCGAGAAGCGGGATCGAGGTCGAGGCCTGCGGCGACCGCCACCTCTCGAACCTCGGGATCTTCGCCACCCCCGAGCGCAACCTCGTCTTCGACCTGAACGACTTCGACGAGACGCTGCCGGCGCCGTTCGAGTGGGACATGAAGCGGCTTGCGGCGAGCATCGTCGTCGCGGCCCGCACGGCCGGGCTCTCCCGCAATGACTGCACGGGCACAGCCCGCTCCTGCGTCGAGTCGTACCGGACGAAGATGCGTGGGTACGCGGGAATGGGGTACCTCGACATCTGGTACGCGCGCATCGATGTCGCCTCGCTGGAAGCGGTTATGGCTGTGTCCGACCGCGCGCGCAGGCGGCTCGGGAAGGCCGTCGAGAAGGCGCGTGCCCGAACGAGCCTCGGGTCGCTCGCGCGGTTCGCCGAGAAGGTCGACGGCACATACCGGATCAAGGACGCTCCGCCGCTGATCCAGCACGTCGACGTGCCGGACCTCGATCGCGTCGTCGAGTCGGCCGTCGCGCAGGTCAAGGCATCGATGTCCGACGAGCGCCGGCGGCTTCTCGACCGCTATGTGTTCGCCGACTTCGCCCTGAAGGTCGTCGGCATCGGCAGCGTCGGCACGCGGACGATGATGATCCTGATGATCGGCAAGGGCGACGGCGACCCGCTCTTCCTCCAGCTGAAGGAGGCGCAGGCGTCCGTGCTCGAGGCCTACGCCGGCGCGAGCCGGTATCTCCATCACGGCCAGCGCGTCGTCTGCGGCCAGCGGCTGAGCCAGGCGGCGAGCGTCATCATTCTCGGCTGGGTCAGCGGTCCGCTCGACAGCCGGATCCACTACTACGTCCGCCAGTTGCGCGACATGAAGGGCTCGTTCGAAGCAGAGGGAATGGTGCCCGCCGACTTCGCCCTCTACGCGCAGGTCTGCGGTGCCTCGCTCGCGCGAGCGCACGCCCGATCCGGCGATGCGGCGCTGATCGCAGGCTATCTCGGCGGTCGCGATACCTTCGACCGCGCGATCGTCGAGTTCGCCGAAGCGTACGCCGAGCAGACGGAACGCGATCACGGCGCGCTGGTCGAAGCGATCCGTTTCGGACGAGTGTCGGCCCGGGAGGGTATTTGAGCCGTTAGAGTCGGCGCCCGATGGAGGACGTGCAGTCGCGCTATCCGTCCGCCGACGACCAGTACGACGCCGGCCGCGCCCTACGGCGGACGACTCCTCGCTCGAGCCACTCGACGTTCGAAGCCGGTGCAGGCCGTCCCGACCCGATCGGCCTCCTCGAGCAGCAGGCGGAAACGCGAGTGCCCGAGCTCGTGCCGATCCGGTACGGCCGCATGGCGGCATCACCGTTCGCGTTCCTGCGCGGCTCCGCCGCCGTGATGGCCGCCGACCTCTCCGGAACGCCGTCGAGCGGGATCCGCGTGACCGCCTGCGGAGACTGCCACCTGTCGAACTTCGGCTTCTTTGCAACGCCGGAGCGGAACCTCGTGTTCGACGTCAACGACTTCGACGAGGTGCTGCCGGCGCCGTTCGAGTGGGACGTGAAGCGCCTCGCCGCCAGTCTCGTGGTCGCCGGCGACGACCTAGGGCTCAGACGCAAGCAAGCCCTGGCGGCGGCCGCGGCGTGCGTCAAGTTCTACCGAACCCACATCCATCGCTTCGCGCCGATGGGACACCTCGAGACGTGGTACGCCCGCCTCGACGTCACGATGGCGGACGAGCTCGTACGGCTGACTCCGAAGGCGAGGAAGCGCCTCGACAAGGCGATCGGCAAGGCTCAGCGCCGGACGAGTCTCCACGCGCTGGAGCGGTTCACCGAGAAAGCGAACGGCGCCTACCGGATCAAGGACGACCCGCCGCTCATCCAGCATGTCGACCTCGGAGACCTCGATCGGCTCGTTACAGAGTCACTGACACAGATGCGAGCATCGATGGGCGTTCTCCGCCATCAGCTTCTCGACCGCTACGAGTTCGTCGACGTGGCGCTCAAGGTCGTCGGCGTCGGCAGCGTCGGAACCAGGGCGTACATGGTGCTCCTGCGCGGCAAGGGCGACGGCGATCCGCTGTTCCTCCAGTTCAAGCAGGCGGAAGCCTCTGTTCTCGAGCCGTATGCGGGCCCGAGCGAGTACCCGCACAGCGGCCAGCGCGTCGTCTACGGACAGCGCCTCATGCAGGCGGCCAGCGACGTCTTCCTCGGCTGGATCACCAGCCCGATCGACGGAACGACGAACTTTTACTTCCGTCAGCTGCGCGATATGAAGGGCGGGATCGACGTCGCAAAGATCGCGCCGGAGAACTTCGTGATCTACGCCGAGGCGTGCGGAGCCGCCCTGGCACGTGCCCACGCCCGCTCGGGTGAGGCCGCGACCATTGCCGGATACCTCGGACAGAGCGATGCGTTCGACCGGGCGATCGTGGAGTTCGCCGGCGCCTATGCCGAACAGACAGAGCGGGACCACGCCACGCTCCTCGAAGCGATCCGCGCCGGTCGCGTCGAGGCGCAGCAGGGCATCTGAGCTGCAGCGCGGGCGGAGCCCGCAACGACTCCTCGTCGCGACCACGACGGCGCCGGCACTGTCCGTGGCTCCTTCTACGGGACGCGATCGGGCGACGTGTCGACGGACGAGGCGATGGATCGGAGCTCTCGCCGGCGCCTAGATCGGGCTCGGCGCGCTACGCCGGGTCGTTCGCGGGCGGATCGCCGCCGTGGCAGCGCTTCCACTTCCGGCCGCTGCCGCAGGTGCAGAGGTCGTTGCGCCCACGGGCCGCGTCTTCGGCCGCGTACTGTCGCATGATCTCGGCCGGCGCTCGTCCACGCCGCAGCAGATCGCCCATCGCTCGCATCGGCTCGTCGACGTGGTGGAAGAACGTCTTGAAGCTTGGACACAGGTAGTTCAGGCCGGGCTCTCCGTCCGGCGTCGCGACGAAGCGGTCCTTGGGGCAGCCCCCGTGGCAGGCGAAGCGGACGTCGCACTCGAGGCAGTACCGGGGCAGGGTGTCGCGCTTGTCGAGCCCGAACTGCCGCTGCTGCGGCGACGCGACGAGCTCGAGCATATGGGTGAACCCGATGTTCCCGAGCTTGTAGTCGGGCTCCACGAAGTGGTCACATGAGTAGAGGTCGCCGGTGTGCTCGAGCGCGAGGGCCAGACCGCACGTCTCCGTGTGCACGCAGAGCCCGGGCGGCTCACCCACCCAATTCGCGAGCGCGACATCGAACATCTGGACGTAGACGACTCCGACGTCCCGGCGCACCCACTCCTCGAACACGTCCACGAGGAACCGTCCGTACTGCTCCGGCCCGATCGATCGCGCGGTCACATCGTTGCCGGCCTGCGTGTAGAGCGGCCTGTCTCGCCAGGACGACCACTCGTCGCCGGCCGAAGCTTCCGCCGAGACCCGCTCGATGATCGGGATGAACTGGACGAAACGGGCGTCGCACTCGTCGCGCAGGAATCGGTACACCTCATGGCCTCGGTCTCCGTTGGCCGCGTGCACCGTGGTCAGCGCGTTCCATTCGGCCCCTGTCTCCTGGAGGAACGCGAGCCCGCGCATCACCCGGTCGAAGCTGCCCTTGCCGCCCTTGTCGACCCGGTAGGCGTCGTGCAGCTCGCGGGGCCCGTCGATCGACAAGCCGACGAGCACGCCCTCCGCGGTGAAGAACTCTGCCCATTCCCGATCGATGAGCGTCCCGTTGGTCTGGATCGTGTGGACGACGCGCTGGCCGGGCAGGGCAAAGGAGCGCGCGAGCTCGACTGAGCGGCGGAAGAAGTCGACTCCCATGAGGGTCGGCTCGCCTCCCTGCCAGGCGATCGTCACCTCGGGCGAGCCGGCGTGAGCCTCGACGAGCTGGCGAACATACGTCTCGAGCAGCTCGTCCGCCATCCGGAAGCGGCTCCCCGGATACAGCATCTCCTTCGAGAGGAAGAAGCAGTACGCGCAGTCGAGATTGCACACGGCGCCTGTCGGCTTTGCGAGCAGGTGAAACGCAGGCGGCGCATCGGGAATCGACGGAACGTCGAGTTGCGAGTGAGCCGTCACTCTGGGTCAGGCTAGACGAGCCGGGGCGGCCATGCGATGGGTCTAGAGCTTCTCGAGCGCCGATTCGACGTCGTAGCCGAGCGCCAGGCCGATCTTCGGCGCGGCGGAGGAGACGCGGGGCACCCCGGCGAGCAGCGCCTCGTCGACCGCCCACTGGTGCGCGTGCCTATACGCCGGCCTGTGCCTCCACCTTGCCGCTCTCGACCGCTTGTTGGAGCGCTTCGTAGTCGCGCTCGTTCTGGTTCGCGTACGACTCCGCGAAAACCGCGAGCGCGCGGTCGAACGCATCGCTCGAGCCCAGGTAGCTGGCGATCGCGACCGCGTCGCCCGAACGGGCATGCGCGCGGGCGAGCTCGGCTCCACACACCTTGGCGTATATCGTCATCTGGCGGGGATCCATCACCTCGATCTGGGCCGACCCCTTCGCGTCCCAGAGCTGGCGGACGTAGAAGTCCCGTGCCCGTCCGTCGAGCCCCTCGTCGACGCGGATCCAGCCGAGCATGATGTCGCTCGCGGCTTGGGTCAGCCGCTGGCCCTCCACCACTCGCCGCCCGCAGTTCGCGAACTCGCTCTTGCCGAGAAACGGCTCGAGGACGGAGGCCTGCGCCTCCTTGTACTGGAGGAATAGCGGGTCCTCTCCGTCCCGCCCGAGCAGCAGCATGATGTAGGCCCGCGTTCCGACGCTTCCGACGCCGACCACCTTCCGGGCGCCGTCGACGTACCGGTACTGCTCCATCAGGCTGCGGCGATCCCGCGGGAGCGTGCCCCGATACGACCGGATCACGCCGGTCACGTACTCCTGCCAGCGCGGGAGGTCGTCTGCGGGGATGAGCTCCTCGATCGGCACGACGATCGGCGGATCGCTCCTGATGCGAGGCTCGCCGTCGACGATCTCGGTGAGCTTGGCGAATGCCTTGAGGCTGTCCTTCGTACGAGCCTTGGCAACGTTGCGCTCCACCTGCTTGACGTCCTTCTTCTTCGCCTGCCCTCGCAACTGCTGGATCGTTTCCTCGACGTCGAGACGCACGTACCAGAGATCGAGGTTCGGCATCGCTGCGAAGCTCGTCATCCGCTCCCGATACGCCTGCACGACCGTGCGGTTGATCGCCTGACGGTCGGCCTCATCGAAGCCGCGGTCTCTCCCCGCGATCTCGAAGCTCGCGACGAGGCGCTTCACGTCCCACTCGAACGGGCCCGGCAACGTCTCGTCGAAGTCGTTGATGCTGAACACCAGTCGCCGGTCAGGCGAGGCGAACATCCCGAAGTTGGAGAGGTGCGCATCACCGCAGAGCTGCACGTGGAGACCGGTGCGCGGCATCCCCGCGAGATCGGCGGCCATGAGGTAGGCCCCTCCCCGGTAGAACGTGAAGGGCGAGACGAGCATGCGCCCGTAGCGGATCGGGACGAGCTCAGGCACCCTCGTCTGCGCCTGTTCCTCGAGCAGATCGACGGGCGAGCGTCGCTGTGTCGTCGGCTCCCACGCGGCATGCGCGGAGCGAGGGATGTCGACGCGCGCCGCCTTGCCCCTCGCCGCGCGCTCGGCAGGCGTGAAATGCTCGACCCGACGCGTGCGAGCCGTACCTTGGCCGACCTCGTGGACCTTGGTATCCGTTGGAGTGACGTCGGTGGTCATGCTGAGACCCCTCTTTCTGCCACCGCGCCGGTCGCAGCGTCGCCCGTCTCCTGGGTCGGATGCGACGAGAGCAACTTAGCGGTGAGGTAGGCGATGACGACTGACACGATGATGAGCGGTGAGGTGCCCAGCCCCGATCCGGACACGAAGATCAGGACGATGATCGTGCACGACAGGGGAAGCAATAGCACGGCGACGGCCGCGGCGGCCATGCAGACGGCCACCGCCGGCGTCTCCGAGAACCCGGGAAGGTGCGCGGCCAGCAGACCTCCCACGGCGCCGAGAAACAGCGCCGGGAACGTGGGGCCGCCGCGGAAGCTCCCGAGCGAGAGCGCCCAGGCGAGGCCCTTGAACGCGAGCAGCAAGGCGAGCGTCGAGAGCGCCAGGTCCGCGCCGGGGCCGACCAGCGCGCCGAAGGCGTCCTGACCCGAGAACAGGACCGAGTTCTCCGACTCGTCGGTCGCCTGGGAGTAGGTGATCGCAAGGCCGCCGACCGCAAGCGCAGCGGCGATCGTGAGGACGAGCGGCCGCTTGTCGACCACGTGCTTGACGGCGCGGGCAAGCCGGAGCACGGCGACGGTCGCCACGGCGACGACGACGGCGAGCAGGATCGTCCAGCCGAAGTCGGCGAGGCTGGGAGTCGAGAACGTGGCGAGCTCGAGCGGCTCGATAGCGTAGTCGCTGGTCGGGAGCCCGGTCCACGAGCCGATGCCGATGAATACCAGCGATCCGATACCGGCCGCCAGCAATCCCGGGAGGAGGATGAGCGGGAGCATGGCGCCGCCGAGGCCCGCGGCCTCGATGATGACCACCGCGCCGACGACGGGTGAGCCGAAGAGCGACGCGATCGCCGCAAAGCTCCCCGCAGCCGCCATCATCGCGAGCGCCTGCTGGGGTGCGTCCTTTCTGACCAGTCGGATCGCCAGGATCCCGAGGCCCACACCGAGCGCGATCAGCGGTGCCTCGGGCCCCAGCACGAGCCCGAGGCCGACCGTGGCGAGGGCCGCCAGCAGCACGCCCGGAAGATCGATCGGCTGCGTCGGCGCACCGCCCACCGCGAGGCCGTCCGCCGGGACGTGGCCGCCCCGGCCCGGGAGCCGCTTGATCGCGAAGGTGACCAGCGCTCCCGCCAGGGCCAGCCACGGAAGCGGCCACCACCAGGGAACGCTGTCGAATCCCAGATCCGGCGGGAGATCGTCGTACACGCCGTGCTGGATGTAGTAGATGGCCTCGAGGAAGCCCCACGCCGCAAGCGACACGAGCAGGCCGATCACGGCCGCGATTACGAGCAGCACCTGATACTGCCGGCTCCGGAGGAGCGAGCCTGGATCGGTCGGCGGGGTCGGACCCGGATCCGTCACGCGCGCGCATCCTACGCCAGCCCGCTTCCTGATCGCCCGGTCGGGAGCTTCGTGTCAGACGCCCTCCTCCCCGACGTTCGGCCTCGCGATCATGTACGTGAGCACGCCTAGCAGTGGCAAGAAGATGATGAAGATCGTCCAGCCCGCCTTCGCGCCGCCGCCG